>JBBAUO010000039.1:0-40944 GCA_040398185.1 Microcystaceae cyanobacterium | reverse complement strand
GAGGTTGTTGTAGGAGGAGGCGACATCGGGGTGTCTTTCCCCTAGCTGCTCTAACAAAATCTCCAAGGCTTGCTGGTAGAGGGGTAAAGCCTCCTCGTACCTCCCCATCGACTCGTACAGCCCGGCGAGGTTGTTGTAGGAGGTGGCGACATCGGGGTGTCTTTCCCCTAGACGCAACTCGCTCCGCGAGTCCCCTAGACGATCGCGTGCCACCTTAACCGATTGTTTATACCATTTCTCCGCTTCGGTAAACTGGCTCTGACCTTCATAAATTCTTCCCAATCCTACAAAAGGCAGGATTAAATCCTCATCCTCTATCCATTCCGTCAAATTCTCCCCTAATTCTCTTAAATGGGGAATGTAGGAAGTTGTGGACTCAATCACTTCTAAGGTAACAGTGCTTGGAATCTGTTTGGCAATTTCTACCATAACCCGACAGAGATCCTGTTTCCAGTCGTCAATATTTTCTAAGCTTTCTTGCAGTTTGAGGACGAAAAACTCCCTGATTAGAGGGTGTAAGCGATACTTCTGATCATCTTGGCTAACTTGGATTAGATTTCTGCCGAATAGCTCAATATTCCTAATTTTTTCCCTATTCTGCTTATCTCTGTGCCACTGTTTTATCCATTTCTCTATTTCTTGATCTACTTCCCTCAGACTCACCTCTTGTTCATTGATATCATTAAGATACTGATGTACTGATATCTTGAACTCTTGATATTCTTCCTTTCTATCTACATTTTGTTTCATATCAACTACGGTGGCCATATCATATATCTCATGACTTGGGTAACACTGTTCTACCCATGACCAGTCAATCGGTGCGGGAGCAAAAAGGCTTAGGCGGCAACCCATCTCTTGGGCTGTGGGGGACAACTTTTCCCAAGATAACTCAAAGGCGGCAGCTACTCCTTTTTGAGCCACCGATCCAGAAAATCCCTGATCTTCTAATAAAGGGGCATTCAAGGAGCTTTCCTTGAGTTGTTCCTGGGCTTTGGTCACACTGAGCAATGGATCTAGTTGTAGGTAACTCCCGACTAATTCTATTGCCAAGGGTAAATATCCCAACCAAGCGCACAAGGCCTTTGCTTTTTCTTCTTGGGCTTCAATACGACCATTCTTGACTAGGGCTTGCAGTAATTTTAAGGCGGTTTCTGGACTCAGTACATCTAAATCTAGACGATTTTTTTCATCTAGGAGCTTTTGACGACTGGTGAGCAGCACTTTAAATCTTGTTTCCGTGGGAGGGGGTAGATAGGTGTCAACGGACTGGTAATCGCCCGCATCATCGTAGACTAGGAGAACTTTACCTGTCGGCCAGTTTTGCCAACAGTATTTTACCTGTTCGGCTAACTCTTTTAGGTCTTCGGGAATGGTAAGCTTCAGGTGCGATCGCGCATAGAGAACTATTTGAGTTCCTAAATCACCGCTTCGACAATCTAACCAACATAAACCCCCTGAATATTCCTCTTGGTTTCTCAGAGCATACTGTATTGCCAATTCAGTCTTACCTATTCCCCCCATTCCTGATACCGCATAGATGGCCAGTTGGCTATTCTGCTCCAATCTTTTGCCAATTTGATTTAGTACTTCATCTCGCCCGACAAAGTGTTCTGAGCCTCGGTATTTGAGGTTGCTGGGTATATTTTTTTTCGGTGATGCCGGTTGGCTTAAAATATTCTCAAACTCAGTCTTGACTTCTGCTAAGTAGGGGCTGTTGGGCTTCTTTTCCACTACCACTCTAATCAACTGTTCTACTGCACCATCTGCTTCTAGTTTTTCCACTAGAAAGGCAACCCTACTGATGTAGTCCTCTCCCCTAGCTATGGGGCTATATCTTAAGTCCATCTTCTCAGAGAGCAGAATTTCTAACTCACCCTCTCGGTAAGCCCCTATTATTCCTTCTTTTAAGATTTCCTTCTGTTTTCCCGTCAGTAACATAGTGGTAAAAGTCATAGGTAGATAGAAATAGTTATGACTAGGGTTCGACCACTAGACGACCGGAACAAAAAAGTTGTCCTGAGACAATGGACATTTTCTCTAGATTAACATTACTTCCTAAATCTACGGGAAAGATTCTCAACTGCAAAGATGACCAAATTGGTAGAGGAGTTAACTCTAAGGGATTAATTTCTAGGGTTTGAGCATCCTGCAAATTTAGGGACATACGGATACTAATTTCCGTTGGTTGTTCCCCAGGAGTAGGAGTAAATATCCCCCCTACAGAAGCTATCTGATGATCTAGGGTGAGCGATCGCCATTCTATTTTACTGGCTCTAACTATCTCTTTAGCGTTCTCTATTCCCCCGGCCTTGAGGAGAAAAATTAACAAGTCATTGAGAGCATTTGCCAGAATAAAAGAAGACAAGGATTGATTTAAGTCCCCTTCTAGGATAGAAGCCTCCGCAACTACCCGAATTGGCTCCAAAAGTTGCAGGGGTTTTCCCTTGAGGATTTGGCCAATATTAATCCGCGTATTCTCTGCCCACACTTGTACCTTATCTAGGTGTACCCCTTGATAAATAGCTTTTTCGGCATTGAGGTACACCTTCGGCACATAACCACTAATTAATTGACGATCCTGCCCTTGAATCGCCACATCTAGATGACTTATGCCTTCAAGGAGCGATCGCAGCCACAATTTTGCCGCCGGGGACAGGATGGAACTAATTAGTTTACTCTGGGCATTAATCCGCATTTTTTTTAACTCAACTCACCCTTGTAGTTTTTTCTCAATTAATTGATTAGTCACCTTGGGATCTGCCTTACCCCCGGATTGTTTCAGCACTTGACCGACAAAAAACCCCTTCAGATTAGTTTTACCACTGCGGTATTTTTCTAACTCTTGGGGATGACTAGCTATCACCTGATCGATAATCTTCTCAATTTCCCCAGTATCGGAAATCTGAATCAATCCTTGACTTTCGACTAGAGCTTTAGGAGAGCCTCCTTTAGTTAATAACTCAGGTAGAATATCCTTGGCAATTTTACCGCTAATAGTTCCCGAATCAATGAGATTGACTAATTCCGCCAAATTCTCTGGAGTTAGGGCTAAATCCGCAATGCTCAAGCTTAAATTACTATTCAAATAAGCAGCAATATCTTGAGTTACCCAGTTAGTCACCAGTTTAGCATTTGCCCCCGCAGCCACTGCTCGTTCAAAATATTCAGCCACGGAGCGATCGTCGGTTAGCACCCGTGCATCATAAGCAGAAAGACCTAATTCCCTTTCATAACGTCGGCGTTTAGGAGCAGGAAGTTCGGGCAGGGAAGCTTTCCAGTCTTCTATCTGTTGGGTAGAAACTTCTAACGGAGGTAAATCTGGCTCAGGGAAATAGCGATAATCACTAGAACCTTCTTTGGATCGCATACTGATGGTACATTGACGGCCTTCTTCCCATAACCTCGTCTCTTGGCGGATGGTTTCCCCGTTACCAAGGGCGGTAATTTGGCGATCTATCTCGTATTCTATGGCTTTTTGGATGGCACTAAAGGAGTTCATGTTTTTGATTTCTACCTTGGTGCCAAATTTACTTTCCCCCACAGGGCGCACGGAGATATTGACATCACAACGCAGGGAGCCTTCTTGCATATTCCCATCCCCAACCCCCAGATAACGGACTAAACGCCGCAATTCTTGGGCATATTCGGCGGCTTCTTGTCCGGTGCGTAAATCGGGCTCGGAGACAATTTCTAGTAAAGGGACTCCAGTTCGGTTAAAGTCTACCAGAGAATAGCTAGATCCAGAGAGGCGATCGCTACCTGCATGAACTAACTTACCAGCATCTTCTTCTATATGGAGGCGGGTAATGCCGATGGTTTTGCGGCTAATTTCCTTAGTTTTCTTATCCACCAGTTCAATTTCTAGAGAGCCATGTTCAACAATGGGCAAATCGTACTGGGAAATTTGGTAATTTTTCGGTAAATCGGGATAAAAGTATTGTTTGCGGTCAAATTTACTATATTGGGCTATTTTTCCATTAATAGCTACCCCAAGCTTAACGGCAGAGGCGAGGACTTCTTCATTGAGTACGGGTAGAACCCCAGGATAACCCAGACAAACCGGGCAGATATTCGTATTGGGGGGACTATCGAACTGTGTCGAACAGGTACAGAAAATCTTACTAGCGGTGTTCAGTTGACAGTGGGTTTCTAGACCAATAATTGCTTCGTATTGGACTTTTACAGCAGTGGTCATGGGTTGTTATCTGAATGCAGTTGATCAATAGTAATTTTATTGTACGATAATATACCTACAAGCCCCATTAAGGAGAAAAATGCCTAGAGGCAAACCCTGGTCGAGGGATGAGCTTTTAATCGCCATGAACTTATATTGTAAATTGCCCTTTGGACAACTACACCACAGAAACCCTGCTATCCAAGATGTAGCAGTCAAGCTCCATAGAACACCAGGTAGTTTAGCGATGAAGTTAGTTAATTTTGCATCCCTTGATCCCACGCTCGTACAAAGAGGTTTACCAGGTGCCAGCAAAGCTGATCGCCAAATTTGGCAAGAATTTGCAGATGATTGGGATAAATTAGGAGAAGAAAGCGAAATCAGATTTCAAGAACTGGTTGAAAATAAAAATTTCCAAGAGGAAGAAATTACCGAGGGAGTTACTACTGCAAAAGTGAGACTAAAGCAACAATTCTTTAGAGAAACTATTCTTAATAATTATAATAGTAACTGCTGCATTTCATCTAATCCTATTCCTGAACTGCTGGTGGCGGGACATATCCTTCCTTGGGCAACCTATCCTAAACATCGCTTAGATCCTTGCAATGGTCTATGTCTTTCTCAAACTTACGCAAAAGCTTTTGATCAGGGCTTAATTGCTTTAGACAATGACTACCGATTGATAATAAGTTCTTATGTAAAAAGTTTTTTGCCAAACTCAACTATAGAGCGAGATTTTATTGCCTATTGTGGCAAACAAATTAATTTTCCTGATAAGTTTTTACCAAATTTGACCTTTCTCGAAATTCATAGAAATGATGTGTTTAGGAAGTGACCGAAATTATGAGATAATTATGAAATCTCCCTAGACAAAAAAATTAGATGTTAAATACTTTACTTGAACCTTTGCAATACGGGTTTATGCAGCGATCGCTAGTTGAGGCGATTATCGTGGGTATTATCTGCGCGGTGGTGGGTAGTTACCTTTTAGTACAGAGATTAGCTCTCCTAGGAGATGCGATTAGTCATTCTGTCTTACCTGGGTTAGCGATCGCTTTTATTTTAAATATCAATCTTTTTATCGGTGCTTTTGTGGCGGGATTACTGAGTACGGTGTTTATCAATCTGATCCGTGCGCGCTCCAATATCAAGGAAGATGCTGCTATGGGAATAGTCTTTTCCGCCTTCTTCGCCCTGGGGATTACCTTGATTACCGTTATTCAAAAGGACAATAAAATAGACCTAAATCACTTTCTCTTTGGCAATATTTTAGGAGTTACGGTCAATGATATTCGAGATACCCTGATTATCGCCTCCATTGTCATTATAACCGTGATTATCCTCTACAAAGAGTTACTTTTCTATACCTTTGATAAGCTCGGAGCCCAAGCCACGGGTTTACCCGTACAATGGCTAGATTTAGGCTTAATGATCCTGATGGGATTAACTATAGTGGCTAGTTTAAAAGCCGTGGGAGTGATTTTAGTCCTTTCCCTTTTAATTACCCCTGCGGCCACTGCCTACCTTCTCACTAAGCGCCTACACCAAATGATGTTTGTCGGCGTGGGGATTGGGGTTATTTCCAGCATTACGGGAATGTATTTAAGTTACTTTTATAATCTGCCCTCAGGTCCTGCCATCGTGCTGGTAGCCTCGGGTATATTTGCCCTTGTCTTTTCCTTTCGTCTCTGGCAAAAGACAGTCTAGACAAGGACCCGGAGATCAAGCCTACCACAAGCATCCCGTATTGCTGCTACCTTCCGGTCCTGACAAGATTTGAGCGTTGTAATCGCATGAGTCCGAGTCAACTATTAGCATAACACAAATCTTTATCCCTGTTTAAAGAGATTCTTGTTACAATGATTATTAAGAAATATTAATTTTTTTAAGAAAACTCCATGACTACACCAGATTTAGCCCACATTGCCAGCCAACTAGAAAGTCCAGATTCTAAGGATCGACTGCTGGCGCTGGCTTCCCTAAGACAAGTAGCCGCCCAGGATGCAGTACCCCTAATCAAAAAAGTATTAAATGATGACATCCTGACGGTGCGATCGATGGCGGTTTTTGCCCTGGGGGTCAAACAAACCTCAGAATGTTATCCTATCTTAGTAGAATTACTAGAAACCGATCCAGACTATGGCATCAGAGCCGATGCAGCCGGGGCCTTGGGCTATTTAGAAGATAATCGAGCCTTTGAGCCCCTAGTGAGAGCACTTTATGAAGATACAGAATGGTTAGTCCGTTTTAGTGCGGCTGTGTCTTTAGGGAATTTACAGGATATTCGCGCCCAAAACGCGCTTTTAGATGCTCTAGATAGTCCAGAAACGGTACTACAACAGGCAGCGATCGCCGCGCTCGGAGAAATCAAAGCCGTGGATAGCCTGGAGCAGCTATTGAAATTTGTCGCCTCCGAGGATTGGCTAGTCAGACAACGTTTAGCCGAAGCCCTAGGCAATCTACAATCGGCTAAAAGTCTATCCGCGCTCAAATTTTTATCTAAAGATGATCATCCCCAAGTTCGTCTAGCGGCGATTTATTCGTTAGAGCGTCTAACAATGCCTTAAAATTAACTTAATTGTTAATGAGGATGGTTTTATCAATTTAACCAATGGAAATTCAGGAGTTTATAGAACTATGGGCAGGTTTATGGTTTGCCCAACGCACTAGCTACCAACTCAATGAGCAGACAATTGACAACAGCAAGGCGGAGCTAACTGTGGTACCCTTAGAGATTGATCATCCTGAAGTGGTTCAACTTTGTCAGCAGTATCAGGTTGAGCCAAGTCTAAGCCAAGGGGGAATTAAAATCAGTTGGGACAATAAGATCGACTGGGGAAAATCTCAACAAGTCGGCTCAAATAGCTTAGTTTTTCTGAAAACAGGGGAATTTTTGCACCCATCTTTCCGTGGTAACTACTCCCTAGGAAGTGACGAGGCTTTAACTTTGAGCGTTGTTTCCCAGGATCTTAGTTCTAATGAAAGGATTTACTTTGCTAGTGCTAATCTCAAACTGCGGACGGTTCTTACAGAATATCCTGATGGGAGAAATGAGACGGCTTTTTATACGGAAATTCGTAAGATCACAACTAGCTAAAACCTGAGCGGAGAGGGTGGGATTTGAACCCACGAACCCTTTCGGGTTACACGATTTCAAGTCGCGCGCATTCGACCACTCTGCCACCTCTCCAAGCTTGGAAGCATTCGGATCACCATTATACCAAAACTTAAGGCCTTAGGCAATATTAGGAGCCAGTCACTACCTTCTTTTGATACCATAGTCATTCTACTCCTGCCGACCGCCTAGCCTTCACGATAAGATATTTATCTGAGCGCATTTGGTATAAACACTCATCCGAGACAATGGTGAAGTCTTCCCCTATCCAAACCAGAGAAATTGTTTCCACTAACCCGTTGAGCAAAGAAACTAGGGAAAAGTTGCGGATTTTTTGTCCATTTTCCCCTTGAATACGGGGAACAGATGCCGCATTTAGATAAACAGTTCCTTCTTTACATTCTTGCACCCGTTGACGAAAACAAGACTTAGTATGACGTAGGCGATGGTGCATGTGGCCAAAAGTTACGAGAGGAATGCGTTTGCCCAGTTGACGAGCTTTGGCTATAGCTTCAGCAAAATCCGGGTCCCCATGATCTCCCCCTAGGGGTTGCCAATCCTTACCACACATATCTTCTGGTTGCGCTCCTAATCCGAAAGGGCCATTGTGCCCTAAAAAAATCACCGTGTTATAGGTACTCTGGTTGGCTGACTCGATTATTTTACGACTCGAATCTTCAAAATTGGTGATTCCATAACGAGCTTCTAGGAATTTCTTATTTTTCCATTCTGGCCCACCCCAACTAAAAGGACGACTACCGACGATGGATAATTCTAGATGGGGAATGTCTAACTTGCCATAACCCACATGGGCTTCTCCCAATAAGTCTAACTGTTGTTGGACCCGATTTTCTTTTTCCTGGTCGTAGGGACATTGTTTTTTTCCCCAGGATGAGGCGCTATACCAGGCATCATGATTGCCCATAATTGCCGCTTTTGGTAGATTTAAGGAGGCGATGCGGCGTACTACCTCTACGGATTCATTGCCAAAATCTCCCACGAAAAGGGCTAAATCTACTGTTAGGGCTTCTAGGGCTAAGTTGTCGGCTTCTTCCCATTGATCATGAATATCTCCAATAACAGCGATTTTTAAGGACATGGCAATTTTTTGAGATGGTCGGGTTTTCTTGTTTATTATAACCAATCCGCTTTTGCCTATCCTCTGCTAAACCACTTTTTGAGGCTTTCTTTTACCGTTAGCTCTGTCTTGAATAAATCTAGCACTAAGGGAATCCCTAAACCCAAAGCCTCCATAATTTCCCTTTTTTGAAAAACCGTTTCTGGACTGCCTTCTAAAACCAATTTTCCTGAATCCATGACAAAAATCCAATCCGCCCAAGCATAGGCAAAATCCAGATTGTGGGTAGCAATCATAATAGTTGCTCCCAGGGCTTGAATTTGTCCTAGGGTAGCCCATAGAGTGCGGACTTGTTGGGGATCTAAATAGGCAGTGGGTTCATCTAATAATAATAGTCTTGGTTGTAGAATCATTACATCAGCAATAGACAAGCGTTTCTTTTGTCCTAAACTTAGGTAATTGACGGGAGTATCTGCTAAATCAGTTAAGTCAAAATCTAGGAGAGCTTGCTGTACTCGAACTTCTATTTCCTTCTCCCCTAGCCCCAGATTACATAAACCGTAGGAAAGATCCTCTTCTACGGTAGTACCTACTAATTGTTGTTCAGGATCTTGAAAGACTAAACCAACTTGGCTTCGCAATTGATTAAGAGCGTTATGGTGATATTTTAATGGCTTTCCCTGCCAACGAATTATTCCCCCTTGGGGACGATACAAGCCATTAGCCAAGCGAAATAGGGTAGTTTTACCACAACCATTTCTACCAATTACAGCACAGCACTGATGTTTCCCTATCTGTAAGCTCAAAGAATGAAGGGCAGGTTTAGCATTACAAGGATAGGTATATTCAATGCCATCAAATTCCATTAACATAGATAATACCATCCCATTAAAATAAGCAAAAATAAACAGCCCCCCACTGCTTCTAATCCATAACGCAGACTACCTTGGTAGCGACGACGAGAATGCCAGACTTTTAATTCTCCATTAAAACCCCTAGCGGTTAACCCCAAGGAAATCTCACGGTAATTGTCGAGGCTACGCCGTAGAAGTTGGCTAATTACTAGGGATAAACTTACCATGCTCGTCTTCCAAGTACGATAACCATGACGAGATTTTTGGGCATTTACTAATTCTAAGGCTGTATCACTCAAAAGAAAAATAAACCGATACATCAGAGCCAGTAACTCTAAAATTAGGGGAGGAAAGTGCAGACGTTGGCAAATTCTGAGGATCTCTACAAAGGGAGTTGTTAGTAACATAAAGTACATACAGGAACTTAAGGCGATCGCTCTCCCTAAAACCGTTATTCCCTGCTCTATTCCCTGCTTACTCAAATAAACATACCATTCTCCTAGTCTCAATCCCTGCCATAGCTCTAAATCCCCATGGGGTAGATTATTTAGGGAAGTAATACCCAAGAGTAAAGGGGGTAAACTCAATAACCAAAAGCCTAGGGGAATCATTTGCAGTTGTATATAGATGTACCAAGGTATACCGGCATAACCAACAATTGCCACGCCCAACCAGAGGGTAATTAATAATTGCCCCCACCAAGGAGAAAAATAGCCGAGGATAAATAAGACTACCGTAAACCCTAACTTGTGCGTCGGGGGTAGGTATCGTAGACGATTTTGGCAAGCGAGGGCATCTATCGGATGGTGCATGGGGAAAAAACCAGATTATCTCTGGCTACGCCCTTTGTATAAGCCAATTACATAGCCCAATACACCAGCACCTAGGGAACCTTGAACCACAAAAAGCAGACTTTCAATTTCCTTGCTGGGTAGGGTTAAAATTGGTTGAAACCAAGGCCGATAACCTGGGTGAATTTCTTCAATGGCGGCTTGAGCTTCCCCATCGGCTCCTCCATATTCCCCCTTGACAAAAACCAAGGGAAGAATCGCTAATGTAACCACCCCAACTATCAATAACCAGTTATTTTGCTTACTTGTCTGCATACATTACCCTTTGAGTTTTTTGAGAATTTGTAGCTCCGCTATGGCATAGGATTGCAACCAATCCCAGACGAGTAGGGTTAATAAACCTTCGCTGATGGCTAAGGGAATCTGAGTGAGGGCAAAAATCCCTGCAAATTTGAGAAAAGATGCCATAATCCCCCCACTAGCGGCGGGGAAAGCCAGGGCTAACTGTAGGGAAGTGACTAGATAGGTGATTAAATCCCCTAGGGTAGCTGCTAGGAAAATTCCTAATTTTTGTTTTTGTTGTTGACAAAAAAACCAATATATGCAGTAGGCGATCCAAGGGCCAACTATCGCCATGGAGAAAACATTAGCCCCTAGGGTTGTTAGTCCACCATGGCCTAGTAAAATAGCCTGAAATAACAGCACCAAACTCCCCAGGACCGTCATTACCCCAGGACCGAATAAAATAGCTCCTAGCCCCGTACCTGTGGGATGGGAACAACTTCCAGTTACGGAGGGAATTTTCAGCGCCGAGAGGACAAAAGTAAAGGCTCCCGCTAGAGCTAAAAGGAGTTTTAATTGCGGATTTTCTTTGGTAATCTGAGTTAGCGATCGCAATCCGATCACAAAAAATGGCAATGACACCAGCCACCAAAACAAAGCCCAACCCACGGGCAAAAACCCCTCCATAATGTGCATGGCTTGGGCGGGGGCGGTTTGAGCGACGACGATATAAAAACTCAAAAGAGCGATGGCGACTAATTTCCATCTTTTCATCCGTTACCTCGCAGATGAGTACAAGTTTTAGGAATTGGCGGGCATCCTGACTCAAAGATTAGGCTTAATCTTATTACAGTTGCGGGACAGCGACGGACTTACACCGAACTTTCCCCCTTACCTCTAATGGCTGCTCCCCATCAGAACCAAATCAGACTAAGATTGTAGCATTATTAACCTGCGTTTTGTTAGCCAGATGGTTGTACACCTTGCCCTGGGTAATTGACGGATTTGCTCAACTAGCTTATTCAGGCTGACTACTCAAGGTTTTGTTCAAGCCAGTTAACTAAATCGGCTTTACTTTGAAAGTCTAGTTCAGCAGACGAAAAATCTAGGAAACCTCTTCGGCTAGGGCTAAGAAGATTTCTTCGACTAACTTATCTCTTTTCATTTTGATTTGTTCTGCTTCTAGGGTGGGAATATCCTCTTTTGGGTAGGACTCTTCTTCTGATTTTAATATTTTTTTTACTCGCTCTAAGTAAGGAGCAAGGTATCCATTAAAACGACTTTGTTCATTAACAATGTTTGGATCGTGAACAGTATCTCTAGGATCAGAACATATAGCATCAAGTAGATATTTTCTTTCTTCATCTAACTTGTTTTTTGACTCACCTTTTGCCAAACCTGAATATACTAGAATTATATTGCAAAGTATTGCATATACTTTCGCAATAGCGACAACTTCACTAACTCGGTGTGGATATAAATCACGAATGGTTAAAATTTCTGGTGGTATTCCGATTTTAGCTTTATCATTAAAATTACGCGTGATTTTTATTTGGGAGCGGGTTGAGGTTTCAGAATTTTTTTCTGTTTCAGGTTCAATTTTGCAGCTATCATCGGCAATAGCGAGAGAGAAAAGAAAGAAGCGATAAGCTTTAAATATCTCATTAAATATCCCATTTAACCCAGAACCTTCATCGTCGTCTTGCACTAAAGCATTAACTCCCTGTGCAAACAGTAAATGACAGGCATTACTACCGAATAAATAGGTTTTGTATTCTTTGCCATTCTCTTTACCTTCACAATATAGCAAGGACATATCGATGTTAAGAATATCTTTCTCATACTTTTGCTTTTCCCTAACATTAGGATCTCTTGCTTCCTTTGGGGGTAATTTCAGTTCATTAAAAGCAGGAATTGCTTGAACTTTTAAATTTTTATCAGCATACTCTTCAAAGCGAGGAAGATTATTTATATGTTGCTCTTCTTCCTTGCTTTCTTCTTTGATGATACCGCTTTTTTCTTTGATAATATCGTAAGCTTTTTTACCTACTGATTCGTAGGATACTAGAGCAGATGTCATGAGTTTTTTTGCCCATTTAAAACTTTTATCCCTATAGGTATCCTGAGTTTGACTTTGGCTCTTCATCAATTCTTGTGACCAATGATACTTTTTATCGGTAGGATTATCTGGCACTAAATAACCTGCCATTATATAAGCCCAACTTTGATAGGCAGTACAAATAAAGTATAGTTCTATATCCCCATCTCTAGCAGCATAAATACGTGATTTTTCTAGGAGAGATATGCGTGCATAGTTAATATCATTAAGAGGATTCTCACTATTTTTTAAAGATTGTACAGCCTCGCGGGGAAAGAACAGAAAAATCTTAGCTTTCAGAAAATATATTTTAGCGAGGAGGGAAAAGTATGGGTGAAGAATGCCTTGAGAAATTTCATCAATAATAAAATATTTTGCCAAGCGTATGTGGAGATGATGTTCCGCTTTTTCTAAGTGTTCTAGGGATTTTTTTATACACTCGATTTTTAGCCTACTTTCTAAAACATCAAAATAACGATGTTCTATTTCTCCTTCTAAATCTAAAGAATAGAAATAGTAAGCCCAACAGAATTGATAATAGGCTAGTAAGCTTCCTGAAAAAACTCTTATTTCCTTAAGATTATCTTTATCCTGTGAGGTAGGTGGACTATTAAAATTAATTAAATCTGCATCTTTTTGAAATATTTCTAGGTGATCTATAGCTTTGAGGTAGTTATAAGCCTTACGATATAATCCCTCATCTAAATATTTTTCTACTATCAGAAGGTGTGCTTTGTAATTAACATCAGAGTAGTTTTCTAGAGTAGGTTCTTCAAGTAGCATATAATGATAACATTCCTCTTGATTCGGCTCATCCTTCTCCTCTGTTTGCCAAACTTTAATTGGTTCTTTCATTTCTGCTTCCATGACCATTAAGGAAAAAGGATAGGAAGTTAAATAATTTTTAGCCTTAAGCAGTTTCTTTTCTTTTTTAATCCAGTTGTGGAGTTCTTTAAGATACTTATCTGGAGATAGCCCAGTTTCTCGAATTGCTTGTAGTCTTGCTAAGAGAGCAGAGTTGACAATGGCTTCAACGAGATCAAAACTATAGTAATCTGCTGCACCTACTTCATCTAAAAAAGATACCTTCTCGTAGGAAATAAATTCTTTTTCAGAGAGGTTTCTAATCAAAGCTTCTTTAATAGTTTCTCCCTTACACAGTCTGACGAAGTTGTGAGCATCGACCACTGAGGCAACTTTTTTTCCTATAGCATCTTGTTTAAGAAATAAGTCGTGGGCAATAGGAAAGTAAGTCTCTAGAGATTTTATATCAGCAAATAAGGTACGATTGATGATCTTGATACATTGGGTAATAATACCACTAACTCCCCTGCTTGTTATAGTAAAGTCTTCCCGTTCCATACTTTTGCCATCTGCGCTAGGAACTTTAATATAAAAACTTATTTCTACTTGGTAAGCCTCCTGAGCTTGATTACCCTGAAACGGTTCCGAAAAATAGTCACTTTTATTTTGTAGGCTTTCAATTGTATTAATTTGATAATTTAGAAGAAATTCACTATTAGATTGACTCTCTCCCTCATAGAATAGCGGCAAGGGAGGTAAATTATACATTTTTATATTTTTAACGCTGATAGAAAACTCTGCGGTTAATAATTTATTTTTGACAATAGTTTTAGTAATTTTTTTCAGGTTTTCTAGGGGAAAATAGTTTTCTTGGTAGTTGCGATTAGCTTTTCTAAAAAAATCTGACTGATTACTTTCTAGATTACCTACCCCCGCTTGAGACTCTATGCGATTAATCACCCTTAGCACAGTATTGGTTAAACCTTCTATGTACTGAAGGATAATTTCCCTAGGTAAATGTTGTAGGGCTTCTTCTATAGTAGTACGTATTACCTGTAGTCTACTCGGTGTATCCTTCTCTGCTGGAGTGGGTGAGCTTAAGGGCGTTGTAATCGATATTTCGTAAAGTTCTAGGATTTTTTTCTGATTGAGGCGATCGTGATATGCTCCTATATTAAGTAGAGCTTGCTGGAGGATAATTTCCTCGTCAACCCCTTCTATTCCCAATAGCTCCTTTTCTTTAGGGGAAAGATGAATGAGTTTTTGGAAGGCTTTGAGGATATCAGTTGAGGTAATATAGCGATTTAACTGCTCTAACCGCGCATAGTCTTCCCTATTAATGATTTTAGGGTGTTTCCGTAGCCCTGCCAGAAGTTCTACCAGTTTTCCCGTGGTTAGCTTGGCAGCACTAAACTTCTGCTCAATTTTTTTGACATCATTGTAAATGCGAATTGCATGATCAGCCCCCTCCCTCCCGAATCTTTTAGCTGTTTGGCGAAAATTCGGCTTCCCACTCTCATCTAGTACCAAAGCGAAGCAGTACAGCAAGTAGCGGTAGATGGCTAAGTCGCGTTTTTTGTCATCATCCATGGCGGTAGGTTAGGTTATTTATCTATAGTCTATACAGACAATACAAAAATATGGTGAACAGGCTAGGTTGTTTATCTATGTTCTATACAGACAATACAAAAATATGGTGAACAGCTAGGTTATTTATCTATATTCTATACAGACAATACAAAAATATGGTGAACAAGCTAGGTTGTTTATCTATATTCTATACAAATAGTGCAACAAGTAGTACAAAAAATGGTGAGTAAGTTAAGTCACTTATCTATAATCTATACAGATAATACAAAAATATGGTGAGCAGGCTAAGTAATCTATCTATAGTCTATACAAGTAATACAAAGATATAATCGATTGAACTTAAATATGTACATAGTCCATACACTAGATTTGCTAGTTTGAGCCAAGACACAGCAGACTCATAGCAAATCCGCTTTAAAAAAAAGAGTTTCTGTAGGGGCGCAATGCTTGTTCTATCCATACTATACACAGTTCTATCTATACACAGTTCCTAAAGCGCTCCCTATAAATAATTCCGAGATCAAAAAAAACTCTTCGAGTTATTCCTTCGAGTTACCGTGGTAGTTGATATAGGAACTATACAGAGTATCTATTCGAGTTCTCTATACATAATCATTATGCAAACAGTAACCCCCACAATAACCACCCAACAATCACCAGCAGTATCTAATGAACTTGAGTCGGCCTTGCCATCACCAGACGGGCTGAACATAACTGGTGGGTTCGCCCTACTAACTAGAGCCAGCCGCCGTCTGTTCCCACTGCTGCTGGAAGATACAGACCGCGATGTTTTTAATAACTGTATTTCCCTAGCTGAAGCTTTTGCTCTTGGTAAATTTGTGTATTGGGCAGAAGTAAAAGAGATTGTGGATGGGTCTAGAAAAGACGGATCTGGTTATATTGGAGATATTAAGGAGTCTATTAAACTCCTCGCTGAGTCTGCCCAAATTGCCTTTAGATGGAAATTATCTGAAGATGATCCTAAAACTAATAAAGAATTGTTGAATGAAACTAAAGAAAAGCTAAGAAAAACATATAAAAGATTGCTTGCTACTAAGGAGACATTGAAGATTTATGATGATGGTGATTATTCTTCAAAATGGGATTACTCTTTAAAGAAAGATTTTGACAGATTAGAAAAGTCTCACAAAATAGGCTACGGAGTCATCGGAACCCCCATAGATCCTAGTGATATCAGTTCATTCGGCTTCCTGTGGCCGGAAGGTAAAGCTCCCGAGCTATACATGAAAGATGCTAAAAAACTTTACGAAATTCCTGATTTTAATTTTAAAACATACGAGGAATTTACGAAATCACCTAACGATTTTCCTTTTGTTGGATATGTGTATTGGAATGTCAAGGATATCTCCGAAATAGATGAAGTTGTGGAACAAATTGAAGAAATTCAGAATCCTTATTTTTCCAAGAAGAAATTTCCTCCTAGCTTTATCGTCTTTACCCATATCCCCTTGAACCTACTTGAACAAAGAAAGTTATGGGAGCAGGGCGCAACTATTTATGATGGACAAGGCGACTCACCCAGAGATCATGATTCTCTGAAACGTCACTTAGAAGCAGGGCACATAGGCTGGTACAAAAAAGGCAATATGTGGGCTTATGAAGGCAATGGCAATATGCGGGCTTATAAGGATAGCCTCAAAAATCCTTTAAAGAAAAATTAAATTAGCCAAAATTGCGCTCAGTAAATATGGTAATATTCTCCTTATTCGTTGAAATAAAGAAGATATTGACGGTTTATGACCACTTTTTTAGAAGCTCATAGAGTATTTAGTCGCTTTTATTTACTTTCTCCCGGTCCTGGCCCCATTAGTATTCGTGATCAAATGCTGCGAGGACGACTAATTGTAGAAGAGCTAATCCATAAGGAGATTATTAATAAAGATAAGCCTCTCTTAGTTGTTGGCGGAGGTGCTGGGGGTGTTACTGCGGCTATGTTTGGAGCAGAACAGAGGATTCGCACAACTTTAGTAGAAAGAAAACGGGCATGTTTTTCAGTACAGAAACTTTCATCTCGCTTTATTCACCCAAATCAGTATGATTGGCCTGTCGATCATTATACAAGAAAAGATGTTCTCTTCCATACGCTCTTACCCTTTGAAGCTAATAAGGCTGAGGAACTTGCCAATAGGTGGGAACTGGAACTTGGGATGTTTGCCAAGACAAATATTTATTATCAATTTATGCCTAATACGGAAATAACTAACATTCAGGTAATTAGTGATACTCTTGGTAATGATCTTTCATTACAAGTAACTTTTAATAATGCTGAAGTCTATAACTTTAGTGCAGTTATTTGGGCTACAGGAGCGGGTTCTGAGGATTGTCAATTTAGAGACTCTGACGATACACCTGTATATGAAGGAATAAAGTTTTGGGATAATGATCAATTTGAAAGTGATCATTGCGGCTTAACTGACACTCCTCGGATTGTCATATCTGGATCTGGAGATGGTGCTTTACAGGACTTTTTGCGCTGCGTTACTAGGATAAATTCAGCCATTAAGATATATGAGCAATTATTTGATTCTATTCTAGCAACTACGCGAACAAACATAGAGGCTGTACTCCAAAGTGCGGAAGATCGTGCTCGTAGGTGTTTAATTTGGGCAAGCACAAGGGAGCAAGAAGATTGTATCTATCAAGAATTAGAAGATACGCATAAAGACCAAATTAGTTACTTACTACATAACAGTAATATCGGTGATAAATTAGACGATTTATTAAAAGTATGGTTAAATGAGAAAGCAAAAATAAGCTTAGTATTTAGGCAAAATTATTTTAAGAATTACTACCCTTTGAATCGTTTCCTTGTCCTTTTAATTGCTCAATACTTACATCGTCAAGGTCAGAATATTCTTTATAGAAATAGCAAAATAATTAGTATTGAACCTAACGGGCATGAATGTATGGAATATTCACGAGGTACATGGATGCCAACCGAGGAAGATGATGGTACTCGCTCCTGTCATGGAGGAGAACACACAGTTGGAATTGGCGTTGGTGATTTTGAGTATTTTTTTTATTTTTTAGCGATCGCTAAACTATTATATGACCAATACTTCAGATTATTAGATTTTTATTTTCATACCTTGATTCAGCAACACCGCGACGTAAACAATGAAACAAGAACAGAGTTAACCGAGTTAACCGCTAACATCATTATTATCCGTCACGGACTTAATACAGACTCCATTTACTCTGTTTTAGAGCAACAAAAAGATAGATGTGTAGAAATAATTAGGAAAAAACATCTAATGCCCTATCACTGGCCTTGCCCTTAGCTTATTTGAAGAAAGATACAGGGAGATAAATCAGTCGAAAAGCGATCGCTATGGGAATTTCTTAAAATTCAAAGTAAATAAATCCAGCCGAACTTGTGGAAGCAAAAAGGAAAGTCATACCTAATAGAATAGGAGATAACCAACGAGATAACAACAACTCGTACTCAAACTTTTCCTTCCAGACGGCGATATGCTCTAGCACTAAAACCCCGATAGAAAGCAGGAGAATAAAAATTAGTAATGATCCCTGATTGACGTTGTAGGAACTAAACAATTCCTGTAAATTACTCCAAGAATAGGCAAAGGGATTAACTAAGGTTTGTAACTTTTGAAAAAGTCGACTGCTGTTGGTTTCCATAAAGAACAAACAACCCAGAACCACCGACCCAAAAGTCAACGCCCAGGAAACAATTGCTGGCTGAGGTAGATACTTGCCCACAAAACTATGAAAAGGTCTACCTAGATAACGCAGTAGGAGTAACAAAGCCCCGTGGTAGGCGCCCCAGATAATAAAATTCCAAGCGGCACCGTGCCATAATCCCGAGAGAGTAAAGGTAATAAACAAGAAAAATGGAGCCCATTGCTTATGGGAACCCATCAGAGGAATAAACACATAGTCCCGAAACCAAGTGCTCAGGGTAATGTGCCATCTTCGCCAAAACTCGTTAATGCTCTGGGAAGTGTAGGGGGCTAAAAAGTTCATAGATAGATTAACACCTAAAAACTTAGCTAATCCCATAGCAATAAAACTATAACCAGCGAAATCAAAATAAATTCTTAAATTAAATAAAAACGCAAAAAACCAGATAATCCAAGGGTTACTCGTATTCTCGAATTTGATATAGGATGCAATATTATCCCCCAAAACAAACTTCATAAAAGCCCCTAAGGACAACCAGCGTAGACCCTCCTCAAAGTTTTCGATAGTAAACTTAAACTTAAAGGAATCTAGTTGAGGTAATAGATCACTACGTCGCTCAATTGGACCGGCAACAATTTTGGGGAAAAAAGCCATAAAGCCAAAATAGTTTAAAAAACTAACGGGCTTTCTGCGTTTAGAATTAACGGAGTCAATGGCAAAAGCCACCATTTCAAAGGTATAAAAGGAGACCCCAGGGGGAATAGTCTCAAACACAGGTAAAGGAAAAGTCTCATGCCAATCCTTAGGAACATTAAAGACCAATCCCCACATATTTTCTACAAAAAAGGTCAGATATTTAAAATAGGCGAGAATAGCTATATTAATCGCTACTAGAACCCCTAGCCAGAATTTAGCGGGGCCTCCTTGCAGACGAAGGACAAACTGTAACATGAAATAGTTAAAAACTACCTCACAGGCAAAAATGATAAAGCTTTCAGAACTAGCGTTTAGAAAGAGCATCAGTGACATGGCTAGTAAGCCAAAGGTATCAAAGATGTCTCGCCAGAGATTTAAAGACTTGGCAATGTAGCGCACGGTAAAGAAGGGCACGCTATAGAGTAGGAGAATCCACCAAAAGGAAAAGTCAGAAAAATTCAAGGCCGATGAGGGGGTGATATTTAAAGTTGATCTTTGCCTGATAGACTACCCTAAAAACCGTTTTTTTGTCAAGCTTGGTTAATATAGAATCAATTGCATTTATTTTACCCTATAATTCCTGTGCCTTCCCAACAACGTCTGCAACAACTCCTTGAGCAACTGCAAAAAGCCGCCTATGCTTACTATGTGCTAGATGCTCCCATTCTGGAGGATGCCATCTATGATCAACTCTATCTGGAACTACAGGAGCTAGAAAATCAGTATCCGCATTTGATTTCTCCCGATAGTCCCACACAAAGGGTAGGAGATCAGATAAATTCTCAATTTAGCTCTGTTAAACATAATATTTCTCTCTATAGTCTCGAAAATGCTTTTAATCTCCAGGAATTTGCCCAATGGCAAGAAAAATGGCAAAGATTAGCCCCTCAACCCGTAGGAGTAGAATATACCTGTGAATTAAAAATAGATGGCTCCGCTTTGGCTTTGACCTACGAAGATGGTCTATTAGTAAGGGGTGCAACCCGTGGGGATGGGGTGATGGGAGAAGAAATTACCCCGAATGTTCGCACGATTCGCTCTATTCCTCTGCGTCTTAATTTAGATTCTCCCCCGGCTCTGGTGGAAGTTAGGGGGGAAGCTTTTTTACCTTTAGAAGAATTTGAGAGAATCAATCGGGAGCGGGATTCCCAGGGAGAAGCTCTATTTGCCAATCCTCGCAACGCCACGGCCGGAACCCTACGCCAACTTGACCCGAAAGTGGCAGATAGTCGCCGTCTACAGTTTTTTGCCTATACCCTCCATCTTCCCAACTATGACAATATTCCTCCGCAAACTCAGTGGGAATCCTTGGAATACCTAAAGAGTATCGGCTTTATGGTCAATCCCCATCGCCAACTCTGTCAATCCCTAGCTGAGGTGGAAGCCTATTATCAAGATTGGCATACTCGTCGCAAATCCTTAGCCTATATGACCGATGGGGTGGTGGTTAAGCTCAATGACTTCGCTCTACAACAACAGTTAGGTTTTACCCAAAAATTTCCTCGCTGGGCGATCGCCTTGAAATACCCCGCCGAAGAAGCTCCTACTATTTTGAAGGATATTATCGTCAATGTGGGTAGGACTGGAGCAGTTACACCGATGGCTATTATGGAACCCATTCATCTAGCAGGTACGATAGTACAGAGGGCTACCTTACACAATAGCGATCGCATTGCGGAACTAGATATCAGGGTAGGGGACACTATCATCATCCGTAAAGCCGGGGAAATCATTCCGGAAGTCGTCAGGGTGTTAACAGAATTGCGCCCCCCCGATACCGAACCCTATCAAATGCCTAGCCATTGCCCTGAATGTAGCTCTATCTTAGTCCGTCCCCAGGGTGAGGCCGTCACTAGATGTGTAAATAGTTCCTGTCCCGCTATTTTACGGGCTAACCTCGTCCATTGGGCTAGTCGGGATGCTTTAGATATTCGTGGCCTGGGGGAAAAAATGGTTATTTTATTAATTGAGAACCATTTGGTTAACTCCATTGCCGACCTATATCAACTCAAAAGCCCAGAGATCGCCCAACTTGAACGAATGGGGAAAAAGTCCGCCGAAAATTTAGTTCATGCCATTAAAGAGAGCAAAAATCAACCCTGGTCACGGGTATTATACGGCCTAGGGATTCGTCATATCGGCGCGGTCAATGCCAAAACCCTAGCGGAAAATTTTCCCACGGTAGAAACCCTCTCCGCAGCCTCTTTTACTCAATTGGAATCTGTCTATAGTATTGGCGCGGAAATTGCCCAATCTGTTTCCGACTGGTTTAAAATTGCCGCCAATCAAAATTTACTACAACAGTTAAAGGCAGCAGGTTTACAACTAGCCCAAGCTTTACCTTCATCATCCACAAAAACAGAACTGACCTTGACGGGAAAAACCTTTGTAATTACGGGAACTTTACCCACATTAAAACGGAACCAAGCCCAAGAATTAATTGAAAAAGCGGGAGGTAAGGTAACGAGTTCAGTAAGTGCTAAAACCGATTTTTTATTACTCGGAGAAGATGCAGGCTCTAAGTTAGAAAAGGCTATAAAATTGGGCATTACTCAATTAACGGAAGCCGAATTTTTAAATCTTCTTAATCCACCCTAACAATCCTGCCTCCTGCCTCCTGCCTTCTGCCTCCTGCCTCCTGCCTCCTGCCTCCTGCCTAGCCTTCACGATAATATATTTACCTAAGCGGATTTAGTCTAACCTGTTCCCTCTTGTTATAAAATGCTTGGTGTTATAGTTTGGAGAGAATTTATGGATTTATCGCGCATTCCCCCGCAACCGAAGCCAGGATTAGTCAATGTTTTGATCGAAATTCCCGCAGGTTGTAAGAATAAATACGAATTTGATAAGGAAATGAACGCCTTTGCTTTAGACCGGGTGCTCTATTCTTCGGTGAAATATCCCTACGACTATGGCTTTATTCCCAATACCCTCGCAGATGATGGCGATCCTCTAGATGGTATGGTGCTAATCGACGAACCCACTTTCCCCGGTTGTGTGATTGCAGCCCGCCCGATAGGAATGCTGGAAATGATCGATGGTGGCGATCGCGATGAAAAAATTCTCTGTGTGCCGGATCAAGATCCCCGTTATACCCAGGTAAAATCCCTCTCTGACATTGCTCCCCATCGTTTAGACGAGATTGCAGAGTTCTTCAAAACCTACAAAAATCTCCAGAGGAAAGTTACAGAAATCCTCGGTTGGAAGGATGTGGACACCGTGGCGGCTCTGGTGACGGAGTGCATTAAAGCAGCCCAGAAATAAACTAGGACAGAAAAATTGAACCTTGGCGGAGAATCTTCCATCCTGGTTTTGTCCATTGGGCAACGGTAGAGGGTAAACCACTATAGTTGTCCCATTCCCCCTCCATACAAACGGAAACATCGGGAAAAGTCCCGGCTATGGTAAGGGAATCCGTTAAGGGTTTTTCCCCCGAAAGATTGGCACTGGTGGTGAGCATAGGACCGGTTTGGGCGAGGATTTCCCTGGCGAATCCGTGATTTGGGACTCTAATACCCAGAGTTGAGTTAGGGGTAGGTAACACCAGAGTTAGTCCCCCAGGCCAAAACCGATGGGCGATCTCTTGCCATATCTGGGCCTCTTCTGCGCTTCCTTCTACATAACTCCATAGCTCCTCTGGGGTAGCTCCCATCAAGATTAAGGGTTTATCCGGATTACGCCCCTTGAGGGCAAAAATAGCCTCACCATACTGGGGTAATACCGCCAGAGCGGGGACTGTATCCGTGGGAAAACTGACTACTTTTCCTGTCTTTGCCGATGCAATTAATTCTATGGGCGATACTAGGGGCATGTTTCTCCTAACGCCTAAAGGCTAGTACAAAACGTTCTAATCCGGCTAAATCATTGATAATTTCGATATTTTCATAGTTTCCTTGCTTCTCTAGGAGTTCGGCGATCGCTTTTCCTTGCCCTGCCATCATTTCCACCAGCCAAATCCCCCCGGTTTTTAGGTACAATTGCCCCGTTTCTACCAAATAACGGATCGACTCTAGCCCATCCTCTCCACCATCTAGGGCTAAATGGGGTTCAAATAAAGACACCTCTGGTTGTAATTGCCCAATCATCCCCCTGGGAATATAGGGAGGGTTAGAAACCATTCCCCTAACTTGTCCCTGCAAATGGGCCAAGGGTTGCCACCACTCCCCCCCAAGAAAGGAAATCCTGGAACTCAAGCCCAGATTTTTAGCATTGGCTTCGGCAATCTCTAGGGCTTCGGGACTAATATCTGTCGCATAAATTGTCGCATTTGTCAATACTTCCGCTAATCCTAGGGCGATCGCACCACTCCCCGTGCCCAAATCTACCCAAATTCCCGAATCTAGGGCATTTTTGCCGGTTTTTTCCACGACAATATCTATAATCAGCTCGGTTTCAGGACGAGGAATCAGTACAGAGGGAGAAACCTGCAAGACAAAATTACGCCAAGGGGTTAGTCCAATCAGATACTGTAAAGGGTGATGGGTTTCTAGGCGTTTTTGCCAAAGTTGGCTTAATTCCTCTAGGGAGTAGGTAAGGGGAATTTCCAGACGTTGGCTAAAGGATTCTAGACGCAGGGAAAGGCTATCTAGATCGCTAATCTGTAATAGAAGCCAATCCACCTCCTGGGGAGAGACTGTCATTTTTTGGGATTGGCGGCGCCACTGGGCTAATTGCGGTCCGGAAACAAAAACAGACAAGGCTTTTTATTTTTTCTTAGGAGGTGTAGCAGCAGGAGCGGGCTCAGTTGGTAAGTTTTGGATAAACTGAATTGATTCCCTGGAAGGAACAATAACCATATTTTCCTTGGCTTTTTCTTCCGTGGCATTATCATTGCGTTCAAAAGCCGTTAACAAGGATTCCAAGGGAACAACTCGAATCTGGATGTTACTCGCTTGCTCTGGTTGCGCTTTCTTAAAATCCTCTACTAATTTTTGGATGGTTTCTTTTTCAAAATAGAAGGGAATCATGGGATTATTCTTGTTATCTGGGGCAGTTAGATAAGCTTCTTGGGGCTTACCTGCTGACTCATTGGGAGCAGGGGGAATTTTGATCGTGGCGTAAAAAAGAGGTACTCCTTGAAATTGTTGTTGGGAACCGAGTAACTGTTGGGCTGCGGTCAATTCCGAGGGGATGGGAACTAAGCTCATGAGAGGAGATTGGGGATCGGCTTGATTTTCCCTGATGGTTTGGTACATACGACCTAAAGAAATTGGCATCACCTGTAGGGGCTGGCTAGGATTTTTTTGTTTTAGCTGCTGAATTGACTTTTGGGCTTCTTCTTTACTAATAAACAAGACTACGGATTTTTTCTCATTTTTCCCTGCAGCTAGGAGGATTTCCCCTTTGTCGTTAGTAATCGTAAAAACAGGTATTTCTTGCAATTTTTGCTGAATTTGCTCTGGAGTAAGGGCTAAGGCCGATGGGGTTTGGCCAAACCAAGTTGTAGCTAGACAAAGGACGGTCGCCCAACGGATTAGGAGTTTTGCTTTCATAGTAATTTCACCTCTAGGATTTAAGTTTAAAGTCGGTCTTCAATAATAACGCCCGCAACGGCTACAATCGCACTCTTCGATGGTATATTGAACCCAGTCTATCAATTTTTTTGTGATCTTGTTGTCCGACTCTAAGACGGAGAAACCAAAGACAAAGATTCCAAGACAATGGGAACGATAGAAGATTCCCTAGGGTCATAGTGTCTGGCAATGGCCAGGGCATTTTCCCAGTCTTGACTATTGACAGCCTTTTGAAATAGCAAAAAATCATCCTCTTCGGCACCAATCATCTGCATGGCAAAATCCTCTAACTCATCTTGGGAGTAGGCGAGATAAGTGGAGAGTTTGAGTAGTAATTCCTCTTGGCGAGCAGTCATAGTTCATCCTCGGGTAGGGCAATGATATTCAGATTTCCTTGTAGGTCATCGATGCTATCTAGGGGAATCAGTTCTTGAAGATAGGGACGATATCGAAAAAGATTATAGCCTTTATCGGTCAAAAACTGGGCAACGGGCAAGTTATACGATATCCGCTTATGTTAGTAGACAATCGTGAAGGCTAGGCGGTCGGCAGGGGGCAGGGGGCAGGAGGATTATAACCCGATTTTAAAACCAGATTTGGTATAAAACACTGGTGACATAGCTTTTTTTCATCAAAATCTAAATAGGCAAAATCCCCAGAAAGATGGGCTGTAGGGGTTTTTTCTCGCCAAAATTGGGCTAGATCCTGCCGTTGTAACTCCCAATAGGCTAGGGACAGGGCTTGGTGGGTGGGAGCATACTGGGGGAAGATTTCCTGAGCTTTTTGCAGAGAAAATAAGCCTTCTCCTTGGGAATTAACCAATTGGGCAATGCCTAATTGCAACCACAAGGCCGCAGAATTAGGGATAGTTTGGCGGGCTAGGTGCAGAAATCTCAACCCTGTCCCCGTATAAAAAGCTAATTGGGATTGATTTAAAAATCTGTACATTGATTCATATAATCCATTCCGAGGCTCTTTCTCCCAAGTCTAAGGGAATACTAACAGCTTTGCCAAGACGAGGCTTTTCGCGGGTAGACTCCAGATAACGGGTAAATTGCTCAACTCCTCCCCAGGCATTGAGGTAGTTAGCTACAGAGTCTAGATGTTCTATATATTCAGACTCCGAAAGGGGAAAGGAAACTTGTTCTAAATATTTCCACATCACCTGTACAAAGATTTTATCCTTAACGCGCCTGAGTTGGACATCGTAGGAACAGCCCCATTTACTGAGAAATAATTGTCTAATTTCGGCTCCAGTCATAAAAATCCAGTTATGTCGGCAGAGGTTGCCCTGGTCGTAATTTAGCCCATTTACCTGTCTCTACGGTAAAACTATCGCAGCCGACTACATCCCATTCCATCTCTATATAGTCGGTTTGGGTGCGGATGTTGACGTTAATTGTGGGTTGCTTGGCTTCAAAATCGGGATTATCCGTCAAATGGGATTGTTCGTGTTGAGCTTCGACCGCGTAGTAGGTAGTACAACGATCTACAAAAGAGCAGTTTACACAAATACACATAACGCAGATTACCTCTGTGCTTTTTCTGTTAATCTAGCTCAAACTAAGAAGATATGGCTAAGATTGAAGATGGAGTTTGACAAAGTTCATGGGTAGTTGCAAAAAATTAGAAGCGTTACTAGGGGAAAATTTACCCTTTAGCTTAGATTGGCTACCGCCCCACAGTCATCTAGTCGGAGGAGCGGTAAGAGATGCTCTGCTCGATCGCCAAAAATACTACTTGGACTTAGATTTTGTCCTTCCGGAAGCCGCCATCTCCACCGCCCGTAAAATCGCTAATCACTACCATGGGGGCTTTGTCGTCCTAGACGAAGTGCGTCAAATTGCCCGGGTAGTTTTTGGGCGTGTCACCGTAGATTTTGCCCAACAGGAGGGAGGTAAGTTAGAAGAGGATCTCAAGAGACGAGATTTTACTGTCAATGCGATCGCCTTTGCGCTCCAGGAGCAAGTTTTGATTGATCCCCTGCAGGGATTAGCAGATTTAGCGAAAAAAAGCCTAAGAATGGTATCCGAGAAAAACCTAGCCGATGATCCCTTACGTTTATTACGAGCCTATCGCCAGGCGGCTCAACTCAACTTTACCATTGCGCCTAGCACTCGTGTCGCTATTCAAAACCTAGCTCCTTTAATTAGCAAAGTAGCCGCCGAGCGGGTACAGTCGGAACTAAATTATCTCCTCAAAGCTCCCCTAGGACAAACTTGGTTAGAAGCAGCCAGAGCCGATGGCCTATTGTTGCCATGGTTAGCCTCTATTGATGCCAAAAAACTCTCCCAAGCAACCAGTGTTGAAAAATCCGTACAGATTTTAGGAGCTAATTTACAAGGGTTTGTCGTCTCGGCAGAAGAATTACATATTGCCAAACTCAGTTGTTTAGTGTCCTCAATTCCGGAAGTCGCCGCCCAAGAATTAAACAAATTAAAATATTCTCGCCATGAGATCAAGGCTGTCACTACGGTACTAAAAAGCCTACCTGATCTGCTGCACTCCCAGGGAGAGATGTCCTTGGCAGAACAATATTTTTTCTTTTTAAAAATTGGCAAATTTTTCCCTATTATAGCGATTATTGCCGAAATTTTGCAGATTGAACCCTGGTTGATGCGAAGTTTAGGGAAACGTTACCAGGATGCCGAGGATGCCGTTGCCCATCCCCGTCCCCTAGTTAGTGGCCATGATCTGATCCAAAAACTCAATCTGGCTCCGTCGCCGATGATTGGTAAAATCCTAATGGAGATTCAGCTTGCCCAAATCGAGGGGAGAGTTACTACCTTTGCCGAAGCCCTGAGTTTAGCCCAGGAATTATCCCACTGAGATTTTTAATAGGCAAAAGTGATGGATACTAGGGGGAAGCTTCAATGTTATAGTGGGAGGTCAAGTTACGGATGGAGGCAGGAGGAATATACCTCATTATTTTAAAAAAGGCCGTAAAAAACTCACCTAAAGCGTCAATCAGTGCTTTTTAGTAACTAGGAGTTGGTTTCCCCTGAAAAAACCTGCTCTCAACAAAATAGGGGAAAGGAAGAAAGATGAACAACTCAGCAATTTCCAAAGTCAGCCAAATTTTTGGTTTAGATCTGCGCTCCTTAGCTGTTTTTCGTATCATATTAGCTCTAATCGTTATCGGAGACGTATTTAATCGCTCTCGAGCCTTAACCGCCCATTATACCGATGCAGGGGTTTTGCCCCGTTCTGTGTTAATTGACAATTTACTCAAGCCTGGGTATTGGTCAATTCATTTAATCAGCGGACAGCCTTTCCTACAAGCCTTACTTTTTGGCATTTGTTTACTGAGTGCCCTTTTCCTATTAGTTGGTTATCGTACCCGTCTAGCCACGATAGTGACTTGGATTTTAATTATCTCTGTGCAGAATCGTCATCCTGGGCTAATCTTTGCGGGGGATCATGTTTTACGCGCTGTCTTATTTTGGGCAATGTTTTTACCCTTAGGTGCCTATTATTCCATTGATAATGCACTTAATACTTCCAGTAAACCGTTACCAAAATGGATTTTTAATGCCGCCACCTTCGCATTCTTGGTGCAACTCTGCTATATATATATGTGGTCAGCAGCCTTTAAAACCAAAAGCCCGATGTGGTGGCCCGATGGAACAGCAGTTTATTATGCCTTAAATTTTGATCAATACACCACCAGTTTTGGTAAGTTTTTAGCTGGTTCACCCTTTCCTTTACAAAAACTATTAACGCAAATATCTTTAGTTTTTGAGTGGGTTGGTCCCCTCATGATCTTTATTCCTTTTTATAATACCTTTTTCAGGATTCTAGCCATAATTTCCTTCTCGCTTCTGCATATCGGCTTTGAGCTATCCTTTGCCATTGGCGGCTTAAGCTATTTAAGTATTGCCAACTGGTTGGCTTTAATACCAAGTGTTGTTTGGGATAAACTAACTGATAAGTTTTCTACGAAAAAACAACAAGGCTTAACCATCTATTATGATGCTGATTGTGGGTTTTGTAAAAAGGTAGTTCACTTAATTCGCACCTTCTTAATTCTTCCCAATACCCCCTTGATAAAAGCTCAAGAGGATGAATCAATTTACGCAGCTATGCAGGAAAATAACTCCTGGGTAGTTCGGGATTATTCTGGACAAAATCATTATAAATTTGATGGTATTATCTACGTTTGTAGTCTTTCTCCCATCGGCAGATGGCTAGTACCGATACTACAACTTAGTCCTATCAAAAAGCTAGGAACAAGGATATACGAAACGATTGCTTCTAATCGTAAAAAAGCTGGCTTATTCACCAAGTATTTAATATTTCGTCCCTTGGAGATTAATGATTATCGGTGGTTAAATTTGCCCATAATCTTTTTCCTGATAATCACGACTATTTGGAATCTAAAGGGTTTTGTAGATCAGACGGTGGCTCGTCGTCCACAACAACCCAATGACTGGGTTACTAAAACCCATAATTTTCTGAGTAGAAGAATTTTTCAAAGTATTACTTGGATTCCTGAGTCAACGCACTTGGATCAGATATGGAGTATATTTGCCCCGGATATACCTAGGGATGATGGCTGGTATGTGATTGTCGGAAAACTCAAAGATGGCAGTGAGGTTAATGCTTTCCGAGAAGATCAACCCATCCTTTGGGATAAACCGACCGTACAACAGAGAAATGATTTTTATCAAACTATTCAATGGCGAGTTTATTTTATTGAACTCAATCGAGCTATGGGACGAAATCTTTCTCCCTACCTAGTTAAGTATATTTGCACTAACTGGAATGGTAAGCATCCAAGCAACAAACAATTAGAATCGATCGCTATATATTTTATGGATGAGAGAACAGTTCCCCCAGGTCAGACCCAAGGCGTGAAAAAGACTCTAGTTATAGAACAGTTGTGTTCTCCCAAAAATTAGGAGTGGTTCGTTCTACTTTTTTCCACTTGTTCTGGGACTGACATCACCCCTCGGCTTTTCCTATTGTGGAAGATAACCAAGGAAATGGAGAGCCAGATCATGTCATCAACCACCCAAAGCACTGTAGTTATCCGCAATTACCTCATCGCTGCTGCTTCTGTCATGTTCATGAGTGTAGGACTGTCAGACATCTTCACCAGTCCCCATAGAATCGCTCAACAGGATCGCTTGGACGGTTACGGTCACTACATCAGTGCGGGATTAGTTAATTATGCTAAAACCCTAGGGCGGTAGGGGGTGATGGGGTGACGGGGAGATGGGGTGAGGGGGAGATGGGGTGATGGAGTGATGGGGTGACGGGGTGATGGGGTGATGGGGTGAGGGGGAGATGGGGAGATGGGGAGATGGGGTGACGGGGTGATGGGGTGACGGGGTGAGGGGGAGATGGGGTGATGGGGAGATGGGGTGACGGGGAGATGGGGAGATGGGGTGACTGGGTGACGGGGAGATGGGGTGACGGGGAGATGGGGTGACGGGGTGACGGGGAGATGGGGAGATGGGGTGATGGGTTTTTTCTTTTTCAGATTTTCAGGAATTATCTTAAAATAAAGTAACCAAGTGTAAAGAAACATTACAATTTTCCTAGAACCTTAAGTAAAAAACCCGATAGAACCATGCAGCATCGTTGGCTTAGACGGCTTCTACTAACAATTATTTTCACCCTCGTCATTCTCACAACGGGTTTGACCACACCGAGTGCAGCCTGGGCTGTCAACAACCCTGAGTTATTACCAACGGAAACAACGCCCGTCGTAGATTTGGGTAACTACTTACCTAAAGGTCAAGAAGAGTCTTTAATTAAGGATATCCAAAGTTTTGAAGCCGAAACAGGCTGGAAACTCCGAGTTTTAACCCAATACGAGCGCAGTCCTGGGAGAGCGGTCATAAATTTCTGGGGACTAGATGACAAAAGTATCCTCTTAGTAGCCGATGGACGGGGGGGTAATCTCTTGGCCTTTAGTATTGGGGATGCTGTCTATGAATTACTACCCCGAACCTTCTGGATTGAACTACAAGCCCGTTTTGGGAATATGTATTTTGTCCGAGAGCATGGAGAAAACAACGCCATTACCGAAGCCCTAGACAGTGTGAAAGGCTGTTTGCTCCAGGGAGGCTGTAAGGTGGTACCAGGATTACCTCGGGAGCAATGGATTTTAACCCTGATTACTTCCATCGTCGGCGGCTTAGTCTTTGGTTTTGCGGCTATTCCCCGTAAAGAAGGACAAAGCTTTGCCTGGCAATGGGTATTAATCATCTCCCCATTGTGGTTTATCCTGTTTATTGCCTTTGGCATTGGTCCTGTGGTAACACGCACCTCCGATTGGTTGCCTTTGTTGCGTAATTTTATGGGATTTGGACTAGGGGCGACGGTAGCCTATCTTTCTCCTTTTTTCAATCGCATCAGTCCCTCTAAAATCTAAGCCCTCAACCCAAAACTATGGAATGGCATATCAGTACACTTCAGAGTCTAGCTATTATCGACCAGGAAATTCCAGAAACACGCTTCTCCCCCAGTGAGTATGAAATCCTGAGACGGGTAATCTATGAAACGGCTGATTTTGAGTATGAGTCCTTGCTGTATTTTTCAGACCGCGCCCTACCATCTGGAGCCGCAGCCCTAGCCGCACGGAGTACCCTAGTCGTAGATGTGCCGATGGTACAAGTCGGTATTGCTCCCAATTTACAAAAAACTTTTGCCAACCCCGTGTATTGTGGGACGGAAACCATTACCCGCCCCCAAAAAGGCAGAACCCAAGCTGAATGGGGTATGCAAACCCTAGCCTGCCGTTATCCTGAAGCTATTTTTGTCGTTGGGCAGTCCTCAACTGCCTTAACTGGCTTAGTGGAACTGATTGAAGAAGGAGAAATCAAACCCGCCCTGGTGATTGGGACACCCTCAGGCTTTGTCGGGGCGGATATAGCTAAGGAGAGATTACGAGATTCTCAAGTTCCCCTGATTGGCATTGAGGGGCGCAAAGGAAGCGCCATAGTGGCGGTAGCGATCGTCAATGGGCTAGTGGATTTGGCTTGGCAAGCCTACGGGCAAGTTAGTAATATAGTTGTTCGTTAAAAAGAGTCCACCAGTTCCGTATTAAATTCGTTGAAGGTACGACGTTTTAAGCCCTTGGACTCAGCACGGGGCAATAAATCAAAGGCATTTCTGAGAACATCATCGATCGCTTCGTAGGCGACTTGTCCTTTGCCCTCATAGACGATCTTGCCTTTTTGGTTGAGGACAACGGTTTGAGGGATAACGCCTTTGTAGTAATAACCGACTTCATCCCGATTATAGGTAGGTTTAGAGACAATAGAATCAACACTAACGGGAATAATACTGGCGGCTCGGCCATAAAATTCTTGCAGACGGGAAACGACAATGGCAAATTGTTTACTATCGCTATTATCGTCGAGGTAATAGACCAAAATCACGGGGGTTTGTCGGGCTAGGGATGCAGCTAGGGTTAACTTTGAGGGCACCAAGGAGCCATTACCCGCATAGACCACAAAAATATTACCATCGGGGCGATCGTCATTCATATCAGCCCAGACGGGATTGGCGTTAGTGAAGGTGATGATGCCGACAATCAGCAGTAAAAAGAACCAACGCAGCCAAGATTTTGGGTAGGATTTCATATAAGAGTTCGTTAAAATAGGGAGATAAAAGCTTTCCTTGTCTATTCTATAGATAATTTTACCTAGTTTAGAAATCTTTCTTGTGAACCAGGATCAGCAAAAAAGTTACTACGGAGTTCTAGGGATTTCTCCCACGGCTTCCCTAGCGGAGGTTCGTCATGCCTATCGGGAATTGAGTAAACTCTATCACCCTGACACCACCCGACTGAGTGCTGCGGATGCTACTGCTCGATTTCAACGCCTCAATGAAGCCTACTCGACTTTGAGTAATCCCGAAGCGCGATCGCTTTATGATTTCCAAAGGGGCTATATTCGTTACCTACAACCTTTGCCAGATCCACCCGTGGCGGACAAGTCTGCTGCTCTCAACGCTCCAGAGCGACCTTTGTCGGCGGGGGAGATTTCCGCGCTCTTTATTTTAGCCCTGACCTTGATCGCCTGTTTGTTACTAGCTGTGATTGTGGGTATGCTAAGGATAGATTAGTTAATCAAATTTCTCCATAATGACCAAGATTATTTCCGCTGATGACATCCCCCTCTATAACTATCCCCTCCCCCAGATTGAGCAGTGGCTGATCAATTTAGGCGCCTATCAGCAGCGAGATAATATCCATTGCTGGTTAGTTGAACGTGCCAGTTGGAAAGCTGAAATTTGCCTAGAGGTGGAAGAGTTAACAGTCCGCTACATCAATGGTGGCGAAGGTGGTAATGATTTGTTACGATCTTTTAAGTATTCCCTCAGCCGTCAAGATATAGAAGCGGCGGTCTTTGATGGACCGTAACGTTGATTCAAATCACCAGCAGATCTAGATTGATATCACGGATTGCCTTAAGCCTTTATGGGATGATGACATCAAATCCCTAACAAAATTTGCCAACCGCCATGGTCGATACGACTTATTTCCCGCAGTATTTGCCCACTGCTCTCCCGAAAAACATTGACCGGACTAGCATTCCCTCCAATGGAACATCAAGTACCTGGATAGAGTTTCAGGTGACGGAACAGTCCAATCTTTTTCTAAAACTAAAAAAACAAGAGTTTACTGGTCAAGTGATTTTTGAGGACTACCAGGGGGTAGAGTCGGTTTTATATATGTATTTAGGTCGTCTGATCTATGCGGGTGGGGGCATTCATCCGGTCAGACGCTGGCAAAGACATTTAAAGGATTATTGTCCACAACTGCTCTCTGCTGATTCCATCTCGACCGATAGTGGTCTTGGAGGACGGGAATATCATCTGCTTTCCCAGGGTATCCAAGGACAAATCATCCATCGGGAACCAGTAATTTATCTGATTCGTTCAGTGATCAGTGAGGTTTTATTTGATTTAACACAAACGGGACAAGTTTCCTATAAGTTGCTCCCTGAAAAATATTTCCTAACTCCTGTCGTGACGATCAACACGGAACAGGCTATCAGTCAAGTCTGGAAGCTCTGGCAAGCTTGGCAAGCCGCTAAATTAGCTGATCGTTCCCCCAACAGCGCCCCGATTATTAAGTCTCAAGAAGCTTTAGAGGGCCGAACTTCCCCTACTACCTGTCAAATTCTTTCCCAACGCCTCAATGGACAAGTAACCCTCAGGGATCTGGCAGTGGAATTGAATCAAGACTTGTTACGACTGACCCGTTCTCTCATGCTCTATGTACAGTGGGGTTTGGTTGATTTAGTGACTATTCCAGATTTACCTACTCCCCATCAGGTTTCCCCGCCGAGTCGGAGCAAATCTTCCCTAATTATCTGTGTTGAGCCGGATGTAGAAATAGCCAAATCCTTAGAAAAAGTTCTCGCACCAGAAGGGTATGAACTTTTATCCTTACAGAAAGACGGTTTGGAGGCCATGGCACTTTGTTTAGACAGAAAACCCGAGGGCATTTTTCTGAGTTCTCAATTAGCTATCCTGGATGGTTATGGAGTCTGTCATCAATTGCGGCAAATTCCCCTATTTCGCAATAAACCTATTTTTATCATTACGGCACAAAAAACCCTAAAGGACAAAATCCGTGGCAAAATGGCGGGGGTAACTGATATTTTGGATAAGGCAAATTTATTACATTTAGCGATTCCCCTACTGGATCTATATTTTGAAAAGAGTGGGAACAATACCAAATCTGGTTTTTAAATCAGGTTATAATCCTCCTGCCGACCGCCTAACCTTCATGATTATCTAGTAACTTCGGTGAGATTTTGTTCTAATTCCGCCGTCAGATCAACAACGAGTTGCTTAACCGCTTGCCGGTTCCCCTGGGCTGCTTCCCATCGTTGACGTACAGGAATAGGTTCACCAATTACCATTTTTACCTTCCTTTCCCCCAAAAAGGGACGGCGCGGTGTTTCCACTTGTTTCATCTTGGCCATGACATCGTATAAAATCCAAAGAGTTTCTGCAAAACGTTCCGCCGTGGGTTTTTCATTCACATAACTTCCTGTGACGGCGACTAAACTCTCCACAAGACGCATATGGCGAACCTTTAAATCCGCCTCCTCTGCTGTCCAATTGGCTAAACCTCGTTGCATCGGGGAAAGCTCGTTTACATCGGTAATATCTTCCCGATAAATGGCATTCCAACTCACCTCCTCCAGACGACGACAGCGATCGACAATAGTACCCTGTTTTTCCAAGCCAAAGCCAACCTCCGCTACTCCTAAAGCCGTATTTAAGAAATTCTCTAGGCGCGCTTTTAAAACACCATGGCGATCGCCCTCTGGGGGGGGTACTATCGGACAATGATAAAAGCGTTGATAAAACTGTTCTATGGCCGACAACAGATGTTCTCCTAGCCCCAACAGTCTGCCATACAAGTCGGCGGTAGGATCTACCTCGACACCACTATCTGCTTCTAATTGGCTCAACAGTTGGGAAATAGCGGGCCAAGGAGGATTTGGAAAAAAATAACGGATGCCGATGGGTAAAATTACCATATCCTCAGGGCGATCGCCTTTTTTGAGATCCTCAGCGCACCAACAACTCAATTGGGCTGCACCCAATTCTAGGGGACTGATAATTTCTCCGTGACCATTGATAGCACCTTCTGGAGCTATTGTCAAGGGAAGTTTGCCATTAAGTAATAATTCCCTAGCGGTCTTTAAGGCCATGCGATCTAGTTGTTTACCGCGATGGATGGGAACCCCCCCCGATTTAGACAACAACCAACCGACGAGATCCCCTCCCCAGATGGTGATACCGCGATCGTAGATAAAATGGGTATGGATGGGGGTTTTCAGATTAATCCCCATCTTTTGGGCTTGTCGGGGAACATCCCTGGAGAGAAGATGTAACAAGCAAAGGGGATCTTCCACCTCCCCATGGCGAAAAGCCATTAAAAAGCGAACTTTCCCCCCTTGAAACTGTTCATAGAGTTTAACGAGGGCTTCTACATTGGTGGTTTCTAGGTTAGTTATTGACCCCATTAACCAGGGAACAGTACGAAAGCGCAGGAAAAAAGGAAGTAGACGGTGGATAGATTGGACAACCCAGGGTTGGAAATCCGCGGGGATAAATTCTAGCCTGGATCTAACATAGTCTTTAGGCATCTGGTTAAAATCTAAGGTAGACGCACAATAGACATCTCCAACAATTAAGATTTTGTCTTGGTAGTTCAGGCTTCCAGCCTGATTTCTGGAGAGGTCTAATACTCATATTAGCCCTAATACCCTATTTCTATGATCATAGAAGCTATCGAAACTCGCTTACAAGAAATCCCCTCGGAAGCCGGGGTTTATTTGATGCGCGATGAAAATGGGGAAATTCTCTACATTGGTAAATCCAAAAAATTGCGATCGCGGGTTCGTTCCTATTTCCGTGAATCCCAACCCCTTAACCCCCGGATACAGATGATGGTAAAACAGGTTAGGGATATAGAATTTATTGTCACCGATACCGAAGCCGAAGCCCTCGCCCTCGAAGCCAATCTTATCAAACAACACCAACCCCATTTTAATGTACTCCTCAAGGATGATAAAAAATATCCCTACGTCTGTATTACTTGGTCCGAAAACTATCCGCGTATTTTTATTACCCGTAAACGTCGCTTAAATAACCCCAGGGATCGTTATTATGGCCCCTACGTCGATACTCGTCTACTGCGTTATACACTACACCTAATCAAACAGATTTTCCCCCTGCGTCAACGCCCTAAACCCCTCTTTAAAGATCGTCCCTGTTTAAACTATGATATTGGTCGCTGTCCGGGGGTATGTCAACGGTTAATTTCCCCCGAAGACTACCATAAAATAGTGCAGCAAGTGGCGATGATTTTTCAGGGTAGAACCGATGAACTAACCAATAAATTACAAGCCCAGATGGAAAAAACTGCCGAGGAGTTAAACTTTGAACAAGCAGCTAAGTTAAGGGATCAAATACAAGCCATCTTGTCCTTAAATGCGGCTCAAAAAGTTTCCCTACCCGATGATACCATCTCTCGGGATGCGATCGCCCTAGCCGCAGATGAGCATCATTGTTGTATCCAACTATTCCAAGTTAGAGCGGGGCGTTTAGTAGGGCGTTTAGGCTTTTTTGCCGATAGTGAATCGGGAACGACAGGGGAGATATTACAAAGGGTATTAGAGGAACATTATCTCAGGGTAGATGGGGTAGAAATTCCTGGGGAAATTTTACTCCAAGAGGAAATACCCGAAGCGGAAATTTTAGGTAATTGGTTGAGTGAAAAGAAAGGAAAAATAGTGCAGTTATTACTACCCCAACGCCAAAGTAAGGCCGAATTATTAGAAATGGTGGAAAGAAATGCCCAGTATGAGCTAGAAAGAAACCAAAATTTTGCAGCAAGGAATCTTTTATCTATGCAGGACTTAGCCGAAATTTTAGATTTACCCGATTTACCTAGGAGGATAGAAGGGTATGATATTTCCCATATACAGGGTTCTAATGCAGTGGCTTCCCAGGTGGTTTTTATTGACGGAGTAGCAGCTAACCAACACTATCGACATTATAATATAAAAAACCCTGCTATTAAAATTGGACATTCCGATGATTTTGCCAGTCTAGCGGAAATTATTGGCCGTCGTTTTCGTGGGTATGAATCGGGTTTAGAGAGGCAAGATTTACCAGATTTAATTATGATTGATGGCGGCAAAGGACAACTTTCTTCTGTAGTGGGTGTTTTGGAGAAAATGAACTTAATGGAACGGTTAAAAGTCGTGAGTTTAGCTAAACAAAGGGAAGAGATTTTTTTGCCAGGAGAGTCAGAACCTTTAACCACAGATTCTGAGCAGCCAGGGGTGCAATTACTCAGAAGAGTTAGGGATGAAGCCCATCGTTTTGCTGTTGGGTTTCACCGCCAACAAAGATTAAGGAAAAGTCGGCGATCGCATTTAGATGAAATAAAAGGTTTAGGCTTTCACAGACAAAAATTATTACTAGCTCATTTTCATTCTGTAGATTACATTCGGGAAGCAAGTTTAGAACAATTACAGGAAGTTGTAGGTATTGGGGAGCAATTAGCTCAAGATGTTTATAATTATTTCCATCCCCACTCCTAAGACCCGACTCCTATCTCGCGCTATACTGGCATTAGCTTTTGGTGTGAGTGAGAACATAAATGGTACTAAGATTAATCGGTGTCCGCAAAAAACGACGGCGTGCCTTTCCGTTGTTGTTGGTGGTGGCGATCGCCGGGGGCTGGTGGGGTTATCGGCAAGTCCAAGTTTGGCTAACGCAACCGGAGGCGATTTTCGTCCTAGGGGGGCATGAGAGTCGGGAACGTTGGGCGGCGCAGTTAGGCGCAAAATACCCTAAGTTACCGATTTGGGTATCTTCTGGGAGTCCTGAAGGCTATGCTAAACGGATTTTTGAGAAAGCAGGGGTTAATAGTCAACGCCTACATTTAGACTATAATGCCAGGGATACGGTCACTAACTTCACCAGTTCTGTCCAAGAACTAAAAGCCCATCATATCCAAAGCGTCTATCTAGTCACCTCAGATAACCACATGAATCGAGCACGTTTAGTGGGGGAGATTATCTTTGGCAGTCAAGGGATTTTAATTAAACCTATTTCTGTCCCCTCGGATGGAACTCCCGAACCCATAGAAAAAGTTCTCAGGGATGGAGCTAGGGCGATTTTATGGCTAACTACTGGCTCAACAGGGGAAATTTTTAAATCTTTTTCACCATCATCACCGACTGACTCCGGAAACCAAAACCCTCATAAAGATTAAAGGCGGGTTGATTTTCTAGAAACACCTGTAGGCCAATTTGGCGATCGCCGCGAGCCTCTGCCCAGGTTTGGGCTAAATGCAGTAGATGGGTAGCAATACCTTGACGGCGATATTCAGGGACGACATAGAGTAGAAAAATATGGGTGTATAGCTCACCACTAACTTGATCAATACCGTTACCCATCCACAATCCTGCAATTGGTACAGAAGCAACTACCCTTTCTACCCACCAGATGGGAGTTTCTGGGGAAAAATATTTGCTTACCGTTTCCCCTAGGTGCGAAAAACTCGGTTGACGGGGAAAAAGCTCTTGATAGGTTCGGACTAAAAACTGGGTAAGGAGCGATCGCTCGGAGACGTTACCCTGTCTAACGCGGTAATCTGGGGAGAGGTTCATTGCCAATTCCTTAAGCCGGAACCTCCACTTGTTGGCAACCAGCCAAGCCAAAGACAGAATGTACAGCTTGTAAAGCCCTTACCCCTTGTCCCTTCGGCACAACACAACTAACCTTAATCTCAGAGGTGGCAATCATTAAGATATTAATCTCTTCCTGAGCCAAGGCCTCAAAAAAGTCAGCAGCTACCCCTGGTTGGCCGAGCATTCCCGCACCGACAATACTCACTTTCGCCACTTCTGTATCTACAATCACCTCACCACAACCAGTTTCTTGGGACAAAATCTCTAAAACCCGCCGAGCATTTTCCGCCTCAGTTTGGGCAACAGTAAAGGCAATATCCCTGGTTGGCTTCCCGTTAAGAATCCGACAACGCTGGGATTGGATAATCATATCAACGCTAATATTTTGTTCGGCAAGTACCGTAAAAATCTCCGCCGCCATCCCTGGGCGATCGCTTACTTGGCGAATTGCCACCTGGGCCATATTCATATCCAAGGCCACACTCCGCACGGCGGGCTGATTCTCCCCAGTTAAAAAGCTATGCTCTTCGGTGGATTCTTCGATTTCAAAGGCTTCACAGAGAGCTTTAATGGCTTTTTGTCCGGAGTATTCTTCAATAACACAACTGACTTTCAATTCCGAGGTGGAAATCATCTCGATATTAATATCATTGTCTGCGAGGGTTCTAAATATTTTTGCCGCCACCCCCGGGCGGCCAATCATACCAGCTCCGGAAACCGAAATTTTGGCGATCTGTTTCTCTACTATAACCTCCGCTTCTTCGTCCCGGGGAGGAGCGGAGCGGAAGGTGGGTGAGATCGCTTCGACTACGGCTTGGGCTTTATCCAAGACTCCTTTAACCACAGTAAAGGCGATATCATTACTATTTCCCTCATGGATAGATTGAATAATTAAATCCACATCTACCTGCTGGCGAGCAATTTCTCCAAACAAACGCGCAGCAATACCAGGGCGATCGGGAACTCTTAGGAGGGCTACTTTTGCCTGATTCCCATCAAAAACCACCGCATCAATGGCTTTACTAATTTCTAATCCCTGTAAGGAGCGCGGTTTCGGTGCCGGGGAAACAATTTTTGTCCCCGCCTCATCAGTCCAACTAGAGCGCACTACTAGGGGAATACCATAGTTTTTAGCAATTTCCACCGCCCGCGGATGGAGTACCTTAGCTCCTAAACTTGCTAACTCTAGCATTTCCGATGCGTTAATTTCGGTCATTAACTGAGCCTGGGGAACTAGACGGGGATCGGTTGTCAGGATACCCGGAACATCGGTATAAATTTCGCATAAATCCGCCTTCAGAGCCGCAGCTAGGGCTACTGCTGAAGTATCAGAGCCCCCTCGCCCTAGGGTAGTAATTTCCGACTCATCTAGATGACTAATCCCTTGAAAACCCGCTACTACTACGACATACCCCAAAGCCAGATGTTTTTCTAGGCGTGAGGGGTTAATTTCTAAAATTCTGGCGCGGCTATGTTCGGCTTCTGTGACGATACCGACTTGAGCTCCCGTTAAAGAGATGGCGTTTTGCCCTGCTTCTTGTATCGCCATACTCATCAGCGCGATGGAAACCTGCTCCCCCGTCGAGAGCAACATATCCATCTCCCGACGACAGGGATTGGCGGAAATTTCCCGAGCCAAACCGACTAACCCATCTGTGGTTTTACCCATGGCGGAAACCACCACTACCACCCGATTACCCCCTTGGACTGTTTTTATTACCCTAGCGGCAACGGCTTGGATTCTCTCTACTGAACCAACGGAGGTACCTCCGTACTTCTGAACGATTAAGGCCATATATTTTGCTTAATTTTCCCCTAACAACCAACTCAAGACGATCACTCCTATCCCTAGTATCCCATACCAGAGCAGGGATTCTACTCCATGCCAGAGATTAAGGGGAATAAACACTAATAGGGAGGAAAATAGCCAGTTAGTGAACCAGAGGAAAGCCACAACTAGGATAATGATCATCTATTCTTGGAGCCGATTGATTTTTCTAGTCTAACCTAACCTGGGCTTGGATGAGAAACAAAAAGGCAGGAGGCAGGAGGCAGGAGGCAGGAGGCAGGAGGCAGGAGGCAGGAGGCAGGAGGCAG
>JBBAUO010000038.1:0-42224 GCA_040398185.1 Microcystaceae cyanobacterium | reverse complement strand
TATTCCCATTGCCGATTCTTCTCTCTTTGTCAACCCCCAGACCTGAATACTTACGCTCTAGCGATGAGACAGAAGGTTACTGCCAGGCAATGGCTAGGGAAGATCCGAGGCTAATTTATATTAGACAATCAACGAATATCGGCTCGGAAAAAAACTTTGAATATGTTTTTCAACGTGCCACTGGAGACTTTTTTATGTGGCATGCTGATGATGACCTATGTGAACCTGATTATATTTCTAAACTTCTTGCCCATTTTTCCGAAGATAATTCTGTAGTTTTGTGCTGCTCAGATGTTAAGATCGTTGATGCAAATGGGGTTTTCCTTAGAACAACGAAACTGAAGGAAATTTATCCAAGTAATGATTGGGAAAATGCTAGAAAATCATTTTTTCTATTTCCAAAATCCTATCCCAAAAACTCTGCAACTCATTTTGCTATCTACGGAATTTTCAGAGCTTCTGCTTTGAGAGAATGTGGATTATCCCTATCTGGCTGGAAAGGAATTCTGACAACTTGGGAAACTGCTTTCTTGGCTAGATTATCAACTATCGGAAAAATAGTTGCGGTTCCCGAGCCTTTAAAAATCTATAGACATCACGATAATTGTTTTCATAAGCAAGAAGCAAAAATGCGAGGTATTAGTGGCTGGGATCACCGGATGAATCGATTAAATATCAGGAAAAATCTATTGAAGTCTATCATTTACGCTAACCTTTCTTTTCAAGAGAAATTAAATCTAGTTACCAGTGTATTTTCCTCATGGATAAAATCAAAACTGGATAAAATCAAAATCTAAATTGTCTTAAGAAGCTTTGGCATCTGAACAAGGCTATATTCAACGCCGATATCAATCGAGAACTTTCATAAGATAAATATCTTATCGTGAAGATTGGTATTATGTATACCTCCATAAAATCAACCTGAGTTTTCTCCACAATTCTGAAGGAGACACGGGTGAATTGGTAATAGGGGATTTTTGTATGTTTGTGAAATGAGCTTCGAGCTTTTTGGCGAAGGCAATGGATGTGAATTGTTCGCCCTTAGAAGAGTAAAGAAATTCTCTGCCATTGTTTCTGATTTCCTGAAATTCTGATTCAGTCATCTCCGTCATTCTCTTGAACAGGGCATCATAGTCTTGTCCGTCAAAATAGATATAACAGTTGTTAGGAATATATTCAGTTATATTACTAGATCCAAAATAAATCGGTATAGATCCTGCAAACAAAGCGGAAAAAAGTTTTTCAGTAATATAGCCATCATCTCGAGTATTTTCAAAACAGAGCAAAAATCTATAATCTCTAATTTTTAATATTTTCTCATCCCCCATAAAGGCTCCTTTAATAGTTCCTTTCCAGCCAACGTTATCCCAGGGAAGGGTTTGTCTCCAGACTCTTCCATAGGTATGAAAATTTTCCCCAAGTTTTTTATCAAAAAATTCAACTGCTTTTTCTCTTTCGATATCACCTTCTAGATTTCTGCATTCTCTTTTATATCTTTGATGTACCATAGCCAGCATATACTCTGGCTGTTCTTTCAACTCCTGTATTAAGCTAAAGTTCTGTGTTCCCAAGTAAAATTCTTCTTCAGAGGTAACACTTGCTCGGCTAATTCCTAAAAATCCCCCAAATATTTTCCTATATCTTTCCGCATACCTTTTTTTATATCTGCTAGATGGTTCCGTGATAATAACAATAGTTCGTTGCAGAATAAAGCTAGGTAAAAGCTGACCACTAATGGAGATAAAAAAATCCGCCTCCTGGGGACTTGCTGTATAGTAATATCCCCTAGATTCAAGATAAGATAAACCAGTATTCCCTCGTAAATCTTTAGAAGAAAGGCTTATCTTTACCATGCCATCGGGAACTTTTTCGCAAAACTTCATATCTTAAAAATTTCTTATGGATTTATAAATTGGACGTTCACGAACCGATCTCTCGAGTACCACGGATTGTAAACTTAGTCTTGGTACTAGCACAAGAGAACAGGTGAACTGTTTTAAACAAGAATTGTTTCAAGCTAGAATGAAAGGACTCAATCAGATATTACAGTGTTGAGGCCTGTCAAGCATAATTTTTAAACCAAGGTGAACCATGACTTCAGCATCTGACTCGCAATCCCCAGAAAAACTTGACTGGGAATTAACCCCTAAAATGGCTCGTTTTGTGCAATGGTTACAATACAATCAGGCTAATGAGCTTAAAGACCCTGCTAATGACCAGATTTGGGACTATTTGACTTCTCTCCCCCCAGAAGCCCATTCTTAATGAATCTAAGAAAAATCGTTTCCTTTGCTTTTCTGCTATTTATTCCCCTATCTATAGTGGCCCAGTCGCAAAAATGGGGGTCCTTGATTGTTTTCATCACTTCGGCTCTATCTATCATTCCCCTTTCAGTTTGGTTGAGTACCGCAGTAGAAAAGGTAGCAGTAGTAACGGGTCCCACCCTAGGAGGATTAGTTAATGCCGTCTTTGGCAATACTACCACCATTGTTATCGCTCTCACCGCCCTCAAACAGGGGCTAGTAGATATTGTTCAAGCTAGTATTACAGGCAGTATTATCAGCGATTTACTGCTGTTTATGGGTATAGGGATGCTCACGGGGGGAATCCGCTATAAGGAACAGGAATTTAGACCGATTCTAGCACGGGTTAATGGTTCTTCTATGACTTTGGCGGTGATAGCGATCGCCCTACCTACCCTAGTAATTTATACATCTAATGTAGTGGAAAGCTCGGCGATTCTGAATCTTTCCCTAGTTGTCGCTACAATTCTCTTAATTGTCTATGGACTAACCCTCCTGTTTTCCCTAAAAACCCATAGTTATCTCTACGAGGTGGGCTTAGTTAATGAAAACTCCATCACCCAAGAAGTGAGTACAGAGGAAAAGTCCCAGGTTTGGATGTGGTTACTGGTTTTACTTGCTTCTACCGTTGCGGTAGCCTACGAGTCGGATTTATTTCTCAACGTCGTGGAGTCGGTGATGGAGGGATTCAAGCTGACACCTCTGTTTGTGGGGGTAATTGTTATTCCCTTGATTAGTGATGTTGCTGGTGTTGTTACTGTTACCCAACTCGCTTTAAAAAATCAGATGGATTTAACGGTTTCCGTCGCCCTGGGGGATAGTTTACTGGTAGCCTTATTCGTGGCACCTTTGTTGGTTTTTATCGGGCAATTTCTCTCCCAACCGATGGATCTAAATTTTAATCCCTTTGAGGTAGTGGCGTTGATTGTGGCGACGATAGTTACCAATTTAATTAGTTTTTCGGGTAGATCCAACTGGTTAGATGGTACATTGCTCCTGGCAACCTACTTAATTCTGGGGGTGGCGTTTTACTATCACCCGGCTTAACACTGCTCAATCTGTCTCACAACTGTTAAAGCCGAATAACTGACTCCGGCGGTTCCCTCTCCTGGGTGGGTAGAGTCCCCTACTAACCACAGATGGGGGATAGGAGTACGGGTTGCCAAGCCAAAGGGGCCGAAGGTAGAAACTCTTTGCCCAATTCCGCCCACAATACCCTTTTCCCTACCCGTAAAATGAGCCCAGGTGATGGGTGTGGCAGCTTCTTGGTGGATAATAGTCTCTGGAGTGAGATGGAAATAACTGCCCAATTTTAGTAGTGCTGCTTGGGTATACTGTTGTTTACGAGCTTGATAATCTGCCTCATTTCCCCCCCACCATAAATCAACATCGGTAAAAGTAGAGGCGATAATGGTGGCGAGTCCCAGGGGAGCTCTACCATCTTCGGGTTTACTGACTGAGACAAATAGGGAGTTGTTTTCGCCAATTACCCCCTCATAATTGTATAGAAACTGTAAATGGGGAGGGCAATGGGCGGGAATGGCTGTTTGATCTACTCCCAAGTACAGGACAAATGTACCCGAGGGTGAGGCTAATTTATTAACTCGATGTTTGTAGAGATAGGGTAAATCCTCTAGTTTAGAGACTAGGTTTTGTACCGTCAGATTAGCGACGATATGATCAGCCTCTTCTACCCACACTTGGCCCGTTTTTTTGTCTTGGATAGTAACTCCTGTAGCTCTACCCTTATACTGATGTATGTTTTCGACGCTATGGCGCAAATACAATTGTCCCTGGTATTTTTCGAGGGCTTCTACTAAGCGATCGCCCAAAACCTGCATACTTCCCTGTAAATGGGATAATCCTTGGGGTGATTGGGAGACAGCGAGAGCAGTGGCGGCGTATAAAAGGGCGGTTTCCTCGGCGTTAACTTGGGAATAGAGTTTTAGCTGCATATCCAGAAAGGTTTTCAGGCGTTTATCCCCGGACAATTGGTAGAGTTTGAGGGTATCTCCCACCGTCATCAGGGTAAAGGGTAAAGTTATCAGGGTATCTGGGCGGAAAGCTTGGATTAACTGCCCTAAATCCCAGAGATTACGGGGGGGTAAAATGGGATCTCGTCCTTGAAAATTCCAACTAGCCTGAAAAAGTTTCTGGAGTAGTTGCCAAAAGGGTTCACTTTGGGGAAATTGTTTCTGTCTTTCTAATCGCCATTTTTCTGGATCTCGCCAGACATTAATGGGTTCACTTTCCTGGGGTAAAAACACCGCACAGGCAGGATCACAGGGGGTAGAAGCAGGGATAGGTATCTCTAATTCTTGAAAAATTCGGTTATGGATACCTCCTGTTTCTAAACCCGCGACTTGGGTAGCTCCAACATCAAAGGTAAAACCCCTGCGTTTAAAGGTAGAAGCGCATCCTCCCACTACCCCTGCTTGCTCATAGACTTTTATCTGATAACCTCGACGGGCAAGGAGAGCCCCTGCGGTTAATCCCCCAATCCCCGCCCCAATGACAATTACCCGTTTACCCATGGTCTGTTACATTTCTTAATATTCCTACTTCTATCCTAATACCAAATCCTGTTTTCATACTATAGTTATTCTCCAACCGCCTCCTGCCTCCTGCCTCTGATTGTTAATTTTGTAAAAATTTCAGAATTGATATGGATTACCCTGAATAGAATATAAAGAGTCCTAAAAGAGAAAGCTTATGACACTAAAAGATATACGAAGATTTTATCAAGCTTGCAATCCCGCTAATGCTTTGGATATGTCAAATCCTATGGATGCCCAGTACTACATGGATTTTTCCAGTGTTAGAGGAGGGCAGATTATCAGGCAGATGGAGAAAAATATCTGGAACGAACAGGATAAAGCAACTTGTCAACTCTTTACGGGACACATCGGTTGCGGGAAATCCACAGAACTACATAAACTAGAAGATAATCTGAAAAAGAAACACTACCATGTGGTCTATTTTGAGGCGAAACACGATTTAGATATGTCCGATGTGGATATTACGGATATCCTCTTGGCGATCGCTCGTCAGGTCAGCGAGAGTTTGGAGAAATCCTACGAATTTAAAATTAGACCTGGAAGATTTAATCAATTACTAGAAGGTATAGGTAAATTTCTGAGCGTAGAATTTACCGCAGGAGCGGAAATAGACATTCCCACAATCCTCGGCAAGATTAAATTGACAACAAAAGCGACCCCAGGAGTTCGTAGTCAGTTGAGACAATACCTAGAACCGCAAACTCCTAATGTTTTGGCTCTCCTCAATGAACAGATTTTAGGTGAAGCGAACAAGTTCTTAAAAGATCGGGGAAAACAAGGTTTAGTCGTTATTGTTGATGATCTCGATCGGGTAGACAATCGCCAAAAAGATAATTCTAATCGCACCCAACCCGAATATTTGTTTGTTGACCGAGGTGAGCAATTAAGCAAAATTAATTGTCATGTAATCTATACTATTCCTTTAGTACTCTTGTACTCTGAACCCCAAGCTTTGAGTCAGAAGTTTGGCGGACATATTGCCAAAATTTTACCGATGGTGCCGGTAACAACCCGAGAGGGAAAAGATCATGCAGAAGGACTTAGTTTGCTCAGACAAATGCTCATGAAGAGGGCCGTTCCCAATGAAGCCCTAACTGAAGAACAAAGACTGGATTTTATTCCCGAAGTCTTCGACAGTCCAGAAACTTTGGAGCGTCTGTGTCGGGTTAGTGGTGGTCATTCCCGAAACATACTAGCCATGTTACAAAGTTGTTTAAATGAAGAAGATCCTCCCCTATCCCGCAAGAGTCTAGAAAAAGTGATCCGAGATTATCGAGATTCTCTACTCACAGCTATTACTCCCGAAGACGAAACTTTGCTCCGTCAAGTCAAACAACAACAAGATGTCCGTGGTGCGAAGGAACAACAGACTCTGTTGAGGACTCTTTTGGTTTATGAGTATCATGATGAGACAGGTAAATGGTACGAGATAAATCCAATTTTGTTAGAAAGTGAAAAATTCCGCGATAAATTAGCTCAATTACCCGTGTAAAGAAAAGAAAATGACTGAGATTCCTAATCCTAATCAAGATTCCCTAGGAAAGCTAACTAGGGCGGTTCGTAATAGTGAAGGTGCTTTTTCCTTGATTTTTGCCTCTTGCAACTATGGCAAGGTGCGGGAATCTATTCAGGGGATCTTGAAAGAGGCCTTAGAGAATCCACAGGAAATCCATTTGCCTCCGACAAGTCACAAGGTTTTTGATCTGATTAAGGAGGGAGTTGGCAAAAACTCCCCGTCATCTGTGATTGTTTTAGACCTAGAACGGGTTGAACGATTAGACGATGTCTTAACGGCTATGAATGGCGATCGCGATCAGTTTAAGGAGTTTTGCTTTCCCGTCGTGTTATGGATTACGGATATTGTTTTAGAAAAGTTGGTAAAACTAGCTCCTGATTTTAAAAATATCGGCAGTGTCCCAATTTTCTTTCGTTTAAGTGCGGAAGAAGTAATCGGTTTCTTGGATAACTTCTCTGAAGTTTTATTTGAGATTTTATTAGACAAAAACTTGGATAGTATTGCCGATGATATTAATGACAAAATTAACAGTAAACTTGGGTACTCGATACACTTAACCCAAGAGTTGGACTCGGCCTTGAGGGATTTAGAAGTAGCAAAAAGCACCCTAGACAAGGGAACAACAGCAGGACTACAACTAGCCTATGGACGGGAAGCTGAACGAAAAAAACAGCTAGATGAGGCGATTAACTACTATCAAAAAAGCCTTGAGTATTGGCAGCAAATTGGGGACTTGCAACGACAGGGACTACTGGAGTGGCACCTAGGTTTGGCCTGTGGCTGTCAAGCTACACTTAAGCGATCTAAGCAGTCAGAATATTGGGAACAGGAGAAGATACATCTGCAAAAAAGTCTGGAACATTTTGAAGCAGTTGGTCGTTCTGATTTAGCCCTGCTAGTAATTATTGACTTGGGGAAAGTTCTGCTTAATTTAGCCCAATGGCAAGAATTGAAAGACCTAGTAGAAAAAAAAGCATTTTCTGAGAGTTATCTTAATAACCAAAATGATCTAAAAAAAGCTCAAAATTATGGATTTTTAGCAACAGTTGCCCTAAGGCACTCCAATAATGCCCAAGAAGGAAAAAGATGGGCCCAGGAAGCATTAGCTTTGCTAACTGATCAACCCTCCCATCAAGGACAATACCTACTCCTCCAAGCTCAGTCCGAAGATAAACTAGGAGAAACGGCTGAAGCTATTGAACATCTTAAAGAAGCCGAACATAAGACTTTAGCCCAGAACAATCCCCTATTGTATATAGAGATATTAAAAACCTTACGAGACTTGTATTTCAAAGACAAGAAGTATTCTCAAGCTTTTGAGTATAAACAAAAACGGCAAGCCATAGAAGCTCAATACAGGTTTCGAGCTTTTATTGGAGCTACGAGTCTCTCTTCTGAGATCCGCGATGAAGGAGAAAATGGAAAAACCATAACTATTGCTCAGGCGATTGAAGTATCCGGACGGAAAAAAGATGTGGAATCTCTCCAGAAAAGACTCTCTGGTGATGATACTCGTCTTACTATTGTCCACGGTCCCTCTGGAGCGGGAAAAAGTTCTCTGATCAATGGGGGACTTATCCCTTCCTTAGAACAGAAAACTTTTTTCATCAAAAGTATGCGGGTGAAACCAATTTCTCTAAAGAATTATGGTAGTACCAAAAAGGATGATCATCAAGGTCCAGACGAACTACGTTGGCTCGAAGAAATTGGAAAGGGCTTATCTCTGCCAATTGACAGTCATAGATCGATGGAGGCAATTCTCGCAAAACTACAGGAAAATAGTCAGAGCAAAAATTTCGTAATAGTTTTAATTTTTGATCAGTTTGAAGAGTTTTTCTTTAATGTTCGTACTGTAGGAGGAAGAACCAATTTCTTTAAATTTTTGGTTGAGTGTTTAAGAATTTCCTTTACCTATGTTATTTTGTCCCTGCGGGAAGATTATCTACATTATCTTTTGGAAGGAGAACGTCTTCTAAAAAATAGCCCAGATAAATCACCTGATCTCTGGATTATTAACGATATTTTAAATAGCAATAAGCGTTCCGAATTAAAAAACTTTTCCATAAAAGATGCAAAAAAAGTTATCGAGGAATTGACCGAGCGATCGCAGTTCGAGATTGAGCCTGAATTGCTGAGTCGTCTAGTACAGGATCTGGCAGGAGATGCACAGGAGATACGTCCAATAGAGCTACAAATAGTTGGGGCGCAACTGCAAGAACAAGAGATAAAAACCCTTCAGTCCTATGAAGCATTAGGAAAAAATCCTAAGGAGAAAATTGTTCAAAATTACCTAGAAAAAGTAGTAGAAGATTGTGGTCCTGACAATAAAAAAGCTGCTGATCTAGTTTTGTTCCTGCTGACAGATGAGAACTCTACTCGTCCATTGAAAACAATAAATGATCTGAAGAAAAGTTTGGAAAGCCTTTTAGCGAGTGATGAGATCAGTAAATTACAAGAAGTATTAGATATTTTTGTCAAATCTGGTTTAGTGATTCTTTTACCCGAAAGTCCTTTCGGGCGTTATCAACTTGTTCATGATTATTTAGCGGCTTTAATCCAGACTCAAAAAGGACAAGACTTTGAAGCAAGGATTAAAGAAGCCGACAACAGACGGAAAAAAGCAGAACAAGCCCTTCAGGATCTAGAAAAAACCAATCAGAAACTGGAGGGAGCTTATGCCCAGCTTAAGGAAAAAGAAGAGAAACTAAACAAATCTGAGGAGGCCGAACGAAAGGCTGAGAAAGCTCAACAAAAAGCCCAAGAAGATGCTAAGAAAGCATTAGAGGCGCAAGGAAAGGCTGAAATTGCTCAACAAAAAGCCCAGAAAGATGCTAATGACGCATTAAAGGCGAAAAAAGAGGCTGAAGATGCCAGCAAAAAGACTCAGCGAGGTAAACAAAATTTGTATCGTATAATTGCCGGTTCTTTCTGTGTTGCTTTACCATTGATTGGGTGGCTAGCTATATGGGGTAATTACAACAACAATCAAAAGACTCTTGCTGATATTGAAAAGACTGGATATAAAAATATTAAAGAGTCTGATAAAAAGTTAAATCCGTCTTTTATTGATGCGCTGCTAAATGGACAAGAATTGCACAAATTTGTCAAAGATGGTACACAATTAAATGAATATCCAATCTTTTCCCCAGTCATTGCCTTAAGTAATACTTTAAGAGCTATTTCTCCTCAAAAATATTATTTTCCTTTGAATGAATTTATTGCTAGTATTAGCTACAGCCCAAAATCAGATGATTTGGTAGTAGCTACAGAAAAAGGTAAGCTTTATCAATATAAATCAACTAAATCGCAGATAAAACGGGAACTGTTATATGAAAATAAAACAAGCCCTGATGTTTTCGCAAGTGTTAGCTATAGCCCGGAGACAGGGGAATGGCTTGCCGCTACCACAAAGAATGGAAAGCTTTATTTGTGGAAGAATGGGAAAAATATTAAGGAGCTTAAGTTTTTGCCAGACGAGAAAAAAGGGGAATTATTAAGCGTTGCTTTCAGTCCAGATGAAAAGTGGTTAGCGGCATCATCTTCTGAGGGAATAGTTTACTTATGGGAGAAGAATGTTGATGACGAATGGCAAAATAAAGACAATCCTATTAAATTTGATGGTAGCCAATCCTGTGACAATACAAATAATATCGTTAGCTTAGTTGTGGAAGCCATAACTAAGAATATTAAACCGATTAATAGTATTAGTTTTAGTAAAGAGAATAAGTTAGCACTAGCCTCTAGCTCAGGTTGCATTGCCGTCTATAATTTGAATGATATCGATGAGCCTCCAATAAGAGTTGATTTTCAAGCATCGGTTAGAAGTATTAGCTTTAGTCCAGGTGGAAAATGGCTTGTAGCTGGGTTGCAAGGCTATGGATTTATCGGTATTTGGGATGTCCATAATAACAAAAAGTATTCCTATAAAGTTCATGATTATGCAGTAACAAGTATTAGCTTCAATAAAGATGGAATGCTGGCAACTGCTTCTATTGACACCACAACCAAATTATGGGAATTGAAATCCGACGCAAATGGGAAGGTATTCATAAGAAATATGGCTACTTTTTCGGGGGTTGAAGGACGAATAAACAGCACTGCTTTCAGTGAAAAAGGTGACTCCTTAGCGATAGGTTCTTCCCTAGGTGATTTACAAATTCTTGACTTGAAGGATGAGCTAGATTTGGTTCAAGTAAGTCATACTGCTAGGATCTCTGACCTTAGTATTAGTGCAGATGCAGATAATACATATTTGGCTAGTGCATCCGACGATGAAACTGTTAAATTGTGGAAAAGAAAATCAGACCATAGTTATGAAAAAGGAAGGAATATAGAAGAAGTACCTGAGGGTGGAGCTACGAGTATTCGTTTTCATCCAAAAGACCTAATATTACTATTTGCTTCTAAAAACGGGATTTATCGGTATGATGTGGCTAGACAAGGAAAGGCAGAATTATTCTCACCAAAAGTGCCAAATAAAGACGTAAATATAAGTTTTAGCCATGATGGTGGACGCATAGCATTTGTTTCAGATAGTGGTAACGAGGTCAAAATTGTTAATTATCCTAAAGGGGAATTGGAATCTAGCTTTCCAATTAAAAATATTAAAGATAAAGAATGTCATAGTCAAAAAACAACTATTTTGAGTATTGCCTTTAGTCAAGAGGTGGAGAGCAGATACTTAGCCACATCTGATATAAATAGTAAAGTATGTATTTGGGATTCAAGTTCTGGAAAGTTATTATCAACTATTACAGTAACACCCAATTCTTTTATTTCTAGCGTTAGCTTTAGTCCAGACGGAAAACCCGTTTTATTGTTGTCATCTGGTAACAATACAGCAAGTCTTTGGAATCTCAAAGATCCTCGAAACCCAAAAAGATTAAAAGTATTTGAAGGGCACGGAGATAAAGTTAAAGAGGCTATATTTTCACCTATACCAAATTTAATTGCTACTGCTTCTGAAGATAAAACTGCTCTGTTGTGGACTTGGAGAGACGATGATGATGATAAGAAAAAAGGACGAGAAGTTGCTATATTTAATGGACATACTGGCGGGGTCACAAGCCTTGTCTTTAGTCCAGATGGAAAAATGTTAGTGACTGGATCTTGGGATAATAGTATCAGGTTTTGGCAGATTCCTAATCTTGAAACACTTCTGAAAAATGGTTGTAAGCAGTTGGATAAGAAGTCATCTTATCTTGCTATAACACCTTCCTATACAGAAGAATACAAGAAAGCCAATACCCAGTGTAAAAAAGACTATCCCCAAAAAAATTGAAAGATCGACTAGACTAATCCTAGACTTTTTTCCAACTCTTCCAGGACTATATCGGCTATAGTTTGTTTTGTGTAACGACAGTACATGGTTTCCGAAGTTGCGAAGGAGCCATTTTCAAAATATTTATTAGCAGGTGCACCCCCACCACATACAGAAAAATAATCGCAAGTTTCTTCGCACAAATCTACTCCAGCTTGAATGTCTTGATAAATTCTTTTAAATTTTTCTGTTTCGACTACCGATTCTAGAGTATCCGTTGAAAAATTTCCTAGGATAAAATTGCCGTAGGTTTTGCTGTCCATGGAGAGTAACTCCGGAGAAAATGTCGAAAAATCTCCGTTATAAGCGATATTAAGCATCAGAAAAGGAGAGAACTGTCCTTTTTTAATATCTTTTTGTTCCCGTATAAAAAATTCCGCTTGTTCAAATTCCCTGAGGTGAATCTTATTAATGTTAGCTTTAGAAAATTGGTACATACTTTTCATAAAGTCTCGATATTTAGCTTCTAGGCTTCTATCGTTTAACCCAGAAGTTTGATGATTTCCTTCTATTTCTTCTACATTAAAGCCAATATGTTTTATATCCTGGTCAACAAAGAATTTTAAAATCTCGTCCCCATGCTCTAAAGATAGGGCTGTTAAAACACAAATGACACTGAAAACAATGTCGTTTTTTTGTAACCAAGAAATTCCCCGCATTGTAGCTCCAAAAGTACCTAAACCAGTTCTGGTTTTGCGGTGGGCATCGTGGATAAACTCAGGTCCGTCTATACTAACTCCAACTTTAACGTCGTATTTTTTAAATAGGTCACACCAACTTTGATTTATCAATGTCCCATTAGTTTGTAGGGTGTGGGTAATTCTGAGGCTAGATAAATTAAATTTTTCCTTTAGTGTCTCTATAATCTCAAAGGCCTTTTCATAAAAACTAATCGGCACAGAAAGGGGTTCTCCCGCGTGCCAAGCGACAGTAAGATTTTTTTCCAAGAAATTGACCGCGAATATCTTATCAAAAATCGCTGTCAGTACATCCAAGGAAAGTTGGTTCTTAGACTGGCGATCTGGTAGATAACAATAATCGCAGTCTAAGTTACAGAAAGGGGTGGGCTGGAGAACAATCATGCCCACAGGGGCGAAACCGAATTTTTCTAAAACATTTTGATCAGATGGCGCATCTTTTGGCATGATGTTTAAGGAGATGGAACTAGATATTAACCTATCCACCTAAACGTTACACCAGCTGGAATTACACCAACCCTGTTTAATCCGCTGATCAAATTCATCTGAGTTATTTGCCATTAACTGGCCATTGAGGGTTTCCGATGCCTGGGATTTGAAAGATTCACGGACATTGTCCAAACGACTGGTAAATGTTGAAGTCTCCCCGGCAGAAGCAACAGAACTTACAAAGACCGAAAGGACGGCCATCGTAAAAGCACTCAAAACCCTAACTAGGTTTAATTTACTGTTCATAAAATTTGTCTCTCTTGTTTTGTTTAATTGACTTTATTAGGGCTAGGACTAGGACAACAAGTCACACCCGGAGGGCAAGCACCAGTCGAGTCTGGTTTTGTACAGTCTTGGGCTTCAGACTGCGCCCCTTCGACTTGGCGATCGCCTTGAGCAATTGCCTGGGAGTTTAAACCACCCGACAAAGCCATAGCACTTAGAGCCGCTATTCCTAGTAAAAATGAACTAGGCAAAGATTGTAATTTCATAAATCAAGTTTGTGGATCTTATCCACGAAGATGACCCTACTACTATAACACATTTTCTGGTAACTAGCACAACATTTTCAACGAGTATCAACCTCTAACGAGTGGGTTTCGCCAAGTCCCCTATTTTAAAAGTCGTGCCAGAAATAATTTTACCGACACTAGATTCTGCATCCACTTCGGTAATTTCAATAATGCCTAAAGGTTGGGTGATTTGACGGATAACTTTCCCTGTAGCGGGATCTTTCACCTGTTGACTAACCCGTTCAATGGAAACCCTTAAACCCACCCTATAACCATTAGCAGAGCCTTTATTCAAAATCACCTGATTCCCCGCTATAGCTGCGACTAGGGCATTAACAGAGGGGATAGAACGCGGAGAAGCTGACAATACCTCCGATTTACTATCAATACTGGTAATTACCTGGTCCACGGCCTTCGTAGTAGCAATAGTTAAAAGTTTGCTTTCATTGCTAGTAGCCGAGCCCGAACCCACTCCTAAAACTGCAGTTGAAGTATCCGATTGATTCGCTGTACCATTTCCCTCTGCTACTGCCAAAATTTCTGCCGTGGTAGTATTAACCATACGCACATTGAGCTTGACAAAAGCATCGGTTTCTTTTTTATTTTGACCAAATAGTCCGAACACATTGACCCCAGATTGGCGCGATTGTAGATCAAATTGAGTAATTGAGCCGATAATGACCACATCTACCCCTAGGATTTTGCCAATTTGCGCTGCAGTGGAAGCATCTACCCGTCCCGATGCACCAAAGTTCTGCTCCTTGAGAACCGCATCAATACGACTTCTTTCAATTACTGAGTAGTTACCATTCTCGACTAACTTATTGACCAAAATATCACTAACCCCCGTTGACCCACCCGCACCGCCGACTAAGGAAAGCCAACGGGGATCAGTAACACTACTATAGTCAAAGTCGAGGATGGCAACCCTCAGCTTTTGCTGTTTTTGGGTGAGCAGATAGCTATTATTTGCCTCGATAGGCTTTGTTATACCTGGTAGGGGTAAAAACAAAACCATTGCTCCTAGGATGGGAATCACTAAAGAAAAGTTTTTCATGCCATTGTACCAAATCCTGTTCAATAACCATCTTATCGTGAGGACAAGGCGATCGTCAGGGGGCGGTCGACGGTCGGGGTTTAATCGGAAGGAACTAAAATAATATCCCCTTTGTCAAGAAGCATTAAACTGGTTCTCCATCGTCTAGTGTGTAGATGTCAGGTTCATCATTAAGGAAATCAAAAGAATGACCTTTTAAGGCCAGGTTAATAACATCTTGAGTGCTTACTTGACTATCCTCAAAAAATAGCTTTTGTTCAAATATTTTACCCTCATCATTAGAAAGTGATTGAACAATAGAAATCAGAGAGTCAACTAACTTTTGATTCATCCAATTTTAAGCCTTATTTTGCAAATTTTCAATCAGCGATCGCACTTCTTTCGTACCTTCGGAGGGTTCAAAGCTAGTAGGAAATTTTCCCTTAGCCAACATCCGCAAGCCCAGGGGAAGAAGACTAGCTAATCCTTGGACATCTCGGAAATAATTTCCCACCACATAGAGCCCAAATTTGCGTTCATCAATCCAACCCCCTTCCTTAACAAGATCAATTAACACTTCCCGATGACGAATCGAGCGACTGGGGGGATTATCGGGACGGGCTAAAATTTCCTGCTTAATTTTGCTAATTTGCTCCATAGGGGCTACTTCCATGGGACAAACCACATTACACATATAACAACGGGTACAACCCCAAACCCCCTGGGTTCCCTCGTTATAGTCCTCCAATCGCTGATGGGTTTCCGTATCCCTAGAATCGGCTAAGAGGCGTTGGGCTTTCGCTAGAGCATGGGGCCCGACAAAATCGGCATTAACTTCTAGAGCATTACATTCTGAGTAGCAAGCTCCGCACATAATACAGTTACCCATCTGATTAAGGCTCTCTCGCTCGGCGGGGGTTTGTAAAAATTCCCTTTCCTCAAGGGAACGAGCTTGACTGCTTATGTAGGGCTCTACCTTTTCCAGATTGTTCCAAAACCCCTGCATATCTACGACTAAATCCTTGACTACCTTCATATTCCCCAGAGGTGCAATGGTAATTGTCGGTAGGGAGTTGGGGGTAATAGTCGGAAAATTATCCAGTTCATAACCCACATTCTGCTTACAAGCCAAGGCAGAGCGACCGTTAATTTTCATGCCGCAACTACCACAAATTGTATTACGACAATTTTTCCGAAATGTCAATGATCCATCTAGTTCCCATTTAATGCGATTTAGACAATCTAAAATGGTATTTCCACTTTCAACTTCTAGGGTATAGGTTTCTACCCGAGGAGACTGATTTGCTTTTTGTCGAATTATCTTAAAGTTGACTTCCATCGTCACAATACCCAATAACTTCCCTAGGTGAACAAAGTCGGGACCGACTCCATGGGATCTGTCCCCATCCCTAGGATAATCTATAATAATCTTGACGGACTTACAGATTCTGCCAACCTTACCCCTTACCCAGATTATCCTCTATTCTAATGATGGATAGCAAAAATGGTTAAAAAATTTAACCGAATAGTAAATTTAGCCCGAGTCCTATTAGGTAAAATAGACCTTCAAAAGCAGTAGTTAAGAGTTATAAACATTTATGGCATAATGGTTTGAGAGATTTACCTCTTGACTTTAGGCGTTCCCTACGGGGAGTAATTTTGAGCCTAGGGAACTATTCCCCACAGACTGGGAAGAGACTCTGAGCCTAGTCAATAGGACGGCTTTTTTGATCATTTTTTCCGAGGATTGCTCTAGGTTTAAAAATTTTGGGATAGGGATGGTGACTTTTTGGATATCTTTTTGATATGATAAATTAGAGTGAACAACTACACTCACATTTTATAAAAATCGAGGAACACTTTTAGGTTATGCCCGACATCTCTCCAACTCCCTTAACAGGAAAAGCCCTGCTTCAAAAAGTAAAAGAGTTAGCCAACTTACCCCGACGGGAAACAGCCCGACGCTGTGGTTACTACTCGGTAGCAAAAGATGGCCAAACTCGCGTTAATTTGACGGATTTTTATGATGCTGTCTTGGGTGCTAAGGGTGTTCCCCTAGATCCCGAAGGTACTAAGGATGGCCGTGGACGGGAAGCTACTTTTCGCGTCAGTGTGCACAAAAATGGTCAAATAGTCATTGGTGCGGCCTATACCGAAAAAATGCACCTCAAAGCCGGAGATGAGTTTGAAATTAAATTGGGTTATAAGCACATTCACCTGAAGCAACTTGATGAAGATGAAATTGATGCAGCGGAAAGCGCCTAACCCCTTGACTCCCAAGCAGGGAAAAGTCGGCGAGCAAAGAACTTTCCTTTGCCTAACCGACTAACCTTAATACATATCTTCCCCAATTCTAACCCAAGCATCGCTATTTATCCTCATCGCCTAGGCGGTGGGGGTAAGTGGTGACTGTATTTCTATTGCATCGGTTTTGCCGTTATCTGGCTCTACTACCACAGTCGTAGGGATAGATAGCTCCTAGTCCCGCAAAAACAATCTCAAATTTAGGAGAAAGGGCTTTTTTGAGGGAAGTTTCTACAATACTGGTGTTTTGTTGCGCTCTGAGCATCGGTTCCGATTGCATAAGCTCGATTAAACTGCTAACTTGTGCCTGTAGATTGGTACACTGGGGAAGAATTTCCATAAATTCAGAATTAGGGTGGGGTTAACGCTTTTATTGTTCCCATGTTGAACCCCTATATTTGCTCTAGGATAGAAATGTTGGCGAGCTAAGGGGGGACAATTATTCCTGACATTCGCGCATCCCATCCCTTTAATCTTTTCCATCGTCCCCGTTGGCAATGGTATCGGGCGTTAGTTTTGTTGGGGAGTGATATTCTCGCCCTCGGTGGAGCTTGGCAAATTGCCCGGTATCTTAATCAATTTTACTCGCCTTTACCGCCCCAAGTGGTCTGGTGGGTTTGGTTAGGAATGCCTAGTTTATTCTGGATTTTTGCCTTTGTTACCCTAGTTGTTTTTGCCTCTGGGGGCTTATATAGTGCTTCTATTCGTAGTCAAAATTACATCATAACCGTAAAATTAGTTAGCTTAGTTTATCTGGCTTCCCTAGTCTGTGCCTACTTCTACGATCCTAAACTAGACTTGCCGCGATCGCTTTTTTTTACAGCTTGGTTTAGCAGTATTGTTTTAGTCTTTAGTTTGCGGTTGCTCTCTACCCTGGTTTTGGGGCAAATTCTCCGCCAAAAATCCCCTGTATCGGTCTTTTTAATTGCTTCTGCGGCTAAATTAGCAAAATTAGCCCAGGCGATCGAAAAACGCTCTCAATATACTGTAGTTGGTGTGGCTTTGGCTACAACCTTGAACACCACAACTACCCTTAACGCTATTATCGACTCCCAAGCGACGGAGGTAATAACGGATGATATTCCTGATACTGAATTGGCCTCTACCCTTTTTTGGAATCTACGCCGTTTAGGAATTACCCTGCGGTTATTACCTTCTAGTCGAGAAATTCTCTATCGTCGGGGACTTCCGGAAATTATGGCAGGATTACCCACTCTACGGTTAGAAACTTCCTTACTTGTGGGGTGGGATTATCGCCTCAAGCGTGTTATGGATGTCCTCGGTGCTTTGGTGGGACTAATTTTATTATCTCCTTTATTTTTAACTGTTGCTATCTTAATTAAATCAGTATCACCGTCGGGGTCTGTTTTTTTTCGCCAAGAAAGAATTGGACTACAGGGGCAAGTTTTTCAGATGTGGAAATTTCGGACTATGGTAGCTAATGCTGCCCAACTGCAAGGGCAGTTAGAATCTCAAAATCAGAGTAGAGATGGAATTTTATTTAAGTTAAAAGACGATCCGCGCATTATTCCCTATGGTAACTTTTTAAGACGTAGTAGCATCGACGAATTGCCCCAACTATTCAATGTTTTGATAGGAGAAATGAGTTTAGTTGGACCACGTCCTTTACCCTTAAGGGATGTACAAAAGTTTGCATCTTGGCATCATATACGCCATCAAGTTTTACCCGGTATAACGGGGCTTTGGCAAATTTCAGGACGATCTGATCTAGAGGATTTTAATGATGCTGCTCGTTTAGATTTGTATTACATTGATAACTGGTCATTGAATTTGGACTTAGATATTTTAATAGAAACCGTCAGGATTGTTTTGTTTAGGAAGGGGGCTTATTAATACCATTGACGGGGAGATGGGGAGATGGGGAGACGGGGAGATGGGGAGATGGGGAGACGGGGAGATGGGGAGATGGGGAGATGGGGAGATGGGGAGACGGGGAGATGGGGAGCTCATTTGTCAAGTCTTTTTAATGATTCTTAATGTTTATTCCCTCCTACTTATGTCCTTCTATACGTCGTTGCCATTCTCGATCTATCTTGTCAGAATTTTCTATATCTTGATCTAACAAATCCTTTTCCGTTGAATAGCTAATATCCGCCTCTGGAATAACTTTTTGGTTGGCAAATTTCTTTGCATACTCTAGTTTTTTTGTCAAGGCTTCATTTTCAACATTCAGATAATCCGCCCTGACTTGACGTTGACTATTACGTTTTTCTACTCCCCGATTACGCCCTTTAACGCCAAAATATCGGAAAAAGGGAATACTCAAAAATCCCGTTGCGTAGGCGAGTAGCAGCCCATAGATAGAACTTACCCAAGCTATAAAACCTCCTAATTGGGAGACAATATCAGAGTGCAATAAATGTCCTAAGAAAATAGCTAACCCAAAGTTCAAGGTTCCTAAACCAATAACTCCCCAAAGTTGACCGGCACTGGCTTCGCTAAATTTCCATTTTTTCTCACTCAGATAGGGTGCAATATCAGTTGCAGTTTGCTTCTTAGCACTTACCTGTAATTCTGGAAAATAGTAAATAATATGGCCATCGGGAGAAACTTCAGGATAACCATTAAAACGACTTAAAACAGGTAGGATATAATCTTCATTTTCATCATTAAAGTTGGTAATATTATCTAAGTAGGGAGCAAGTTGTTGCGCCGCGATCGCTCCTTTTTGATTACGAATAATATTGCCAATGGTTTGCCAGCGTTGTTTCTCTAATTCCGCATTGGGGTCGCCATCTCCAAACAAAAAAGAAAAGATAGCTTCTAAAAAATTCAGAGATTTATGTTCTGGGTCGCCGTATTTTTGCCGTTCATAGTAGTTAGAATTGTAACCAGGATCAAAGACCCACCAAAAATTAGGAAACCAGCCAAAACTGGCACCCCCTCCAGAATCTCCCCCATAGCCTCCATCATTGTCTTGACTAGATAAAGCCGTCTTAATAATAATAGCAGCAACAACCATAATCAGAATAGAAAGCATCAAAACAATGCCAAAGGACATTCTGATTAGATAAAATAAAACCTTCCAAACCTTTGACCACCATTCCCTAACTTTTAAACCAAAATACTTATTTCTGAGAACAGCCCGAAAATTCTTAGGAAAAAGATAGACTATTTCCCCGGTATCTGCTACCTGTAGATGTCCCCCTGCTTCGGAAGCCAAAGCGAGAAGTCCACTCTGAGCCAAATTAAGCTCTAACCCCGCATTAGCCGCCACATCACCAACGGTTACACGGTAGCCTAATTGTTCAACTGATTTGAGAATAGCTGTATCGGGAGTCATAATTTTATCGTGAGGGCTAGGCAGGAAAACCCTCTTTTTGATTTCACCCTGATCCTAACTCAAAAACAAAGGATTAATCCAGCTTTCTTGCAGCCGGAGGGGCCGGGGGAGCGATATCCTCAGCAGGGGTGACAGGAATAGAAACAGAGCTAGATTCCGAGGAAGTAACAGCCAGGGGAGCAGAGGGGGCTTCGTTAACTGTTTCTACGGGTATTGATCGCCCGCTTCTACGGGTAGCAACTCTGGGGGAGTCTGTAGTTTGTAGAGTTTGTTCCTCAGTTTGTCGTCTTTTGTAACGGCGTTTTCTGCGTCTAGGAGTTTCTGAATCGGGATTCGTTACCTCAGTATGGGTACCATTTTCGTTCGGCTTGACGGGTTTATAGTAACTACGTCGGGGGCGAATTGGCTCGGCTTTGATCAGAGCTTTGCGCCCATCTAATTGTCGGGGAGTGGGGGGAAAAGCTTGATAGGCAATATCTTTAGTAGCATCGAGCATAAACCAACGCCAAGCCATAGCCGCACTGCTACTTCCTCCCCAAGTCGGTTGATTGTCGTCATTACCGAGCCAGACTCCCGTTACTAACTGGGGAATGTAGCCAATAAACCATAAATCCCGGGCCTTATCGGAGGTGCCTGTTTTTCCCGCCACAGGACGACCAATTTGGGCAGCCCTTCCTGTACCATCATTAACGACTCCAGACAACATCCACGTCATAATGGATGCAGTATTTGCGTCTACAGCTTCTTGGGGTTGAAAATTGGCTTGGTAAATTACCTGCCCACGGCGATCTAAAATGCGTGTAATGCCGTAGGCTTGTTGGTGAACGCCTTTATTAGCCAAAGTTCCGTAGGCACTGGTTAGCTCTAATAAATTAACCTCCGAGGCCCCCAGGGCTAGGGAATAGGTGGGGTTGAGTTTGGATTCAATGCCCATTTTCTGAGCCATTTTAATAATCGGATTCCAGCCCACATCAACTAGGGTTTTCACGGCTACTACATTTAAAGAAGAAGTCAGAGCCTGGCGCATAGAGACATAATTACCGCTATACTTGTCCCCAAAGTTTTCTGGTTTATAACCATCTACCACATATTCCGCATCTAAAAAGCCCTGATTAGGAGAAAGCCCTGCCGCGATCGCCGTAGCATAAACAAAGGTTTTAAAAGTAGACCCTGGTTGACGTTTAGCTTGGGTAACTCGGTTAAACTGTTTATTGTGAAAATCCGTACCTCCTACCATGGCTTTAATTTGTCCATTGCGGGGATCAACCGCCACCATCGCCCCATCCTTGAAGCGTTCCCAACGTCCGTAGGTAGCAATCAGGCGCTCCATGGTTTTTTCGGCGGAGGCTTGCCAATGGGGGTTTAAGGAGGTTTCGACAATTAAGCCTCCCTCTTTAATTTGAGCTTCGTTTAGGTATTTGGGGAGCTCATTTTGAACGTATTGGGTAAAATAGGGGGCCTTTACCTCTAGACGTTTCAAGGGTTGCGGATTAGTCACTAAGGGAGTAGCCAGGGCTGCTTGGGCTTCGGAGGGGGTAATAAAGCCTTCCTCCTGCATATTTTTTATGGCTACATTACGGCGTTCTGTGGCGAGCTTGGGGTTTTCTAGGGGAGAATAGACACTAGGAGCCGGCACAATTCCCGCTAGAGTAGCAGCCTCGGCGATCGTCAGTTTGTCTACGGGTTTACCAAAATAGACCCAAGCGGCATCCCCCAGTCCGTAAGCTCCTGAACCGAGATAGACTAGATTGAGATATTTTTCTAAAATTTGCGGCTTGTCAAAGGTTTGCTCTATTTGTCGAGCTAGGAGTATTTCTTTGAGTTTCCTTCCGACGCTACGCTCTTGACTAAGGTAAGTAATCCTTGCTAACTGTTGGGTAATGGTGCTACCCCCTTCCACTACCCCTCCAGCTTTGATATTAGAGAACATAGCCCGTAAAATCCCCTGGGGGTCTACTCCTTGGTGGGTTTTGAAGCGACGATCTTCACTGGCAATAAAAGCTTGCAAAACATGATCAGGAATTTGCCAAACTTTTAAAGGTTCGTGGGTAACGGGTCCAATTTCCTTTAAAACCTCGCCATCGGCGGCGCGAATGGTCATAGTTTCTGGCGCGGTAAAATAAACAAGCTCATCCACAGAACGAGGTAAACCAGTTTGTAGTTGGGCTAGAGCCAGAGAAATCCCCAGAACTCCCGTTCCCAACCCTGTACCCAACCCTAGCCAGAGCCAAAATTTGGGATATTTTTGGAGTCCGTTTAACTTGAGAAAAAATTGGCTGAGAGTTTGAAATCCTTGGGCATTGATGGCTGGACTTGGCGTTTCCGTGGGGGTCGATCTTCTTCTTCTGCGGGACTTTCGGGGTGAAACAGTCTTTTTAATGGGTGCTTCCTCTTTTTCCAACTGATTAGCGAGGGAGTGAAGCCATTGGCTGATTTTTTTCTTAAATTGCTTGTTACTCATACTTCAGTCCGCACCTAAAAAACTGTTGACATTTTTGCCCTTTTGCCCTTTGTCTATCCCCATAAATAGTCCTACCTTACCTCAATGACTGGAAAACCATTTAGTTTTATTAGCTTAACCTGTTTCATTTCATTTTTTCCCACCAAGAATTAAGGGGGTAATACAAAACCGGTGCCCAGAGACTACTCAACACAGCCGAAGACAGGGCAATTTTTTGATAGTTTTTGCCGAGGACTTCTAGGGAAATGTTTCCCTCTAGGAAATATTGTGCCGCTATGAGCAAGTCCCCCAGCAGGGTCATCAAAAAGACCACCAAAACCACCGTAATCGGGTCTTCTTTGACGTATCGGCGTTCATAAAGCTGAGAGGTTAACCATGCAATCAACCCATAGACTAAAACATGGGATGGATAGGCGGAAGTCATGCCATCTTGAATCAATCCTAAAACTATACCCGCCTGGACTGCTCTAAACCACTTCCGTTTGAGACTCCAAATAATCACCCAAATTAAGAACCAATTCGGACCAATACCCAGAAGCTCCATACCGGGTAAACGAGCCGGAGACAGCAATACACATAACAATACAGAACCGACAATGATGACGGCATTTAAAATTTGACGGGATTTAGGAGCTAATTTTTGGGAACCTATCAACCTATTACCCCTAGGGATGCCACAACGGATGGACTAAAACCCACTCTAAATTATCTATCGAAGCCGAAAATTCGATTTTTGCCTCAGGAGCGGGACCCTGGGCCGAAGCAATTGACTGTACTCTACCCAGGGGTAAGCCAGGGGGAAAGAGACTACTAACTGAAGAGGTAGTAATCACATCCCCCGGACGTACATCGGGAACCTTTTCAAAAAACTGCATGACGGAGATTTGAGAACCTTCCCCTTTAATAAATCCCATAGAACGACTACGACTGACTGTAACGCCGATGCGACTACTGGCATTACTAACTAATTTGACTCGACTGGTATTGGGAGAGACTTGTTCTACTCTTCCCACTAACCCACCGATACCTGTAACCGCAGCACCGACTTGAATACCATGGTTACTACCCCGGCCGATAATTAACTGTTGCCACCAATCATCGGAACTGCGCCCAATAACGGGAGCGGTAACTAGGGGCTGCTTTTGCGCTTCCACATACCCCAGGAGGGTTTTCAGTTGTCGGTTTTGCTGGTCTAGCTCCACCAGGCGCTCTTGCAATTCCTGTATTTTGGCATTGACAATAGTTTGTTCGTTGGCGGAGGAGATATCGGGCTGAAAGGGACGACTAAGTAGAGCATACAACTCGTAAATAGCAGCCCCCTGGGTTTGACGCAGTAGCCAACCAACCCCTAAAACCAAGACTACTAGCAACACCTGTAGCCCTTGGTGAGTCCATTTACGTCGTGCAGTAGCCATTATTGACAACCATGAGAATTTAGTTTGGGTAGACCGTTAGGCAGTACGAGAAGTTTCGCTGATGATTCGTTCTAGTAGTTTCGGGGTTTTGAGGACTTCCCCAGTTCCTTTGACCACACAACGCAAGGGATCTTCAGCAATATGGGTAATAATCCCGGTTTCATGACTAATGAGGGTATCTAAACCCCGCAGTAATGCCCCACCCCCTGCTAACATGATACCCCGATCAATAATATCGGCGGCTAGTTCTGGTAGGGTGCGCTCTAGGGTGCGCTTGACAGCATCCACAATCACAGAAAGGGGTTCAGACATACTTTCTCGGATTTCTTCACCCTTAATGCTGACGGTACGGGGTAAACCTGACATCAAATGCAGTCCGCGTACTTCCATAATCGGTTCATCTTGTTTAGGCATGGGATAGGCTGAACCTAAACGTATTTTGATTTCCTCGGCAGTTCTTTCGCCAATAATTAAATTATGGACTTTTTTCATGTACTGCACGATGGATTCTGTCAGTTCGTCTCCCGCTACCCTGACGGATTCACTAATAACGGTTCCCTGTAAGCTGAGAACTGCTACCTCGGTAGTGCCGCCACCAATGTCAATAATCATGTTCCCTGTGGCTTCCGTAACGGGCAAACCTGCCCCCAAGGCCGCCGCAATGGGTTCATCAATTAAACCCACTTCCCGTGCTCCGGCCCGCATAGCGGCTTCAACTACAGCCCTCCTTTCTACTCCGGTGATGCCACTGGGAATACCAATCACCATGCGCGGATTACCCAAGGGATTGCCTTCATGGGCTCGACGGATAAACTCCGCTAACATAATTTCGGCACTGTAGAAGTCGGCAATAACTCCATCCCGTAGGGGTCTGAGGGCGGTGACATTGCCAGGGGTACGCCCGAGCATTTTGCGGGCTTCTTCGCCAACGGCAATGGGATTTTTGTCTTTGTCGATGGCGACTACCGATGGCTCTTCTAAAACTATGCCTTTGCCTGAGACGTAAACAAGGGTGTTAGCGGTCCCCAGGTCTATGCCCATATCTCTTGATAGGGAAAAGCGACTAAAAAAACCCACTTGCCTTACTGCTCCTCTATATGTGTAATGCTATTCACAATCCGTTGACTTTAAACCATAGACAGTACTTTGGCTTTTAGGTTTCAAGTTGAGGCTATCTCTTTTCTGCCTTATCTACGGGTAACTACTGACTAAGCTTGACTCAGCTTTTATATAGATCCCAGTGGATCTTATTACATTTTGTGTTTTTCGTCCAGTTCAATGTTCGCCACGATACTAAATCAGCTTAGGTAAATATCTTATCGTGAAGGCTAGGCGGTCGGCAGGGGGCAGGAGGAGAATAACTAAAACAGGATTGAGTATAACCCATCCTCCGTAGATGTGCTATAAAAAACAGTTGGAAAACCCGCAATCAGTTGTGCTAAAGTAGCGGTGGTTCTGCCTAGTTTTCGATTAAGAAGGGGATTATCTTAAAAATATGCAATATCAAGTCAATCTCAAGCAAACAGAAGAAGGATATGCTGTTTGGTGTCCTAGTTTACTGGGTTGTGCTTCTCAAGGTACAACTAAAGAAGAAGCCATTAATAATATTCAAGATGCAATTGAGTCTTACTTAGAAGTTGCCGCACAGTTGAATCAAGGGGTGGAATCTTATTATGTAAAAGTTGAATTAAATCGTGCCTAGTCTTCCTGGAATTAATCATCAACGAGCAATTAAAGCGTTTGAAAAAGCGGGATTTCAGGTTGTTCGACAGGGGAAACATATTACTATGACGGATGGAGAACATATTCTCACTATCCCAAGGGCTAATCCAATTAATGCTTACACAATGGGAACAATTATTAAAGGTTCAGGACTAACTATTGAAGAATTTAAAAAACTTCTATAAAGCAATTTCAACTCATGAACGTACAACTCACTGCTTCCTAGGGGATCTGGATCTTCGGGTAGTCTTGAGAGAGACTAAGATAAGATTGATTTAAGCAAAGCAAAATTTTTCGGGTTAATGGTTTCTATCCCTAGTAACTCAATACCTACTATGTTGTCATCCCCGTCATAGTCAACAATAATACCGTCAGCTATTTCTTCGGATTCTAAAACTGTTGTATCTTTGATGCGGAAATAAGCTGCATCTACATCTGGGTCGTAGTTGATCATAAAACTCATCCTTTGTACCTCCTGTCAAAAAATACGGTGACAACTATAATTGGTTCTGTATCAGGATTATAAACAACCCGTAAGGCTCGATTTTCATACTCAGGAATACGCTTCCAAACGCGAATTGTCTTAGTCCTATCGTCTCTATCAGAATAATCTGGATTGTTTAGGGTACGCTGAATCCACTCCAGTTTAATTTGAGATCTCCCTGCCTTCTGTAACTCATCATCAGCGTGCTGAGAAAGGGTAAAATCCAAGACTACTAATCATCCTCACTATCATTATCAAACAAAACTGTGTCAGTTATTATGGAAGCTAGGATTATTCCCCTTTTCCATCTTTAGTTTCCTCCCTCATTCTCGATATCTCCGAGAGCCCTCAAAACCGCTACGGGAAAAGTCAGGGGAGTTTTCACCCCCCAAAAACTTAGTATTAATTCTGGGTTAACTGAGTTAAAACCCGATTAGACCGTTCGACAAAGGACTTCATACCTTCAGGAGTAAAGCCTTTTTGTGCCATCAATGCTAGGTCATAAACGTGCAAACACAGAGCCTTAGCAAGCTCTCCTGAGGGTGATTCCCCTGCCCCTTGGATAATAGTACCTTGGTTGAGTTGCAGGATATTTTGAATCAAAGGATGGGCACTATTGACTACCAACACATGGGATTCTGGGAAAGCCATGGCTTGCTGCTGCATGAGGGCAGTCATTTCTTGAAGACGACGCATAGCTTCAGGAAGTAGTACCATAGCAGGAGGAGTCCCCTGGGGATCATCAGCTTTGAGGGATTCAACCCGAACATTAATGCGGGAGTCGTTCAGGGCTTTTTCAAAGAGTTCCTTAATGACATCACTACGGGTTTTGTTAGTAGCAGGATCTACTATTTCAGCCGCTTTATCTTGTTCTAGTAGGGTAGAATCTAGTTCTGCATCCACTCGGGTAAATTTTATATCGGCATATTCCCGTTCTAGAAAAGGTACAAAGTAGTTATTGTCAATAAAGGAGTCCATAAACAGGACTTCTACACCCTGATTTTTGTAGAGTTGTACATAGGTGGCTTGGGTACTGCTGTCGGTGCAATAGAAAACCCGATTTTCGTGGCGCTCTTTATTACGTTCGACATAGGCTTTTAGGGTAGTATAACCTTCTTGTTCAATAGCCGCTTCAGGATTGGTATTTTTCCAAGCATCACCTTCAGTTTGTACTTCTACCTTGGGAGTATCAGATTCTTCGAGTTTATAGGTACTGCGGAAGATAATAATATCCTGTACCTGTTGCTTAAATTTTTCTTCTCTGAGGGAACCGTATTTAACAAAAGTACCCACATCTTCCCAGGAACGGATATATTCCTTGGCATCTTCAGAATAAAGAGATTTTAAGCGATCGCCTATTTTTTTAGCAATAAAATCCGCAATTCTGCGTACTGTGCGATCGTTCGTTAAAGCACTACGGGAAACATTGAGAGGGATATCTGGGCTATCAATTACCCCGCGTAGGGGCATTAAAAACTCGGGAATCACTTCTTCACAATGATCACTAACAAAAACCTGATTACAGAAGAGTTTAATCTGTCCTTTGGTAACATCAATATCTGGTCTGAGTTTGGGGAAGTAGAGAATACCATTAAGGAGAAAAGGATAATCTGTATTCAGGTGTACCCATAACAGGGGATCTTCTTGGAAGGGGTAGAGATAGCGATAAAATTCTAGATAATCTTCCTGGGTCAGATTTTGAGGAGATTCTTTCCACAAAGCCCGTTGCTTATTAATAGCTTCTCCCTCAAACTTAATGGGAACAGAAAGAAAGTCCGAATAGGTAGAAACTAGGGTACGAATGCGTTGGGGCTCTAGGTATTCTAATTCATCATCTAGGAGAGTTAGGGTAATAGTAGTACCAATTTGCTCCCGGGTAGATTCGCTGATTTCAAACTCAGGAGAACCATCACAGGACCAATGGACGGCTTGGGCACCTTCTCGGTAGGAAAGGGTATCAATTTCTACTTGTTTGGCTACCATAAAGGCGGAATAAAAACCTAAACCAAAGTGTCCGATCAGATCATTGGCGGTTTTTTGGTAGCGATCAATAAATTCCTCAGCACTAGAAAAAGCCACCTGATTGATGTACTTTTTAATCTCATCAGAGGTCATACCAATACCCGTATCAGAGATGGAGAGGGTTTTATTCTCTTTGTTTACGGCAATGGTAATTTCAGGAGTAGGAATATCTCCTTTGACTTCTCCTGCGAGGGAAGCCATTTTTAGTTTTGCTATAGCATCAACACTATTGGAGATCAGTTCCCTTAAAAAGATTTCGTGATCGGTATAGAGAGACTTTTTAATAATTGGGAAAATGTTCTCAGTATGGATCGTAATATTGCCTTTTTCGAGGACTGTCATAGCTTTGTACGGTTTCTATACTTGTAAATAATGACATTTTAGCTGTTATCTGAACCCTTGTCCCCCAGAAATTACACTACTAACCAGATTCGGTTTTCCCTACCTGCTCCTAACGAGGGCTAAAGGCATTGCTAAAGCGGCTAGTAATCGGTTCAATTAAGAAAGTGAGTATAGACTTCTGACGAGTGACAATATCCGCCGTTGCTGTCATACCGGGGCTGAGGGGAACTTCCTTGCCATTAACTAGCATAGTCTTTGTCTTGAGCTTAATCAAGGTTTTGTACACCAAGCCTAGATCCTTATTTTCTTCGTCTAGGGTAGCATTGGGGGCGACTTGTATTACTTCTCCATCGACGGTGCCAAATTCTTGGTAGGGAAAGGTCGTAAGTTTGACTTTAACGCGATCGCCGGGGTTAATAAAACCAATATCCCGATTTAATACCTTAGCCTCTAATAATACCCCATCCCCCGTGGGTAAAATTGAGAGTAATTCCTCGCCCTTTTGTACGGGGCCTAGACTAGCTTTAACCTCGTAGACTGTACCACCAATGGGAGCTTTCATTGTTTCCACGGCGGTAGTTTCCTTGGCGCGGTTGAGTTGACCGGTGACAAAAGCTAAATCCTCACGACGTTGGGCTAAACGGGTTAAAATATCGCTTTGACGTTCAGATTGTAGGCGTTGGGTTTGATTTAGGGCTACTTGGTAGGATTCTTGAGCGGCTTTGATGGTTTGCCGTTGAGCGAGGATATCTTTTTCTAAGGTACTAACTCTATCTTTGGCATTGGTTACTTCATTTCTGGCTCTCGTCACTTCCGCTTCCGATTGAATGACACGGTTTTGAGTTTCTATATATTCTAGACGGGGAATAGCCTGATTTTCAGGGGAGACGAGGGCGCGCAGGGACTTTTCTCGCTCCTGGACTTTACTAAGGATGGCTTCAGATTTAGTCAGAAGAATAACAGCATTGTCGACATTGGTACGAGCATTAAGCAGATTTTCTTGGAGACGGGCTAAACGGGCTTGGGCTTCTCGTTGGTTGGCTAATTGACGGTTAGCTTCCGCAAGAGATCCCTGGAGACGGGCGGCAAAATCCGCAGAGCGAGCCGTTAGTAGTTGATTTTGCAGATCACTTCCTGCTGTAAGTTGATTCTTGTCTTCGGCTTCTAGGCGTTGGATTTCCTGTTTAATTAATTGGGCAGATTCGGTGAGGCGTTTAATATCGGTATCTTGAATGGCGGTTTCCTTGTCGGCACTTTGGATATTTAGCAGGGGAGTATTGACTTGAACTTTTTGCCCAGCTTTGACAATTACACCGCGAATAACTCCGTCATTAGTGGCTCTAACGGGGCGTAGAGTTCGGGTAGGGACTAATTTAGCGGGGGCTGTCGCTACTTCATCCACTTGACTATAGTAAGCCCAGGCGATGCTCCCAAACACCATTAAACACAAGGTAGACGCTAACAAACGGGTGTAAAGGGGGGGTAATTCCTGGACGGCTTGACCTAATTCGTAGGCAAGATATTCCTGGGGGTTGGCAAATTGGGCTTTGGTATGGCGAGCCTGGGCTGCGGAGTTAGGCATGATTTAGTAAGACAGTGGGAGTTTCCTTGAGTAATCCCGTCAACAGAGAGGCTGGTCGTTTACCGTAGGGCCAAGCAAAGGCATGGCGAAAGGCGGCATCTTGACAACTTTGTAACTGTTGAAAGTCAATAATATCGTGGGTTAGTAAATTTTCGTACTCAAAGGGTAAGCGCATATTGTGCAATCCGGCATTATCAGTACAGATGGCAATATCTACCCCCGCCTCAAAACAACGGTCAAAAACCAGCTTTAATTGCGATAAATCCTGTAGGGTTCCTGTTTTTAGGTAGGTAGTAGGACAGACTTCTAAGCATTGACCGAGTTGGGCGACATCGGCTAAAAGCTCAGGATATTTTAAGGGGATTTGAATCCCATGACCAATCCGCATCAGGTAGGGAAGTAATTCTGGGTAACAGCCATCGACGGTTTCATAGAGGTGCCCCGTGGTTTTTAGTCCCAAGCTCTGGGCATACTTATATAACCCGACAAACTCCTCTAGACGTTCTGCGTAGTGGGAATCTCCCCCGGCAATATCAATACCACAGACTTCGGATTTATTAGCCGCAGCGAGATCTACTATCGCCTTATTCACCTCAAAGGGTAGACGAGAGTGCATACAGAGTATTTGACTGACGACGATGGGATATTGGGAAACTTGGGACGAGGTGGCGACTATGTTGACTATATCCTGCATTTGACTAATGCGATCACCCATTTCTAAGGCGGCATCAGTACGATAATAGGGGGTATAGCGCAATTCTAAATAGGCTAAATTCTCAAATATATAAGCCCCACGAATGAGGCGATAGATAAAATAGGACAGGCTTTTTAAGGTTTGGACGCTTTCTACTAAGGTATGTAACTCCAGATATTCATCTAGGCTACCGCGTTCCTTGGTGTAGAAATTTTCAAACTCTAGGTATTCCGGAAACCGTTGCGCCAGGGATAGATCATAACGTTGGAAATAACGCCAGAGAACTCTAGGTACAACAGAGCCGCCTAGATGACGGTGCAATTCTGCGTATAATGCCACTGCGGGACTCCTTCCTAGTCATGCTCTTTCTATTACTATAGCGAACTTACCTAGAGTTCAGTTTTTCTACTGTTGCTCAATGCTTAAAATCCATGTTCCCACATAGAGACGCACGGGAATATCCCCCGAGGCTAAAACATCGCAGACTAGATAGTAAGTACCTAAATTGGGATTTCTGACGTTGGTCAAAAACCAGCTTTAATTGCGATAAATCCTGTAGGGTTCCTGTTTTTAGGTAGGTAGTAGGACAGACTTCTAAGCATTGACCGAGTTGGGCGACATCGGCTAAAAGCTCAGGATATTTTAAGGGGATTTGAATCCCATGACCAATCCGCATCAGGTAGGGAAGTAATTCTGGGTAACAGCCATCGACGGTTTCATAGAGGTGCCCCGTGGTTTTTAGTCCCAAGCTCTGGGCATACTTATATAACCCGACAAACTCCTCTAGACGTTCTGCGTAGTGGGAATCTCCCCCGGCAATATCAATACCACAGACTTCGGATTTATTAGCCGCAGCGAGATCTACTATCGCCTTATTCACCTCAAAGGGTAGACGAGAGTGCATACAGAGTATTTGACTGACGACGATGGGATATTGGGAAACTTGGGACGAGGTGGCGACTATGTTGACTATATCCTGCATTTGACTAATGCGATCACCCATTTCTAAGGCGGCATCAGTACGATAATAGGGGGTATAGCGCAATTCTAAATAGGCTAAATTCTCAAATATATAAGCCCCACGAATGAGGCGATAGATAAAATAGGACAGGCTTTTTAAGGTTTGGACGCTTTCTACTAAGGTATGTAACTCCAGATATTCATCTAGGCTACCGCGTTCCTTGGTGTAGAAATTTTCAAACTCTAGGTATTCCGGAAACCGTTGCGCCAGGGATAGATCATAACGTTGGAAATAACGCCAGAGAACTCTAGGTACAACAGAGCCGCCTAGATGACGGTGCAATTCTGCGTATAATGCCACTGCGGGACTCCTTCCTAGTCATGCTCTTTCTATTACTATAGCGAACTTACCTAGAGTTCAGTTTTTCTACTGTTGCTCAATGCTTAAAATCCATGTTCCCACATAGAGACGCACGGGAATATCCCCCGAGGCTAAAACATCGCAGACTAGATAGTAAGTACCTAAATTGGGATTTCTGACGTTAGAAAGCACGATTTCAGCCCTAGTGTTGGGGGGTAGGGGTTTTTCGAGGTTAATTTCTAAAATGCGGCTCTGTTTATCCCAGTTAATCTCCTTAATGGGAAGTTTTTCCTTTTTGGTGCGTACTTCTATACTTTTGGTGTCAAAGTCTCCATTAAAGTAATCGGGATAGGAGATAAAAAAGGTAGAAGCTCCTTGGGGGACTTTTTTGGGCGGTATGTATAGTTTATAACGATCCCACTGCCCAGGGCGACCACCGTACTGCAAAAAGTAGTCTAATATATCCTTACGGTCAACTCCACTAAAGACGGTTAAACCAGGGTTTCCATCCGCCCAGACTATTGATGGTAGAGCGGTAAGGAGAGAACCTGATGCAATCACTAGGGCAAGCAGGGCGCGAGTTGAGAGGTTTTTAAATTTCATAGACTTTGAAGAGGATAGTATTATGGAGCAAAAAGTTAGTTTTTAAGTGTCCCACAGACATCTACCCTCTATTCTAAGGTTTTTTCTGCCTCTTTGGGGATTCTCTTTTATAGCCAATTTAGGGAGATTACGCGCTTATTTACCCTAGTTTATCCCATTACCTGCCTTTGTGTTATGTTCCAACTCTTTAAGCAATTTCCTCAATGGTTACGATTAGCGGTGATTTTCCCGCTCCTTTTTTTTAATGGATTTTTATTATCCCTTCTCTTTAACTATCTCCGTCCCCTCATTGATTATGTCCTGGTAGCGGCTCTTTTGGCTTTTTTGCTGGAGCTACTGGTCAAATTTTTACAACAAAAAGGCATGAAGAGGGGATGGGCGATCGCTACGGTACTTTTACTGACTCTATTAACTGTAACTATTTTGGTTCTAATTTTACTGCCAATTATGGCGACTCAGTTAACCCAATTGGTGGAACAAGCTCCCCAATGGATTCTCAATACTGGTGCTGAAATAAAAAGATTAGAGAAATTACCGATTTTTGCTAAATATTCCCTGGACACCACTAAGCTCTTTGAGCAAGGATTAAACAGACTTTCTGCAAGTCTAGAAGGTTTAGGTAGTCAAGCAATAAATATTTTATTAGGAACTTTTACAAGTTTCATTAGTAGCTTGCTAGTCTTAATTATCACAATATTTTTATTGATTGGTGGGGAATCCTTTGTAAATGGAATTTTAAATTGGTTGCCTAAGCCTTGGAATAGTAAGGTCAGGACTTACTTTTATCAGGTTTTTAAAAATTATTTCTTTGCTCGCATACTTTTAGCAACTATTGCCAGTATCAGTAGGCTTATTTTCTTTCTTATTTTTGGAGTTCCCTACAGTATTCTTTTGGCTTTTGGGCTAGGGATTACTAGCTTAATTCCCTTTATATCAGGGATTATTATCCTCATAGCAACTCTAGTTCTATCCATTAATAATTTTACTGTGGGGATTAAATTTTTGGCGATCGCAATTATTATCGATCTTTTAACCGATAATGTCCTTGCGCCTCGTTTGATGGGAGAATTGATTGGCTTAAATCCTGTGTGGATTTTTATTGCTTTATTTATTGGAGCTAAAATTGGGGGAGTTTTGGGCTTACTTTTAGCGATTCCTATAGCTAGTGTAACCAAGCAAATAATTGATGATTTACGAGAGGAAAAGAGTAAAAAAATAGAGCCAAAAATACCCATAAATGATTAGGTAATAAATTATGATATTTTATTACAATGGAGAACTAATTGCCGGTAATACCCTAAACCTTAATATTAATGAACCTAGTTTACTCTATGGTGCAACGGTTTTCACAACCCTAAGAGTTTATGAACAATCCCTAGAGCATCCCCTAACCCATTGGGTAGATCATTGTCAAAGATTAAAAAATAGCCTAGAGGTTTTTGGTTGGAGTTTTCCCGATTGGGAACTATTAAAAAAAGAGACAGAAATTTTAAACCAAACCTATCCTATTATTAGAATAACTATCTTTCCCGATGGTAGAGAATGGATTATAGGGCGATTTTTGCCCGAAGATTTGAGCCAACGTCAAAGCCAAGGAATTAAAGGTTGGATAGCCGAAGATAAACTCTATAAGCGTTCTTTACCTGAACATAAAACGGGAAATTATTTAACCCCATGGTTAGCCCGCCAACAGGCAGAAAAAATGGGCGCAAAGGAGGCAATTCTCACTAATGACCAAGGACATTGGTTAGAAACAAATACAGGTAATCTCTGGGGATGGAAAGGTAAAACAATTTTTACTCCCAATCAAGAAATTCTCCTAGGAATTGCCCGAAAAAACCTACTAATTTGGTTAAAAAAACAGAATATACTTGTCCAGGAAACCCCATGGAATATTGATTTTGTTCAAGAACTAGAGGGAGTAGCCTATAGTAATAGCGTGGTTGAAATAGTACCTTTTAACGAGATTGTTTCAGAAAACTTTTCTAGGTGTTATGATGCGAGTCATTATTGCTTAGAACAAATACAAAAATATTACGACGTAGAGGTCGTTTTACCAGAATTGTGATACAAGATCCTAGCTTTCTCGAGTTTTGAGACATGGCTTCGGGGTCTTCCATCCGTTTTGCTATGCCTTTTAATCTTTCATAATTAGTGAAATTACTTTCTCAATATCTCTATCTATTAAGCCATAATTATCATCAGTCTGAACTAAACGATCTTGGTATGGCTCCATATCAGATGTAAATTTCGACGAGAGCTAGTATTACAAAGAAGAGGGTTTATGTTGGGCTAGTTTAAAAGCTGATATCAGTAAGATAAAGAAAGAAGGGGTCTTGGCATTGTGATTTAATACAACTCCTGTACCGTCCTAGTCCTTAGCCTCCTGGAGGAGAGCATCGCCGCAGAACAAAAAAGAAAGGTTGGGGCGAGTTTTTAAAGTCCATAATTCCGAACACAGTATTATCATCTACTTTCCTAAAAGAGTCATTGATCGGCAGGTAATCATATATCATCGTAGCACTGACTTTGCCCCGATATTCCATCATTCGCAGTCTAGCCTGACTTGTCTCTGTTTTCAGCAAGGAGTTGGCCAGCATCAGTAAAGGTTTCAGAGAATTATTTTTCAGTATTGGCAACTTCAAAACCCAGTTCATCGCTGTGGGATTGGGCGCAACCTTAAAAATTTTTCCCTGACTATCTAAAAATAACAAAGGGTGTACATTCTCAGTATCGACAAATTCCTTACCATACCAATTAGACGATTCTAATAAACCATCCATTGGGTGATCCGTAGAAATAACCGAGCCTTGCCAACTACCGAGCATAAAGTCTAAGCTCACGGAGTCGAGAGCATCAAACAATTGTAAAGCCGTTTCGGTTGTGGTTTTACCAGCCTTAAGAATCGACTGGCAGCTTTCTGATTTTAATGTTTCCATCTCCTTGACCTATACCCCCCTGAACGCTTACCTTTAAAGAGTAGCCTTTCTAATTAGAATACCAGAAATAGAAAGAAGTCCATTTTTATGCTTGCACCTCGTCCCAAGCCCAAATTAAAACCCACTTTACCCCCCATACCCGCCCAAGTCACATCGGCCAGTGGTCAAGTATTTTCCCCAGGGGACATTATAGAGATTGTTGATCCTCTTGGGCAATTCGTGGCTGCCAAAATTACCAATTTTTACGGGGACGCATCGGGGCAAATTTGGGCGACTTTTTGGCCTTTGGGGGTAAAAAAATCTGATTATGTCTGGGAAAGGGGCTGTATTCGCCAGGAAGCACTTAAACGCCCTGATTTTTGATCATTGTCCAAATTCCAGCCTAGCTTGTTCGACTAATTCCGGGGTAACTTCTTCTAATCCCGCCTCCCTTGCTAAACCTTCAACTCTTTGACGGGCTTGAGTTCTGACAAAAAAAGGAATATTTTTTAGTTTAGCCTTGGCTTGCCCGGTCCAACGGGGGTTATCATTAAAATCAAATTCTTCCATAGAGCAGTGGGTTTTTATCTAGATAACTAATTCTAGCATAGGGTTCTAGGAGTGAAAGGATTTGTGTCCCATAGCTACGAAAATTAACCCGATTATCTAATAAAGCTACCATGCCTTGGGTTTCCCGTAAAGGAGCGATCGCCCTTTCAATATCCTTTAATGCTGTAGGTAATAGGTAGCGATGAAACCAGTCTTGACGTTTTTGTTTATAGTAGGCAATTCGTCCCGCTACTAGGGGGTTTTCGGGGGAAGGAATCGGTAAAGTAGACATAATTAAGAGATGGGGGTTAATCCCCAAATCCTGATGCTCATGCCAAAATTGCCAACTACAGACGAGGATAATATTTTGACCGGGTATAGTTTTTTCTACTTGCACAACTGAGCCAAACTTAGCAGCTAATACAGAGGCTATTTGTGGCTTGAGGGGAATATCTTCTACGAGGATAACAATGGAGTGTTCCTGATTCCAAAAAACCCCAACTAACTGACAAATTTCCTGTAAAATAACTCCTTGAAATTCCGCAGTATTAGGCATAGGTAAACGGGGAGGAATGTACAAATCAATTAAATTATGACTACGGCTATTAGAAAACTTTAAGCAAAGTAAATCTTCACTAATTCCCAACTGTTTAGTATAGGTAAGAGCCGCTTTTTCACTATCTAAAAAACCCCCAATAAAAACCACTGATTGCTGTTTCCAAATTGCCTGTAAGCTAGGAGCAACATCAGCAGGAGTAAGATTTAAAGTAAATTGCCCTTTTTCTCGATTTATAGCAGCCCAAAGTATCTTATCTCTAGTTTGCCAATTAGTCCAAAGCGGAAAGACATCAAAGAGTTCCTGTAGACAAGCTTTTTCTAAATCATCTAAAAGAAAGCACCCGTAGGGATTTTGAGGATGGCTAAAAAGAAGTTTAGTCAGTTTAGCTTGGATCGATTGAATAAAATCTAGTTTTTCCGAATTATGTTGGCTTAAAGTTAACCAATCCTGGGGAGTAATTACTTGGGTTAAAATTTCCGCCGCCCATTCTCCTAAATTATCCGCCTGATCGATGAGAGTAGGAATACCCTGGGGGAAATTACCCTGATTTTCTAACCGATCCCGAAGCCAAGCCTGGGGAGAAGTTAAAAATAATCCTTGAAAATTGCCATCTCTCGGGTAATAGTCACCCGCTAAAACCTGCTTATGGGTCGACAAATTTGCCTGTAGTTGGGGTATTTCCCCTTGTAAGAGTCTTTTTTGTAAGCTCAGGGAAGCAACTAAAATGACCCCTCGGGAACTGAGTAATGCCGGGGTAAGATAACTAAGACTATAGTTGGCAATGGTACTACTGGTTTGTAAAATAGCTGATCTTTCTAGGCGTAGAGTGCGCGCGACAATCCTCGCCATCGTCAGATGATGGGGCCAAACAGAAACAGATTGCGATCGCAAAAACCGCAAAAGAGAGGAATGGGCTTCAGCTTCGAGGAGATTCATGATTGAGATTCTAGGGAAGAGAATCCCCAGTTATGAGATGATGGGGGGATGGATTATCAACAAGTGTAAGGATTATCAAAAAAAATGGCACAAATCCAATTTGCCCAAGGTCTAGCAGAAGAAGTTATCCCCAATATCAGATTAACCCGTTCCCCTAGTGGAGAACAAGGGACAGCAACCTTTTCTTTTAACTCTCCGAAAATTTTTGGACAAGGACAGACAGAGGAAATCACAGGAATGTACCTAGTCGATGAAGAGGGAGAAATTGTTACCCGCGAAGTCAAGGGAAAATTCATCAATGGGAAACCCCAATTCATCGAGGCGGTTTTGATCTTAAATAACCCGACTGAATGGGAGCGATTTATGAGGTTTATGGAGCGTTATGCCCAAGAAAACGGCATGGAATTTGTTAAATCTTAGTCTTTCCAGGTAGAACAGGCATCCTGCCTGTCTCACCCATTTAACCCATCGACAATATTAAAGGATTTTTTTGTATGCTAACCATTGCCCTCCCCAAAGGAGCTCTACTAGGTGATAGTATTCAACTTTTCCAGCGTCTGGGTTTAGACTTTAGTGCTTTCCTAGATTCCGGCAATCGTCAGTTACAGATTACCGATCCCACCAACAAGGCTAAAGCTTTATTAGTGCGTGCCACCGATGTGCCCGTTTATGTAGAATATGGGCAAGCACAACTAGGGGTTGTTGGTTATGATGTCCTCTTAGAGAAAACCCCAGAAGTAGCTAACCTAGTAGATTTACAGTTTGGTGTCTGTAGATTGTCCGTGGCAGTACCGGCAAGTAGTCCCTATCGGCGTTCCGTGGATTTACCCGCCCATGGTAAAGTCGCCTCCAAGTTTGTCAACTGTGCTCAGGAATATTTTCGTCGTCTGGATATCCCGATAGAAATCATCCCCCTCTATGGCTCCGTAGAATTAGGACCGATTACAGGCATGTCCGATGCTATTGTGGATTTAGTCTCCACAGGAAAAACCCTCAAGGAAAATGGACTCCTAGAAATAGATGTTCTCTTTACCAGCACGGCGCGTTTAATTGCCCATCCTTTGAGTTATCGTTTAGATCGAGATGATTTATCGGGTTGGGTAGAGAAGTTAAGACTTTTACTTGAGCAATCGCTGATTCAGACTTAATTGGCGATTTATATAATTAAATAACCAGTCAGTTTCCTTAGTCAGAGGTAAGTAGGTGGTCATAAGTAACCGCACATAAAATTTATTTTGTTGTTGGGCTTTAGCCCAGCCAGGACGCGCTAAAGCGCAACAACGAGCTATCTTTTATATGTTACTTTATTTTTGAGCACTTACTTAGCTTTATAAAAATGGATAGTTAACCCAAATTTTGAATAAAGCGTCTTACCGCTCGAATGACTTGATTTTCCCCTTGAGTTTGTCGTTGCCCTAAAAATTCATTTAACTGAGTTATACGAATCTGAGGGAAAGCAACACTGATCTCAGACTCATGATAAATGCCCGATGTTAGCTGATAAATTACTAATCCTCGTCGCTTAGTATAACGCCAAACTTCAGGAACACCCAGTGCTTGATAAATTTCCATTCTTTGGGTAGAAGGACTGGTAATATCTACTTCAATCACTAAATCGGGCGGTAAATTCTGAGGAATCTGAGGATCTAACCCTTCAAGCTTCGCTGCGTTTTGGATATAAAATCCAGTATCGGGTTCAACTCCCTTTTCTAAATCTTCCCGTTCTAACGTTGTTGAACCCAGATTAACTACCTCTAAATTAAGTTCTTCGGTTAAAGTTTGGACAATTCGAGCTAATAAACGATTAATAATTTCATGTAGTTTAGAGGGCATTTTAAGCGTCAGAACCTTTTGATGATAAGCAAGGCGTGTGGCTCGATGATCTCCCATATCTGCTAACATCGCCTGATAAGTTTGCCAACTAATATTAGATAAAATAATCGTTTGGGTGAGTTGTCCCTCAAAATTTTCTAAATCAAGCTCACTAATTTTAGTGGAAATCATCACCCTAACCAGCACCTATGCTTAAGTGTCCTGACTAAACTATAGCAATCTTTTCGTGATGAAGGTCTCCCATTTTATTTTTCCCTATATATTGAGCGTCCACCGATTGAAGACTTGGCGATCGCTACAATTGGTCAAACGGGCAGCTTAATCCGCATTAAAGCCCCTTTCTTCGTAAATTAATTGACCTTCGGTGATCAATTTTGTTTTAGTATAGGACCCACCCTGCGGCTTTTTGGCTAATCCCGAACTGACGTTAATATTGCTACTACTTGACAATTGCTCCAAAATCTGCTAGGACACGGGCATGATTTCTCAGTAATCCTAATAAGTTCAAACGATTAGCGCGAATAGCTGCATCTTCCGCCATCACCAAAACACTATTGTCCCCATCAAAAAACCCACTGACAAGGGGAGCAATTTCGGTTAATCCATCTACTAACTTTTGATAATCCCGCTCTAATTTAGCCGATTGGGTTTTGGGTACTAAGTCCAATAGCGCCAGATAAAAAGACTGTTCCGAAGATTGTTCAAAGAGGGACTGATTAATAAGAGGTTGAGGATCTAGGGTACTGGTACCTAAAGTGCCCTTGCTGGCTAAACGGGTAGAACGATTAACCGTCTCATAAATCGCAGCTAACTGCTGATTATCCCGAATTGATTGCAAGAAGATCGCCCGCTCCCTCACGTCCAGTAGGTTTTCTAAGGCTCGTTGGGTATATTCCTCGTCATTATCACCCAAAACTGCTTTTACCAAATCATAATCAATGTTGAGATCATCTTGCAAAAGAGTATCCAAGCGCTGCATAAAAAATTGTTTTAACGCCCCCAAAGGAGAAGATTTATCGGGGTGAGCAGTGACAAAATCCTGGCTAATTTGTGCCAATAGTTGACCCAAATCTAGGGGGAATTGTGCCAACCAGGTTACATGAATCACTGCATTAGCTGCCCTTCTGAGGGCAAAGGGATCAGAAGAACCCGTGGGTATCATCCCTAATCCAAAGATACTGACTAGGGTATCCAGGCGATCGCTTAAACCCACTATTTGCCCCGTGAGGGATTCAGGCATTTTATCTTCGGCATTGCGGGGTAAATAATGTTCAAAAATACCCTGAGCTACGGCGGGAGACTCCCCACTAACTAGGGCATATTTTTGTCCCATAATCCCTTGCAATTCAGGAAACTCATACACCATCTGCGTCACTAAATCCGCCTTACAGAGCATGGCGGTACTTTCCACCTCCGCCCGATGGGTTTCATCTAGCTCTAGCTGATCGGCAATGATCTGGGCAATTTCCATAATCCGATCTACCTTATCGTGCATCGTCCCCAATTCCTCCTGAAAAGTGACATTTTCCAAGAGTGGCAGATAACTAGCCAAGGAATCATCACAATCAGCTTGATAGAAAAATTGGGCATCGGCGAGACGGGCGCGGATTACCCGTTCATTTCCCCTGGCAATTAGAGCCGATTTAGCAGCATCCCCATTAGAAATAGTAATAAAATGGGGTAAAAGTCCTGTGGGGGCGAGAACCGGGAAATAACGCTGATGAGTCACCATTACCGTAGTAATTACTTCGGGTGGTAATTCTAAAAAGGCTTCATCAAAATTACCCGCACAAGCGGTGGGATATTCCACCAAATTTGTGACTTCTTTGAGTAAATCTTCGGGAATATCGGCTTTTCCTCCCAAGGTTGCGGCTATAGCTTCGATCTGTTCCACAATGGTTTGACGGCGTTGGAGCGGATCTACTTCCACAAAAGCTTGACGCAAAGTCGTTTGATAATGGGCAGGATGATCCAGGCTAATCGTCTGGGGGTGGAGGATGCGGTGCCCTAGGCTTGTGCGATCGCTTTTTAATACCGTTGTCCCGTTAACAATTTCCACCGGTAAAACCGTTCTATCGAGAAGAGCCACTAACCAACGGAGAGGGCGAGGAAACTTCAAATCTCCATCTCCCCAACGCATAAAGCGTCTACCTTCTAGTCCCATAATCCATTGGGGGATTAATTCCTGTAAAATCTCGGAGCTCGGGCGCCCGGGTATTTTTTTATTGACAAAGACAAATTCTCCCTTCTCGGTATTGCGAATCTCAATAGCTTCTAAACTTACTCCCTGCTTACGAATAAACCCCTCGAGAGCCGGAGTTGGCTTATCACCACCCGTAAAAGCTGTGGTTTTGGGGGGGCCTTTAACTTCTTCTTCTCGATGGGGTTGTTGTGGGGGTAATCCCTGGAGGATTACTGCTAAACGGCGCGGAGTTCCGTATACTTCTATGGCTTCTGGGGTGAGGAGCTGCACCGCTAAACTATGGGGAATTTTTTCTTGCCATTGGGCTATGGCACTGGCCACAAAATCTGCGGGTAATTCCTCTGTGCCTACTTCTAATAAAAATTGAGCCATAAAACTTTACAAAATTGTTATATCATTAATACTCTAGGGTATCATACCGAATCTGTTTATCTCAGATAGGTAGACTTATTACAGCCTTTTTCCGAATAAGAAGGTACACTTCTTCCTGACTTGAAAATGATAACGCGACTAAAAGGCCATAGAAAGCAGTTGGCTGGA
>JBBAUO010000037.1:0-42768 GCA_040398185.1 Microcystaceae cyanobacterium | reverse complement strand
CAAGAAGGTCGACAAGAAGGTCGACAAGAAGGTCGACAAGAAGGTCGACAAGAAGAGGCAGCTAGTCTAGTTTTACGACTGCTTACACGGCGTTTTGGCGAAGTCCCCCAGAACCTAGCCCAACAGATCCGAGAACTCCCTATAAACCAGATTGAAACTCTCGGTGAAGCTTTCCTTGATTTTCAAAGCCTATCGGATGTAGTCAACTGGCTAGGACAGTGAAGTGATGGGGTGATGGGGTGATGGGGTGATGGGGTGATGGGGTGATGGGGTGATGGAGTGATGGGGTGATGGGGTGATGGGGTGACGGGGTGATGGGGTGATGGGGTGATGGGGTGATGGGGTGACGGGGTGATGGGGTGATGGGGTGATTTATGTTAAAATGCTTTTATGATTTCTGTGTTATAATGGAATCGAAGCCCCGCCCGCCAAACTCAGTCAGCCAACTTTACCAAACTTAACACTCCGAAATTCTCAAAAATCGGATCGCCTGACGGCGATTTAATCCGAAGGGGAAAAGAGAAAAAGGTCAGAGGGCAAGGGAAAATCCTGCACGGGGACAGACAACACGAAAACCGACATTATAGTCGTCGTTGCCCGCATCGTTCCAATCGCGAATAGCAGAGCGGCAACGGACGGGAACATTGAACCAAGAACCGCCACGCAGACATTTGGTCACTTCTTGAGAATTATTCCTATTAAGCCAAGCACTTGCATCAGACGGATGACCATCATAGTTTTCGTGCCAGTCATCAAGACACCACTCCCAGACATTTCCGTGCATATCGTACAGGCCGAAACCGTTAGGTGGAAAACTACCCACCGAACTCGTACCCCCTAAATTGTTCCCGTAGTTAGCCAAACTAGGATCTAGGTCATCCCCAAAATAATATTTAGTTGTTGTCCCTGCCCTACAAGCATATTCCCACTCAGCTTCACTCGGTAGTCGGTAATCTTTGCCCGTTAACTTAGACAACCGCTTACAAAATTCCACTCCCATATTCCATGATACACTATCAACGGGCTTTTTGTCACCCTTAAAACCAGATGGGTTCAGATTTAAGTCTATATCTATCTTATCTAATAGGGCGATCGCTTGCCATTGTTCTTGGGTTACGGGATATTTTCCCATGCAGAAAGAAGACACAGTTACTTCGTGGATAGGCTTCTCCCGATCAAATTCATTTGAACCCATCATAAATTTACCACTCGGAATGGCTATCATTTCTAAGATAATATCTTTACCTAAATCTTCCTGATAAGTAATTATAGATTGATAAATTTCTTTAACTTCCCAGTCTAATAGCTTTGTGTAGGACTGAAACTCTGCTAAGGACTTATTAGCATCAGGATTTAAGGGAAAAGACTCCTTAATAAAAGCATCTAGAAGTTCTCTGTACAAAATTCTTGGCTTCTCAATAATAGCTTTTTCTTCTTCTATAAGTTTCCTAGCTTCTGTCTCAGATAATCCACCCATCTTTGCCATACTTATAAGCAGCTTCATATCTTTAGACTTAGTTAACTTACGGTCTGCAAAATCTGCTTTAATCTTTTCCCTAAGCTCTCTAGTCCTATCTCCTTCTGGCAATTTAGGCTCTGGGGTGGGAGTCTGTTCTAATGCTTTTATTTGTTCCCGACATTCATCTATTTTTACCTCTAATGACCACTTCTGCTCAGGGTCGGAGAGTATGGCTTGTTCTCTTTGAAAGAACTGTAACTTTTTTTGCCACATTTTTAAAGCATCATTCACCTATATATTCTCTCCTGAGGTTGGGTTCTCGCTCAAATTATAGCATACCAGTTATTTTCAGTAAGTAGGTAGGTGTTAAAAATTGTCAGATCCCCCACCTATAGGCACCTCCCTTGTCAAGGTGATCCCCCCGCCAATCGGCACCCCCCTTGTCAAGGGGGGCAGGGGGGATCGAACTTTAAAAATACAAAAAAAGGGAGAATTAACTCCCTTCCCTATCTTTAATTTAGGCTATCCATTCCGTATGGAAAAATTCGCCCCTGGGCTTATCAGTTCGTTCGTAGGTATGAGCGCCAAAATAATCCCGTTGAGCTTGGGTAAGATTTTGGGGTAAACGAGCACGACGATAACTGTCAAAATAATCCAAAGAAGAACTAAAAGCAGGTATCGCAATCCCTAATTGATTAGCTAATACAAGAACCTCACGCCAAGCTCCTTGACGGTCCAAGATAGTTTGTTCAAACTCCGGAGCAAGGAGAAGATTAGCAAGAGTCGGATTTTCCTGGAAAGCGTGTTTAATCTTATCTAAGAATCCCGCCCGAATAATACAACCACCTTTCCAAATACGAGCCGATTCCGACAAGCTAATGCCATAGTTATATTCAGCCGAAGCCTTGGCAATTAGAGCCATACCTTGGGCATAGGAACACATTTTAGAACAGTAGAGGGCATCTCGTACCTTATTAATAAAAGCCTCCGTATCCCCTGTAAAGGTAGCCCCAGGTCCTGCTAATTCCTTAGAAGCGGCCACCCGTTCCTCCTTATAGGAAGACATAATCCGAGCATTAACCGCAGCATAAATAGTAGGAATCCCTACCCCTAACTCCAAAGCACTTTGGACTGTCCAGCGACCGGTTCCCTTTTGTCCTGCGGAATCTAGGATTAAATCCACCAGATGATTGCCGGTTTCTGAGTCTATTTTCCCGAAAATGTCAGCAGTAATTTCAATCAAGAAGGAATTAAGCTCATCGGTGGTATTCCACTGGGTAAATACCTCATGCAACTTCTCATTACTCAAACCTAGACCATTTCTAAGAATATCGTAGGCTTCAGCGATTAACTGCATATCGCCGTACTCAATGCCATTGTGAACCATTTTTACATAATGGCCAGCGCCCCCAGGTCCTATGTAGGTGACACAGGGACCATCATCAACCTGAGCCGCTATTTTCACTAAAATGGGTTCTAGTTCCCGATAGGCGGATTCTGTACCCCCGGGCATTAAACTTGGTCCAAGGAGAGCGCCTTCTTCACCCCCACTAACTCCCATACCGACAAAACCGAGTCCTGTGGATTCTAGTTCCTTAGTACGTCTTTCGGTATCTTCAAAAAGGGAATTACCACCATCAATAATCATATCCCCAGGCTCTAGGAGGGGTTTGAGTTGTTGAATCGTCGCATCAACGGGGGCACCTGCTTTCACCATTACCAAGATTTTGCGAGGACGTTCTAGAATTTGCACAAATTCCTCTAGGCTGTAGGCAGCTTTAATATCTTTGCCCTGGGCACGTTTGGCCATAAATTCTTCGGTTTTTGCCCCTGTGCGGTTGTATACAGCAATGGGAAAACCTCTGCTTTCTACATTGAGGGCGAGATTTTCCCCCATTACCGCTAAACCGATAACACCAAAGGTTCGCTGAGTCATAAACTTATTGCCCATAGTAGGATTCATTTAGTTATCAGGGTATCCTGAAGTTCGTCTAGATTGCTGTAAAGAAGATATTAAAATTTGGAGGTAATGTTAAGGCCTGTTTATAATTAGCTAACTACTATTGCTCTGGACTCCCAGACATCAGTATGTTAGAGAGAGAATATTGGCAGCCTACCCAGACCGCCTTTTTACTACACCAGTCAACTTAAACAATTGAGCCGATATCTATATAGGCCGACCATGAACGTGACTCCAACTGAACAACCAGAAGCTAACATCCAACCCGCATCCCCCAGTACGGAAGCTGCTCCCAAGGAACAACCTCCCAATGTCGAAGGCTACTATTATCAAGCCATCGGATGGCTACACGGGGTAATTGCCCAGAATGAGGAGGAGAAAAAATTTTATATCACTCTCAATGATGGGACACTCTTTCGCCTAACTGCAAAACCTCATATTCTTTTTGCCATCAGTCAACAAGTATCCAAAAATCCTGATGTAGCTCTGTGGATACGGTGTTATCCGCAATACAGAATGCTACAGCAGGATCTCTTTTTCTCTGTTATTAGTTATAACGTCGAAAAGCCTGAGGAGGCAAGGGATAAAATCTTTATCTTTAGGGGGATTTGGCAATTCATTCCCCAATCAAAGCGACCAGTTTTTTCTATTTACCGAAATCAAGTACAAGAGGGTGAACGAATTAAAAATCAACATTTGCCCGTAATTTGGAAGGAAGAACCCCCTTTTCGCTTTAGAAAAGAAAGTGAAGCTAGACCGCAATTTTTTCAAATTGAAGCCCGATTACTTACCCAACGGGCCTGTTTTGGTTTTTACAAAAGTTTATCCGAAGCAGCCAAACCCCCTAAAAGGGTACGCTTACCAGGACAAACTCCTCCTCCGAGAACGGGTGGTTTTATAAATAAACCTAAAAGTGATGAAATTAGCTCAGAATCGGCTCAAAATGCTGATCCCCAAGTACCTAGACCCGAAAGAAGCAAACCCTTACCCAAACCACGCAAAAAGTCAGAGATAGAGGAGTCAACTCCTTTACCTAATCCTGAAACAGTAGCAGAGGTGGTTATGGTACCAGAGGAAACCCCGGTAGAAGTTCAGGAAACTACTCCTGAAACGGTAGCAGAGGTAGTTGTAGTACCAGAAGAAACCCCGGTAGAAGTTAAGAAAACTACCCGCAAAACTACTAAAAAGTTAGAACCAGAAAGTATCCCCCAGGAGGAAACCCCGGTAGAAGTTAAGAAAACTACCCGCAAAACCACTAAAAAGATAGAACCAGAAACTATCCCCCCAGAGGAAACCCCGGTAGAAGTTAAAAAAACTACCCGCAAAACCACTAAAAAGTTAGTCGCCGACGAAAGTATCCCCCAAGAGGAAACTGTAACCCCTAAAGCCAAAAAGACTACCGGTAAATCGTCCAAAAAGGAAACGTCTGACTAGGGTTGATGATGACTCCCCCAATTCCATTCTGGGCAAAAGCATAATCCTTACTTTGCCAAAGGGGAATATAGGGGACCTCTGCCGCTAGAATTTCCTGAATCTGGGCAAAAATAGCTTGACGACGCTGGGGATTTTGTTCTCGGCGTTGTTGGGCAATAAGTTGGTTCAAGCGATCGCTATAATAAAAGGAACCCTGATTTTGGGAACCCCCCTCAATACAGCCCTCGGAGGTTGAACCTTTAGCACAATCTAGAAAGGGATAAATATAATTATCTGCATCCAAAAAATCGGCATACCAATTAGATACCGACGACTCGTACAATCCCCGGCGTATATTCTTAAAATAGGCCGCAGAGGCGATGCTATTGGGTTCAAATTGAATGGCTCCCCCTAAATCCCTTTTAGCTAAAGCCCTCAAAACCGAGGCGATCATACTAGAGCTAATCGACCTAGAGGAATGCCAAATTTCTACCTTTAGGGGATTTTTTGCGGAATAACCCTTTTCCGTGAGGATTTGGCGAGCTTTTTCGATATTCCTTTCCCCATACTGCTGTTGAAAAACAGGTTTATAATCGGCAAAACTACTGGGAATTAGACTATAAACCGGTTCCCCTTGACCTTGCAAAATTCTGTCCGTGAGCAGGGAACGATCTATTAACATGGCGATCGCCTGACGAACTGCCTTATCCTTTAGGGGTGGGCTATTCAGATTAAGAGCTAAATAGGTAATCGCCGTACTAGGCGCCTCTATTACCTGCCACAGGCCTTGTTCCGCGCCTTCTTGGAGCTTTTTCACCTGGGGAGGTTGTAGACTCTGGTAAGCCACATCTATCGCCTTAGTCCGAAAAGCATTAAATAAATTAGCAGAATTATCTAAATAAATTTGTAAATCAATCCCCTTATTTTTCGGTTTTTCACCCCAATAATCGGCAAAAGCATCCAAACGAAGCGTATCACTCCCCTGACTAACCAAGCGATAGGGGCCTGTACCCACAAAACCATCGGGCTTAAATTTCCCAGAGCCAATTTTATATGCTTTAGGAGATACCGCACAAGCCCCTGGGAAAGCCAAGAGGGAAGGAAAAGCAGCAAAGGGCTCCTTGAGTTTAATCGTTAATTCATATTTCCCCGTTGCCTTAACGGAGTCGATGGTATCGGAGAGTAGAAAAGAAGGTTCACCACCATTTTTCATAAACCTTTCCAGGGAAAAAGCCATAGCCTGGGCATTAAAATCCGTACCATCATGAAAACTAACCCCCTGTCGGACAGAAATGGTATAAGTCAGTCCATCTTCACTAACTTTTGGCATTTTTACAGCTAATTGGGGAATAAGGGTCGTAGTCCCCAGTTGATAGGTGTAGAGAGTTTCCCCTAAATTGTATACAATCATGAGACTAGCCAACTCATAACTATCAGCAGGATCAAGGGTGCGGGGTTTCAGGATAGTCCCTAGACGAATATGGTCAGTTTTGCTAATATTTGGTGCAGAGCCAGAAGCACAACCAACGAGTAGGGCGAAACACAGTCCAAACAGAGTAATATAGGTAGTCAATCTAGGAAGTTTTGTAAAAAATTTGGAAATCATGCCCCAAGTGGTGAAAGCGGATGGTTATTTCAGCCCCAGTATAGAGGATTACAGCCTTTAATAAGTAAGTTTATCAGGAGCATCATCTATGGATACACCATTAATTGAACTCAGGGGAGTTAGTAAAGCCTTCGGGAAGAAAGTAATTTTAAAGGATATTAATCTAAAAATCTATGAAGGGGAAGCCGTAGGGGTCATTGGACCATCGGGAACGGGTAAATCCACCATTTTAAGGGTGGTTTCAGGCTTGTTAGAACCAGACGAGGGAGAGGTGTACGTCTATGGACAAAAACGCCAAGGAACTATTGAACAAGGGGATGATCCCTACGGAGTGGGTTTAGTCTTCCAACAGTCAGCCCTCTTTGACTCCCTCAGCGTCGGCGAAAACGTCGGCTTTTCTCTCTATCGTAATTCCAAAATGCCAAGAAAAAGAATTAGGGAATTAGTGGAGGAAAAATTAGTCCTAGTGGGTATGGGAGGATCATTTGATCTTTATCCTGCGGAAATTTCTGGAGGTATGCGAAAGCGAGTTAGTTTAGCCCGAGCGATTATTGCCGATCCCGATGTCATGAAAGAACGCCAAAATATTCTTCTATACGATGAACCAACTGCGGGATTAGATCCCGTCGCTTCTACCCGCATTGAAACCGTAATCCGCGAATTGCTGACGGTACAGAAAGCCTGTAGCACCTATTTAATTGTGACCCACGTTCACGGTACTATTAGCAACACTACCACTAGAGTTGTTTTTCTCTATCAGGGTATTGTACAGTGGGACGGATTAACCAATGATGCCTACGTCTCTGAAAATCCCCTACTAAAACAGTTTTTCACCGGTAGTATTGACGGTCCGATCACATAAACTCAGGACTCACTTTTTTATGCAAGATAGAGCTAACCGACGACGTATTTCTCCATCCCTGGCCCAAAGTGGGGTAGGATTACTTATCCTCGCCGCCCTTGGCACTTTAATCGCTTCCATTGGCTGGGTGACTAATTTTGCCTTCGGAGGGCGTAGTTATAAGGCGACTTTTATTTTCCCCAATGTAGGGGGGATGACAGTCGGCACTAAAGTAGGTTATCGTGGGGTTAGGGTAGGACAAGTTACTGGCATTAACCCAGAACCAGAAGGGGTAGCCGTAGATGTGCAAATCACCCCCGTTAGTCGCTTAATTCCCAGTAATTCCATTATTGAGGCGGTGCAGTCAGGACTGGTGGGAGAGACTACCATTGATATTACACCCCTACAATCTGTCCCCGTTGGCTCTATTAAGGGAGATCCCCTCAGTTCTAGTTGCGACTCTAGTATCATTCTTTGTAATGGCGATCGCTTACAGGGACAGTCGGCTCTGAATGTGAATACTTTAATCCGTTCTCTGTTAAAGATTTCCAATACCCTCAGTGATCCAGAGCTAATAGCCGCTTTTCGTTCCCTAGCCCAAAGAACTTCCGTCACCCTCGGAAAAGTTAATCAATTTAGCGGGGAAGCCACAAGTTTACTCAAGGATGCCCAAAAAGTAGGCACAATTAGGGATGTCAATCGAGGAGCAACATCCCTTGGGACATTATCGGGAGGTGTTAATCAGTTATCGGGGAATTTACAAGGAGTCAGCAACCTCAGCGCCGAAGCTACCAGTTTACTTAGGGATTTACAAAAAAATGGGGGCTTGAAAAATCTCGACTCTACCCTAGCACAAGCTAAGGAAACCTTGGTTTCTGTGGGAGAAACGGCGGATCAGTTGCGGGGCTTTTTATCGGCTAATCAAACCCGCATTGAAGGGACTCTAGATAGCATCAAAACTACCAGCGATCGCCTACAAGTTACCACATCCAAGTTAAATCCCTTGCTAGATCAGGTGGAAAGAAGTCAGATAATAGGTAATTTAGAGACTATTTCGGCAAATGCTGCTAGTTTGACCAAAAATCTAGAGAACTTATCCCTGTATCTTGGTGATCCTAAAACCATTGTCCTCATTCAGGAATTACTAGACTCAGCCCGCGCTGCTTTGGAAAATGTCAATAAAGTTACCTCGGATTTGGATCAAATTACAGGAGATCCAGAACTGAGAAGACAATTAATCCAACTGATTCGTGGTTTAAACAATATCATTTCTTCCACGGAACAACTACAAAAAGATGTGGTTTATGGGCAAACCCTAACCGAAGTCGCCGCAGAAATAGCCGCGATCGCCCCTGATACTCCCCAGAAAAAGTAATTGATTAATTATGCTTAATCCAATAAAAACTCCATGGGGTTTAATTTTACTCAGTACGCTCTTAGTCAGCAGTTGCACAGGTGGGCCTAAAAAGACAGAATCTGTCCCGGTTTCCAGCCCTACTCCCGTCTCTGGGGCTGTTCTCGGTCAAATGACCCAAAAAATCCGCTTTTTTAAAGGCGATCAAGATCCTATCTATTCCCTAGCCCTAAGTCCCGATGGAAAAAGCCTAGTCAGTGGTACTTTTGGGGGTACTTTAAGCGAATGGGATATCCCCACGGGGAAACAAACCCGTACTTGGGAGCAAGATAGTAGTATCAACTCGATTAAATTTAGCCCCGATGGGAAAAGTTTTGTCACAGGGGCTGAAGATGGGCAGGTAAAAAGGTGGAATTTGCAGACGGGGAAAGTAGAAAAGGTATACGATGGTCATGACTATGCCGTTACTTCTGTGGATATTTCCCCAGATGGTAAAATTATTGCTAGTGGCAGTTGGGATCGTACCGTCAAGCTTTGGGATTTACAAACGGGTAAACTCTTAAAAACCCTAGTAGGTCATGATGCTCAAATCCAAGCCATAGCCTTCACCCCAGACGGAGCCGCGATCGCCGCAGGAGCTTATGATGGTTCCCTCAAGATATGGAAAACCCAAACGGGAAAATTGCTGCGAGCCTATGCGGGAAACCTTTTCCCTGTTTATAAAATTGTTTTTAATCCCGATGGCTCAGTCATATCTAGTTCTAGCCAGGATGGTTCTATCCGATTTTGGGATGTCAAGAGTGGATTAGTGATTGGCTCAGTTTTAGCCCATACCGATGCTGTTACAGATATTGACTTTAGCCACAATGGAAAGATTTTTGTGACTACTTCCCAAGATGGTACGGTAATGATTTGGGATGTAGCTCAACGTCGGCGTATTAACTCCATCAAGGGCCCTGTTGTTTTGACTTTGACCCTTAGCCCCGATAGTCGTCGCCTCATTACAGGGGATGAAAATGGTCATATTGCCGTCTGGGAATTTTTGTAATTTGACTAGAAAACTAAGTTATTGTACCGAATAACCTCTTCCTGTCATACACGCCGTCCAAGCACGATAATAGGATTGCATTTTTTGTTGTTCTTGGGCTTGGGCTTGGGCCTGGGCTTGGGCTGCTTTTTTTTCTTCTTCCCTTCTCATCAGGGGACCTCCCCGTGGGGAGGCTTGGGCCGTCGGTTGGGGTTGGGGTTGGGAAGGATCTACCCCAGTTTGTGCTTTTGCCCAGGAATAGCAAGCAAATTCGTCCTGCTGTTGCTGTTGGGGGTTTTGTCCCCGGGCAGGATAGGCGATAGGTTCAGGTGGGTTTTGCGCTAAAGATAAATCACCGGAAAGTAAAATTGTTCCTAGGGCAATCAAACTTGTTACTGGGAAACTTTTTTTCATATCTAATTCTTATAGAAGAACCTAGTTAGAATATCACATCCGTGGCTTCAAATCTAGTTTAGTTCTCGTCAGATTAGCGCCTGTCAGATTAGCATCCGTTAGGTTAGCCCCGGTTAAATCTGCATCGGTAAGATCCGCAAACCCTAGGTTAGCTCCCGTCAAATCCGCATCGGTAAAATTTGCCCCCGTTAGATCCGTTTGGTAAAAATTAGCACCCCTTAAAACCGTCCCCGAGAAATTGGCACCTCGCCAGCGACTATGGGGAACATCTAACTGCTCTAGGTTAATTCCCCCAAGATCCCATCCATCTTGCCAAAGGCCATCTTGGCTTAAGGTTTCTAGGGCTTTAATGCGTGCTAAACCCAAGACAATACCCATTTCCTTGGCCTCCATTATCAACTCTAAGGCTTCTTGATGTTCCTGCTGTTTGCGCTTGCCGCTTTCTAATAGGTAAACCAAGGCTGCTGTTACAATACTAAAGGATTCAACATTGCTGATACTGATGATTTTCCAAAAATTTGTAGACAAACAATCTAAGCTATATTTACGGGCATAACAATTTTCAAACCGATTGACTCCAGCTAGTAGCAAAAAGGCGATCGCCGATGCTAACAAGACTCGGAAGCCAAAGGAACGCTCAAGCAACCGAAAAAAAGGTGAGGATTTTCGTAATTTCTGACGCTCGTACCAAGTGATTCTTTTGGAGGTAGTCATGGTAGAATTGAGAGGGTTCTATAGCTATATTATTTTAACTTTTACTTCTCCAGGTAAATAAGTAACTGGTTATAATTAAATTGAAGTAATTATTGCGCCTTCGATCCCCCCTGCCCCCCTTATTAAGGGGGGTGCCGATAGGCGGGGGGATCTCCCTTATTAAGGGGGGTGCCGATAGGCGGGGGGATCTGACAATTTTTAACACCTACCTACTTACTCACCAAATAAGACTATGCTTACAATTCGCCCTAGCACCGCCAGAGGTCAGGCTAACTTCGGTTGGCTCAATAGTAAACATACTTTTTCCTTTGGGGAATACTACGACCCTAACTACATGGGTTTTTCTAGCCTACGAGTGATTAATGAAGACCGAGTTAGCCCTAGTCAGGGGTTTTCTACCCATAGTCATCGTGATATGGAAATTGTCTCCTACGTTTTAGCGGGGGAATTAGAACACAAAGACAGTATCGGCAATGGTTCCGTAATTCGTCCTGGGGATGTGCAGAGGATGTCCGCCGGTAGTGGTATCTCCCATAGTGAGTTTAATGCCTCATCCCAAAATCCTGTGCATTTTTTACAAATTTGGATTTTACCAGATGCTAAGGGACTACCCCCTAGCTACGAGCAGAAATATTTTTCTCCCGAAGCCAAACAAGGAAAGTTAAAACTGGTAGGCTCCCCTGATGGGCGAGATGACTCCGTTACCATCCATCAAGATGTGCTTCTCTATGTGGCTTCTCTTAACCAAAACGAGAAAATTGACTACCTAATTCCCTCTCCCAAACGCAACCTCTGGATACAGACAGCCCAGGGGAAAGTGGAGGTTAATGGGCATATTCTCAGCGCTGGTGATGGTGCTGCTATCGTGCTAGAGGAGAAAATTGCGATCGCCTCCTTGACTGATAGTACGGAAATATTATTGTTTGATATGGCCTAGAGGTATTTTGAGGGAAAGTTTCAACCAAATCTTGCTAAAGTATTGACAGAAAATTTCCAGAGATTCCCAAAAGCCCATGAGTTATACATTTGTTCCCGTTATTTTAGCTGGTGGTAAAGGGGAAAGGTTTTGGCCCCTCAGTCGTCGTCTGCGCCCCAAACAGTTCCTTTGTCTAGATGGGAGCGGTAGAAGCTTACTCCAATCCACTAGCGATCGCTTGCTAAATTTGTCCGGGGGTTGGGAAAATCTCTGGGTAATTACCTCTGCTTTAGTTGCAGATGTGGTCCGAGAACAACTCCCCCAATTGCCCGAAAGTAACCTATTGGTTGAACCAGAAGGTAAAGATACGGCCCCTGCGGTGGCTTGGGCTACCCTGGAAGTGGCGAAACGCTACGGAAAAGATGCTGTCATTGGCTTTTTCCCTGCGGATCATTGGATCGAAAATTTAGCGGCCTTTGAAAAAACCATTCAAGCCGCCAGCGAAGTTGCCCTCACCCAAGAAGCTATTGTTACCCTAGGGATTCAACCCAATTACCCCTCTACGGGCTATGGTTATATTGAGCAGGGAGAACTTCAGGGGGAGTATGGGGGTATAAGTGTCTATAGAGTTAGTCAATTCACCGAAAAACCTGATTCCGAGAAAGCAGCATATTTTACCCAAACGGGGCGTTTTAGCTGGAATAGTGGGATGTTTATCTTCCGAGCCGGGGTTGTCCTCCAAGAACTCCATACCTACGCGCCCAATATTCTCCAGCCCCTAGAAGAAAAAGGAGTTGATGCGTATTATGAACTAGAAAAGAAAAGCATTGACTACGCGCTGATGGAAAAAACCCAGTTAGCCTACGTTTTACCTGCTAACTTTGGTTGGGATGATCTCGGTGATTGGAACGCCTTGGAAAGATTATTAAAGGGAGAGTCCAAAAATGTGGATCTAGCCCGTCATCTGGAATTAGACACCCAAGGGGCAATTCTCTATTCTAGTAATCCCGATGAAGTCATTGTCACCATTGGCTTGGAGAATGTAGTTATAGTCAGAGATGGTAACGCTACCCTCATCGTCGCTAAGGAGCGTACCCAGGATATCAAAAAGGTTATCCAACTGATCAAGGACAATCCCGACTTGGAGCAATTATTATAGAAGAGAACCGACCGTACTCTAGGAATTAGCTTTTTGTGTTTTCTTTAACTAAAACCAGTTCCCGTCAACGAGAAATTGTTGAAATTCTCCTTAGTAATGGTTGGGACTATATGCGGGCGGTACTGACGGGGGTAAAAACGGGGGAGCCCCAAATTCCTACCCCAGAAGCCCTCAAAAAAATCCTCGTTGAACTGGGACCTTTTTTTGTCAAACTCGGACAACTTCTCAGCACCCGTCCCGATTTACTTCCACCAACCTATGTAGAAGCCTTTTCTGCTCTCCAGGAAAATGTCCCTCCCGTGGCGTGGGAATTGATCAAAAACGTCATCGAAACGGAAATTAAAGTTCCCTTAGATTCGGTTTTTCAGTATATTAACCCCGAAGCGATCGCCGCAGGTTCCATTGGGCAAATTCATCAAGCTATTTTAGCCAATGGTCAGCAGGTAGCTATAAAAGTTCTGCGTCCAGGCATTGATAAAATTGTCAGTCAAGATAGTACCTTGCTCAAGGGTATTGCAGAGCTAATCGCCTTAACAGAATTTGGTCAGACCTATAGTGTGGTTAAACTCACCGCCGAATTTACTAATGCAGTGCAAGCAGAATTGGACTTTAGGCAAGAAGGCAGATTTACCGATCAATTACGCGATAATCTCATTCAAAGTCGTTGGGTTGACTCCGATAAGTTAGTTGTTCCCCAGGTATATTGGGAAGTTAGTAGCGAAAAAGTATTGGTTTTAGAATGGCTAGAAGGTAAACCCCTTTTAGCGGCTGAAGTTGAATGCAAGCAGGAGGTAACAACGCTTTTATTTAGAGCTTTCTTTCAGCAATTTTATATAGATGGTTTCTTTCACGCAGACCCCCATCCGGGCAATATTTTCTATCTGAGTAATGGTCAAGTAGCCCTGCTAGATTGCGGTATGGTGGGTTCTTTAGATCCGCGCACACGACAAATTTTAACAGAATTATTACTAGCTATTGTGGATTTAGATGCCCAAGGGTGCGCCCAATTAACTCTAAAATTATCTGAATCTATTCAACCGATTAGTTTGGTACAGTTGGAAATGGATTATGAACAAATGCTGAGGAAGTATTATAATTTAAACCTTTCTCAAGTTAACTTTAGTGAGGTAGTTTATGAGATTTTACAAATTTCCCGTAATAATAAAATTAAACTCCCTGGTAATTTAGGACTCTACGCCAAAAGCCTAGCTAACTTGGAGGGATCAACTAGAAAGTTCAATCCAGATGTTAACATTTTAAATGAAATTAAGCCCCTGATGACCGATCTTTTCCGACAGCAGTTAGTGGGGGATACTCCTTTACAAAGTAATTTAAGGACAATACTGGATCTAAAATCTATTTATCTCAAATCGCCTCGGTTATTGGAGGTATTTTTAGAAAGATTAACCACAGAAACCCTGAACTGGAATCTCCGCATTCAGGAATTGGAACCCCTACGGGTTAGTTTAGATGCCTCTGCTAATCGGTTATCCTTTAGTATTGTTATTGGTTCCTTGATTATTGGTGCGGCGATTATTTCCACGGGGGGCAAAACCCGCGAGTTAGCGATCCTCAGTGATATATTATTTACCACGGCGAGTATCATCGGCCTGTGGTTGGTGGTGAGTATCCTTCGTTCGGGACGTTTGCGATAAAAAAAAGACTCCCGCCTAGGACGGGGCTTTAAAATTTGCCTATCCCTAGGATTTACTGCCTAAAAGGTCCTCTCCATCCTAATTGTCTTCTTTCCACGCCTAGGTTAAAACCTTTGTCATAATCTTTGGAGTTGCGAGGGTTATCGTATCTAGCCCGTTTAAAGCCATCTTGTACCCCGCGATTAAATTCGGCTTCGGGATTGTTATTTCTATTATTTCGTTGGCCTCTTTGCACAGCATTGTTAATTAGCACAGCGCCAGCACCAATACCAACGGCTTCCCCAAAGCTAAGAGCTCTGACAACTGGGGGGAATAAGCCCATCAAAAGTAAAGAAATCGCGGTGATGGAGGTTAATCGGAGCATATTAAGTATCTATCCTATTTTTCTAATCGTACAACATACCATTCTAAATACTCCCCTGGTTCTAAGTCTAGCTGACAAAAATTATCCCTTAGATATTCCGCCTTCTGGCGTGGGGTAGTATACTTGTTCAGTTCCCTAGGTAAAGACTCAGGATAGGATTGTATAACCTGCTCTAGTTTAAGGAGCAATTCTGTTGGAGTGAAAAATTGTTCACCTTGCTCTGGTTGTAGTAGGACAAAGTAGTCCTCTTGATACATGATGGAATCTACCATACAGTTGTGACCCTTTTTTACTTTCTTCTATAATTCTATGATCTCTGAACACAATAACCCCCTACTCAACCTCAACTACGAGCCAGCCATGGAATTGCTAGGGGATGATTACTATGATCTGGTAAAACCTGCTCAATTTCCCAGACAAATACTCCGCTTTCGCAATGACTCTTTATTACCAATTTTGGGATTAGAAGCCGAATCCGTCAAGGATCAAGATTTTCTGGAGGCTTTTGCCCAATTTCAAGGGGTACGTCCTTTTTTAGCCCTGCGTTACCACGGTTATCAGTTTGGTGAATACAATGCTTTCCTAGGGGATGGTAGGGGTTTTCTCTATGGACAGGTAAGGGGAATAGATGAATCTCTTTATGATTTTGGTACTAAAGGCTCGGGTACAACTCCTTATTCTCGTCATGCGGATGGAAGACTCACCCTCAAAGGGGGTGTTAGGGAAGTCCTCGCGGCAGAGGCTTTATATCATTTAGGGGTTAATACTTCTCGTTGTCTGAGTTTGGTAGAAACAGGGGAATCTCTCTGGCGAGGGGATGAACCTTCCCCTACCCGTTCCTCGGTAATGGTGCGGATGAGTCGCTCCCATATTCGTTTTGGTACCTTTGAGCGCTTGCGTTATCTGGGGCGCACGGATCTTATTTATAATTTGTTAGACCATGTGATTGCCTATTATTACCCTGAAGTGGGGACAGGACGCGATCGCTATCAAGGTTTTTTTGCCTCTTTGGTGGAACGAGTGGCTAAACTAGCGGCGCAGTGGATGGCTGCGGGCTTTTGTCATGGGGTTCTCAATACAGATAATATGTCAATTACGGGGGAAAGTTTTGATTATGGTCCATATTCTTTCATTCCTACCTATAATCTTGGTTTTACAGCAGCTTATTTTGACTATGGTGGACGTTATAGCTATGGTGAGCAACCCTCAATCTGTCGCCTAAATTTGGAGTTATTACAAGCTCCCTTGGCTTTGGTAATTCCTTTTCCAGATTTGGAGTCAATTTTAGCTAACTTTGAGCAGCTTTATCAGTCCCATTACTACTCCCTGATGGGGAATAAGTTGGGGTTTGTCGGGGGAGATGTGCAACCTCTAGTCATGAAAACTATTGATATTCTCCAAGAAACTCAGATCAGTTACCCACAATTTTTTGCTAATCTGGCTAGCGGGTTTAATGAGGGTTGGCGAGCAGATAGTTCGGTGATTTTAGAAAATCTAGAACTACCAAGGGGAGATTGGGAGAATTGGCGACAACTGTACCATAAAATGTTAAATCAATTGCCCACGGAAGCCATGCCCACCATTGCCCAACGTCTAGGAGATAGTAATCCGCAAACGATTTTACTACGCCCTGTCATTGAAACCGTGTGGGAGGCGATCGCCTTGGAGGATAATTGGCAACCTTTTTATGATTTAATTGAAACCCTACAATCTAAGGGTTGATAGGGTCTAGTTGTTTTTAAAAACCCAGTATGCTAGGATGACGACGAAATTTAACCTACCTCCTATGACAACTACAATTAAAAAAGGCTCTTTGGTTCGTGTCGTTCAGGATAACTTGACGGATAGTTTAGAAGCTAAAGCTAGTGATATCCGTTTTCCTGACTATCTTTTCCAAAGTAAGGGAGAAGTGGTCGATATTAAAGAAGAGTATGCCCTACTCAAATTCTATGTACCGACCCCTAATGTTTGGCTCAGATTAGATCAACTAGAAATAGCTGACTAGGAAGTGACTAGGGCTCGTTTTTGCGGGCGCTTAGGAAGAATACGCCCAAAACACAGGCTAAAATGCTGAATGCACCCAGATTAGGCTCGTCAATTTCTGTAATTGGAGGGTCGCTGTAGGTGTAAGTAACGGTTAATTTCAAGTAGGCTTCGATACTAGCGTTTTCTTGAAAAGGAGTTCCCAATTTACTCACGTTAATAAAGCTGAATGCGTCTGCCAGAAAATTGACATTTCCCGTCCCTGTGTACAAGTTAAAGTTAGCGGGGGAAATTGTTTGTGCGTCTGTGTCTGACCCTAAAACATTCCTCGTTATCGTTTGTCCGGCGGGAATCACACCTGAACCAATTGAACTTTGAGGAGTTGGATCAAGGGTAACAGAAGATGAAGGACCAGTAACGGTTAAGGATGCTCCTACTATATCACTGATAGTACCATAGGTGATATTACCTGATGGGCGGAGGTTCGTTAAAGAATAGGTTCCTTGAGCTTGGGCTTGGGCTGTAATAGAAATACCTGTTAGGGGTTGATTGCTATGATTAGCGGGATTATATTTTGGTAAGACAAGAGTGTTGCTCCAGTCAGTCGAAGCAAAGGGCACCTCTACCATATGGGTTAAAGTCGCTCCCCTAGCGGCTAGAGGATAACTTACAAATACACTGGCGATCGCCAAAGAAGAGACAATATATTTATTCATGGGATTAAGATTCTGGTGAACGTAAAAACGGTTGCTATCTGGGTCGTAGGAGTAATTTTTGCCAGCAAGTTCTACCTAAAAATTTAGTTAAAACCCTTGTATACAGAGGTGTAAACCAAGACATTGATAGTCCTCTTTTCTACACACAATATTAACAAGGAAAACCTGTTAAAAGATTGGATTTTTATTACTTTTCTTTGAATATTTGGTTAATTTATTGTCTCTAATTCAACGAAATATTTACAGTAGCAACAAAACAAACAAGTATTTTAACCAATCAAAATAAATAGAATACATAAGTTAAATAACCATTACATTCTTGCCAGCAAAAGCCTCTATTAATGAAGAAATATTAAGACAACTCAATCTTGCTTAAACAAACCACGTCTAACTACATCTAGAAAAAATTACATCTCTATGAACTTGACAAACTAGCATTTATATGGTAAAGAATCAAAAAAACCAATCCCCCGATATTTTTTCCTATAATTAAGGGATACTGGCCTAACTCAACCACCGCAATGACTAACTCCTTCCTACAACCGGCAAAAATCAGCCGAGTAATCCCCGACTCCATTGGCTTTGAAGTCGGCTTTGACGTTGGAGATGCGATTGTTTCCATTAACGGAATCTGTCCGAGGGACTTAATAGACTATCAATTTCTCTGTGCTGACGATGTATTAGAGATAGAAGTACAAGATACCACTGGCAAAACCCATCATCTAGAAATCGAAAAAGACTATGATGAGGATTTAGGACTAGAGTTTGAGACAGCTTTATTTGATGGACTAATGCAGTGTAATAATCGTTGTCCTTTTTGTTTTATCGATCAACAGCCCGAAGGTAAGCGAGATAGTTTATACCTCAAAGATGACGATTATCGCCTTAGTTTCCTCTATGGCAGTTATTTGACCCTCACTAACTTAACAGAAAAAGAATGGGAAAGAATAGAACAAATGCGGTTGTCTCCCCTCTACGTTTCTGTTCATGCAACCGAACCAGAATTACGGATTCGTCTTTTAAAAAACCCGCGAGCAGGTAAAATTTTAGAGCAGTTAAAATGGTTCCAAGAAAGGCGCTTACAAATCCATGCTCAAGTGGTGGTTTGTCCCCATATCAATGATAGTATTCACCTCGAAAAAACCCTTTTAGATTTAGCATCTTTTCATCAAAAGCACAACCCGACAGTAATTTCCGCCGCAGTTGTACCAGTTGGTTTAACCCGCTTTCGTCCCCCAGATGATGAACTAACTCCTGTTACCCAAGCCCAAGCCCAAGCAGTAATTAAACAGGTACAAACTCTCCAAAAACAGTTCCAGAAAAAACTAAAGACAAATTTTGCTTGGTTAGCCGATGAATGGTTTTTAATCGCTAGGGAAAATCTACCCTCAGAATCCGATTATGAAGACTATCCCCAAATCGGCAATGGTGTCGGCTCTATCCGTCAATTTATTAAATCTTTTCTCCTTACAGGTAAGAAGTTACTCCCAACTACAATCTCCACCCCTAAAACCCTAACTTGGGTAGTAGGAAATGCAGTAGAGTTAGCCTTTGAACCCTTAGTTAATCAACTTAATCAGGTAAACGGATTAACAGTAAACCTAGCCGCCCTAAAGAGCGATTACTGGGGCCAAGAGATTACCGTCACTGGGTTATTAACGGGTAGGGATTTAATCAGTCAGTTAGGGGGGAAAAATCTAGGAGATGGGATTTTATTACCAACTGTCATGCTCAAACACGATGAGCAACGCTTTCTCGATGATGTCACCGTCGCTGAAGTCTCCCAGGCTTTGGGGATAGAGATTTTCTGTGTGACGGGGGTAGAGGAATTGATGCAAACTTGTTTACAACCCATCTCCCCTGCGTCGCCACCAAGCCCTAACTAAGCGAATTTCATTAATATTATATTCCTCTCCCAAAACTTCTAAGATAGTCTCTGGAGATTCCGTGCCCACTCTCTCCATGGCTTTGGTAATGGTTTTTTGTCTAGTAGCATCAACCAGCTTACTAATATCCACCGGTTGTTTAAGTTCTATTAACTCACTCAAATGTCCATAAATTCTACTAACCCTTAAGCCCCGTACTTCAGCAATTTCTTTAACGGTTAAACCCTGTTGGTAAAGTTCTAGGGTAGTTTTTTGAGTAGAAGTAGGTAGAGCTAAGGGTAGGGCGTGCTCTTGGGAAAAAGAACGTATCTCTGATAAAAATGCTTTACCATACTGCATTAATTTGTGTTGTGTTACTCCCGAAATTCTCGCTAAAGCTTCTAAGGTTTGGGGTTGTAAATGTGCCATAACTTTGAGGGTAGAATCAGCAAAAATTACATAGGGAGCAATCCCCTGTACATCTGCCATTTGTTTCCGTAATCGTTGGAGTCTTTCTAACAACATTTGTGCTTCTGCGGCTTTAGGATTATAATTTTCTTCCTTGACATAAATAGCAGATTGAGGAATATTCAGAAAGACCTGACGCTGTTTCCTAAGAATTTCCCAACTTTTTGCATTGAGTTTTAAAACATGATATTCATCTTGGGTTTCATCTAATAAATCTTGATAAATTAAAGCCCTAGTTAAACGCTTCCATTCGTCTACTGTTCTATCTTTCCCTATACCATAGGTAGGTAAGAGGTGATGACCATACTGTTGTATTTTTTTCTGCTTAGAGCCGCGTAAAACCTCAATGGTATAAATCATCCCAAATCTTTCTCGACAACGAGCCACACAGGAGAGTAATTTTTGGGCTTCTATCGTCCAATCCTCTGACTTTTGGGGAGTACAGCAGTTATCACATTGATTGCAATTCCCTTTAAATCGCTCTCCAAAATATCTTAAAACAATACTACGACGGCAATCTGTCCCCTCACTATAGTCAATAACTTGACGTAGTTGCTGTTGAGAAATTTTTTGTTCTTGGGGGCTAGTTTTTTGATTGATTAGGTATTCAATTTTTTTAATATCTCCAACACTAAAAAAAAGTGTGCATCTAGCGGGTTCTCCATCTCGTCCTGCTCGCCCTGACTCTTGATAATAACTCTCTAAATTGCGGGGTAAATCGTAATGAATTACAAAGCGAACATCGGGCTTATTAATGCCCATACCAAAGGCAATGGTTGCCACCATGATACGAACATCATCCCGAATAAAACGAGTCTGATTATTTGCCCTAGCTCCATCCGCCATACCAGCATGGTAAGGTAAGGCTGTAATGCCATCTTGTTGTAAGCGAGAAGCAATATCATCAACGGATTTACGACTCATACAATAGACAATTCCTGAACCTTTTTGGGAACGCAGCATTTTTAGTAATTGCTCATAGCTACGTTTTTCCTTGGGACGGACTTCATAAAAAAGATTAGGACGGTCAAAACTGGTAATATGAACATTAGCCTGTTTAATTCCTAGTTGTTGAACTATATCCGCTTGGACTCGACGGGTAGCAGTAGCGGTAAAAGCACAAATGGGAACTTGGGGAAAGCGTTGACGTAGTTGTTGGAGTTGGCGATATTCGGGACGGAAATCGTGCCCCCATTCGGAGACACAATGAACCTCATCAATGGCAAAAGCAGCTATACCGATGGTAGTGGCAATTTGTTCGAGAAAGGGACTAAATTTATCTGCCAGGATTCTTTCAGGCGCGATGTAGAGGAGTTTGATTTTGCCCGCGAGGATGGCTGTTTCTCTGATGCGAGTTTCTTCTAAGCTAATACTACTATTGAGAAAGGTAGCTCTAATGCCATTGTCTAGTAAGCTATCTACTTGATCTTGCATCAAAGCAATTAAAGGGGAAATAACTACTGTTAAACCCCGTTTTAGCAGGGCAGGAAGTTGGAAACAAAGGGATTTTCCGCCTCCTGTGGGCATAATCACCAATAAATCACGGTTTTGTAGGATTTCTTCGATAATTTGCTTTTGTTTTGTCCTAAACTGTTCATAGCCAAAGAAATGCTTGAGGGCTTCCTCTAGGGTTTGAAAATTGGTCATTGAAGGTTATGGCAGTACATTTTTATTGCTTTTATTGTAACAGCAGCCAGGGGTTACTAGAATTTTATATCCTAAATTGGGGTTCCCCATGACTGATTTTAGTCGATGTGAACCTGCTACGCGATCGCAAACCTGTTTTAGTCGAGGAACCTACTTCTACTGGTAAATTGAATTGCTTTAATTAGACCTCTCCAGAAATCAGGCTGGAAGCCTGAACTACCAAGACAAAATCTTAAATGTGGTCGATGTCTATTGATTAAACAATTCCCATCTCCCCAGATAAATACAGGTCTTACTAAGGCCACATTGAGGAGAAATTCTGAGAGTTGTTTTTGGGTAACGGTAATGGATGGGTTCATTTTCTCCTTTCAAGAATCCTTAATTAAGCCAAGCTTTCTGGGATGAAGTCACATCCTGACCAGAAAAGCGGGAATATTTGACCATAGATGAGGAAAGACTTTCGCAAATTGCCAGCATTCCTGTCTTGGTTTCCTCAAAATAGATAACTCCTCCAGTACGCCCCCCAATTATCAAGGGCCCGTGGATGAACTGATAGTCAGGGATCTTGATCAAAAGTAATTCACCTACAGACTCGTTAAAAAGTTGTTTCCCTATCTGAGCAGCCACAGCTTCTACCAAAGGGTGGCGAGTCGGTTCACCTAAGTCAGTAAACTCAGGATAATCAGCAAAATTATCCATGTAGAATGACCAAATTAAGTCTAGTTCTTTTTCCCTAGACAGCATTTGCTTAAGTTGCTTCAATTTTTCTAGATTCATGAGTTTCCGTCCTCACTGTGACCAGTCCATGATAACTTATTTTAAAAATCAAGGAGCTTCACCAAGACTTTCTATCTCGTCTATGGGCAGTTCTCGGATAAAGGTACGACCAAAGGGAACAACTTTTTCGAGTTTAACAACCATTTTCCTCTCTCAAAACAAAAAGTAACGCTGGGCCATGGGTAAAGAGGTAGCACTTTCACAGGTTAATAACTCCCCATCGGCTCTGACTTCGTAGGTTTCGGGATTGACTTCAATATTCGGGGTAGCATTATTGTGTTTAAGATCCGCCTTACTGATATTGCGGGTATTAGAAACAGCTTTAATTTGAGAAGTTAGACCGAGCTTTTCGGGTATGTTATCCTCTAACGCAGCTTGGGAGAGAAATGTTATGGAAGTAGCCCCAATTGCTCCCCCAAAAGCCCCAAACATCGGACGCATATAGACAGGTTCAGGGGTAGGAATACTGGCATTAGCATCCCCCATCTGGGACCAGACTACCATTCCTCCTTTAATAATCAGTTGGGGTTTTACGCCAAAAAAAGCGGGTTTCCAGAGACATAAATCAGCTAACTTACCCTCTTCAACGGAACCTACCTCCTGGGAGATACCGTGGGCGATCGCCGGATTAATAGTATATTTAGCAATGTAGCGTTTAGCCCGGGCATTATCATTATTAGGATCACCTAAAGCTCCCCGTTGTACCTTCATTTTGTGGGCTGTCTGCCAAGTACGAATAATCACTTCCCCAACCCTGCCCATAGCTTGGGAATCGGAGGACATAATGCTAATTACCCCCATATCGTGGAGAATATCCTCGGCGGCGATGGTTTCCTTACGAATCCTAGAATCTGCAAACTTAATATCTTCCTCAATTCTCGGATCGAGGTGATGACATACCATTAACATATCGCGGTGTTCGGCAATGGTATTTATCGTAAAGGGACGGGTAGGATTAGTAGAGGCGGGTAAAACGTAGGGATAGCTGCAAACCCTAAGAATATCCGGTGCATGGCCACCCCCTGCTCCTTCGGTATGGAAGGTATGGATAACGCGATTTTTAAAAGCAGCGATGGTTTCCTCTACAAATCCTGCTTCATTGAGGGTATCCGTGTGGATGGCCACCTGTACATCGTATTCGTCAGCCACGGTTAGGCAAGTGTCGATCGCCTTAGGAGTCGAACCCCAGTCTTCATGGAGCTTTAGCCCAATCACCCCCGCCCTTACCTGTTGGATTAATCCCTCCCTACCGCTACAATTACCCTTTCCTAAAAAACCAATATTGACAGGGAAAGCATCTACTGACTGTAACATGCGGTAAATATTCCAAGGTCCAGGAGTACAGGTAGTTGCAGAGGTACCCGCCGCAGGGCCTGTACCCCCGCCAATTAGGGTAGTTGTTCCCGAAGCCAGGGCGGTTTCTATCTGTTGGGGACAAATAAAATGAATGTGGGTATCTATAGCTCCGGCTGTAACGATTTGCCCTTCGGCGGCCACTACTTCTGTCCCAGGACCGATAATAATATCCACATTGTCTTGGGTATTAGGATTACCCGCCTTACCAATTTTCGCAATTCTGCCGTTTTTTATGCCAATATCGGCTTTAACAATACCCCACCAATCTAGGATTAAAGCATTGGTAATGACGGTATCTACTGCTTCCCCATCCCCATCCCCGTTAATAATTGTGGATTGTCCCATCCCATCGCGGATTACCTTACCCCCCCCAAATTTTACCTCTTCCCCGTAGGTAGTACGATCTGCTTCTACTTCAATAAACAACTCTGTATCAGCTAACCGAATGCGATCGCCCACCGTTGGCCCAAACATCGACGCATACTGATTTCTTTCTATACGATAGCCCATGATCTTCTTTCCTAGGGTATAGGGGAGTTAGGTTTTATCCTACATCAAAACCAGATCCAGTTCCCCTATTTATCAATGGCGATATTAACTTGGGAATTGGTTAGGGATTTAACTTTTTCGCTATCTTGGGGCTCAAGCTCTATTCTCACATCAATCACCTTGCGATCGAGGTTTTCCCCTGGCTGGTTACTAAAAACATTTTGTTTATCGACTTGCATCCCAATCAAGCGCACTTTTCCCTTTAACTCCCCCGCAAAGGATTCTCCCGTAATAGTCGCCCTTTGTCCTACTTTAACTTGGCTAATATCACTCTGGTAAATCTCCGCCACTGCTTCCATTTGTTGGGTTTCTCCCATATCCAATAAACCATCATCATCGCTGATTTTTTCCCCAGGACGAGCATGGATTTTGAGGATTTGTCCAGTAATGGGAGCGCGAATATAGCTTTGATTTAGTTCGGTTTGAGCTTTGCGAACGGTAGCGAGGGCTGAATCTACTTCGGCTTGGGCCAATTGTACATCCACAGGGCGAACCTCCTCTACTTGATCTAAGGTAGAGTTGGCTTCATTTACTTGTTGTTGTCCTGTCCGTTCAATTCTCTCTAGATTAGCCTGAGCTTCTTGGATCTGTTTTTGTCCTGTGCGCTCAATGCGGGCTAGATTTACTTGGGCTTCTTTTACCTGTTCGCTAGTGGTTTGGTAGATAACTCGTTTAGCATCATACTGGGATGCAGAAACTGCTCCATCTGCTTTTAGTTGCCTATATCGCTCGTACTCAGCTTTGGCATTCTGAAATTCTGCTTGTAATTTTAAAATAACTGCTTTTTGTGCGGATATTTCCCCCAAATTCTGGGCTTCTAATCTCTGTAAGTTAGCCCTTTGACTGGCCTTTTCTCCTTCCCACTGGGCTTGTAAACGTCTGACTGTGGCGGCTTGGGCATTTATTTCCCCAGTTTTTGCCCCGGCTTTGACTTGATTTAACTTAGCCATGGACACTTTTAATTGCTCTTGGGCTTGCTTGAGGTTGTCCTCTAGGCGATCGCGGCTTTCTAAAATAGCAAGGGTTTCCCCTACTCTAACACTTTGTCCTTCTTCTACTAATAACTTGGCGACCCGATCTGCGTTAAAAATCAGGGGAGCAGAAATTTTGATAACTTCTGTTCTTGGCTCTATTCTGCCTATGGAAGTGATTTTAGTGATTTTAGGAAGAGGTTCTACGGTAACATCACTGGTTTTAGGGGCACTACTAGAACGATTGACAGTATACATGGTCGTAATACCTACTAGCACAGCACCCAGAGAGATTAAACCCACCACCAGAGGATTTATCTTTTTACCGCTATTGATAGTCACGACTTACCTCAGATAAAGGGCTTTTGTACGTCATCCATTTTAGCAAGATTGCCTAACCTACTATTTACTACATAAGTAATATTTTTGTAGTACAATACAATAAGGTTCATTAATACCATTACAAATCCAATCATGGCTACCCTTCGGGATATTCTCGGTCCCTACCGCAAATATCAAAAGATCGCTCTATTTAGTATTCTCGCTGCTTGTTTCTTTGAAATCCTTGATTTAGTGATTCCCTACGCCATCGGGCAAGTCCTGAATGTCCTTTCTTCCCAACCGTTAGATCAGCCCATTCAATCTTTAATCAATCAAGTCTCTAGGATTACACAACTATCCCCGGATAGATTTTTATCCCTAGGGGTGCTATTGGGGCTAATTTTTCTGGTAACGGTAGTCAAAGCTCCCATCCAACCCTGGTTAGGTGCTTGGTTTCATTGGGATATTTCCCTAAAAAAACGGCGAGATACCCTCAGTAAAGCTATTGCTAAAATTTTGACATTACCGCTATCTTTTTATGACGAAAACAACCCCGGACGGATTGCTAGTAGGATAGCCAAGGGGGTAGAAAACGAAACTTGGACTTATCCCGAAATTGCTGGACAGTTCATCCCAAAATTAGCCCGAGTGCTAGGAATTTTTGCAATTATTTGGATGATTGAAAGCCGAATTGCTTTAACATTTTTAATCTCTTTTGTTCTAATCCTTGCTTTTAGTTTTAGGCATTTAATGAGTATTATTGAGCAGGAAGAAGTATTAGATAAGTATATGGAAAATACCCAAAGTCGGACTTCAGAAATAATTACAAATATTAAAACTGTTAAGGCTTTTGCCAGTGAAGGCAGGGAAATGAAGCGTCAAACCCAAAGGATTAATAGGGAATTGATCTATGTAATTTATCGTATTCATAAAGCCTACGTTAAGTTAGTTACTTGGCAAAAAACTGTGGTACAAATATCGACCTTTTTAATATTTGTTTTTACTGTCTGGGCTACGGCGCAGGGTCAAATGTCTGTGGGTCATTTTATTACCCTTTATACAGTGGTAGCCATGGCCTACGCTGAAATTGAGCCCATGAGCCAACTAGCGGAGGTTTTTTCGCGGCGCTATGCTTCTATAATACGCTTTCATGATTTTATGAAACTTCCAGAAGGTAGGGATGCAGCTAGTTTGTCTACTGATTTATTACAAGCACCTTATCAATTTACGGGAAAAGTAGAGTTTTGTAATTTGAGCTTTGGTTATGATAGTAGTCGTCTGGTTTTGGAAGACCTTAATCTTTTAATTGAACCCTGCCAAACCGTAGCTTTAGTAGGACGCTCTGGCTCAGGAAAATCGACTTTAGTTAAGTTACTCTTTAGGTATTTTGAACCAACTCAGGGAAAAATACTTATTGATGGGGAAAATCTATCTACCTTAGATATTACTCGCTATCGTCAAAGACTAGCTATAGTTCACCAAGAAGTTGATGTTTTTAATGGGACAATTTTAGATAATTTGACCTACGGAAATCCAGGAGTCAGTTTTGCCAAGGTTCAAGAAGCCTGTGATGTTGCTAGGGTAAGCGAGTTTATCCATGAGTTACCCAGTGGTTACTATACCGTTGTGGGTGAGAGGGGAGTACGTTTGTCTGGTGGACAAAGACAGCGCCTAGGAATTGCCAGAGCGTTAATAGTAGAGCCCGATGTCTTGGTTTTTGATGAAGCAACTTCTAGCCTAGATTACGAATCAGAAAGAGCGATACAGTTAGCGATGCGTTCTATTTTAGGAACTCGCACTACCCTGATTATTGCCCATCGCCTCAGTACGGTTAGGGAAGCGGATAAGATTGTGGTTTTAGATCGGGGTAAAATCATTGAGGTAGGAAGTCATGAAGAGTTACTCCAACAACAGGGAATTTATCATCGGTTGCATTATTTACAAGAAACAGGGGAATTATTGGCTTAGGGCTTCGGTTTTTTAAGACCTCCCATTAAATCCCGTACAGCAGCCTCAAGCTCTGGTAAATAAAATTCCACCGCGTCCCAGACTCGATCAAAATCAATACCGCCAAGATAATCATGAACTAAAATGTTACGAAAGCCCGCTAAAGCCCGCCAATCTGTTGTTGGAGCTTTTAGCTTCAAATCCCCAGACAGCCTTTGGGTTGACTCCGCCATAATCTGTAATCGTCTTAATACAGCATCTCGTACTAGAATATTTTCTATAAATTCAGCCTTACCATTGCGTGTATAATCACGAATTAATGCGGCACATTCTAGAATATGCTCTAGATAGACTCGATCATCATGGTTAGTCATAGAGGTTTCGCCTCCGCTAGAACACGCTCACGAATTAACGGACTAATTCCCCGCTCTGTTAACACATCTACCTTACAGCCCAATAAATCTTGTAAATCCATTAAAAGCCCCCCTGGAAACCAAGGTGTTGTTTTTGTGGGGTCATAATCAATCAAAAAATCAATATCACTATCCTCCGTCTCCTCTCCCCTTGCTACGGACCCAAACAAGCGCACATTAAAGGCTCCATGGTGGGCTGCAATAGAGAGGATATCCTCACGTTTTTCCTGTAATAATTGTCTTAATTTCATTCTTGCCTATCCTAATAGGTAGTTTATTGCAAATGGATTTAGTATAAAATGAAAAGCTGTTCTACAGGTTTTTAGCTACTATGACCGACCTACTAAGAGGGATGAGCATTTTTTTGATTGGTATGATGGGAACGGGAAAAACCACCGTTGGACAACTATTAGCCAAGGAGATTAGCTATCGTTTTTTTGATACCGATGTATTAATAGAGCGGGTATTAGCAAAGAGCATCAGCGAAATTTTTGCCCAGGAAGGAGAAGCGACATTTCGGGACGTAGAAACTCAGGTACTCTGCCAACTCTGTGCCGAAACCCGTAGTATTGTGTCGACCGGAGGGGGTGTTGTCCTCAATCCCAAAAATTGGAGCCATTTACGTCATGGTTTGGTTATTTGGTTAGATGCTCCCGTCCCAGTTTTAGTCGCACGTTTGTCCGCCGATGATACCCGTCCCCTCCTGAGATCCGAGGATCTAACTCAGAAGTTAACCCAATTGTCCCAGGAGCGGCGATCGCTTTATAGTGAGGCGGATCTTCATATTTCTATAGAAAGTCTTGCCACCCCCGCGCAAATCGTTACTGATATCCTAGAAGCCTTACCCAGAGCCTTAAAGACCCAAATAAACCTTAGTGGCGAAAATTTTGGGAATAATTAGTAATTTATCAAATTTTCAGACTTTTTACCAGTTTTAGCGGCTTTTACTCCTAGGGGTTAGGGAAGTAATCCATGAAATCTAAATAAATTAACGGTTTCAGCGATCCATAGGGACTAATTACAGCTTAGAATAATTCAGTGAAACACTTGACCTATGCAGTCTTTAGAGCTTAACTGACTTAGACTGGATAGCACGCTGACTTGATGCGGTTTAAATCTGCACAAAAACCACCAAAAAATCCAAAAAAGGAGAATGATAATGAACAAAGGGGAATTAGTCGATCAAATTGCTCAAAAAGCAGTAGTGACCAAAAAACAAGCCGATGCCGTCCTCAGTGCTACGATAGAAGCCATTATGGAAGCAGTTTCTGAGGGGGACAAAGTAACCCTAGTGGGGTTCGGCTCCTTTGAGTCGAGAGATCGCAAAGCCCGGGAAGGACGTAACCCAAAAACGGGTGATAAAATGGAAATTCCTGCGACGAAAGTACCTGCTTTTTCGGCTGGTAAACTCTTTAAAGAAAAAGTGTCTCCTAAGTAAGTTTATCCCTTGACTAGACCCACCCACGGCGGTAATCTACACTGGGCAGCTACAATTGCTGGCTGTCCGGAGTCCTCTATTCTCGACTTTTCAGCCAGCATTAACCCCCTCGGTCCCCCGGTCAGTGCAATTTCCGCCATTCAAAACAATCTAGAAACCCTTAAACATTATCCCGATCCTAACTATACCCAGTTAAAAACGGCTCTGGCTCAATGGCATGGTGTCGATCCGCAATGGATTCTCCCAGGTAATGGTTCGGCGGAGTTGTTAACTTGGGTAAGTTGGGAACTCACTCAGTGGGCGGGTACCTATCTACTTACTCCCGCTTTTACGGACTACTATCGAGCTTTTGAGACTTTTAAGCTCAATATCTATCCCTGTCCCCTCTCTCCCCTAGATGGAGATATTCCTGTCAATCCTCGCTTGACTAATGCCTATTCCCTGGGCATTCTCATTAATAATCCCCATAATCCCACAGGAAGACTCTTTTCGAGGGCTAGTTTACTTCCCTATCTGGAAAATTGGGGTTTGGTGATAGTGGATGAAGCTTTTATGGATTTTTTACCCCCAGATCAACAACAGAGTCTAATTGGTTGGGTAAAGGACTACCCTAATTTAGTGATTTTACGTTCCCTGACTAAATTTTATAGCTTACCAGGACTACGCCTAGGATACGCGATCGCCCATCCCCAACGCTTGGCTATTTGGCAAAAATGGCGAGATCCTTGGCCCGTCAACAGTCTAGCGGCCGCCGTCACGGAAGCCGTAATTTTAGACAAAGAGTTTCAGTTATTAACTTGGCATTGGTTAGCATCGGCAAGGGAACAGTTATTTACGGGATTAGCAGGTATTTCTGGGCTTTCTCCCCTCAAGGGTGCGGCTAATTTCTTGCTGGTTAAAACCCGCATTCCCAGTTCCCAGTTACAAAGGCAACTTTTAGAAAAATACCAGATTTTAATTCGGGATTGTTTAAGTTTTCCTGAATTGGGAGAGGATTATTTTCGGGTTGCAGTTCGCTCTGAGCCAGAAAATCAACGATTAATCGAAGCGATCGCAGCTTTATCTCCATAGAAATTCACTAAGCGATAACCCTAACTAAGTTAGGTGGTTATAATTAAATTGAAATGATTATTGCGCGTTCGATCCCCCCTGCCCCCCTTAACACAAGGGGGGTGCCGATAGGCGGGGGTATCTGACAATTTTTAACACCTACCTACTTACCATGACTGAAACCGTTCTTGATGTCAAAGATTTAAAAGTAGAATTTTCCCTAGATGGACAAAATCGAGTTGCCGTAGATGGGATTAGTTTTAACCTAGAGCAAGGTGAAATTTTAGGCATTGTCGGGGAATCGGGTTCAGGAAAGTCCGTTACTTCCTTGGCTATTATGGGATTAGTTAGCAAACCTGGAAAAATATCCGGGGGAGAAATTTGGTTTAGCCCCGCTAAAAAAGGTCAAACTACAGCAGTGGATCTCCTCTCCATTCCCCAGGAGCAATGGCGCAATTATCGGGGGGGAGAAATCGCCATGATTTTTCAAGAACCCATGAGTTCCCTAAATCCTGTTTATAATATTGGTTTCCAGATTATCGAAGCGATTGGACTCCATCAAAAGGTGACTCCCGAACAGGCAAAAAATCAAGCGATCGCTCTTTTACAAGAGGTTAAGCTTTTGCCAAGTGATCAAGATTTAGAAGCCCAATATCTCCAAGAATCTGCCCCCTCTACGGCAAAGATCAGAGATTATATTAGCCAACAAAAAGAAGCCCTACTCAGACGCTATCCCCACGAAATGTCTGGGGGACAATTACAACGGGTAATGATTGCCATGGCCATGTCTTGTAATCCAACCTTATTAATTGCCGATGAACCCACCACTGCCCTAGATGTCACCGTACAAGCGGAGATTTTAAGACTGCTCAAGGAATTGTGTAAATCCGAGCGAGAAATGTCTCTAATTTTCATTTCCCACGACTTGGGTGTTATCAATGAAGTTGCTGATTTTGTGGCGGTTATGTATCAAGGCAAAATCGTTGAACAAGGGACAAAAAATGTCATTTTAAACCATCCCGAACACCCCTATACTAAAGGCTTACTTGCCTGTCGTCCCCAATTAAATGCTGTACCTTTTAAACTGCCTACAGTACCTGATTATGTAGCCATAGAAAGAGATTCCTTGGGTAATATTTTAAGTATTAACCAAAAAAATCCGCCCACATTTCGCCTAGTTACTCACCAAGAAGAACAGGCAAGACTTTTAGAATTACAAGGTCAGAATTGCCTATTAAGAGTTGAGAATCTTTCGGTAACTTTTCCTGTTAAGGGGGTTTTAGGACAGGTTAAAAAGTATTTTCGTGCCGTTGATAATGTTAGTTTTTATGTCAAAAAAAGTGAAACCCTAGGATTAGTCGGAGAGTCTGGTTGTGGCAAGTCTACCCTCGCCCGCACCCTGCTCCGTTTAATTCCCTTTTCGGGGGGACATATATACTTTCAGGATCAGAATATTTCCCGATTATCTATGTCAGATCCTCGCTTGCGTTTGTTGCGGAGGCAAATGCAGATAGTATTCCAAAATCCCTACAATTCCTTAAATCCTCGCCTAACAATTGGGGATGCAATCATGGAACCTCTGATTATTCATAATACGGGTGGATCAGCCTCAAAGCGACGGGAAAGGGTTGCCTATTTGTTAGATAGGGTTAAGTTAGATCCTAACTGGTTTAAGCGTTATCCCCATCAACTTTCAGGGGGACAAAGACAACGGGTTTGTATTGCTCGGGCTTTAGCTTTAAATCCACAATTTATTATCTGTGACGAGTCGGTTTCTGCTTTGGATGTTTCCGTACAAGCAGAGGTTTTAAATTTATTAAAAGAATTACGAGCCGAATTTGATCTCACCTATATCTTTATTTCCCATGACTTGAGTGTGGTTAGGTTTATGAGCGATCGCATTATTGTCATGAACAAGGGTAAAATTGAAGAAAGCGGTACAGCCGAGGAAATTATTGCCCATCCCCAGAGCGTCTACACACAAAAATTAATTGCCTCGATTCCACAATTTACTAGCCCAGTTTTTTAAAGTATAAACCCTAATCAGATAGAGCAAAACCGGTTCTAGGATCGGCAATATATAAACCTAAAACGAGGGAAGATAGAACCATATCCCAGACAGGAATTACCCGCTCTGTATCGTCTTCCCAATAGTCAAAAGTAATCAAACATTGAACCTCAGAACCCAGGCCAATCGCTATGCGAGATAAGGCCGGACGATGCTCCTGGGGGTCTATAAACGGCATTTCGGTCCAGACAACCCGGGCTGTTTGTCGCTTTAGTTGTATAATCTCCCCCACCTCACCCAGATTACGAGAATCATCTCGAACAATTTTCTTTAAAAGGGGAGAAAGGGGGAAATCTGCCCAATTTGCGACAGGTAATAAATTGTAGGACACTTCTAAACGACAATCATCATCGGGGGGCTTTTTATCCAAAAACTGAAAGGAATTTTCCTGGGGTGCAAAATGCCAATCGGCGGGAACATCAAATCTGACTGCTCCTCTCCCCGCTACAAAAATCCGAGTTCCTGGTTGAGATTGCCAGTTATGATTTTCGTTGAGGTCTAGGGTGGTCTTTATCCATTGTAAATCATGCTTTTTCCGTTTAGACATAGAGATACAAACCCTCAAAATCTATAGATTAACTCTATCACTAACGAGAAATAATGACCAACCAATGGGTATAGGTAAAGAGGAAATGCCGCATAATACCAAATCTGGTTTAAAAATCAGGTTATAACCCTCCTGCCTCCTGCCTCCTGCCTCCTGCCTAGCCCTCATGATTATCTAATAACTTAAGCGGATTTAGTATAAATCGTCAAATTAGATACAAAAATCGCCCTCCCTAAAAGCAGCCAGCTATTTTTTGAGTAGAATGTCCCCATATATTTGATAATAGGATCAGACGGATCGAGGAAGACCCCGCGTGAAAAAACTGCTTGACGGACTGCGTAGATTTCAAACTGAATACTTTAACGAGCATCGGGAACTTTTTGCAGAATTAGCCCACGGACAGAGCCCTAGGGTTTTATTTATTACCTGTTCAGATTCACGGATTGATCCAAATTTGATTACCCAAGCCCAACTGGGGGACTTATTTGTGATTAGAAATGCGGGTAATATGATTCCGCCTTTTGGTGCGACTAATGGGGGTGAAGGTGCGGCGGTAGAATACGCAGTACAAGCTCTTAATATTGAACAAATCATCGTTTGTGGACATTCCCATTGTGGCGCCATGAAGGGACTTCTAAAAATGAATAAATTAGCCGAAGAAATGCCCCTTGTTTATAATTGGCTCAAACAAGCAGAAGCAACTAGGCGGCTGGTCAAGGAAAATTATAAAGATTTAGAGGGCGAAGAATTACTAGAACTAACCATTGCCGAAAATGTTTTAAATCAACTAGAAAATCTACATACCTATCCTGTAATCCGTTCTCGGATGCACCAAGGCAAACTTTCTCTTAATGCTTGGATTTATCGAATTGAGTCTGGGGAAGTCCTAGCCTATGATTCGGTTTTGCATGATTTTGTGGCTCCTGCCAGCCGCCTCAGTGTTCCCGAACATGAATATACTCTAGACGCAGATCATTTTCTACATCACACTGTTAATGAGAATGGGCACTCTCGCCAGTTAGATGATGTTTCCCATCTACCCGGGTATCCCCATTTATCCCCAGAACAGTCCAATCGCATTTATCGAGGTTCTAATTAGGGTTTATGTAGGGTTAGATTAAACTAAAATTATCTAAGCTACTTAGGTACATCTAACACCTGCCTCCTGCCTCCTGCCTCCTGCCTCAAACGAGGATCTTTGTACCTCACTAATATCGAAAACTGCTATATGGTTAGTCTTAACACTAAAAAAATACCCAGAGTCGGTCGTCCCCCGGCTAGGGATATGGTATGGATTCCTGGGGGAACTTTCCTCATGGGTTCGGATAATCATTATCCCGAAGAAGCACCAGCCCATAAAGTCAAGGTAGATGGCTTTTGGATAGATAGGTTTTTAGTAACCAATGCACAATTCCAGAAATTTGTCAAGGAAACAGGTTATGTTACCTTTGCCGAACGCCCTGCTAATCCAGACGATTACCCTGGGGCGAAACCGGAACTCCTAGAACCTGCTTCTATTGTTTTTGTCAAGCCTGAGCGTCCTGTAAGCAAGGATAATCATTACAATTGGTGGAGCTATATTCCTGGGGCAAATTGGCGACATCCTGAGGGGAAAGGAAGCTCTATTAAAGGCAGAGAAAAGCATCCTGTAGTTCATGTGTCCTATGAAGATGTCCAAGCCTATGCTCAATGGATAGGTAAAGAATTACCCACGGAGGCCGAATGGGAATTTGCGGCGCAGGGTGGACTAGAAGGGGCAGAATTTGCCTGGGGGGAAGAATTACATCCCAAGGGGAAGATGATGGCCAATAATTGGCAAGGGGAATTTCCCCTAGAGAACCTTTGTAGTGATGGTTATGAGCGCACTTCCCCCGTGGGGGTGTTTCCAGCTAATGGTTATGGGTTGTATGATATGATCGGCAACGTTTGGGAATGGACAAGCGACTGGTATCAAGAACACCGGCAGATTGAAAAGAGTCCCTGTTGTACCATGGATAATCCTAGGGGTGCTAATTTGGAGGCCAGTTATGACCCCCAAATGCCTGATATTAAGATTCCTCGTAAAGCGACAAAAGGCGGTTCTTTTTTATGTGCACCTAGTTATTGCCGTCGTTATCGCCCCGCAGCCAGAATGCCCCAAGCTATTGATACTTCTACCTGTCATTTAGGGTTTCGTCTGATTGTTAAAACTTCATCGGTCTATGATTTATGAGTTCTTATAAAGCACCAGAATCAGAGAAAAACCTCACTAACGAACTAGCTAAGGAACGCAATCGCGCCGCCGCCGAAAGGACATTAATGGCTTGGATTCGCACCAGTTTATCTTTAATTAGTTTCGGGGTGGGGATTAATGGAATTATCGAGACTATGTACAAGGTAATGCGGGGAAATCAGCAATTTCCGCCCATTGGGATTACCCGCGTTACGGCGTTGTCTTTTGTGGCCTTGGGAACTGTAGCAATTATTGCCGCTACCTTTGAACATCGACAAATCCTACAAAGGATTCAAAGAAACGACTTCACCAGTTCCCATCGTACTTCCTTGGCCCTAATTGTAGCCGCTTTCCTGTGCGGGATTGGTTTATTTGCCTTTTTTGGACTTGTGATTAAGATCTATTTGTTTTCTAACTTTTCTAACTAGGATTGGGTTCGGGAAATGGTCAAAAAAAAACACAACCCCCACCCGCTAGAAGAAGGTGGTAGGTTGCTGGCGAATCCTTAGGAAAGACTCAAGACGGGGGTTTCAATTAGAAACCTCTTTGTCTGCGGTTGCCGGTGAAACCTCTTTCCTCTTTTTCTCGCGCTTTGTTAACTTTGAGTTCTCGTCCCATCCATTCCGCCCCGTTCAGGGTTTCGATGGCCTTCTCCTCGTCAGCTTCGCTCTCCATTTCCACAAATGCGAAACCTCTCATTTTGCCAGTGTCCCGATCAGTGGGGATGTGGACTCTTTTAACCTTGCCATACTCTACGAACACCTCGGATAAATCTTCTTGAGTGACTTCGTATGCAAGATTTCCAACGTAAATAGACATGAATGTCTCCAATAAAAAAGAAAACGAATAGAGATGAAACTTATCGGGTGAGGCTTAACAATACTAAACGCAAAAAACCTTAACGAATTAACACTGACCACAGGACCGAACTATTTTTTTCTCACTCCTTCATTGTACACCATTTTTGAGAAATGGCCCACCTAAGGTAAAAATTGTTCAACTAACTGCTCCGATAGTTCCTGGAGACTAGGGGCTAGGAACTTTCAAATTCCGTAAGGCTTACCAATCAAGCCTTTTTCCCTGACATGAGTAATTATTCTTAGTACCCCCTTTACAAATCGTTAAAGTTCTGTTACATTTGTTTACATGAGGTTAAACCCACCTAGGGCAAAACCAATTATTTAGTAAGTATGTTTAAATCTATAAATTAAAACTTTCCCATTGGCATTGAGTTCTCCTACAACAGCACCCTTCGGTTATCCGCAGGGTTTTTTATTGTCATCCTCGCCACGCTAGTATAGAGCAAAGACCGACCTAGACCCCAAGCATTAGTTATGATCCAAGAGTTACCCAACCCCTTTCTGGGAAATAACTTTGCCCCCGTTTCCCAAGAAATAACCCAAAACTCCCTGAAAATTAGCGGTCAAATCCCCCCGCAATTACAGGGTACTTTTGTCCGCAATGGTCCGAACCCCCAATTTCCCCCCCCAGGAGAATACCATTGGTTTGATGGGGATGGCATGTTACACGCAGTAGAAATCGCAGCAGGTAAGGCCACCTATCGAAATCGTTACGTCAAAACCCAGGGATATTTAAGGGAAAAAGCCGCAGGTGCAGCCATCTATGGTGGACTTGGGAGTAATCCCCAGGAAAACCCCGAAAATGACTATAAAAATGCCTCCAATACTGCCCTAGTCTGGCACGCCGAGAAACTATTATCCCTTTGGGAAGGAGGACAACCCTATAATATCGCTCTCCCTAACCTAGATACCCTGGGGATAGAAACCTTTAACAACGAACTCCATCTCCCTTTTACCGCCCACCCCAAGGTAGATCCCTTGACTCAAGAGATGATGTTTATTAGCTATCGTCTCATGAGCGCGCCCTTTGTCCACTATGGCGTGGTTAATGCGAAGGGGAAGATCGAGAAGATTATCCCTATTGAGATTCCCGTGGGGGTAATGATGCACGATTTTGCTATTACCGAAAATCACACAATCATTTTAAATCTACCCCTTACCTTTCGCCTCAGTCGCCTCGCCCAAGGAAAACCCGCCTTTCAATTTGAATCTAAAACGCCCAGTTATTGGGGGATTTTGCCAAGACATGGCAATAAGGAGGATATTCGCTGGTTTGAAAGTGACCCCTGTTTTGTTTTCCATACCCTCAATGCTTACGAAGAAGGAGATGAAGTCGTTCTCATTGCCTGTCGTATGGCTGCAACTAATGTTTTAGGAGTTGCCGATGATCCAGAAATAGCCGCCAAAGGAGACATCCCTCTCCTAACTCGCTGGCGTTTTAATCTCCAAGACAATTCCGTCAAAGAAGAAACCTTAGATACTATTCCTAGTGAGTTTCCCCGCATTAATGAACATTATCTCGGCAGAAAAAACCGTTATGGTTATACCGCTAAGTCCGTTCTAGGTGCTCTCCCCCTTTTTGATGGAGTGATAAAATACGATTTTGAGACGGGACAATCTTGGCACTATAACTATGGGGCAAATTGCTATGGGGGAGAAGTGGTTTTTGCCGCCAACCCCCAAGGGAAAACCGAAGACGATGGCTGGTTAATCACTTTTGTTTATGATCAGGACCAAGATACCTCGGAGCTAATCATTTTAGACGCACAAAACCTCGAATCTACGGCGATCGCCCGGATAGAGATTCCCCAACGGGTACCCTACGGTTTTCACGGCCTATGGATAGGTTAAATTTTTGTATGATATTAATGCCATGATCAGGAGGCTAGACAAATGGATAACAATGATTGGCTTAGACAATTACTGATGCTCGGTGTTGGGACTACTTCCCTTGTCACCGACAAAATCAGAGAAGCCAGCGATCAATGGGTAAAGGATGGAAAGATTAACCCTGAGCAAGCCACCGCCTTTGTGGATGATCTCATAGGTCAACTTAAATCAGAACAATCTAACTTGGAAAGTACCTTAGAACGTCAAATACGGAACATTTTGCAAGACTTGGGAGTACCTCGTCAATCGGAAATGGACGAATTGCGCGGTCGTATTGATAGACTAGAACGTCAGGTACGGGATTTGGAAAATAAACTTTGGCGTTAAGAAAAAAAAAGATGAAGGAAATTTTTATTAGTTTTGTCGTAGTGGCTACCTTTGGGGTATTGTTAATCCTGTCCTCCCTTTTAGGACTAGGTACACCCTCCGAGGCTATAGCTGCCCCTACCTCGGTTATCTCCGTCAACGATAAGGAAATTAACAAAATGGATTTAGAAAAAGCAGTAACTACTCCCTCGGGATTAAAATACATAGATGAAGTCGTGGGTACAGGAGCGGAACCCGCTAAAGGACAAACCGTAGTTGTCCACTATGTGGGTACTCTAGAAAATGGTACTAAATTCGACAGCTCCCGCGATCGCAATAGTCCTTTTTCCTTCAAAATTGGAGTCCAGGAAGTAATCGGCGGTTGGGACGAAGGAGTCGCAACGATGAAAGTGGGCGGCCGTCGTCAGCTAATTATTCCCCCTGACTTAGGCTATGGTGCCAGGGGTGCAGGAAATGTCATCCCTCCTAATGCTACCCTGGTTTTCGATGTGGAATTGCTAGATGTCCGTTAGTCTTTTAGGACACTTACTAAAGTGCCACTAATCACCCGACAGATCCTAGATGACTAGAGTATTCTGTAATGGTGTGAGGAGTGAGAAGAAATAAGCTCTTGAGGTCGAAACTCGGCAAGACTCTCAGGGGCTTTTTCAATTTATTAAATTATATAGAATATGTCTGAGAAAATCGGTGTAGTTATAGCGGGTACAGGATTTGGCGAGAAAGTCCATATCCCCGCCTTTCAACACCATCCCCGTACAGAAATTGTTGGCATTTATCACCGCCATCGGCAAAAAGCCGCAGCCCTTGCCCAAAAATATCAGATTCCTAACCCAAGCGATCGCTTAGAAGACCTATTAAATTTACCTTCAGTAACAGGAGTTAGTCTAGCTACTCCCCCCTTCCTCCATTATGAAATGGGTAAAATGGTTTTAGAAGCAGGAAAACACCTGCTAATCGAAAAACCCCTCAACCTCAACGCCCAGGAAACCAGAGAACTTTATCACCTAGCCCAAAAAAAAAGATTAATCGTCACTCCGGACTTTGAATTTCGCTTTATTCCGGCTTGGCAACTCCTCAAGGAATCCCTCAACCAGGACTATATAGGCAAAAAACGACTGATCAAGATTGACTGGTTAGTAGCTAGTCGAGCCGATCCAGAGAGAGCTTGGAATTGGTATTCCTGTCAGGACAAAGGCGGGGGGGTTTTGGGGGCTGTGGGTTCCCATGCCTTTGACTATATTAGTTGGCTATTTGGACCGATTAAGCGGCTCTGTGCCCATCTCAGTTGTGCCATTCCCCTGCGCCCCGATCCCCAAGAGGGGGGAAAATTAAAACCTGTGGACGCGGATGATACCTGTTTAATCCTTTTAGAACTAGCCGACTCCACCCCAGTACAATTGTCCCTCAGTTCCGTTACCCATAGTGGGCGAGGCCATTGGTTAGAAGTCTATGGAGAAAAGGGAACTTTAGTCCTAGGTAGTGATAACCTCAAGGACTATGTCCACGGGTTTCGCCTAATGGGAGCCCTGGGGGGTAAATCCTTAACCGAGATAGAAATTCCTAAAAGCCTCGCCTTTGAGCAGGTTTTTACCGATGGACGTTTGGCTCCCTTTCTTCGCGTTGTGGATAGTTGGATAGAAAGTATGGAGCAAAATCAGTCCTTCGCCCCTACCCTCCTGGATGGGGTTTATTCCCAATTACTGATGGATCTAGCCCACAGGTCCCATATAAACAGTAGTTGGGTAGATGTTCCCGATCTGGAGGACTTTCTAGTGGTGATATGATCCATAATCTAGTTGTTAATAGTATTTGAGATGCGCTTTTTGCAGCTTCCCTAGCCATACGCCTCAGTGGAGGTGGTTTTCAGAGACATTTGGCCAACTTGATAAGATTTGTTTATAGCGGGTTGAGGAAATATTCTTTTCCCAACTTTGATTCCCCATTAGGGTTTATTCCACTATTTGAGAGCTACCATCAGCCATGAAATTCACCCGTATTACTGTCAATCCTACCCAAATGGGGGGAATGCCTTGTCTGCGAGGCTTAAGGATTCCCGTCGCTACTGTGGTTGGGATGTTTGCCGAAGGAATGAGAGAGGCAGAGATTCTAGAAGCCTACCCGGATTTAGAAGGGGCTGACTTAGCGGAAGCTCTCCATTATGCGGCGGCCACCCTACAGGAACGGGAGCTACCTTTATTAACCCGATGAAGTTTTTGATTGATAATGCCCTCTCACCGTTAGTGGCTCAAGGTCTGCAACAAGCGGGCTATGATGCTGTCCATGTCAGAACTCTCGGACTAGCGGCGGCGGATGATAGGGAACTGTTTGTGTTAGCTGCTTCTACAAATCGGGTGATTGTTTCGGCTGACACGGACTTTGGCACATTATTGGCTTTGAGACAGGAGCATTTCCCCTCGGTGATTCTGTTTCGTGGGGGGACAACTCGCCGCCCTTCTCAGCAGTTAGAACTCCTACTGGCTAATCTATCTGCTATCTCTGAGGCTTTAGAGTCGGGGAGTGTAGTAGTTTTTACAGAGACTCGTCTGCGGGTCCGTCCTTTGCCCATCGGTCGAGCCGAAAGTTGATTAGAAAGCCCCCTGACAGGGACAAATCCGCTATGTAGCCCCTAAGATCGGCATATTACGATAATTTATCAGGTCAGCAAGCCTACAAGTGCTTTGCTTGCCGCATTAGAAAGGCATAGCTTATTACATCATACCAAATCCGTTTTATTTAGCAGGTGATCAATTATTCATCCCTTTTCTCTTAAACCCGACCGCCTAGCCCTCATGATTATCTAGTAACTTAAGCGGATTTAGTATCATATACGGTTTTAATTAAACGTATTTGGTATAAAAAATCTTCTCATTTGCCTTCACAGATCCGAAAAAATCGACAATCGGATGGGGATAGTCTAAACCCACCCTCACACCCAAACGCTTCTGCTCTTCTCCCGATAATTTCCAAGGTTCATGGATTTTATCGGCAGGAATTGAGGCTAGTTCGGGCAGCCAATACCTAATATATTCACCCTTAGGATCGTAATCTCTAGACTGTTTAGCAATATTAAAATAACGAAATCCCCTAGCGTCATTACCTATGCCTGCCGTGTAGTTCCAATTTCCCCAATTACTACATACATCGTAGTCAATTAACAGTGACTCAAACCACTCAGCACCCATTTGCCAATTAATCCCTAAATTTTTAGTCAGAAAACTAGCTACGTTTTGTCGCCCTCGATTGGACATAAAACCAGTTGCTGTTAATTCTCGCATGTTGGCATCCACTAAAGGAAATCCGGTTTTTCCTTCTTGCCATAATCTAAATCTTTCCCAATCTTCTTGCCAAGGGATTCTGATTCCCTGCAATCCTGACTTACGGAATATTTTATTGCCATGTTTAGCACAGATAAAGCGAAAGAAGTCTCGCCACAATAATTCAAATATTAACCAGTATGTCGAGTCATTTTTTACCTGTTTCGCTTCATATTCCTTGACTTGCTTATAGATAAAACGAGGTGAAAGGCAACCCAAGGCTAACCAAGGAGAAAATTTAGAAGAGTAATCTGCTCCCAACATTCCATTGCGAGTTAGTTTGTAATCTTTGAGACAGTCTTGTTCCCAAAAATAATGATTTAATCTAGCAAATCCTGCCGTTTCTCCTCCTCGAAACTGCATAACAGAGCGGCAATCAAATTCGGGTAGCTCAATTCCAAAGTCAGATAGCTGAGGCAGTTTTCCTGCATCTATACTTGGTAATTTTGGCAGTTTTTTGGGGTTAGATATAGTATCCCTAACTGCCGTAGTTTTCTCTACAGATTGGCGAAATTTTGTAAACAGTTCTGGAGTTTGAGAAATGTCAAATGGGAGATCCTCTAAATGATAGAGCGTAATTCCCCAAAAGGGTTTGACTGTGACATTAATTTGGGATAGAGCATTTTTCAATGCTGTTTCTACTGCCAATTCTTCTGAAGTTGTTTCACCATAAAAATAGACAGTAGAAATCTTCAGTTCTCCAGCTAAAGAAGGAATAATTTCTTCTGGAAGACCTCTACGCAGTAGTAAATTGCTACCAAGTTGGAGGAGAGAATTTCTCAAATCTGCCACACTTTCGAGTAAGAACTGTGCCCGAAAAGCCCCTGTTTTGGGAAACCCAAAAGAAGTCTTAGCAAATTCTCGCGGATCAAAACAGTAAACGGGAATAATCTGAGCGTTTTCTCTTAGTGCTTGAACGAGGGGTTCGTGGTCGTGGAGGCGTAAATCATGGCGAAACCAAATTAAAATTCGCTTTTCAGACATTAGATTCTTTTTACCTCCAATTTAATACTCCTAAGTTTATAAAACATGGACAAAGTTTTCGATATCAGATTGCTTGTCCCCTTGCGGTTGTTAGTCTAATTTAGTAAAATAGACATCTCCAACAATTAACTTACCGTTCGCTTAATTTGAAGTAGAGTAGCGAGATTAAGCCCTTCAAGTGTA
>JBBAUO010000036.1:0-43342 GCA_040398185.1 Microcystaceae cyanobacterium | reverse complement strand
TATTTCCAATTTAGTTGCCAATTTAAAATCGACATCGAGTAAGTTAATGTGGTTAGAGTTTGAGTCTTACTTAAAAACTATTTATTGGAAAGAAAAGGTTTTATGGACAGGCAGTTATTTCGCAGCGTCTTGTGGTGGTGTGACAATTGAGAAGTTAAAGCAATATGTTCAGAGACAAGATTCTCCTACTACTTAGATATTGCCCGCAATTCACCCCGCCGATAAATCGGGGGTCTTCTTGCGGAAGAAAGATAAATCTGATTAGCTAGTACTGCAGTACCAAGATGATGGGGTTGGGGAGAAATAGGAGTAGAATTATTGACCTCGAGACTACACCCTTGGATAATAATTAGGTTAAGAGTTAAGGTCAGGTATATTAGCTTCATGAGTTTTCTTGGCGAAACAACCAGAGCATTAGCCCAATTATGCCAATTTGTAAAGCAAAATTAGGTAAAGCCGAGGAGACATTTTTCCCCGCAGCTAGTTGGCTAAGGAAAACCACCGCGCCGATAAAACCACTGGCGGCAAATGCCAGGTAGAAAAACTGTCTTAAACCCTTGTAGGGAGTTTTCAGTTCGGCTTTGAGGCGATCGTATTTTTGGGGATCGAGCTTAGAAGGATTCGGCATTTTCAGTAATCTAGTGTAAAGTTGTATTCTACGCTATAATGTATTACTGTCCGTCGGCTGCCGTGGCTCAACGGTAGAGCAATTGATTCGTAATCAATAGGTTGTGGGTTCAAATCCCATCGGTAGCTTTGCATGTGTTTTGTCTCACTAACTAATTAAGTTCCCTGACGTTGTAACAAACTCAAACGTAAATGGGAGCGATCGCAGGTTGTATGAATCATGGGACCGCGATCGGACATTTCTACGATACTCAGAGCCGCAACGGGCATAGTAATACGATCTCGATAGCGGCCAATATCAATACCCAGTAAAGAACAAAGCATAATCCGCAGGGTAGCTTTATGGGAAACAACCAAAATATTACCGGTTTTGTAGGTATGCTCAATCTCTCCGAGAACTTCCGAACTACGGCGAGCGATATCAATAGCCTTATCTCCCCCAGTCGGAGCATTCCAAGCTGGATCTGCTAACCAGCGCACATAGTCATCATGGAATTGGTAATTAACCTCCTTTGTGGTTTTCCCTTCCCAGTCCCCGTAGGTAATTTCCTTTAACCCGGAACGTAACTGTAAAGGAATACCCAGGGGTTCAGCAAAAATCTTAGCCGTGGCTATAGTCCTTTGCAAGGGGCTAGAAAAAACTGCCGTCCAGGGTAAATGCTGATAGGCTTTAGCAAAGTCTTGGCTCATCAAATAACCCTCCGGAGTCAATTCTGGATCGAGGGCACCGCAAAAAGATCCCACTTGACTGTAGGGGGTTTCCCCATGGCGAAGGAAGTATAATTTCAGACTCATAGAAGATTGCCAATTTAGCATCTACAATTAAAAAATGTAAAATTTTGAGTTCAAAGATTTTTATGGGTCTTTTTGATGATGTCAGTCAGTTTCTGGAAACTCGCCTGGAGGAATTTCTCCGCAATAACCCTCATCTGGAATTACAAGCCCTTCTAGAACAACTCCGAGAACAGGAACAAGATACAACCAAATTGATTATAGCCTTACAAGCAGAGCAAAAACGCCAGGAAACTCAGCTATTGGATCTAGCCCAAGACATCCAAACTTGGCACGGGCGTATCGGCAAGGCAGAATCTGCCCAACGTCTGGATCTGGCGAAAGCAGCCCAGGAGAGGGAAGCAGCCCTTCTCAGACAGGGAAATCTCATCTGGGGACAAATGGAAGGCACCAAGGAGCGTCTAACCCAAGCTCAAGAACTGGTACAGCAGATTAAACAACGACAAATAGAAGTCCGTACCCAAGCGGCTCAAATGCCCACCCAACCCCCAGATATCAATGAGGATACTATCGGTTGGAATCAAGGGGGGAATACTCAAACCTATACCAGAGGCAATGATCCCCTAGAGGCGCAATTTCAACAGTGGGATTTAGAGAGTGAGTTAGAACGTCTTAAACGAGAGATGTAGTCAGCCAATTAGCCGCCTCTGTACCCGATTTTAAGGCATTTTCTACCGAATTTCCTCCGCACCAATCTCCGCAACAAACCAAAGGTAAAGGCGTTAGGGTGGCAAGATAAGGAACAGTTAAGGGAGTTTGGGGAAAGCAAAAACGCCAACGATGTACCTGCATCCAATCTGGTTCGGCGATCCACTTCCAGGTATTCTGGGCAAAACCCCTGAGCAATTCCAAGCCAGGAGCTTCTAAATGGGAACTATCTAGATGGGTTTGGGCAAAAGTTGGGGAACTGTGGGCCACGAAAACTAAAGGACTAGGGGGAGAACGTTTACTACTGTCTAGGATTATCTGTTTGAGCAAAGGGTGATCCACCCATTCCATACTTTTTAAGTGTGGATCAAAGGTATCTAGCTCCCTTTGATAGGTTGGCGGATACCCAGCGATCGCCACCAGACAGGGATCAAACTCAACTGCTTTTAAATCTGCCAAAAAAGAAAGTTCCCAGGGTGAGTCCGCGAGAATTTCCCAGGCTTGCGGAGCAGGGATCGCTAAAACAACGACTTTAGCCATAATATCTTCAGTTCCCAAGAGTTGCCAAAGGTGAGAATCCATTATGCCCAGTTTCCTAAGGCGAAAATCATGGTATATGGTTAAGTCTCGGGCTAAAAACTTGGCAATGGTTGTCATGCCATCAGGATGGATATAGGTATCTATTCCCTTAATTGGGGTTAATCCTTGACCTGACTGAAACCTATAGGTGTTTCCCCGCCAAGGTTGGATTAGTTGCTCTAAAGATAGCTGCTCCAGGAGTTGTTGGGTTAAAATTCCTTGGCTCATCAAGGCAGGTAAACCATGATCGGCACAGGTTTCCTGTAGTCTACGGGTAGCTACCCTACCCCCTACTCCCTTGGATTTTTCCACAATAACGACTCGATAACCTTGGTTTTGCAAAGATTTAGCGCAAGTCAAACCCGCTAATCCTGCCCCGACAATGGCGACATCAAACCACATAGAGGAACTGTCACTGTTATAATGTTAATTGTTAAAAGTTAATATTAAAATTATTATTGTGCAACGTGCGAGGGCTTTCGGAGGACACCGCATTGGATGAACTAAGATCAGCGTTAGAGTTAGCCACAGAAGACGAATTACAACAGTTAACCCAAATTCTGTTTTGTCGTCGCTTTAATCCTTTAGACTATTTACAAACTCCCGATCCCATTCAAGTCCAGAGCAAAAGCTGGGATCAGTGGTTAGATTCCATTGAGCAGAGATTTCGTTACCTGGCCGCCGATGGTTTAACCGTACTCAAAGGGGAGACAGAATCCGTTAGTTATCGTCAAACCCTGATTCAAGTCTGTAATTACCTCAAGATTCCCTACTCTAATAAAATGCCGACGACGGACATAGAAGCGGAAATCTTTTTAAATCTAGTCAACAAAGCCTGGCAAAAACTGCCCGCCTCAGAACAACAGAGCCTATCAGTTAAAATTCAGCGATCGCTATCGACGGCCAAATTACCCGAACCTCTACCTGTACAACTCCAGTATAATCCCGTCAATGTCTTTCTTAAGGGCAGCGGTGCGATCGCCGTTAACTCTATCCTCAAACCCCTAATTACTAAACACATTGCCCAACAGTTAGCCCTACATTTTGCCACCTATCAGGCGGCGAAAACTGCCCTAATAGATGGCGGAGCGGCGGCGGCCAATCAAATCGCTCTAGCTGCGGCTAAAAAGGGTATGGCTTTGACTGCTGCAAGGTATGGAGCCGTGCGGACGGTGTTGAGTTTGGCAGGACCTGCTCTCTGGGGCTGGTTTTTGGCCGATATCGGTTGGAAATCCATTGCTACTAACTACAGTCGCGTTATTCCCGTAATTTTTGCCCTAGCCCAAATCCGCTTAACCCGTGCCGAATGTTGGGAAATGGCTTAGGTTAATTCGTCCCACTACTACCCAAAATAAACAGACTAATCAAAGTTCCACTATTCCAGAGACTATGGAGCAAGATAGAAGAGAGTAAATTGCGAGAACGGGTATACACAACCCCTAGGATAATCCCCAAGGTTGCTAGGGGGAAGACTTCCGATAGGCTTAGATGGGCCAAGGCAAATACCAAACCACTAATTATAATAGCTGACCAGACAGGTAGATACCGGGTGAGAGATGGTAACAAGAACCCTCGAAACATAATCTCTTCAAAAAAGGGTGCGGCCACGGACGCGGTGACAAAAAACAGAGTTAACGCCAGCCAATCTTGAGATTCTAGGGCTAGGAGTAAAAGCGGATTACTACCTCCTTGTCCCTGCCAAATTTGTTGATTGATTAAGGATACTAAAACTATTAGGGGTAAAGCCACAAAATACCCCCCTAATCCCCAAACCAACCAGTTTTTATTAAGGAAGTCAAATTTAAACCAATCCTTGGGTAAAGGAAAATAGGACTTGAGGGCAAAGTAAAGGACAGAAATTCCCGATGCTGCCATGACTAGGTATGTAAGTAATACATAAAAAGCCTTAGGACGTAAGGCCATAGCCACAGGATTTAACCTTAAACTAATACCTAAGCCACTAAAAACTAAAGGTAAAATAACTTGTCCAACAAAGAAAAATCCTACTACTAAGACTAGCCAAATTGTTTCCCAATTCCAAGGGGTTTCCCAAGCTAAATGATTAATACTTCCTAAAACAGATTCCTTCCCGCCCATCAATATTTGAACTAATAAAAATACTAATAGAACAATACCGATCAAACCGCCTAGTATCGGCAAACTAGAGACTAGAGCTAATTTTAGTAAGGCATTATTAGCAATATTGGATTGCTTATTTTTTAGGCTTAAAAAGGCTTCTTTTTGGTTTTGAATTTCGTATAATTGCTTTAATGCTTCATCTTGAAACCAACCCTTTAAGGACTGTTTAATTGCGACTTCAGCATTAGGGGCAATACTGGGGGGGTCACTCCAAAGACCTTCTAATAAGAGAGCCGTTTCTGTCGTTTGGGGTTGATTTTTAGTGACAGTTTCATCCCAACGATCAAAGGCTGCTTGAGCTTTTCCTTGTTCAATTTCAATAATTCCTAACTTAAGGTTTATTTCTGCTATCGAATTTTCCTGCTCCTTAATTTGACTAGCTAGGGACTTTTTAGGATCAGATTGTAACTTACTTAGGTTTTTTTGCGACTGTTTTAGGGCTTCATTATACTGAGTTTCTGCAACTTCGTAGGGCTCTCCTCCCAAGAGGGTTTCTTGGAGAGATTCTAGATTTTCAGAATTAGAATCTGGGGAACTACGGGAAATTTCCGCAGCCTGTAAAATCAGGTCGGTTTGATAGAGTTGTAGATTACCCTGAATTTGTGGTTGATTTATACTACCGATTAATGATAAAACAACTGGCACTAAAGAGATAATTGTAATTAAAAAATAAACAACATACTTAGTCTGAGGGAGTTTGACTGACATTTTTAGGGTTAAACGAGTAAGGGTATATCCAAAATACCATTTTAGCCCTAAGTATCCTATTTTCTGCGGGAGGATTTAATCGTCTCTTGCAGGACAAGCACCTGTTGTTTGGAATAGTTGGCAAAGGATCGTGTAGCAGTTAACGCTATTTCTATCCGCGTACCGATTTTGAGAAATTCAGGGGCGATCGGCAATTGTCCGAGGGCAATGGTAAACTGATTACCATCAAAAGTGACCAACTCAGGGGGAATCTTACCCTCATAGCGGGTTGAGTAATCACCGCTATTAATAGTTCCCGAATCTGAACCAGCGCGAGTGACGCGGTACTTAATCTGAAATTCCGTAGCAATGAGACTAGATTGGCCACCGTTATCTAGAATAAATAACTCCAGATTCGGTCCACTACCCGAAATACCGTCACTTTTGAGGCGCGTGACATCTTCTTCCAAGATAGCGTTATAAACAACCAACTCGGTGACATTACCTTTCTTTTGAGTAGAAGACTGTAACCAAACCTTATCGGGAACCGTGACTTGAATATTATTTTGTTCATCCAAACCGAGGGTAACACGCCGAGTAGCAAAGCTATTAAAAGGCTGCGGAGCGTTCCAAATCAAGAGAAAAGACTTTTCTATCCTTTCTTGCAGAGCCAGATACTGGTCTTCAATCACCGAACCAGGAGCAAACAAAGCCACAGCACCCTTACGGGTTTCCCAGATATTTTTAGAAAGAATCACACCCCTATCTTTTAATTCTTGCATAGCAACTGTGGAGCTAGGCTGGTCCGGAGTCAGAGGACGGTCAAGATTAATTAAAGTTAATTTGCCATTACGTCCATCCTTACCGATTCGTCCCTGGCTACCATCTTTTCCATTTAAGCCATCTTGACAACGAAACTCTTGGGTTGTGCAGCTATAGTTAGCATCCCCAGGGCGCCCCTTACAGGTTTGGTTAGTCCAGTAGGGTTGTTGACAATGGCAACCTTGACTCCCCGCTCCTCCAGGTCCTGGTTGTCCACCTTTTCCCCCGGAGGCGTTGATTGTCATCTGACGCAAAAAAGATACATCGGTACTATAAATCGTCAAAGCGCCCCCATCACCCCCATTACCTCCATCACCCCCATCACCCCCATTCCCTCCATTTGCTCCTTGGAGATTACGGTTAATATTTTGGGGTTGTTCGGGACAATTAGAGTCTTTTCCTGCTTCCCCATTTTCCCCACTATTGCCATTTTGCCCGGATAAATTCAAATTAACGGGTATACCATCGGCAAATATGGTTAAATTATCGCTATTTTTACCGTTTTCTCCATTTTTGCCAGTTTTCCCCGCCTGTCCGACTGCTCCCAAATTTTGTGTTTCCGCAGCCTGGGCTAACCATTCACACTCATCCCCACTGCTGGAGATGGGGAGGAAATAGCTAGAGGTAAATAAAAATAGGGAAAGAGAGAAGGACTTGAGGAAACCCATAGAGCTAATTTTGAAAAGACTTTAGGGGTCTTGACTCTAAATAATGGACTTTTGTTTCTTCTGGTTGGTTTTTGCTAGAATGAGCAACGGTTTGATTTTATAGAAATCGCCGTAAAACCCATGCTTTTAAGCGTGGGATATAAGGCGGTGAGCGAAGCGAACAAACTATTTAATTTTTTGCTCATCAATATACATCCTAACAGTATGCCTTGAAACATTTCCAGTAGTCCCACGGAAATAGCTTCCTGTCCACAAGCTTGATAACATTTCTGTTCTCCTGGGTCAACTCAATCCTGAGAGGAGTGAGAAACTGAGCCTTTAATGAGAGTGAATGATTTAAGCAGGGGAATAGATTGGCTATTATTGTAGGAACAAATGAACATCATCTTGATCTGTTTCCAAGGCTATAACTTTACATTCCAAGACAATAGCCGCCTCTCTAATTAGCTCGTTTGAGGCGGTCTGAGGTCTGCAGGTGTTAGATGTACCTCAGGAAAGGCCATATTGCCAAAATCTATAGACATGATAACATAGATAGAGGAGGAAAATCTATGACAAAATCAAGTTGTCTAATGGGAGTTCAGCAGAACCAGATCCATTGTGATGCTGAGACTCTAGCTATTTTAACCTACTTAACCGAACAATCAAATAGTTTATACAACTGCGGAGTCTATTGGGCGCGGCAAATCTTCTTCAAAACCAATCGGATTATTTCCAAATATGACCCAATCTATGAAGTGGGTAAAAATATTCATGCTCAGGCTTTACCATCCGTGGCCGCCCAACAAACTTTGTTAAGTGTCTCAGAGGCGTTTAGGTCTTTCAGGGGACTGCGCCAATTGTTTTTAAGAGGAGAATTAGAGCAAAAACCATCACCACCGAGCTATAGGAAATCAGGGGGATTGTTTAAAATCTCATTTCCGAATACAGGTGCTGGTAAACCAACCTACCGAGAAGGAATGATTAGATTTCCCCTGGGATTACAGGTAGGCCGTTGGTTTGGTATTAAAGAGTTCTTTCTACCTTGCCCTGCTAATCTTCAATTCGATAAGGTCAAAGAATTGACAATTCTGCCTAAAAATGGGGCATTTTACTTAGAATGTAGTTATGAAATCGAGAAAGTTGAAGCTCCTAAATTAGCTCCAGAACAAGCTCTATCTATTGATTTAGGAACTTCGGCAAATCTAATGGCTTGTGTGGATACCTTGGGAAATTCCTTTTTAGTCGATTCTCGCGCCTCAAAAGCGATGAATCAACTTTACAACAAACGAGTTGCTCAACGTAAAGAAGGTAAACCTAAAGATTATTGGGACAGGGTTTTAGATGGAATTACCAGAAAGCGTAATCATCAGATGCGTGACATGGTGAATAAAGCCGCGCGAATAGTCATTAATCATTGCCTTAAATATGAGATTGGGACAATCGTAGTTGGGTGGAATAAGGGCATCAAAGATGGTGTCAACATGGGAGATAAGAATAATCAGCAATTCGTTCAAATACCTTTAGCAAAACTGAAAGTACGTCTTGAGCAATTGTGTTCTATCTATAATATTCGTTTTGTCCAAACTGAAGAAGCTAATACCTCTTGCGCTTCCTATCTTGATGAAGACTCCCTACCCGAATATGGCCAAAAGCCCCAAGGGTGGAAAGCATCAGGACAAAGAATAAAGAGGGGCTTGTATAAAACGAGTGCTGGAAGTTTTATCAACTCAGATTTAAACGGTTCCGCGAATATTTTGCGTAAGGTAGCCAGAAACTTAGACATTGATTTAAGTAGACTGGGTAGACGGTGTTTGACCACCGTAAGCAGAATCAAACTTTGGGCAATGCCTAAGTCTAAATTCTTGTCCGAAAGAATCCCATGCCTTTAGGCGTGGGAGAGTCAAGGAGCTTGCCCACTGAGATTTATCGATCTGTTTGCAGGTATCGGGGGATTTAGACTAGGCTTTGAGCCAGCAGGGTATGAGTGCGTCTATTCCAGCGAAATAGATGAATCTTGTCAGAAAGTCTATTTCCATAATTTTGCCGAAGTACCTGATGGGGATATTACTCAAGTAGAGATAGTTAAACTTCCTGATTTTGAAGTCCTAACGGCAGGATTTCCCTGTCAGCCCTTTAGTATTTCTGGTAAGCAGCAGGGATTTAAGGATACTAGGGGAACATTGTTTTTTTACATTTGCGAGATTATCGCCGCCAGAAAGCCCCCGGTTGTAGTTCTAGAAAATGTTAAGCATTTAGTTCATCATCAGCAAGGGAAAACCCTAGGGACAATTCTCTATTCCCTAGAGGATTTGGGTTATTTAGTAGATTATCGGGTTCTCAATGCCCAAAACTTTGGTATTCCCCAAAATCGAGAACGGATTATTATTATTGCTACCCTAGCCAAAAAATTTGATTTTGAAGCACTGAATTTTTCTGCTTCTCCCAGTCATATCAGAGACTTTCTTACCCCGGAGGATAATTTTGAGTATCTTTCTCCCCAAGATTATACTCTCATTGATAATCCCACTCGGCAAGGCTCAGGTTTACTGTTTGTGGGCTACCGCAATAAAAGTATTCGGAAAAAAGGGGTTCGTCCCAATACAGAGCATCTTTCTCGGGTACATCATCAACCGAATCGGATTTATTCTGTGGATGGGATTCATCCTACTATTCCCTCTCAAGAGACTTCAGGACGGTTTTTTGTTTATATTCCTGAAGCCCACAAAGTTCGCAAGCTAACTATTCAAGAGTGTTACCGATTAATGGGATTTCCTCAAGATTTTAAGATTCACGAAAGGTTATCTGAGGCTTATAAACAAATTGGTAATTCTGTTTGTGTGCCGATGATTAGGGAATTGGCTTTACAGATAAAAGAACAGATGTTTTCATGATATAGCAATTTCCCTTCAGCAATTACTGTTTCCACGTCCATCCTGATTTTTGATCAATTTCAGCTTCTAAAATTTGTTCAGATTCTTCTGCTAAATTAGGGGAACTAGAAAAGAAACCAACAAGAGGATCTGCATCTTGTTGAGATCGGAAAATTTTATCTTGTTCCATTATTGATTGATAAATTAAGAAGATTTCTATATTTTGACTGGGAGGTAAATCGTTAAGTTGTAGGGTTAGAGAACCATCTATATTAACCTGAGCTTGCAATCTAATCTGTTCCATTTTTTAATATCTTTACAGTTAAACAAGGCTATTTCAATTGTACCGCACTAAAAGCCCCAAGCCCTAATCCCTCAGAGAAAAGTTGCTGTCACAAGAATTAGAAGTTACTGAACCAACTCATCAGGCCAATTGGTAGAATAAATAAACGCTGGCGATCGCCCCTATGGGACAAGCCATCACTACTAACCTTTTTACCCATCTCAGACGAGGAGAACTCCAAATGCCATTGACTGAACTTATGTCACAAATTCAGGGGCTTCCGAAAATTGACAAGCTTCGGTTGATGCAGTTTCTCGCAACAGAACTTGTCAAAGAAGAAAATGTAAACTTCTTTGTTGAAGACCAAGAGTATCCTGTTTGGTCGCCCTACGGTTGCTCTGATGCTGCCAATGTTTTAATGAATCTTCTGGCTACAAAAAAACAAGGACAGGATGTTTGACGCTCAGAGGTTCTCCTACAAAATTATTGATAGCAGTCTTGGTCTGGTGGATCGAATGCCGTATCTGCCTATAATGCTCAGTCTTAATAGTCAGTCCCTGAACGCCGAAGGCTTATTAGATACAGGCGCAAGCGTTAATGTTTTGCCCTATGAGTTGGGGTTACAACTAGGTTTAATCTGGGAAAATGAGACACTCTCGGTTGTATTGGCAGGAAATTTGGCTCGATTTGAAGCTCGCGCAGTCGTTGTTGATGCTCAAGTCAGTTCATTTTCAAGGGTGAATCTAGCATTTGCCTGGACACGAGCAACCGATGTGCCTTTAATTTTAGGACAGGCTAATTTCTTCTTTGAGTTCGAGGTCTGTTTCTTCCGTGCGCGTTCTGAATTTGAAATCCGACCTAAGCACATTGAATAGATATCAATAATGCTCGTTGAAAGCGATCTAATTGATCACATTCTAGATAAAACAGATTTGGTATAATAGAGTTAACATCATCATTTTAACGGCAAAAATATCTGAACCCATGCTCCTTGGGTTTCGGGGTGATTTTTGGCAACAATCAGACCCCGATGGGAGTCAATAATTTGTTGGGCAATAGATAAACCCAAACCACTTCCAGACAAAGAAGATTCCAAGCTCGACTGATCCCGAAAACGGGAAGGATCTCCCCGATAGAGTCGCTCAAAAACATGGGGTAAATCCTTGGGTGCAAAGCCATCTCCTTGATCAATCACATTAATTTCTATCTGGATTCCCCGTAGGTAGACCTCTAGACGAATTGTGCTATCCTTGGGACTAAATTTTACAGCATTCTCAAAAAGATTGAGAAAAACCTGCAATAGGCGATCGCCATCCCCATCTATTTGTAAATTATCAGGACCGATATAACTCAAAGCGACGGATTTTTGTTGAGCGAGGGGTAAAATCTTTTCCCAAGCAGCCATCAAAACATCCACGATATCTAGGGAATGATAGGACAAAACCTGACTAGAATATTCTTGCAGTTGACTGATTTGTAACCAATCTTGTACTAACTTCATCATCCGTTGGATTTCCTGCAACATTTGCTCTACCCAACGACGCTCAGGATTATCTAGACGTTTTTGCAAGGTTTCCGCCACTAGCATAATTGCCGTTAAGGGAGTTCGCAACTCATGGGTTAAGTCAGAAAAAGCCCGCTCCCGGGATCTGGAGATTTCCACCAAAGGCTGTTTATTTTCGATAAATACCCCAACACCGTCACTTAATAAACAATGACTGGTAGCCTTAAGAGCCAGAGACTTATCGTAGGTGACACCCTGGGAACTTTCCGGCTCAAAGGCGTGGCGAGTGGGGTAAAATGTCCAATCTATAGTTTGAGAATTTTGGGTTTTGCGGGTTGTCTCGATTAATTGGTCTAACTCATAGGAACGAACCAACTCCAAAAGCAGACGAATCTGTCCAGATTGCCAACGATCTATTTTTAAAAGTATTCGAGCTTGCTGGTTACACCACACCAGTTGATTATCCCCATCTACTTCTAAATAGCCGATGGGTGAGAGCCCTAGTAATGTCTTTTGAGAACTAAGACGTTCAAGAAGTTGTTGTTCTTCCTCTGCGAGGTTCAGCAATTCCCGACGCACGACAGAAAGCATGGGTAAAGAAGTTTTTAGATCAGGTCGGTTTGGCAAAGCCAAGAGCATTTGTTTTAACTGTCGATTCCATTGGTATCGCTGCCAAAACCATATTCCGGAGCCTAACCCTACACCCATCCCAAAACTCAAAAAGTCCATCTATACCCAACCCATCGCTGTCTCATCAACATTGTAACGACTTTGGGATAGTAAAGGATCAAACCGGAGGGGGATCAACCAAAACGATAACCGAAACCACGCACAGTAATGATATATTCTGGTTGGCTAGGATCTACTTCTAGTTTTTCCCGAAGCCAACGAATATGGACATCAACGGTTTTTGTATCTCCGAGGAAATCCGCTCCCCAGATTTGTTCAATTAACTGATCCCGCGACCAAACACGCCGAGGATAGCCCATAAACAACTCCAGTATGCGAAACTCCTTGGGAGATAGGTTAACTTCTTCGTGGCGAACTATAACCCGACATTCCTCGGCATTTAGCATAATATCTTTGTACTTACGAATAGAAGCAGTCGAAGTATTACTAAAGCCCTGACGACGGATTAAAGCCCGGGTTCTGGCCACCAATTCGCGCATACTAAAGGGTTTGGTCAGGTAGTCATCGGCTCCGACTTCTAAACCAAGTACCCGATCCGTTTCGCTACCTTTGGCACTGAGAATCAGAATCGGGATGATATTGTTGTGGTAGCGTAGTAGACGGCAAATATCTAGTCCATTGACCTGGGGTAACATTAAATCCAAGATGACCAAATCAAAGGCTGTTTCTGGGTCGGCTGGCTCGGCATTTTGTAAAAGGTCGAGGGCGCTGCGGCCATCTTTGACACCGACTACCTCATAACCCTGTTCTTCTAAGGAGACTAGGATCATATCTCGAATTAACTCTTCGTCTTCAACGACTAACACACGATGATTTCTGACAAATTCTGAGTTGGGATTGAGTACAGGTAGATCAAGAGATAGCATAAAAACATTTCAGTAAACTATTCTATGTTCATGTATACTACAAAAGCGGAGCGGAATGTAAGTGTTGTTACAACTTTCTACTTGGTGTGAGGTAGAATCCTACCTAGAAAACTCGAAGGGCATTATTATTCCCATTGGTTCAACCGAGCAACATGGACCCACGGGACTGATTGGTACCGATGCTATCTGTGCGGAAGCTATAGCCAAGGGGGTGGGAGAGGCCACGGGAGCGGTTGTTTCGCCTACTGTGAATGTGGGTATGGCTTTACACCACACGGCTTTCCCCGGTAGTATTAGTTTACGCCCTAGTACCCTTATTCTAGTTATTCTCGATTATTTAACCTGTTTAAGTCGTTCGGGCTTCCGAGATTTTTTCTTTATTAACGGCCATGGAGGCAATATTGCTACCCTCAAGGCGGCTTTTTCTGAGAGTTATGATCACCTGGGAAATCTGGGTATTGAGGTTCGTGCGGAGGTAGGCAATTGGTTTATGTGTCGTTCTGTATATCAGTTAGCGAAGGAGTTGTATGGTAATCAAGAAGGACAGCACGCAACCCCTAGTGAAGTGGCTCTAACCCAGTATATTTATCCCGAATACATCAAAAAAGCAGAACTATCCGAAAATGTGCCTAGTGGTTATCCTATCTATGGGGCTAAGGATTTCCGTTTTCACTATCCCGATGGCAGAATGGGATCAAACCCGGCTTTGGCTACCCCGGAACATGGTCAACAATTTTACGAGTTAGCCGTGGAAGAGCTTACTAAGAGTTATTTACAATTCCTTAATTCTAACTAAATTCCCTTGGAAATTTTAATTGTTGAAGATGAACTAGCGATCGCTCAACTCATCCAACAAACCCTAGAGCGAGAATCCTTTAGTTGCCAAATCGCCCGCACGGGACTACAAGCACTAGAGTTATTTAACCGACAGCAACCGGATGTAATTATTTTAGACTTAATGATCCCAGAATTGGATGGTTTAGAAGTCTGTAATCGCATTCGTCAGAAGTCGGTGGACAAAGACCCTTATATTCTAATACTAACTGCCAAGGGGGAAGAAATAGATCGGATTATTGGCCTCTCTACAGGGGCTGATGACTATTTAGTTAAACCCTTTAGTCCGAGGGAATTAGTGGCTAGGGTTAGAGCCTTACTTAGACGTAGTTTGCGCCATGAAAAACCCCCAGGACAAATCTACCGTACCCGTCATTTTAGCCTAGATTTGGATCAACATATTGCCCATCGACAACTAGAATCTGAGGAAATAGAAGCCCTCGATTTAACCTCCCTTGAATTTAACCTTTTATCTACTTTTATGAGTTATCCTGGTCGCGTTTGGAGCCGTACCCAATTAATTGATCAACTCTGGGGTAATGATTTCTTTGGGGATGATCGAGTCGTGGATACCCATATTAGAAGATTACGGAAAAAAATTGAACCAGATCCTAGTAATCCTGTTTTTATTAAAACCGTAGTTGGTGCGGGGTATAAATTTGAGGATGAAGGGATTTAATTAATTATGACGACAAAATTAAGCCTAGGTTCTAGACTTTTCTTCTCCCATCTTTTAGTTATGGTAGTGGGATTAAGTACATTTATTGCCATTGCCAAGCTCTCCTCTCCCCGGATGTTTATTTTAAGATTAGAACAACTAGAAAGACAGGGATTTTTTACAGTTCGTTCCGCTAGAACCTATCTAGTCAAAGGTTTTGAAACGGCCTGGGACACTAGCACCCTTTGGTCATTACTAGCAGGGGGAACAGCCGCAGGATATTTGAGTTTTTGGTTATCAAAGCGCATTGTTAAACCCCTTAAGCAAATGGAAAATATTACCCAAAAGTTTGCTTCAGGAGAATTAGAAGAAAGAATGCCTGATAGTGAAATTCCCGAACTCCATCAACTAGGAGTTAGTTTTAATAGAATGGCTACCAGTTTAGAAAACGTAGAAAACCGCAGAAGAGAATTGATGAGTGATCTCACCCATGAATTACGCACTCCCCTAACGGTGGTACGGGGTTATTTAGAAGAATTAGCAGATGGTTCAATTTCTCCTTCTACTGAACTCTATCAAAATCTGATTAAAGAAACCCGTAGACTAGAAAGACTTACCGATGATTTACAGGAGCTTTCCAAGGCGGAAGCCGGATACTTATCCATTACCCTCATACCCCTGTCTCTTTTGGGTTTATTACAATCTCTGATCGAGAAGTTTTCTGATCAACTCCTAGAGGATGGACCCGTCCTAGAGCTTATTTATCCTCCCGATATTCCCTTGGCTTTAGCCGATAGCGATCGCACGGAACAAATTTTAGTTAACCTGATGGGTAATGCCCTACGTTACACCAAAAAGGGCTCAATTACCGTAGAAGTAAGCCGTAGCAAAAATCAGGTATGGATTGCCATTAAGGATACAGGAATTGGCATTTCCGAGGCGGATTTACCCTATATTTTTGAAAGATTTTGGCGAGCAGACAGGTCCCGTGCTAGCTATTCGGGAGGTAGTGGGATTGGTTTAGCGATTACGAGGCGTTTGGTGGAGTTACAAAATGGCAAAATAGAGGTAGAGAGTGAGCTAGGAAAAGGTAGTATTTTTCGCTTTTCCCTACCCCTTGCTTAGGAAATATCGTAACCAAACAAATTAGGATCAACTGCTTCTTGGGTATCCAAATCCCCCAATCCGTACTCTAGCCAACGACGGGATACCATAGCGGCGACATCTGGATCGGCTTCTAGAGCTTCTCCCCATTCGTGATTGGTTTCGGGATAAATTTTGGTCGTTGCATCAATCCCCATTCTTCCCCCGAGTCCGATTTTCTGGCTGGCAAAATCGAGGCTATCAAAGGGCGTATCGGGTAAAATAAACACATCCCTGGAAGGATCTACCTTAGAGCTAATCGCCCAAATCACTTGACGAGGATCGCGGATATTAATAGCCTTATCGACTACAATCACAAATTTAGTATAGGTAAACTGGGGTAAAGCACTCCAAAAAGCCAAGGCGGCCCTTCTGGCTTGGCCTGGGTAGGCTTTGTCAATGGAGATAATAGCTGCTTTGTAACTTAAGGCTTCCATGGGTAGGAAAAAGTCGGTAATTTCTGCGACCTGCTGCCGTAAAATCGGGGTATAAATGCGATTTAGGGCAATGGCCATCATGGCTTCTTCCTTAGGAGGTCTACCGCTAAAGGTGGTAAGGTAGATGGGATTTTGGCGATGGGTTAAACAATGGAATCGGACTAAGGGTGAGTCTTCTACCCCTCCGTAGTAACCCATGTGATCTCCAAAGGGTCCATCGGGTAATACCTCCCCTGGGGTAATCGTTCCTTCTAGCACTATTTCTGAGTCTGCGGGGACTTCCAAATCCACCGTTTTACATTTGGCTAGTTTCACCCCTGAACCCCCATACAACCCTGCAAATAACCATTCTGATAGGTCTACGGGAATGGGCGTGGCCGCCGCCATAATAATGAGTGGATCTACCCCTAGGGCGATGGCAATCTCCAATTTTTTGCCATTTTCCGCGGCTTTCCGCAGATGTCTAGCTCCCCCTCGCACGGATAACCAGTGGACAGTCATGGTATTTTTAGACTGGAGTTGAAGACGATAAACTCCCACATTAGGCGTTCCTGTCTCGCAATCTTTGGTAATAACGAGTCCTAGGGTGATAATTTTGCCCGCATCTCCCCTATAGGGTCTGATCATCGGAATTTTGTTTAAATCCAGCCTATCTCCCTCTTGGATTACCTGCTGACAAGGAGGGAAGAAATCGCGCCCGGGTTTCGCTTTCAAGACATCGAAAAGAACTTTGCCAAAATCCACAGCCTGGGAGAGCTTTTTGGGAGGTTTAGGCTGCTGTAGTAGGGCTAACTTTTTGCCTAGGTCTTCTAATTCTTCGCTTTTTTCCATATTCAACGCCCAACAAACCCGCTCTAGGGTTCCCATGAGGTTGACTGCTACGGGAAATTCTGCACCTTTAACATTCTCAAATAATAGGGCGGGTCCCCCTTTTTCCAGCATTCGGGTCGAGATTTCGGCAATTTCTAAGTCAGCATCCACAAGGGTACTGATGCGTCTTAGTTGTCCTCTGGATTCGAGTAGTTGGATAAATCCCCGTAAGTCTCTGGCCATGGTTAAAGATTTGTAACGTTTCTGAGTCTGATCTTATCCTGTCTAGCCAAGAAAAAACCCCGGCGTTTAACCGGGGTGTCCTTTAGGAGAACTCAATCCAAAGTCCTGAAAAGGGATAGAGAGGAAATCTGTTAAGCGCAATGGGGCTGAAGGGCGTTCCGCGCTTGTGTAAATCAATCGTAACATAATCATTACGAATTGTAAAGAAAAATTGACAAAAACATTTATTGCACCAAGATTACCATCTAACGAAATGGCGGTAAACCGTACCACACACGACTTGCTTATTTTGACAAGTTTTTGTTACATTAGTTTACATAAAGATACAAAACCCCACAGGAATATTAAATTATGTTGACAATCCTCTTAGCCGTAATCTTAGTTGGTTGGGTAGCTGTTGCTGTGATTGGTACCCAGGCCTATTTCCGAGGTGAGCAATCCAAGCCTATCCACATCCGTAACTGGAACTCCGAGTCCTTTGAACAACTCTCTAAATCCATCACCGGTCAAGAAGTGGACTTTACCAACCGTACCTTGGCTTCCCCTTTGGATTGGGCTGATCAAGCCGCAAATATGTAGTGATGGCTTCCGTCATGGGCTATAATCAGCATCTAGGCAGATTAGATTTCTTGAAGCGACACTGCTGAAATCCTGCAAAAATCGGAGTCTGCTTAATGAAGGTAGTTCTAGATTTAGATAAATTATTAGCCCAAGGACGTATTACCCCCGCCCAGTACGAAGAAATCAAAGCCTTGGCCGAAGCAAAAGCTGGAAATTTAGCCCTCAATATCCTACTAGGTTTTGGAGTTTGGGCAATAGCTCTAGGGGCTTTAGCTTTGCTTAATTCGGCTATTGCTTCTATACAAATCGGTTTAATCCTTACATCCCTAGGGATTTACCTAAAAATTAGATACCCACGCCCCTGGGGATCATTCGCACAGATGCTTTTGCTCGTCGGTACATTGATGAGTGCGGGGGGAATTATTACTTTTACCAAGGGAAGTGTCGGCGGATTTTTGCTCATTACAGCTTTGCTGGTAGTAGGGACAGTCCTTGCTAAAAGTGGCTTATTATCTGCCCTATCTGCTTTATCTTTGTCTGCTACGATAGGAGCGATAACGGCCTACGACCATGCTAGTTATTATCTAATCATCCAACAGCCGAGCCTAACCATTGCCCTATTTGCTATTCTCGGATGGTTGAGCTATCAGTTATCAAAACGAGTTTCCGAAGACTATGAAGGCTTGGGAATTATTTTTGCGAGAACTTGTTTATTTTTAGTCAATTTTGGCTTTTGGATCGGCTCATTGTGGGGGGATTCCCTAGGCCAACCTAGGGATACTTGGAGTTTTGGCAAGGATGCTATCATCTCGGATGAAACTTTTGTTATTGCTTGGGCGTTGGCTCTCCTTGGGGGAGTAATTTGGGGAATACGGCAGCATAGAATGTGGGTAGTCAATACTTTAACTGTGTTCGGAGCTATTCATTTTTACACCCAGTATTTTGAAAGATTTGGAGCGCATCCCTTGACTTTAATGCTCGGGGGGATTATTGCCTTAATCATAGTTTTAGGTCTATTTAGATATAATAGGGGTTAGGATTATCTCCTTTCCCCCATCTTTCCTATTAACTGATTAAATCTGCTTTTTTGATTAGGTGTGCTTCCAAGAACCAAAGACGCTTATCAATATCTCGGGAGATTTCTGTGTATAAATCCGCCGTATCTGCATCTCCTAATTCATCAGTTGTGCTAATACCAGAGCGTAGATGCTCGGCAAAGAGAGCATAGCGTTGGGCTAGAGCCTCAAGATGCTCTACTCCATCGACAATATCAAAGGGATATTCTGGCAGAATGGAAGTTGCTGCAGCCACCCGAGCGGTTCCGAGCGGTACTCCCCCAAGGGCTGTAATCCGCTCTGCTACTAGGTCTACATAGCCTTCTAGTTCCGTCGCCAGGGTATCAAAGAGTTCATGGAGTTGATAAAAGTTTAATCCTTTGACATTCCAATGGGCCTGTTTGACTTGGGTTTTTAAATCCAAGGAAGTAGCTAAGGTTGGGGTTAGGACATCAATAACAGCATGGCGAATATCAGCCCCTAAATCCAAACGAGTTGGATAGGACAATCTTTTCACGGATTTGCTGGTGGATTTAATGGAGGTAGCGGTCATGATTTTTCTCCTGTAACTTATCAATCTTAACCAAAATGGGCAGCTAATTCCTCAGAGCCGCCGATATGTTTGCCATCTATAAATACCTGCGGGGTACTGGTGCGTCCAGTCACGGCTTTGATGGAACGAGTTGTCACCTCTTTACCCAGAATTATTTCTTCATAATCTAGTCCTTGATCTTGTAACAGTTTCTTGGCCTTAGCGCAGTAAGGACAACCAATTTTAGAAAACATGGTAATCACAGGGCGTTTTTTGGCCTCGGGATTAATGAATTTGAGTAGGGTTTCGGCATCGGAGACTTCAAAGGGATCTCCCGCGACTTCGGGCTCGATAAACATTTTGGCAATTACCCCATCTTTAACAAGCATGGAGTAACGCCAGGAGCGTTTTCCAAAGCCTAAATCGGATTTATCCACCAGCATTCCCATTCCTTCGCTGAATTGCCCATTACCATCGGGAATTAGGGTAATATTGTCACATTCTTGATCCTTTGCCCATTCATTCATGACAAAGGTGTCATTTACAGATAAACAAATAATTTCATCGACACCATTTTCTCGGAAAACAGGGGCTAACTCATTGTATCCGGGCAAGTGGGTTGTGGAACAGGTGGGAGTAAAAGCTCCAGGTAGGGCAAAGACGATGACGGTTTTACCCTTAAATAACTCATCGGTGCTGATATTGACCCATTCATTCTGACGACGCACGGGAAAGGTAACGTTAGGGATTCTTTGTCCTTCTCGATTCGGTAGCATTTTGCTTACTCCAGATTATTTGAGCCTGTATAACTAAAGTGTACTCATAACGAGTATGAGTTGTCAAGGGGGTGAGATAGTTGGCATAATATAATGGTGTTCAAAAAAAGTAACCCCCATGGAACGCCTACAAAAAATACTCTCCCAATGGGGAATAGCTTCCCGCCGAGAAGCAGAGCAACTAATTAGGGCGGGGAGGGTTCGGCTCAATGGAGAAGTGGCTCATTTGGGGGATCAAGGGGACCCGCAGAGAGATTTTTTAGAAGTAGACGGACAGATAATCTGTCCCCATCAAAAGCCTGAGTATATCTGTTTATTGTTGAATAAGCCCTTGGGGGTAATTTGCACCTGTGAAGATCCGCAAAACCGTCAGACTGTGCTAGATTTACTAGCAAAGGATTTCAGATCCGGCATGGGCATTCACCCTGTGGGAAGACTAGATATTAATTCCACGGGAGCTCTACTCTTGACCAATGACGGTCAGCTAACCCTCACCCTCACCCATCCCCGTTATCATCTACCTAAGACTTATCAAGTCTGGATTGATGGACACCCATCCACAACCCAGTTAGATCGATGGCGAGAAGGATTAGTGCTCATGGGTCAAAAAACCCTACCAGCCCAAATCAAGGTAATTGACAGCGATCGCCTCCAAACCAAATTAGAAGTGGTTTTAAGGGAAGGAAAGAATCGGCAGATCCGTCGAATTGTCGAGCAGATGGGTTTCCGGGTGATAAAATTGCACCGAAGTGCCATTGGCCCCATCAATTTGAATGTAGCCAACCAAGATCCCCTAGCTTTTGGCGATTACCGTTTTTTAAACCCCTTTGAACAGAGATTTTTACAAGATCACCTTAAACTGGCTACAGGTAAGTAGCCCCACCGAACCACTCACTATGTTCCGCAAAAAGCCAAAGGCTAACCCCAAACAACAGCAACGGGAAAAACTAGAAGAACTAGGTTCTCGCCTAGAGCAACTCCGAAGCGAGAAAGGGTTGTCTTTAGAAACAGTATCCCGACAGACTTTGATCCCGCGCCGTTTACTACAAGCTATAGAAAAAGGGAATTTGGAAGAATTGCCCGAACCGATTTATGTCCGTTGGCTGATCAAACAATTTGCCGAATGTCTGGGTTTAGATGGGGGACAATTTTCCCATGAGTTTCCCCTGATTGTTAATAATCATGGTTCTCAGCCCCTATCCCAACGTTGGGTACCGGCTTGGCAACTCAGACCGATTCATCTCTATTTTCTCTATATTTTACTGGTCTTTTTTTCGGTAAAAAGTATTTCCCACGTCCTCCAACAAGCGGCCCTTGAAGTAGCACCCCTACCAAATCCGGCGGAATTAGTCGAAAATCTCCCTGCTCCCGTGGTTAAACCAAGCCCAGAGGTTAAACCTGTAGCCAATCAGGGCAAGCCCGTCGTGGTTGAGATTAAACTCAAGGATGACTGCTGGTTAAAGGTAGTAGCCGATGGCAAAACTCAATTTGAGGGCATTTTACCCCAGGGTACCCAAAGACGTTGGGAAGCCGATAAAGAGTTAACTGTAAGGGCGGGTAATGCAGGGGGGGTATATGTAATGGTAAACCGAGCCCAAGCCAAACAACTAGGTAAACCTGGGCAAGTGGAAGAGGTGACGTATACCGCTAACTAAATTTTAGGTCGTATATTCGGCGTTGATTTTTACATAGTCATAGCTCAAATCACAACCCCAGGCACTACCACTGCCGGAACCATTGCCAAGGGAAACCGCAATGAGCACGGTATCCTCCTTTAGATAAGCTCCTGCTGCGGCTTGTTTGAGGTAGTTACTCGCTGCGGGCTTTTCAAAAGCAATGGGTTGTCCTCGGTCCATGAGTAGGAAGTTTCCGAGATTGATTTGTAAATCTTCTTGATTAAACTTAACCCCCGCTCGCCCTGCGGCTCCGGCAATTCTCCCCCAGTTGGGATCTCGTCCAAAAATAGCTGCTTTCACCAAAGAAGATCCGGCTATGGTTCGAGCAACTAAACGAGCATCCTCATCATCGACGGCTCCATTGACTTGGACTTCGACTAAACAGGTTGCCCCTTCTCCATCCCTGGCGATCGCTTTGGCTAGATATTGACAAATATCCGTGAGCATGGCTTCTAATTTGTCCGCATCCCGTCCCTTTTCCGTAATGGCTGCGGTGCGGGATTCCCCATTAGCTAGGGCGATTAAAGTGTCATTGGTACTGGTGTCACCATCAACGGTAACTTGGTTAAAACTTTTATTGGCAGCCCGGGTTAACATTTGTTGCCAGAGTTGGGTAGATACTACCGCGTCACAGGTAACAAAGGAGAGCATTGTCGCCATATTGGGGTGAATCATTCCCGAACCCTTGGCAATACCCCCCATGCGGACAGGGCGCCCATCAATGATTGTTTCGAGCGCTAGATGTTTGGGTACGAGATCCGTCGTCATAATCGAGCGAGCCGCACCTTCTCCCCCTGTTTCTGATAGGGCCGCCACTAGGTTGGGGATGCCGGCGGCTAGGGGTTCCATTTTTATGCGTTGGCCGATTACTCCCGTAGAGGCCAAAAGAACAGATTCTGGGGAGATATTTAGGGACAAAGCCAGTAATTCTGCACTTTTAACGGCATCTAGCCAACCCTGCTCCCCTGTGGCCGCATTAGCTTGGCCTGAGTTACAGAGGATCGCCCGCGCACTGGCTTTGTGTTGTAGACGTTGACGACAATAATCCACACAGGCGGCTCGGACTTGACTGGTGGTAAAGACTCCAGCGGCGATCGCTTCGGTTTCTGAGTAAATAAGAGCCAAATCGGGTAATCCAGAGGGTTTGAGTCCGGCGGTAATCCCTGCTGCTTTAAATCCTTTGGGAGCGGTTACAGCGCCGCTTATTTCTTGCCAGTCTGCCATGCTTTTTCTCTATCTTGGGGTTAAGGTGTTGTAGGATATTATCTTATAACCCCAGAGGACATGGAGAGCTAACGGGTTAGTTTTTGTCGAATTGTTTCGATTCGTTGACGATTTACGCCTAGGTCAGATTGTCCTAAACGGGAGGCGGAACGAACTTGTATAACATTTGCTGCTGGATCTAAATAAAACTCCACATCATCAACGTAGCCCATCAATTTGCTTTTAAATTCTGCATAAAGATAGCTATCCGTTGCTTCTATTATAGTAGTTCTTTCCATGGTTTCAATAACTTTTTTAAGGTCAGAAATACTAACTAAAGGAAGAGGATCAATTTGAGATTGGGGATTGGTACTTTGGCTATTTACACAGTTAGGGCTACTGGGACAGTCAGCCAGTTTTCCTGATTTTACACCTAAATTTGTGGGTCTTGTTCCAGAGAAATTAAACATAATTTTATGAAGATAAGTTTGTTAGTTTTAGATAGGGTTGTAGGACATCGGGAACTTTAATTGTTCCGTCGGACAGTTGATAATTTTCTAAAATAGCCGCCATAGCCCGCCCAACGGCTAACCCTGAACCATTGAGAGTATGGAGAAATCGAGTTCCTTTTTTGCCTTTTTCTTTAAAGCGAATACTAGCTCTCCTGGCTTGAAAATCATGGAAATTAGAACAGCTAGATATCTCACGATAGTTTTGAGAAGAAGGCATCCAGACCTCTAAATCGTAGCACTTAGCGGCACCAAAGCCTAGATCCCCTGTACATAATTCAATGACGCGGTAGGGTAATTGCAAAGCTTGTAAAATTGCTTCAGCATCTCGGACTAAAGCTTGGTGTTCTGCTTCTGAATGATCGGGATCAACCAGTTTTACTAACTCTACTTTATTAAACTGATGAAGACGAATTAAACCCTTAGTATCTTTACCATAACTACCTGCTTCTCTGCGAAAACAAGGGGTATAGGCACAATGTTTGATGGGTAATTTTTCCGATTCTAAAACTTCATCTCGATACAAATTAGTAACGGGAACTTCTGCGGTGGGAATTAACCAAAGATCGTCCTCCGCACATTTAAAACTTTCCTCGGAAAATTTAGGTAATTGACTGGTACCTTGTAGAGAAGCGCTATTAACTAAAATCGGTGGTAAAACTTCCTCATAGCCCGCCTCAGTCTGTTTGTCTAGCATGAAACTAATTAAAGCTCTTTCTAAGGCAGCCCCTTGTCCTAGCAAGGTAACAAAGCGGCTCTGGGCAACTTTAACCCCCCTAGTAAAGTCAATAATACCTAGTTTTTCGCCAATTTCCCAATGGGGTAAAATATCCTGTAATTGGGGTAAATATTCATCTCCCCAGCGTCTAACTTCGACATTTTCCGTTTCATTTTTACCGATGGGAGTAGATGCACTGGGCAAGTTAGGAAGTTGTAATAAAAGTTTTTCTATCTGGGCTTTGATCTCTTTTTCTTGGGGTTCAAGGGAGGCTAACTTTTCCTTAATTTGGTTCCCTTCGGTTTTCAGGGGTTCCATTTCGGTAGTAATCCCTTGACTTTTCATCTGTCCAACGATTTTACCGATTTCGTTACTGCGCGCCTGTAGTTGACTCCGCGAAGCTTCTAACTCCCGTTGTTGCTGATCTAAAGTTAAAATCGGCTGAAGGGTGTATTCTTTTGAGGTACTACGACGATTGAGCAACTCTTGTATTATGTCGGGATTTTCGCGTATTTGCTTGAGGTCTAACACCTATGTACTATTCCTTGTCTTAATCCTTACCCTTGTTAGGATAGCTCAATATGGTTAAGGTAATCATGGCTTTAGTGGGTGGGTTAGGGATGGGTTTAACCCCGGCCCCCCTATCGGCTTGGTTTTTGGCATGGGTGGCTTTAGTACCTTTGTGGATATTAGTCGCTACAGAGTGTAAGTCTTGGCGGCGTGTGGTTGTCATTTCCTCGGCTTGGGGATTGGGATATTACGGTTTAGCTCTGTTTTGGATTACTGGGGTACATCCAATGACGTGGATGGGGGTACCTTGGTTAAGCAGTTTAGCCATTGCGACTGTCTGTTGGTTGCTAATTACTGGTTGGGGTATCGCCTTAGTAGTAGTTTGGGGTTTGGGAATGGCTTGGGTTTATCGCCATCAACATCCGTCTCTTTTAAGGATATTGGTGGGGGTAGCCCTATGGTGTGCTTTAGAGAGTTTCTGGAGCCAAGGCCCCCTGTGGTGGAGTTCGTTATCCTATACCCAGAGTCCCCATAATCTACTAATTTTGCAACTGGGTAAGTTATCGGGTGTGGGAATGATTACCTCGGTACTGGTGGGGGTTAATGGCTTCATCGCCGAGGGGATTTTATCTAAACGGCGAAACTGGGGAATGCTCGGAGGATTGGGGTTGCTGGTGGTAGCCCATGGATTGGGTTGGTGGTTATTTTCCCAACCCCTCGCTATTGGGGATAGGGAGGCGATTGGGGTAGGCATAATTCAAGGTAATATTCCCAATGCCATTAAACTCTATCCCGAAGGTTGGCAAAGAGCGATAGAAGGATATACAACGGGTTATGAGAAGTTAGCCTCCCAGGGGGTGGATGTAGTCTTAACTCCCGAAACAGCTTTACCCTTTTTTTGGGAAGATATTCGGGCAAATAGTCCCTTTTATCGGGCGGTTTCTCGGGAAAAAGTACCTGTCTGGTTGGGGGCGTTTGGTAGTTTAGGAGTTAGTTATACTAATAGTCTTTTCATGGTGACGGGGGAGGGTCAAGTCATGAGCCGTTATGATAAGGTGAAATTAGTCCCCTTGGGTGAATATATTCCTTTTCAGGAGATTTTAGGGGGATTAATTAAACGCATCTCCCCCCTAGATGCCCATTTAGCCCCAGGAAACCCAGATCAGGTTTTTACTACCCCTTTTGGTCAGGCTGTGGTAGGTATTTGTTATGAATCCGCCTTTGGGGAGCATTTTCGTCGTCAAACAGCCCAGGGAGGACAATTCATGCTAACGGCTTCTAATAACGCCCATTATAGTGCAGCTATGCCCGCTCAACACCATGCCCTTGATGTGATGCGAGCCATAGAAAGCGATCGCTGGATGGCCCGGGCTACTAATACGGGTTATTCGGCTATTGTCAACCCCCACGGGGAAACTCTCTGGATTTCCGCTTTAAATACCTATGAACTCCATCAGGGGCGGATTTATCGGCGTACCACGAAAACTCCCTACATTTTGTGGGGGGACTGGTGGAGTAAGGGGTTGATGGTTTTAGCTTTGGGGAGTTATTTTTTGTATAGGATCTGGAAAAATTAATGTTCCCCAAAACCCATCTTAGTCGCCTTAAATCTGCAATCATCAGCCTAGGAATCGCTGTAATAGCTTTGGTTATGGTAGTGATTCTCTGGGGAACACCATTGTCGGCCCAGTCAAACTCTCGTTTTTCCCTGACTCAACCCAGTAATCGGATTCTTTCCTTTGGGGATATTCAATTTACGTCTGTTAATTTAGATGGATTGTCTCTATTTCAGGTGGCCGCTCCCAAGTTTTTCCCCTCAGAATCAGAACCGGAGGGAAATTTGTCACCCATAGAGAGACGGGTACGACGCATTGAAGGAAACCTACACCACATTATTAATAGCGGTTTCAACCCGCAAACCTTGGAAGTTAGGCCATCCATTCTAAATAATCTCACGGTGATTGTCGCCGCCGATGGGGGGAATTTAGCCCAACAGTTAATCCTCACCGTCAACGAAATGGATGCCCAACTCAATTCTTCTTCGGTAGCGGATTTAGCCCAGCAATGGAGTCAGATTATTCACCAGGGACTAATTCAAGCTTGGCAGCAACGTCAACCAGCGGCCCGTCAACGCCAGATATCCAGGGGGGTAATCTTTGCCCTCGGGATAATCTTGATTAGTTGTCTGTTGTTTTGGAGTCAAAAAATCCTGCAAAAACGCTTTAATAGACTCAAAAAAGCAGTTAAGGAGCAAGTCTCTAATTCTTTGGAATTGGCTGAACTGCCCATAGTGGAGGGCTCGGCTCAATTTTTTCCAGAACCCTTGGCACTTTTGAGTGCCTTTCGCCAACAGGCTAACCTACAACAAAAACTAATTATTAATCTTTTCCTGCAAAGACTGGATAAAATCGGCTTGATAATACTCTGGTTTATCGGTGTGTCGGCTATTTTACACACATTCCCAGAAACTCGCTTACAAGGACGTAGTTTGATCGGGATTCCCCTCAGAATTTTTATTATTTGGCTAGTTTTAACCCTAATAAGCAACCTAGCCTCCCTCTACGTCAATGATAAACTCAGGGAATGGGTGGAGGAAGCGGAGGTTGTTTCTGAGGATTCCCAACGACGCATTCTTCGGGCGCCAACCCTATTAGAAGTCCTACGGGGAATCATTGGGTTCGCTTCTTGGTGTGTTGGCATTATTTGGTTTTTGCTTTGGAAAGGTCTTTTTCCTACCTCATTTCTCACGGGAGCCGGCCTACTTGGAGCGGCTTTGACCTTTTCTTTTCGGGATTTATGTAAGGATTGGATCGTGGGGATTTTAATTATCCTTGAGGATCAATACGCGGTCGGCGATATGATCGAATTTGAGGGAGCAGTTGGGATAGTGGAACACATGAGTCTGCGAGCTACCCAAATCCGCGGCGCCGATGGACGCTTGAGTACGATTTCCCATAACCAAATTACTGTCGCCCACAATCTTAGTAAGGATTGGTCTAGGGTTAATTTTATGATCGAGGTCGCCTATAATAGCGATGTGAATACGGCGATCGCCTTAATGAAAGAAGTCGCCCAGGAAATGGCCGAAGAAGCGCCATGGCAGGATGACATTATCGATCCCGTTAATGTCATTGGAGTTAGTCGTGTCACCCATGCGGGTATTGAGATCATGATGCGGATTCGGGTAAAAAGGTTGCGCCAATGGGACATAGAACGGGAGTTCCGCCGCCGTCTGAAACTGGCCTTTGATCAGAAAGGCATCCAAATAGGTGTTCCTCAACAGAGCTTTTTATTTTAATTGGTTACTTGTACCCTCTGGGTTACTAACACCAAACCATCTCCTTGGACGAGAATGGCGGATAACCAGTGATCCTGGGGCGTGCTAGGGGCTGTAACTCGCTTAAAGATACCTCCTGCGGAGAGGATTTCTAATTCAGGGGATTTGGGATCTAAATAGCGATCCGCTGTGACTTTCTCATCTAGGGCAATTCCTGCTAAGAGATCATCTCCTAGGGGATCTTTAAGGATGACATCAAAATCAAATTGCTGATTAACCTTAACTTGATTGGGTAAACGGACTTCAATTCTGGGGGGATTTTTGCCCGAAGTGATTTCCATTCTTTCTACTTGGATATCTTGATGGATAATTTGATTATTTTTGAATTGTTGCAGGGAACGAATTTTCCCGTTTAAGGTAATCATCCGTCCTTTCATTTTGCCCGTCCCTTGAATATTCGTGACAGTCTGGGCAATTAGTCTATCTCCTTTTTTTTGCCAAGATTCTAAGGTAGTGGTGTATTTAATCTGGTCGTAATGATCCCAGAATACCTTAAGAGCAGGGGCGAGATTTTTGTAGGTTAGTCCATCGGAATTGGTAAAATCCGGACTATAGGATTTCATTACCTTGTCAATGGCTTTCTGACTAGCTGCGGTATCGAGTTGGGTAATGGCTGCTTTTAATTCGGCGGGGGCGGTATTCGGGCTTTCGGCTCTGAGGAGAGATTGGGTACCAAGGGTAAGGCTAAAGCTAAGTAAAACGGGAACAGACCAATTGACGAGCTTACGGATTAGTGGTGTTGGGAGGGTTTTAGCAGTACGCATTTGTGATCGCTTTGATAATTATTTTGAGTATTTGGTAGCAGTAGCCGTTAATCTATTCTAAGGGTTAATCCTTCCTTGTTTATCGCCATTTTTTATGACTCGACTCTTAATTGCCGCTAGTGGTACGGGAGGACATCTTTTTCCCGCCCTGGCGATCGCTGAACAACTACCCGACTACGAAATCGAATGGTTAGGTGTCCCCGACCGTCTCGAACAAACTTTAGTTCCTAAACAGTACCAACTCCATACTATCCCCATTGAGGGTTTTCAAAGTCGTCTAAGTCTAAAAACCCTCAAAATTCTGGCTAGTCAGTTGGGGGCAGTTTTTACAGTACATCGGCTACTACAGGAGCGTCAGATAGATATAATCCTGACCACGGGGGGTTATATCGCGGCTCCGACCATTCTAGCGGCTCGTTTAGCCAAGATTCCCGTTATTTTCCACGAATCTAATTCTATCCCCGGTAAGGTGACGCGCTGGCTCAGTCCTTGGTGTGATACTATCGCCCTCGGCTTTAGGGAAACTGCTCCCTATTTACCAAAAGCCAAAACCGTCTGGATGAGTACCCCTGTACGTCAACAATTTTTAACTCCCCAACCCTTGGCTTTACCGATTCCCGATGGGGCTTTCCTAATCGCCGTAGTTGGGGGGTCCCAGGGGGCTGTAGCCATGAATCAATTGGTACGTCAAGCCGCTAAAATTTGGTTAGAGCAGGGGGTTTATATCGTTCATTTAACGGGAGACAAGGATGCTGATGCTAACAACCTGAAGCACCCACGTTATTTTTCCTTACCTTTTTATGACAACATGGCGGGTTTATTACAAAGAGCTAATTTAGCCATTAGTCGTTCGGGCTCGGGAAGTCTTACGGAATTGGCTATTACCCAGACTCCCTCGGTACTGATTCCCTACCCTTTTGCTGCAGAGGATCATCAATTTTATAATGCTAAAGTTTTTGCCGATGCAGGAGCGGCCTATCTGTACCGTCAGGAAGAATTAACCCCAGAAAGTTTAGGGAAGATAGTTTTAGAGTTGATCCAATCTCCCGAACAGTTGGCGACGATGGCATCTAAATCGGCTGATTTAGTTAAGGTAGATAGCGCCCGACAGTTAGCAGACTTAATCCGTCAGCAGGATTCGGTAAGGTTATAGGGTTTTGTGATCTATCAAAGCCTTTCCTGCACCTTTGTCCCATCCCGATTAATAATATAAGCAGGAATCCCTACCACAACACAATTATCAGGAACATCCTTAACAACTACTGCATTAGCTCCAATGGTGACATTATTACCTACTTTGATATTACCTAATACCTTAGCCCCTGCGGTAACTCGTACATTATCCCCAAGTTGAGGACGGCCTGACTTGTCCTTATACCCAATAGTTATCTGTTGATTAATCCAACAATTTTCTCCCATATCTGCCATAATAATACTACTAAAACCGTGTTGAATAAATAAACCTGCTCCGATATTGCAAGAGCTATCTAACCATAAATAGGGAAAAGGACGATAGATAATTTTCAATATATACATTGCTAATCTCCCTGCTGCATTACCTCGAAAGAGACGATGATAATACAAATTTCTAAATTCCTGAGCTTCCCAGAGTAGGGTTAAAAGTTGCACTAAAGGAGCGCGTTTTCCCCAGTCTAATAGCTCCTCCCAACGACTCACATCCGCCGAGATAATATCCTGTTCTGAGGTTAAATAAAAAGGAATTAGTAAAGGAGAAATCAGTAAAATTTTTAGATTAAAAAGTAGGGTTTTTAGTAGATTTTTCATGTAGACTTAAATATTTAGAGAGGAGGTAGACGGGAAAAGATAAAATAACGCTATCCTTGTATATACTAATTTCTAAACCAAGCCCATTATAACCATAATCAAGCTAATGTCAACTTTTTTACCAGAAATATCGGTTATTATTCCCATTTATAACGGAGAGTCCGAATTACCCGATTTACTAGACTGTCTGAAAGCCCAAACCTATCCCCTGGACAAGGTAGAGTATCTCCTAGTGGATAATAACAGCCAAGACAACACAGGACAACTATTAGCCAAAGCCCAGGAAAGTCAGATAATTCCTTTGATTCCCCTAGCCGAAAATCAGATTCAGAGTTCCTACGCGGCTAGAAATCGGGGTATTAGGAGTGCTCGTCATGATATTTTAGCCTTTACGGATATGGATTGCCGTCCCTCTCAACAATGGTTAATAGAATTAGTTAAGCCTTTTGTAGATACCTCTATAGGAATTGTCGCAGGGGAAGTAAAAGCCTTACCTAGTGAAAACTTCTTTGAGAAATATTCAGAACGCTCTGACTTTATGAATCAAAAATATCTATTAGAACATCCCTTTTGTGCCTACGGACAAACTGCTAATTTAGCGGTTAGAAAAGTCGCTTTTCAAGAAGTTGGTTTATTTCGTCCTTACCTAACTACAGGAGGAGATGCAGATATTTGTTGGCGTATTCAAAGGGAAACTGATTGGAAATTAACCTACTCCCCGGAGGCGATTATTTTCCATCGTCATCGTTCTAGTTTAAAAGACCTACGCAGTCAACTAAAACGCTATGGAACTTCTAATCGTTATCTCCATGACTTACATGGTGTGGATTTAATGAAAGAATTTAAAAATGAGGATCTAGTTCAGGGTTTGGGGCGTTGGATTCTCAAGGATATTCCCAAAAATACAGTTAAACTATTCCTAGGAAAAGCCGACATATTAGACGTATTAAAGTCTCCCATAGATTTAATCTGTTTTGAGTCTAGAAGCACTGGGCAAAAAACCGCTATTTTACCCGAAAATGCTAGGGAAATCGAATGGCTTTAAGAGCCTTTGGTTTTAGATTGAGTCAGAGTGCGGTTAAAACCTATGGCTAAACCAAGCGCCGCCATTGCTCCTATCCCCGCAACCGGGGAGGGTTCAGGAACTACTTGACAGGGATCTCCGACACCATAGGTATTGGGATAACGAGTGTCTCTGGTTAGGTTTTTTTCATAGGTAAAGGTAATATTAGGATTACTGCTAACGTTGTCCCCTGCAAAGAAATATTGTCTAGCTCCCCCTGTGTAGCAGGAATTAGGATTGTCGTAGGGTTGTGGTCCTGCTGTACCCTCATAGACGGTAGTACCTGCTAGCACCGTCACTGTTTCGCGGTAGTAGGCAAAATTTTGGAATTGGGGATTGGGAGGAAAAGGATATAGAGCTAAATTGACTATCGCTTCGGAATTAAGACTAAAATCATTCGTGGTAAAAAAACGACCCACATTTCTCGCCGCCGGTGGTGGTGGGAAACTGTAGTAACGGAAAAAGGTTATATCTTGGGTGAGAGTAATGGGGGTACAGTCGGAGTTGAGGAAAGATTGTTCTATATCTAAGGAATTGTAGGGTTTATCGGTGTAGGATGAACCATCGGGGATAAGACAACTACCGAAGGACATCGCTAAGGTATTGGGTTGGTAAACAAAGAGCGTCAAGGTAGAAATACCGCAAGATGCTATTCCTCCTAACCAAACTGAGAATTTTTTGTCTTTCATAGGCTTTTTTTGCAAACTTTCCCAAAATTATAGGGGATTGGGGTATTTAGATTAAATATTTTTTGCTGATTTATGCCAAGATAATAAGCCCTTGATGGACATAAACAGCAAAATAAGGTACAGTAGGGCTATAAATCGCACATATTTTTGGAAATATAACCCAATTCCTATAATATCAACAATAATCCAGTAAAACCAGCTTTCAATGCGCTTTTGGGTCATTAGCGCCATAGCCGTAAAGCTCATAATGGTTGTGAGTGCATCTAAATAGGGAAAAGAGGCAGGTTCAGGGAAAATAGCAGGTAATAATAAATGAACCTGGGTCATAAGTTTACCCAAGGCGATCGCCACTAAAATAGTTATGATGAGGGTTGGTATTAGTTGATGAGCGGGACTATATCTCCCCCGTAAGACTTTCTGGGTTTGGGGTTGATTCCATTGCCACCAACCATAGATGCTGATAATTAGATAATATATTTGTTCTAGGGTATCGGCATACAAGCGAATTTGATAAAAAAGTGCCATGTAAAGCAAAACACTAATAATTCCCACGGGCCAAGTTAGGATATCTTTTTTTGTAATTAGCCACACGGACCAGAGATAGAAAATTGTCCCAAAAAGCTCAATATAGCTCAGGGGATACTCCAAGAACTTAAAAGCGATGTTGTTGACACTCCAAAAATCAAACATGGTCTGGGATAGCCGTGAGTACTTATGTACGAGATAAGATAATCCTATACCTTAACATCTTACTAAGCCAATTTCTGTTAATCTTAAGGCAGGAGTTTGTGTGTTTTTCACAAATTCGCAACTTAAACCCGGAAAAAGAGCCATGCTTATCGAGTTTAGTGTTGGTAATTACAGATCCTTTAAGGATAAAGTCACCTTTAGTATGGTGGCGGCTAATCTTGTGTCGAATGACAAAAGCCTTGATGAGAATAACGTTTTTGTTATAGATAAGGAACTAAGGCTGCTTAAAAGTGCGGCAATATATGGAGCAAATGCTAGTGGCAAAAGTAATCTTGCTATTCACTTTGAGCACTAAGGATAGAATCATGAGGTCTTGTCAATTACTTTTCCGCCCAATAGATAATTTATGCCTTTCCCAACCCCCATTCTCGATCGCGCTTTGGCTGATCGTCGTCAGTATAATGAACAGCAACGGCTGGCAACTTGTCATCGGGTGCTAGCTTGGCTAGATACCGTAGGCCGACAGTATGGCATTGAGCGAGCTTATCTCTTCGGCTCACTCACTCGGCCCCATCGTTTTACAGAGTACTCGGATGTGGACGTGGCGGTTGAGTCGATTGACTCAGAAAGTTTTTTTGAAGCCATGGCAAAGTTGTCAGAGCAAGTTGAGCGCGATGTAGATCTAGTTGAGCTATCCAAATGTCCGTTTGCCGATCGCATTCGTCAACAGGGAATAGTATGGAATCAAGAGATTTAGCCGTATTGGAGGCTGATCTAGCCGCCCAAAGGGGGATAATTGAGCGGGTTTTTACCCTATTGTTGCAGCGTGCAGAGAATCTGAACCCTGAGAATTTTGAGAAGTTGGAAAGCTTGGCTTATCAGCTGCATAATTTTTATGGCGCTGTAGAAGACCTGTTAAAGGTAGTTGCCACCTATTGTGAGAACAATGTGACAGATGGGGCTCAATGGCATAGTTTGTTGCTCAAGCGGATGATGCAGCCAGTCCTTGGGGTGCGGCCAGCCTTGTTGTCAATGGAAAGCTATGATTTGTTGAATGGGCTGCGAGCATTTCGGCATTTCTTTCGTCATGCCTATGGGGTACCTCTCGATTTTTCTCAGCTACAAAGCAATTTGAATCGGGCGCTCCAAGTTAAGCCCCTGTTGGACAAAGATTTTAATCGGTTTTTGGATGTGTGGCGATCGCTAAATTAAATTAAGTAGGTGGAGCGATTCCCTAGAACAATTCTTATCAGAAGTTAACTTTAACCCACCCAACGGTTAAGACTCAATGACTGAAATAACCTCCGTATTAGTAAACAATATCTTAGAGCAACCCCAGGACCTATGACCATAGCTACCCAAAAATTCACCCTTACAGAATACCTCACCTACGACGATGGTACAGACACCCCCTATGAGCTAGTAGAAGGAGAATTAATCCCCATGGCACCCGAAACCCTCAGAAATAACCGTATTGCCCTCTATCTGCTTTCGGAGTTCCTAAAAATAGTACCTTTTGACATGATTTGCCATAAAGATACAGAAATAGTTGTAACAGGAAATCGTGTCCGCTTCCCTGATTTAATGATACTCACCGAAGATTTGCTAACAGCCTTGGATGGAAAACGAGCCACCATTACCCCAGAGATGTCACCCCCCGCGCTGGTGGTAGAAGTTGTCTCCCCTGGTAAGGTAAATGAAGACCGAGATTATCGCTATAAAAGATCCGAGTACGCGGCTAGAGGGATAGTAGAATATTGGATTGTAGATCCAGCTAGAGAACAAGTCACCCTCTTAACCCTTGTTGATGGATTCTACGAAGCCACAGTATTTAAAAATAGTGAATCAATTATCTCTCCTACCTTTCCTAACCTGAGCCTTACCAGCGCGCAAATCTTCAGCAGAGGGAAACTTACCGTTCGCTCAAATTCTTAACTCTTTATGGTTAACTTGGAGAAAATTAATATAAGGCGATCGCGCAGGGACTCGAGCAGCAAGTGCGCCAACTAACCTACTTCAAATCACAATTGCTTCCTTGTTGTAGCGATGCGCCGCAGGCGAGAGTGAAGCTGACCGCCCAAAACAGACGGAGCATAAGGAATACGAGATTCTCCTATTGATTTACTAGAAAAATACTTTTCCAACATTAAGAATTAATAACCAGTATATATGAAAACCCTCAAAGAATCGTGTACTCCTCGTCCTAGTGTTTTCGACCGTTCTAAACGCGACACCGCCCTAGACTTAACAGATTTACTCGAAAAAAAAATCAACCCTGATGAATTTTTTGCGGAAAACTATCTAACTGAGGGAATGAAAGTTTTACTGCGGGAATCTTTTCGGCGTTTCCAAGGGATTTCCAATCAAGGGGTTTTTCTCCTCAGTCAAGCTATGGGCGGCGGCAAAACCCACAATATGGTAGTTTTAGGATTATTAGCCCAGTATCCTTCCCTTCGGGCTAACGTGCTAGGCGATCTATACGAAAATGCCCCTATCGGAGAGGTTAGAGTAGTTGGCTTTACGGGTAGGGAAAGCGACGCACCCTATGGTATTTGGGGGTCAATCGCCACCCAGTTAGGAAAAACTGAAGAATTTAATAACTACTACTCGCCCTTAGCGGCTCCCGGTCAAACTGCTTGGATAAAACTGCTTCAAGGTGAACCCCTCCTCATCTTATTAGATGAGCTACCCCCTTATTTTGAAAATGCGCGATCAAAACCTATCGGTAATTCAGACCTAGCTCGCTTAACTACCACCGCTCTCGCTAATCTTTTAGTAGCCGTTGGCAAGAATGAATTAGATAATGTTTGTGTAGTAATCTCTGATTTAAAGGCTACCTACGAAGGTGGTTCGGAGCAGATTACTAAGGCTTTAGAAGATTTTAAAAACGAAGTGGGAAGGAGTGCTATTAATTTAGAACCAGTTGGCTTTAACAATGACGATATTTACCACATTCTACGCCAACGATTATTTGAAAAATTACCCGAAGAAGGGGAAATTATACAAATTGCCCAAGCCTATGCCCAAGCAGTACGGGATGCCAAACAAATGGACATTACCAATGCTTCTCCCGAAAAATTTGCTACCCAACTCCAACAATCTTACCCCTTTCATTTTTCTCTGAGAGATTTATACGCTAGGTTTCGGCAAAATCCAGGTTTTCAACAAACTCGCGGTTTGATTCGGTTAATGCGGGCTTTGGTTGCTCGACTCTATGACCCACAAGACACCCAAGCAGACTCCATTTACCTAATCCATCCCTACAACCTTGACCTCAACGACTCGGACACCCGTAGCGAGATTACTAATATCAACTCTAGTTTAGAAAATGCTATCAGTCATGATATTGCTGCCAACGGTAACGCTATAGCGGAGATAATGGACAGCAATTTAGGCGGGAGAGATGCTAAGGATGCTTGTACCCTACTGCTTATTTCTTCTCTAGCTAATATTCCCGATGCAGTCGTTGGTCTTTCCGTACCCGAAATCATTTCCTACCTCTGCTCTCCCGGGCGCGATATCTCCAAGCTACCTAGGGATGTCCTTGGCAATCTTGCCACTAAAGCTTGGTATTTACATTCTAACCCCGAGGGCAAGCTCTATTTCAAAAATGTGGAAAACCTAGTAGCTCGCCTCAATACCCTAGCTGATTCTTACAACCGAGAAACTTCTGTAAAGAAACTCAGGGAATTTTTAGAGAGAATTTTTCAGCCCTCTCTTAAAGACTGCTATCAAGAAGTTTATGCCCTGCGACCTCTTGATGAAATCGAAATCAAAGGGGATAGAGTAACTCTTATCATCTACGAACCCTATACCGAAATCTCGGGATTACACCCCGACCTACAGAAACGCTATGACGACCTAGAATACAAAAATCGTATTATGTTTCTCTCAGGGGTGCGCGGCACTATAGAAAAGCTCGTAGAAACTGCCGCCGAACTGAAAGCAGTAAACCACATCCTAGAAGAGATGAAAGCCCAGAAAGTTCCTAATAACGACCCGCAACTACAAGCCGCCCAAGAAATTCAAGACCGTATCTACTTCAGCCTCCTCAGCATGACCAAGGAGACTTTTATGAAACTCTACTTTCCCCAGAATGAACAAATTAGGACGGCTGACTTTATCATGACTTTCCAAGACAACAACTACAACGGGGAGCAACAGATTCGAGAAACCCTCCTAAACAAAGAAAAATTTACCGAGGATGTGGAGAGCGATACCTTTCGGAAAAAATGCGAACAGAGACTTTTTAGCCAAAAAATCATGCCCTGGTCGGAAATTAAAAACCGAGCCGCTACAAATTCTTACTGGCCTTGGCATCGGAAAGATGCCCTAGACCGACTCAAAGAAAAACTTCTCAGCCAAGACCAATGGCGCGAAAATGGTGGCTATCTGGAGAAACCGCCCTTTCCCAAGCCCCAAACCGACATCCGTTGGCAAGAAAGAGACAGAAATGACGATACGGGCGAAGTTATCCTCTCCCTAACCCCGATTCACGGAGATAGGATTCACTATGAAATCGGGGCACCTGCTACCTCCGCCTCGCAAATAGTCACTGATGCTAAGGATTTTCGCACCCAAGCCCTAGAAATTTCTTTCCTCTGCCTTGATTCGGCCACAGAACACGAAACGGGAGAAGCCAAGTTATGGCGCAATCGCCTGACTCTCAAATCCCGTATCTACCAACAGGGTAGCGATAAAATGGTGGAGTTACGCTCGGCGCCTAATGCCCCTATTCGTTACACCACCGATGGCTCAGACCCCAAAATCTCTGGAGGTAATTACGAAGGGTCTTTTTTAGTTCCCCCCGCAACCCTGTTTGTTTTAGCGGTTGCCGAAAAACAAGGGCTAGTCTCAGAAATCCATCGCCTAGAGATAAAATGGGATGAGCGGGAGGAGTCCCGCCTTGACCCAGACAAAAGCACTATCTGGAAAAAAGAACATCGCCCGAGTACAACCCAAGAATCCTATGAATTTCTAGGATTGGTAAAAAAACACGGCGCTCGGGTATGCGGACCGAAAATAACTATCGACGGTCAAAATTGGATAGAATTAAGCACCGATTCCCAGCTATCCTTTGATGGAGCAGCCCTAGAGGAAATACTCACCCATCTGCGGGGAGTTCTCTCCCAAGGAGAAATACAAATAGACACTCGCGCCCTAAAATTTGCCACAGGGCAAAGTCTCCTAGACTGGGTAGCCGAGGTTAAAACTTCCCTAGCAAAAAACGAGGTAGAGCAGGAGTAATGGCACAACGGATAAAAAGCGAAGGTTTTGGTTTTATAAGCGCCGACTCGGAGCATCACTTCCTCGTGACGATTCCTAGTCGGAAAAAAGATGACATCTACATCTCGGAACACTTTAGTTGGGATGAAACCACCGAGAAACGCCAACTTAGCCTAGCTCTGGGGCAAGAAGACAACAAACTGAGGGTGATTCTCTCTCGTTTTAAGTGGGAGCAAATTGCCGATGAAGTCAGAGTTTGTTTTAACCTGCGCCTTAGAGAGATGGGACTCAAAAGCGGCTTGTGGAAAATAGGAGAAACACCTGTTGCTCGTCTTTTTGGTAAGGAGCTAGTGCTACTCTGTTGGGCGATTGAAGACGCTGACCCGGGGGTTATCCCTATCGCCGTGAGAAATTGGCTCGGGTTAGCCCCAGAAGAACGCTGGTGGCTTTTTACCATGACTAACGCAGCTACGGGTCATGCTATTACTGGGCGCAATAAGGGCTGGCGCAAAGCGGTGCGGTTTGCTCTCACAGAAAACCCTGTATCGGGGGACTTACCCCAACCTACGCAAATTTCTACCCCTCTTTTCCTGCTCCACGAAAAAGAAACCCCTTGGAATAACTATCAGGTACAAGTGCGATGACTCCAGACCTCTGTTTGTATGACCAAGACTTACATCTCTGGTTAGTAAAAACCGCCGCTTTACTCAAAAAAAAGCGTTTTGAGGAGCTAGACCTAGAAAATCTCATCGAAGAAATAGAAAGCATGGGTAAAAGGGAGAGACGGGAACTAGCTAATCGCTTGACAACTATAATTGAACATTTACTTAAATTAACCTATTGGACTGAGGTGAAGGAAGAAAATGCGAGAGGTTGGCGCGTTACCATCGTTGAGCAAAGAAGACAAATAATCCGCCTCTTAGCAGATAGCCCTAGCCTTAAAACTTGGCTAGAGGAAATATTTTTAGAGTGTTATGAAGCAGCGAGAACAGATACTATTAAAGCTAATTATTTACCAGAAAATATCTTTCCTTTACAGCCATTTCTTACTGTTGAAGAACTACTTAACCTCGATTATTTACCAGAATAAGGAGTAGGAATGAAAACCTTCATTGAAAGCCAATTTCCCGTTTCTAAGGTTTCTAAGGAAAGCTACAAAGAAAGAAAAGCTAACTATTCCCAAACCCTGACAGGACTGGGTAAATGGTGGGGACGCAAACCCCTTATTTTGGTACGAGCGACTATCCTAGGCTTACTTTTACCCGCAACCGCTAACCCTAAAAAAGATAGGGAAATCTTCCTGAAAATTCTGACTATGGATGAGGAGGGTTTATGGCTCAGGAAGTCTAAACCTATTGCCCTCAAAGATTTATACAGCCAGCTACAACCCGAGGAACGAGAACAGTGGTTTAGCGAAGATAGCACCCCCGATAAACCGAAATACAAAAAAGGACTTAAACAAGAAGATAAAACCCACCTGCAAAAACTCATTTTTAGTTGTCTCTCCTACGATGAAAAACTAGAATACTGCGACAGACCCGAACATATTGCCAACCTACCCCCGACTACTTGGCAAGAAATTAATACTTATCTGGGGACAACGGCAAGCAATTTACCCGAACTCATCCAAGAGCTAGGTAAACGCCAATTTGGGCATATACCGAGGGTAGGGGATGCCTTTTGTGGTGGAGGTAGCATTCCCTTTGAAGCCGCCAGAATCGGTTGTGAAGCCTATGGCTCGGACCTTAACCCTGTGGCCGCCCTACTTACTTGGGCTGCCCTGAATATTGTCGGGGGCGGGGAGGAGGTTGCCCAACAGGTGAAACAAGCCCAGCAACAGGTCTACGATGCGGTAGATAAACAAATAACTGCATGGGGAATAGAACACAACGCCAGTGGGGGACGCTCTGATGCCTATCTCTACTGTAATGAAACTCGCTGCCCTGAGTGTGGCTGGTTGGTACCTTTAGCCCCTAGTTGGGTGATTGGGGAAAAAACGAAAACCATCGCCCTCCTTGAGCCTGATGAGATAAATGAACGCTTTGATATTCTGATTAAGTCTGGGGTAAGTAATACCGATTTGGCAGGGGCTAAAAGTAAGGGAACAGTTAAGGATTCGGATTTACGTTGTCCCCACTGTGGTCAGTCTACCCCGATGCAGATGATTCGAGGGGATAGAAAGGAGACTTGGGGGCTACGTCTTTGGGAAAATACCGACCTAGTTCCGCGCCCTGATGATGTTTTTCAAGAAAGGCTCTACTGTATTCGTTGGGTAGAAACCCAGGAGGATGAGTCGGGGAAGGTACAAACCCATCGTTACTATCGAGCGCCAGATGAAGCGGATTTGGAGCGGGAGCAAAGGGTTTTAGTTTTACTCCAAGAGCGCTTTGCCCAGTGGCAGGAGCAGGGGTATATTCCCAGTCGGAGGATTGAACCGGGGAATGAAACAAGTAGACTATTGCGTGAACGGGGTTGGACGCATTGGCATCATTTATTTAATCCTCGGCAGTTGTTGACTTTGGGGTTATTGATGCAAGAGCAGCTAGAAACCCGTTTTCTTGAAGAAAAAGAGTTTCTGGATATTAAATCTGTTGTAGCTTGCCTTCTAGGGTTCTTTAAATCTTGTGACTATATGTCTAAAATCTCTCGATGGGATTTTTCTATTACAAAAGAAATGTTAGTCAATGCTTTCTCAAATCAGGCTTTAAATACATTATTTAACTATGCTACTCGTGGTTTTATTGCTTTTGATACATCTTGGTTTCTAAGATTGCCTAATATTAAAATAGAGCAAGATTATTTCATTGCTCCTAATGATTGCAGAAACATTGTGGAAAATGCAGAAATTTGGATAACAGATCCTCCTTATGCTGATGCGGTAAATTATCATGAGTTATCAGAGTTTTTCTTGAATTGGTGCATAATTTCAATACAAAAACTCTTCCCCGATTGGTATACTGACAGCAAACGCGCCCTAGCCATCACTGGTAGAGATGATAGTTTCCGCAAAAGCATGGTAGACTGCTACAAAAACCTTGCCCAGAATATGCCCGAAAACGGCGCACAAGTGGTTATGTTTACCCACCAAGATGCAAGAGTGTGGGCAGATTTAGCCCTAATTCTCTGGGCTTCTGGGTTAAGAGTGACTGCCGCTTGGTGCATTGCCACAGAAACCGATTCGGCTTTAAAAAAAGGTAATTATGTTCAAGGAACTGTACTTTTAATCTTGCGTAAACAGACCTCAGACACAACCGCTTTCCTCGATGAACTCAACTTTGAGATAGAAGAAGAAGTTAAAAAACAACTAGACTCGATGCTATCCCTAGAAGACAAAGAAGATCCTAATTTTGTGGATACTGATTATCAATTAGCCGCCTATGCTGCCGCTTTACGGGTGTTAACCCAATACAAGAATATAGAAGACTTCGATATTGCCTACGAACTCTCTAAACCCCGTAAAAAGGGTGATACTTCCCCGATTGAGAAATTAATTGACGATGCCGTAAAAATTGCCTGTGATTATCTAGTACCCGTAGGTTTTGATACCTTTATCTGGAAGACTTTAACCCCAGTGGAAAGATTTTACCTCAAAGGATTAGACCTAGAAAGTCATGGGGAATATCGTTCAGGAGCTTATCAAGAACTTGCTAGGGGTTTCGGTTTAAAAGACTATCAAACCCTCCTAGCGGCTGTAAAAGCTAATGAAACCCGTTTAAAAACACCGACAGAGTTTGCTAATAAAAGCCTCAATACCGATAAAGATACGGGATTTAGTAACTCGCTGGTGAGAAATATTCTTTTTGCTATTCGAGAAGCGGCGAGGACAGGGGAAGTGAAAGACGGGAAAAACTGGTTAAGAACAGAAATTCCTGACTATTGGCATTACCGCAAAACCATCATAGAAATTCTTAAATACCTTGCAACAATGGGCATTAAGCTCAAGGATTGGCAAAAAGATGCCGAGGCTGCTAGATTAGTGGCTGGTGCTGTTGAAAATGATACTGTCTAGTTCGCTTATTTAAACAATAAAGCGGTTTGAATCTTGACTACGGCTAGGAAATCCCTGTAGAATAATGTTTAAATCCCATCTCATTCTCCATGCAGCCCGAAGAAATTCAGCCGTACCTCAACCTGATCCAGCAACTCCTAGAATGTCCTGATGGAGAAGAAGGAAATATACTGGCAGCCCATGAAAACCTATGGGATACGACTCTTGTAGAGGTGCTGGGTGCAGTAGCGGCCAATGCGCGGGCAGAAAACCAAGAAGGTGTTGCTAACTTTCTCGAAAACATCGCCCAACAACTTGCCAGTTGGCTGCAACCCCAGGAAAATCCTTCGCCAGATCACCTGAACCTTCTTCAAGAAGTGTTGCAAGCAGTTGCGAATAAGTCCCCCGATATCCATCAACTCCTAGAAAATAATCTTCCTCTCCTCGATACCGCCTTTCTCAACCTCCTACAAGCATGGGGAAACCAAGCGCGAGAAGCCAGCGCCCCAGAGGAAACCTCCCAACTAGGCTCCTTACTCTACCGCCTTGCCTACATCTTCCATGAGTTCCCTAGGGGCAACCCCCTCACTAACCTAGCCATTGCCGTCTACGGATACGAATTTTGCGCTGCTACCGAACGCCAACCGGGGTTAGAAAGAGACCTCGCCTCTACCCTGAATAATCTGGGCAATGCCTACCTCACCCAAGCCCAACTGGGAAAAGAGCCCACCGCCAACCTCGAAAAAGCGATCGCCGCCTACGATGAAGCCAGCAGGACTCTCCGCCAACCGGGGTTAGAAAGAGACCTCGCCTCTACCCTGAATAATCTGGGCATAGCCTACCTCACCCAAGCCGAACTGGGAAAAGAGCCCACCGCCAACCTCGAAAAAGCGATCGCCGCCTACGATGAAGCCAGCAGGACTCTCCGCCAACCGGGGTTAGAAAGAGACCTCGCCTCTACCCTGAATAATCTGGGCA
>JBBAUO010000035.1:0-44100 GCA_040398185.1 Microcystaceae cyanobacterium | reverse complement strand
CTTTTTTCATCCCATACGAAAATTTCCACCCTTTTATTTTATGGGAGGCGGTCAAATATTGTCAAGTTTAGCGTTATTTGTTTATTTAATAGATTTGAGCAGCGATGTTAAGTTTTACTAATTATTTTGCTATTTGATAGCACGTCTCAGGATAACATCAAGGGAGGCTTTAATTTGGCTTTGTCCGTGTTCCAGTTTAGTCAAGCGTTTTCTGGTTTCATCTCGAAATGAGTCGATTTCACCAGATAATGAGTCTATGTCGTTGGATAGGTACTCAAAGCCTTCTGAGATTCTTCCTTCTGGCTCCATGTCTATCTCCAAGGTTTTCAGGCGCTGCTCAATGAAAACTAATCTTTGCTCGATCTGGTTTAATCTGTCTTCCGACATCTGTTAAACGCCTCCTAGTGATCTGTACCAACCACAATCCTATCCTATTAACCAAGCGATCGCCGCCCAGATTTTCCCTCTACATTAAACAGCTAAAAACTTTTGAATTACATCTTGACTCAATTCCCTAGTTGCTCCGGAGGCGACAATCCCCCCTTTCTGCATGGCATAATACCAATCAGCTTGGCGCACAAAATGTAAATGTTGTTCTACGAGTAACACCGAAATTCCTGTGGTAGCAATAATTCGACGTACCGCCGCCTCAATTTCTAAAATAACTGAAGGTTGAATCCCTTCCGTAGGCTCATCTAATAATAACAGTTTGGGTTGTCCCATTAGGGCGCGGGCGATCGCTAACTGTTGTTGTTGTCCCCCACTTAAATCTCCTCCCATCCGAGATAGCATGGTTTTTAGAACTGGGAAAAGCTCAAAAATTTCCTCGGGAATGCTGGCTTTTTTCGGTCTTTTTGGTAAGGCTTCTAAACCTAGTAATAAATTTTCCTCTACGGTAACACGGGGGATAATTTCCCTGCCTTGGGGAACATAACCTATTCCCAATCTTGCCCGTTGATCAGGGGTTTTAGTAATCAGATTATGTCCTTGATAGTCTAGATGTCCTGTGCGGGGTTTGAGGATACCGATGATGGATTTCATTAAAGTTGTTTTGCCAACTCCATTACGACCAATCAAACAGATCATTTGTCCTTCGGGAACTTTTAAATCCACATCCCTGAGAATATGGCTTTCTCCGTAATAAACATTTAAACCAGAAATTTGTAACATAGTATTATCTCTTGTTATATTGTAGGGCTATTTTTTGAACGGTTTCTATGGGTAAGTCTAACTTGTCTACCAAGTTTTGGTAAGCAACAAATTCATCGGGATCAATATTGTTAATTGCAATGGCTTCGTAGCTTAATCTTAGGATTAGTTCTCGATCTTCTGGGCTGGATAACTCCTCAAGCAAAGGTTCTATTTCTACTTCTTGATAGAGGTAATCACCTAGTTCTTCTTTTAATTTTTCCTGTTGTCTTTTATCATCAGCAAAAATCTGACTTAAACGAGATAATATCAGATCAATCTCCTCTTTTTCCAGATTGCCATCGGAGCGAGCTATGGTTAAAATAACCCTGAGAATTTTTAATTGGTGGGAAGAAATCGAAGGTTGTTGACCCAAATATACCTCAATAACCTTAGGATCATTTTGAATCTGATCCATTGTCCCTTCTTTTAGTACAGTTCCTTGGTGTAATACGGTAACTTTTTTCGCTATTTGCCGCACAAATTCCATATCATGCTCAATAACAATAATCGAATGACTCTCTGCTAATGCTAATAGTAAATTACCAACATTTTCCGTTTCTTCATCCGTTAATCCTGCTACGGGCTCATCTACTAATAATAAATCCGGTGATTGTGCCACTAGCATGCCAATTTCTAGGCGTTGTTTTTCCCCGTGGGAAAGTAAAGATGCCGGTAAATCGGACTTGGGGACTAAACCTACTGTTTCTAATAAACTTCCCACTTGACGATATTCTGGAGATGTGGGGCGTTTAAATAGGGTTGCTAGGACATTTTTATTAGGGTTACAAGCTAAGTCCAAATTTTCCCTCACCGTCAGATTTTGATATACCCTCGGAGTTTGAAACTTTCTACCAATTCCCAATTGAGAAATTTTGTATTCGGGAATTTGTCTAAGGTTTTGGCCTTTAAATAAAACCCTTCCCTGCGTCGGTTGAACTTTGCCTGTAATAACATCTAAAAAGGTAGTTTTACCTGCTCCATTCGGTCCTATGATTACCCTTAGTTCTCCTAAATCCATGCTAAAGTTTAAATTATTAAGGGCTTTAAATCCGCCAAAACTAACGGTTAGATTTTCAATTTCTAGAACTTTATTTTCCATGACTTTACCCTATTTTTTCTCTAAAGCTTCTCTTTCTTCTTGAACTTCTGGATCGGTTTCCAAACTTGGATAGGTAACTAAACGGGGACGAAAACCAAAAAGAGAGCCTAAATTTTTCCAAGCACCAATAATCCCATTAGGCAAAACTGTAACAACGATTAGGAATAAAGCTCCTTGGAAAAATAACCAAACTTCAGGAAATCCTTCGCTCAAGAAAGTCTGTGCCAAACGGACTAAAAGAGTACCGATAATCGCCCCCACTAGAGTTCCCCTCCCACCAACGGCTACCCAAATCACCATTTCAATAGAAAAAGCTACATCCATAGCATTAGGGGTAATAATTCCCGTCTGGGCTGTGTAAAGAGCTCCTGCAATTCCGGCTATAGCTCCTGAGATGGCAAAGACTAATACCTTAAATCCCGTGGGATTATAACCCGTAAATCTGACTCTGTTTTCGTCGTCTCGAATTGCTTCTAAAAGTCTGCCAAACCGTCCGCTAGTCAGCCATTTACATAATAAATAGGTAGCAACTAATAGTATAATGGTTACTTCATAAAAAATTAACTGCATGGGCTCAGAACCAGCTAAAGCGCCAAAAAACATCTGGGTATCTGTTTTCAGTCCGTTAGTGCCATTAATGAGCTTTTGTTGACCGTTAAAAAAGTTAAAAAATACCAGTAAGGCAGCCTGGGTAAGAATGGAAAAATATACCCCTTTAATGCGATTACGGAAGATCAAATAACCCAATAATCCTGCTACAATGGCGGGAATAAGAATGGAAGCTATTACCGTAAAGGGAAAAGAATAAAAGGGCTGCCAAAATACGGGAAGTTTATCAACCCCGTACAGGCTAAAAAACTCTGGTAATTGTCCTGGGGGTAATTGCAGGGTAAGGTGCATGGCTAGAGCGTAACCTCCTAGGGCAAAAAAGATCCCATGGCCCAGACTGAGAAGTCCAGTATATCCCCAGATTAAATCAATACCTAGGGCAACAATGGCTAAGGACAAAAAGCGTCCTAGGAGTCTGAGACGAAAGGTAGGTACAATCAAAGGGATAATAATGGCGAGAAAAAGAGCCAAACCGATTAAAATACCCAACTCTAGGATAATTTTTCGTTTTCTTGACCTGACTTCTTGCGTTTTTAAGGTTGTTTCCATTTATAGCTCCGCAGTTCGTCCTTTTTGTGGGAAAATTCCCGCAGGTTTGACCTGGAGGAAAGCGATAATTAAAGCAAAGATCATCACCTTAGCCATGCTGGTGGTAGCAAAGAAGGTAAAGAAATCCGTCAGGGGTTTTAGGGCGGGAACAGATGAAGTTATTAACCCCAAGGTTCCAGAGCCGATTAGATAATTAGTAATCCCTATCGCCATGGCTGCTAAAATTGTACCGAGCAGATTGCCAACTCCCCCAACTACTACCACCATAAAGGTATCGACAATGTAGTTTTGTCCCGTATTGGGCCCGACAGAACCGAGTAAACTAATGGCACAACCTGCAATTCCCGCAAGTCCCGAGCCAAGGGCAAAGGTTAGCGCGTCTACAGTAGCGGTGGGAATACCTAAGCAAGAACTCATGGTACGATTTTGAGTTACTGAGCGAATGCGTAAGCCCCAACTAGAATAATTTAAAAACCAGTAGGTAGCAATAAGACAGAGAATCGTGAGAATAATAATAAAGAGACGAATATAGGGAACTTGAAAAGTGCCTAGGGGTAAACCTCCCCTTAACCAGGCTGGTGCTGTTACATCGACGTTTCTGGCACTAAACCAAGGCTTGCCGAGATTAGGGTTGTTTTTTAGTAATAAACCGGCTAAGGTGGCAATAGCTAGGGATAAAGACAGGTTAATAGCGATCGCCCAGTTGCGGATTCTCTCCCAATCCAAACGACGCTTCAACACCTGTAAAGCCCCGAAAAAGAGTATACAAAAGAGAATAATCGCGGCAACCAATGCCCAGTTAACACTCCTGACTAGCTGTTGCAAAATCAGACTAACCCCCCAAGTCGCCAGCAGAGTTTCCAGGGGGCGCCCATAGAGAAAGCGAATTACCCCCCTTTCGAGGATTAACCCCGCTAAAGCAGCCACCAAGAAGGCTACGGGTAGAGCGAATAAAATATAGAGATTGAATAAAGGTTCCGGTAAAGCTTTAAAAACATTCTGCACTACAAAAGTGCTATAGGCCCCCAACATCATCAATTCCCCATGGGCCAAATTAATCACACCCATGAGTCCAAAGACAATAGCTAAACCGAGGGCTGACATGAGCAATACTGAGCCGATGCTAATGCCGTTAAATAAAGCTTCGAGTAATGGGGACACAGTAAGCCTCAGGTAATCGGGAGAATAAGCCAGGGATTGGCGGCCTCCAGGGAAAATGTCCCCAGAGGCCAGGGGATTTTATGTCTTATTTACCTTATATCTGCCGCCTTTAGCTGGATCTGTCCAATCACAGGCGTAACCCTTGGTATCGGGAACAAATTGGTTCCAAGGAATGGGAGGAATCGGTCCAGGGGTTGACCAAACAATATCAAAAAGTCCATCATCTCTAACTTGACCAATTCTCACGGTTTTAGAGATGTGGTGATTGGCATTCATTGTCACCAAACCTTCAGGGGCTTCTATTTGCTGCCCAATGGCTGCAGTGCGAATCTTTTCAAGATCATCAAAGCTTCCTGCTGCTTCTACGGCTTTCTTCCAAAGATAAACCATAACGTAGGCGGATTCCATGGGATCATTGGTGACTCTATCGGCTCCATATTCAGCCTTGAAAGCTTCGACAAACTTGGTATTAGCGGGAGTATCCACTGTCATGAAGTAGTTCCAGGAGGCATAATGTCCCTTCAGGTATTCCTTGCCAATTTGACGCACTTCTTCTTCGGCAATACTCACCGAGAGAGTGGGGTACTTGTCGGGAGTTAAACCGGCTGCTTGAATTTGTTTAAAGAAAGCCACATTACTATCTCCATTGAGGGTGTTAAAAATAACGCCTCCTTTGGGTAGTGCTTGCTTAATTTTGGTAATAATCGGAGTTACTTCCGTATTTCCCAGGGGTAGATAGTCTTCTCCCACGGTTTTACCTCCTTTAGCTTTTAGTTGTTCTTTAATAATGGTATTAGCAGTTCTGGGGAAAACGTAGTCTGAACCAACTAGGAAAAATTCTTTGCCTTTGTTTTTTAAAAGCCAGTCTACAGCAGGTTCAATCTGTTGATTCGGTGCAGCCCCTGTATAAAAGATATTTTGGGAGCATTCTTGCCCTTCATACTGGAGCGGATACCAAAGCATGTGCTTTTTAGTTTCAAAAACGGGAAGAACCGCCTTACGACTGGCGGAAGTCCAACAGCCAAACACCGTAGCCACTTTATCTTGATCAATTAATTTAGTCGCTTTTTCGGCAAAGGTTGGCCAGTCAGAAGCGCCATCTTCTACTACGGCCTCGATTTGCCTACCTAGCACTCCACCGCTAGCATTAATCTCTTTGATGGCTAGTTTTTCTGCTTCCACTACAGTTGTTTCACTAATGGCCATGGTGCCACTTAGAGAATGCAGGATTCCGACTTTGATGGCATCTCCCCCCGCAGCTACGGGACTAGCACCAGGACTAGCAGTAGTACTACTAGGAGGTGTGGGACTACTGTTACAGGCTTTGAGAAGTAAACTCGTGCCTAGGGCAGCCGAGCCGTAGAGTAAAAATTTGCGTCTTCCTAATCCATTAGTCATTTTGGTTTGATGATCCTCGTTTCAGGTAAGTAAAAATACATAAATTTGGGGAGTGAGGACTAAATAGGGCATCGTATCATATAAAGTCTGTTTGTGATGATAATCGGGGAATCAGCTAGATTTTGTATCGAAGAATACAAATTATCACCTAAGATGATGATTCTACCCGATTCGTTAGGGATAAGTGTACACTATACACAGTTACCCTAGGAACCCAGGGAACCTTCGCGGATAAATTTCGAGCTTTTGGCTGTGCGGTGACGGAGATTAACGGACATAATTTGGAGGAAATCGTCAAAGCACTTTCCTTGAAGACCCTGCAACCTCATGTTATTATTGCCCATACAATCAAAGGGCACGGAGTTTCCTTCCGTCACGCCTTAGGATATGTTTCTGGCTTATGTGGCTCTCAGACTTTTCATCATGCTGAATGTGGCTTAGATCCGAGTAGTATTATGCAAGCATTTAAGAAGTAATATGTTAGTTAATTTAATGCAAAAAAAACAGTTAACAAAAATTTTGCCCGATGTATTGCTTATTGTCTTCTGTCTTATAAGTATCGGACTCAGTGTCATTGAATCTAGGCTTAATTATGACCCTCACCACTGGGGGCTAATGTATGTCAATGCAGCAGATTTGAATGAGGGCTTAATTCCTTACAGAGAAATATTTATCCAGTATGGTTATTTGACCACTCTTATACAAAGTTTATCTTTAAATATTTTCGGCAATACAGTAGTATCAGTTGGTGTTATAACTGGTATATTTTATGCGGCTAGTATCTATCTTTCTTATTGCCTATGGCAAAAAGTTATGAATAGATGGTTATCTGTTTTATCAGCCATGCTTATGTTTTTAGTTCATGGTTATATCACTTATCCTTGGGCTAATTACTTCTCCTACACATTTTTGTTAATATCTCTATTGTTTTTGACATCATCATCTCAGAAAAGAAATAGATATTTGCTCGCAGGAGTTTTTCTAGGTTTTAGTATTTTAGCAAGACAGAGTCCCCTACCTATATTAGCTCCCATTTACTTATATTTCTTGTTAGTATATCTCTCTTCAGTTCAAGAGTTGCGAAAAGAATACCTAAAAAACATTCTGATGTTTCATGCTGGCATGATTGGTGTTATTGGAGTTTTTTTACTTTATTTAGTTAAGGAATCTGCTCTTGAAGATTGGATAAATCAGAGTTTCAAAATTGGAATCTTCTACAGAGCTTTTGTAACTCCAACAAGGTTTATAGGTTTGGTGAGTGCCGTATTATTTTTTTCTCAATCTCAAGATATAAGGTTATTATTGTACTCACCTGTCTTTTACAGTGCTCTTATAATTTGTACGACAGTTTTTCTAAGAGGGCGTGGAAAACTTAAAGGACTCCAGCAACGATTTAGTGAGAGAGAGAAAATATTATTTCTCTTTAGCTCTGTGACTATTTTTGGATATCTTCAGTCACTACACTTTTATCAAATATTTAGACTTCAAAATGGCTCCTCACTGGGGTTTGGTTTGCTGATCTTTTTCTGGTATAACCTCTCCAAGAGATTTAAACGATGGAAAGGAGTAGTTTTCAGTGTACCTCTTATTTGCTTATTTATATATTTAAGTCAGACATTAGTATTTGTTAAGACTGCTTCGACATTTAAGCCATGGGATAGAAATTTGCTGTTCAGTAATCAACTTAAAGAGCCAGAAAATATCGAAATGTTACAGGGTAAACTAGATGATGAAGAAACTAGGATTTTTTATCAAACTCTGGCTAAAACAATGAGCAATTATAACTGTCAGCTTGAGTATTTAGTAAATTTAAGTAGAAATAGCTACGTTCCCCGACTCTCAAAATCTTTTAAACGGGTACAGAGATCGCCATTCTATAGTAGAGAACTTTCGGAGGTAATCTTTCAAGATGAACAAAAGAAAATTACTCAGTTGCTTATGCAAGAAAAAGCGATTTTAATCGCTGCACAAATTGAGCAAGTTCCTGAAAACTATCAGGTTGTTCTCAAACTTAAAATCCCTAGGAAGACTCCAACCGTTAATAAAATGACATACGTTGCAGTTCCCAAGCTAGTTGCTTCCACCAGTTGTCCAGTTACACAAGTCAGGTAATACTATGAATTTAGAGCAGAAAATCAGAAAACTCCAAGGACCAATTTTGGTTCTAGGTGCCAGTGGCTTTGCTGGGGCTAATTTACTCAGGCAATTACTCAATTACAGAGAAGATGTTTTTGGTACTGCATCTCGCTTCCCCGCTTGGCGGTTGGAGGGATTACCTGAAAATAACGTTATTGCCGTTGATTTATTGGTAGATTCTAACTTAGATTTTTTACTAGAAAAAACTCAACCGAGAACAATATTTGACTGTACTGCCTTTGGAGCTTATTCCTTTGAAACCGATAGCCAATTAATCCACAAGACAAACTTTAACCTAACGGTTAAACTCTTACAAGTATTTACCTCTAGCCAAATATCCTGTTATGTCCATGCGGGTAGCTCCATGGAATCGAGATTTGTAAGATGAACAGAGGAAAGTTTCTCAATTGCTGAAGGAGGGCAAAACCATCCTCATTGCTGCACAAGTTGAGAAAATTCCTGAAAACTATCAGATTGCCCACGAAATCAAAACTCCCGCAAGTATTCAACATTGGAGCTTTAATGGCCGTTCCTTAATTGGTAAGGTGACATACATTGCAGTGCCTAAGTCAATTCCTTCGAGTTGCCTTGGTTCCTAGGGGAGATAGTACAGTCAAGCCCAAACAATATTTTAGTCCCAAACAAGTCCAGCACTAAAATAGAATCGATATAGACTTGACAAAGGAGCATTTGCTGGTACCATGTAAACTAAAAAACTAGGACATTAAGCAATGGAACCTTTAGCAGGGATTGTTCGCAAATCTAGAATGCGACTCCTAAAAATGCACTTTGAGAGTGGAGTTGGTCACATTGGCGGCAACCTATCCTCACTGGATATATTACTATGCTTATACCATTCTGTTTTAGAGGACTGTGATGCCTTTGTACTCTCCAAGGGCCATGCTGCGGGGGCACTTTATACAACTCTGTGGTCCTTAGGGCGATTGAGTGATGAAGACCTGCAAAAGTTTCACAAAGATGGGACAAAACTGAGTGGACATCCGCCCGTGGGTTGGATGCCTGAAATTTTGTTTGCCACGGGCAGTTTAGGTCATGGACTGTCCCTAGCCAATGGTTATGCCCTGGGCAAAAGGCTCAAGGGTGAACCAGGAAGAACCTTCTGTATGTTATCGGACGGGGAATGGAATGAGGGTTCTAATTGGGAAGCCTTGATTTTTGCGGTGCATCAGAAATTGCATCAACTAACCCTAATCCTTGACTATAATAAACTACAAGGTTTTGGAACAACCCAAGAAGTAGCTGATTTAGAGCCCTTCGCGGATAAATTTCGAGCTTTTGGTTGTGAGGTGACGGAGATTAACGGACATAATTTCGAGGAAATCGTCAAAGCACTTTCCTTGAAGACCCTGGAACCTCATGTTATTATTGCCCATACAATCAAAGGGCACGGGGTTTCCTTTATGGAAAATCAGATGGAGTGGCACTATTTACCGATGACCGCCGCACAGTATGAACAAGCATTAGAAGAGGTAAGTACATGAGAAACAGTCTTTGTGATACCCTAGTTAACTGCTCGGCTAACCCTGAGTTCGTCTTTCTCACAGGTGACTTGGGATACAACGCTCTAGAACCCTTACAAGCCAGTCTAGGCGAACGTTTTATCAATGCCGGGGTGGCCGAACAGAATATGGTTTCTGTAGCAGGTGGTCTAGCCAAAATGGGTTTTAAACCCTGGGTATATAGCATAGCTCCCTTTGTTTATGCCCGTCCCTTTGAACAAATTCGCAATGATGTCTGTCTGCACGATTTGCCTGTACGTCTAGTCGGCAATGGCGGTGGCTATGCCTATGGAGTCATGGGAGCAACTCACCACGCCCTAGAAGACTATGGCGCAATGCTCTGTCTAATGAATCTGCGGGTTTTTGTCCCAGCCTTTGGGGAAGATTTAGTGGAGATGATTAATCAACTACATAGCTTTGAGCATCCTGCCTATCTGCGTCTTGGTCGTTGTGAAAAGCCCAAGGATTTTGTTCTACCGCCCTATTTGCCGTGGCGACGATTGCTCCAAGGAGAAGGCGCGACGATGTTGATTGTCGGTCCTTTAGCCGGGGGAATCTTGGCCGCAGCACAGCATCTGAGTGATGCCCATCGGCCTAATCTCTGGGTTTTAAGCGAATTGCCCATTGAACCAGCTAAAATTCCCCAGGATTTCCTAGATGACTTACAAAAAACTGGTCATTTGTTCGTTGTCGAAGAGCATATCGCCCATGGGGGAGTGGGACAGATGATAGCTCATTATCTGTTGTCGATGGGACTAGCTCCTGGGAAGTTTACCCACCGCTACGCCTTAGGATATGTTTCTGGTTTATATGGCTCTCAGACTTTTCATCGTACTGAATGTGGCTTAGATCCGAGCAGTATTATTCAAGCATTGAAGGGGTAATATGTTAGTTAATTTAATGCAAAAAAAACAGTTAACAAAAATTTTGCCCGATGTATTGGTTGTTGTGTTGTGTTTTATAAGTATTGGATTTAGTATCATTGAATCTCGCCTTAATACTGACGCTCATCACTGGGGGCTAATGTATGTTAATGCAGCAGATTTGAATAGGGGCTTAATTCCTTACAGAGAAATATTTATCCAATATGGTTTTTTGACCACTCTCATACAAAGCTTATCTTTAAATATTTTCGGCAATACAGTGGTATCAGTTGGAATTATAACTGGTATATTTTATGCGGCCAATATCTATCTTTCTTATTGCCTATGGCAAAAAGTTATGAATAGATGGTTATCTGCGTTATCAGCCATGCTCATGTTTTTAGTTCATGGTTATATCACTTATCCGTGGGCAAATTACTTCTCCTACACATTTTTGTTAATATCTCTATTGTTTTTGACAGCATCATCTCAGAAAAGAAATAGATATTTGCTCGCAGGAGTTTTTCTAGGTTTTAGTATTTTAGCAAGACAGAGTCCCCTACCTATATTAGCTCCCATTTACTTATATTTCTTGTTAGTATATCTCTCTTCAGTTCAAGAGTTGCGAAAAGAATACCTAAAAAACATTCTGATGTTTCATGCTGGCATGATTGGTGTTATTGGAGTTTTTTTACTTTATTTAGTTAAGGAATCTGCTCTTGAAGATTGGATAAATCAGAGTTTCACAATTGGAATCTTCTACAAACGTTTTGTAAGTCTAAAAAGTATATATCGGGGATTTATAAGGGGAATATTATTTCCTTCTGATATAAGATTATTACTGTACTCTCTTGTCTTTTTTAATGCCATTCTAATTTGTAAAACATTTTTTCCAAAAGATCTTGGTAAACTTAAAGAAATCCAGCAGCAATTTAGTGAGAGAGACAAGCTTTTGTTTCTGTTTGGCTCTGTTACTCTTTTTGGATATCTTCAGTCACTACATATTTATCAGGTGTTTAGACTACAAAGTTCATCCTCACTCGGGTTAGGTTTGCTTTGTCCCTGTTATTTGCGTATTTATCTATTTAAGCCAGACATTAGTTTTTCACAAGAACTCTTCTGTATATCTGCCATGGAATCGAAATTTGCTCCTCAGTCATCAACTTAAAGAGCCAGAAAATATCGAAATGTTACAGGGTAAACTAGATGAGGAAGAAACTAGAATTTATTATCAAACCATTACTAAAACAATGAGCAATTATAACTGTCAGCTCGAGTATCTAGTAAATTTCACTAAGAATAGCTACGTTCCCCGACTCTCAAAATCTTTTAAAAGAGTGCAAAGATCCCCATTCTTTTCTAGGGAAATCTCCCGGCTAATCTTTCAAGACGAACTAGAGAAAATTCCCCAATTACTTACGCAAGAAAAAGCGATTGTTATGGCGATATCAGGGGCCCAAATTCCCGAAAACTATAAGGTTGTCCTCGAACTCAAAACTCCTGATACTATTCCCTACGTTCATGGAACAATATACGTTGCAGTTCCCAAGCTAGTTGCTTCCACCAGTTGTCCAGTTACACAAGTCAGGTAATACTATGAATTTAGAGCAGAAAATCAGAAAACTCCAAGGACCAATTTTGGTTCTAGGTGCCAGTGGCTTTGCTGGGGCTAATTTACTCAGGCAATTACTCAATTACAGAGAAGATGTTTTTGGTACTGCATCTCGCTTCCCCGCTTGGCGGTTGGAGGGATTACCTGAAAATAACGTTATTGCCGTTGATTTATTGGTAGATTCTAACTTAGATTTTTTACTAGAAAAAACTCAACCGAGAACAATATTTGACTGTACTGCCTTTGGAGCTTATTCCTTTGAAACAGATAGCCAATTAATCTACCAGACAAACTTTAACCTAACGGCTAAACTTGTACAAGCATTTACCACTCGCCAAATATCCTGTTATGTTCATGCGGGTAGTTCTTCAGAATATGGAGACAATTCTGCCGGACCTAGTGAAACAGCCTTACCGGAACCTAATAGCGATTATGCCGTCTCCAAGGTTGCCTGTGCCAATCTTCTGTACTTCTATGGTAAAAAGAAGCAACTGCCCTGTGCTAATTTGAGGTTATATTCTGTTTACGGCCCTTTAGAAGATTCGTCTCGATTAATCCCTAACCTAATTCGTCATGGGGTTGAGGGCAAGTACCCGAATTTTGTTAGCCCTGATATTTCCAGAGATTTTGTTTATATTGATGATGTCTGTGAGGCATTTATTGATACTGCTATTAATTTAAAAGAGCAAGATTATGGGGAATCATTTAATATTGGTAGTGGTCAAAAAACGACAATTAGAGATGTGGCAAAGGTTGCTCGTGAGATATTTGATATAAGCACCGATCCTGTTTATAATTCTATGGAGAATCGCCATTGGGATATCAGTGATTGGTATGCAAATGTCACAAAAGCCAAAGAGTGTTTGGGATGGGAGTCCAAGACAAGTCTTCAGGAAGGTTTGTTGAAAATGACGCAATGGTATCGGAGTTTAGACAATAAGGAAAGATATCATCAGAGTTCCAAAAAATTTGGATTAGATACAAAGTACAGTGTTACGGCTATCATTGCCTGTTATAAAGATAATCGGGCTATACCGGTTATGTATGAACGTCTGAAGGAAACATTTACTCAGTTGCAAATTGAGTATGAAATTGTATTTGTTAATGATTGTAGTCCCGATAATAGCGAAGAGGTGATTCAGAAAATTTCCCGTACTGACAAGCGAGTTGTTGGCATTTCTCATTCTCGAAATTTTGGTTCTCAATCTGCTTTTAGAAGTGGTATGGAAATTGCTACAAAAAATGCTTGCGTTTTATTGGATGGAGATTTACAAGATCCCCCGGAGTTGATCGAGAGATTTGTTGAGAAGTGGCGGGAAGGATACGATGTGGTTTATGGCAGAAGAAAGAAACGTCAAGCTCCGTTACTTATGCAGTTCGCCTACAAGGCCTTCTACAGAATCTTTGATTATTTTTCCTATATTTCCATTCCCCAAGATGCAGGAGACTTTTCCCTAATGGACAAAAAAGTAGTCCAAGCTATATTAGAGTTTCCTGAGCGAGATTTATTTATAAGAGGGGTGAGAGCCTTCGTCGGCTTTAAACAAATTGGTATAGACTATGTAAGACCTGAAAGAATGTTTGGTGTCACAACGAATAATCTTTCTAAAAATATTGGCTGGGCTAAGAAAGGTATATTATCTTTTAGCTACACTCCTTTAACCATACTGAGTTTTTCAGGAACACTTTTACTAATCATTAGCTTACTCCTAATTTTGGTACAATTTTCTCTCAGGATTTTATTTCCAGATTTAGCACCAAAAGGTACAAGCACGATTTTGATTACGACTTTGCTTTTTGGCTCAATTAATTTATTTGCCATTGGAGTTGTCGGAGAATACATTGCTAAAATCTTTGAAGAAGTCAAACAAAGACCCCTGTTCATACGTCGTAAAATTATTAAAAATGGAGAGCTAAGGGATGCCTATAATAAAAATTATAGTTAAGGAGACACATTTTATTTTATTTTTCTGTATCGCTATTTTCAGATTTTCATTCACTCTTTAAAACCACGGAATCTTATGAATTATCCAGATCAACAAAAGGGCAAAGAAGGATTCAAACCCATCAGCAATACTCCCCCGGACACTTTTATTAATAAATTGAAGTTTCGAGCAAGGTTAATATTAGACCTACAAATCAATACCATATATCATCACCTGCACCAGCATCTGCCATCCTTCAGGGGTAAAGTTCTTGACATTGGCTGTGGACAAAGTCCCTACAAACGTCTTTTGAATGCTCAGAAAACACAATATTTCGGAATTGATATTGAGCAAGCTGCTGAAAACTTTGATTATGACAATTCCGATATCACTCATTTTGATGGACAGCATATTCCTTTTCCCGATAATTCGATGGATTGTCTGATCTGCACAGAGGTTCTAGAACATAGCTCTAATCCCCAGCAATTAGTTGATGAAATGTATCGAGTTCTTAAAAACGACGGAATTGGAATTTTAACAGTTCCTTGGTCAGCAAGATATCATTATATCCCCTACGATTACTATCGTTATACTCCCTCTAGTCTAGCTAATTTATTTCAAAATTTTTCCATAAAAATTGTGCCTAGAGGAACGGATATTACTGTAATTGTTTCAAAAATTATTGTTGCCTATTTTCGGGCTTTAACAAGTTTTAAAAATATCTTCTTATGGTTAATACAATTATTGCTTTGCTTGATTTTTATGCCTATTCTTCTAGTGGGTATAATTATAGCTCACCTCTCATTAATTTTTGATTTAGGTTCTAGAGATGATCCTCTAGGCTATACACTTTTACTACGAAAGTAACTCAACAAACCTGTTAATTATGGAAATGATCTCTCGTCCTTGTCCCGTCTGTGAATCTACAGATACCTCCAATATTTTTGCTGAAGCCGATTTTGACCTACAGAAACTAGGTGAATTTGCCTTCGCCTCCCGTAAAATCCCCGAATATATGCACTATCGTCAGATTTTATGTCCTGTCTGCAATCTTCTTTATGCTAGTCCTATCCCTGAATCCAACACCTTGGCGATCGCCTATCATGAGGCGGCCTTTGATAGCTCTGAAGAAGCTGGTTTTGCTAGTCGTACCTACGGCAATTTTTTACCCGAAATTGGCAAACAACTTCCTGATTTAGATGGAGCGATCGATATTGGTACTGGGGAAGGTTCTTTTCTCGAACAATTATTGCGTTGTGGGTTTACCCGAGTTGTTGGTGTAGAGCCTTCAACCGCGCCCATTGCAGCAGCGAGCACTCGTATTCGCCCATTAATTAAACAAGGTCTTTTTCGGGTAGAAGATTTTGCGCCAAACAGTTTCAGTCTGGTTACTTGTTTTCAAACTCTAGAACATTTATACGATCCTAGACAAATGTGCCAAGATGCTCATACTTTACTTAAAAAGGGAGGAGCTGTTTTTTTCATCTGCCATAACCATCTTGCCTTATCCGCTAAAATACTGGGAACAAAATCTCCTATTTTTGATATTGAACACTTGCAGCTATTTTCCGAAAAAAGTGCCCGCTACCTTTTAAAGACAAACAAATTTACCAACATTACTACTCAAGTTGTCTTCAATTGCTATCCCCTGCATTATTGGCTTAAACTTTTTCCTCTGCCTATACAATTCAAACGAAAACTCATTCTCTTGTCAAAAACCTTCAAAATTGGCAATTTACCCCTGTATCTTCCCGCTGGCAATTTAGCCGTTATCGGTTATAAACATTCTTGAGTTGGGCCCGCCAAGAAAAAGCTTAATCTGAGAAAAATCTTTATAATGTGTAATATATCGCAATATATATTTTCACAAATCTCTGGAGAAGGGCAATGGCTGGATTTTTTGGCTTATTTGGTGGCAAAACCAAATATGTAGACGAAACGAACGAATCTTCTGGGGAATCCCCCGAAAGCAAGGAGTCCTTTTACCTGAATGCGGATGAATCCAAAACCTTTGGGAACATCGAATTTATGCGTAAACCCAATACCATTAAGCGCAGTTTCGCTAAGGTGGGCAATGGTGAAAGCAAAAAGAGCGTTAAGTCAGTCTCTTCCCTCAAGGTGAACACTATTACAGATGGGGGATTGACTGCAACTTCCCCATCGGAAAACAGTAATGGCTCCCCAGGGGAAGTGAGTCCGAAGTCTGAGCGTCGTACTGGGGACAACAATCTGGATATGTTCCGCAAAATGGCACGGGATATCAAGAAATAAAGCTCTTTACCCTTGCCAATTAGCCCAATCCTTGGGCTTGAGAAAAACCTCATAGAGTTGGGATTCAGGACTATTCGGCTCTGGTTGATAACTGTACTCCCAACGCACTAGGGGTGGTAAGGACATTAAAATAGACTCGGTACGTCCATTGGTTTGTAGTCCAAAAATTGTCCCCCGGTCATAGACTAGGTTAAATTCCACGTAGCGTCCACGACGATAGAGTTGAAACTGTCTTTGTCTGTCTCCATACTCGGTATCTTTACGGCGTTCGACGATGGGGATATAAGCCTTGAGAAAAGCATTACCACAGTCTTGTACAAAAGTAAATAATTCTTCCCAGGTACGATGCTTTTGGTTTGGCAGTTGTTGGCTATAAAGAGCCGCCGCGCTGTCGGGAAAAGGTCCGCGATACAAAGGATTAAGCCCGTCTTGGTAATCAAAAAAAATGCCACCAATTCCACGGGTTTCCTGACGATGCTTGAGATAAAAATATTCATCACACCAGCGCTTGAAGACGGGATAGTATTCGGGATGATTTTGGTCACAAGCTTCTTGGAAAGCTCGGTGGAAATGGGCTGCATCTTCGGCAAAGGGATAATAGGGGGTTAAGTCGGCACCACCGCCAAACCACCAGACAGGACCTGCTTCAAAGTAACGGTAATTGAGGTGTACCGTAGGAATATAGGGGTTATGGGGATGCAAAACCATGGAGGTTCCTGTGGCATAAAATCCATGGCCTGCGGCTTCGGGACGCTGTTTTAAAATACTTGGGGGTAACTCATGACCCCAAACCTCAGAAAAATTTACTCCGCCTTGTTCAAATATACCTCCATTTTGGAGCACCCTGGAACGTCCGCCTCCACCTTCTTCTCTTTCCCAACTATCTTCTTTAAATTTACTAACCCCATCCACTTTCTCTAGGGACTGACAGATTTCGTCTTGTAGCTGTTTCATAAAGGCACTAACTCTAGTGCGACTGTCCACTGGGGGAAGGGAGACTTGATCCGGTGAGGTTGTTTCTGTGGTTACAGAGGTCATGGTTAGCGTCTTTATTTTCAATTAACACAGCAAGCTATTTTATCATCCCAAGCGATCGCGGGACTAGCACCTGATCCTGGGGCGTAAAGTATCTTAATAATTCCCTGAACTCCCAGGTAATCAATTCGAGGAAATTATCCCTCGGTAAATCTGGATTACCCGTTGAGAACAGACCTCTGGAGTATATTTGATTTTTAGAGATTAGATAACCAAACCGCTAAATCATCAGTACCCGAAAAATCCAACAAACTTTCTGCTAATGCTTCTAACTGTGAAACAGTTAAATGCTCAATTCGGGTTTGCAAAGTTTTATCTACTGAGCCGAACCGCTTACGCAATTGACGAAGAATCAGCATGGATTCCCCTTGCTGTAAACCTTGCTGTAAACCTTGCTGTAAACCTTGCTGTAAACCTTGCTGTAAACCTTGCTGTAAACCTTCCTCAATAATGGCATTGTACCAAGGCGACTCTCTTAAGGCTGTCATATCCCACCTCATAATATCTTGGACTACTGGCAGTTCTAATACAAAGGTAGCAAAGAAAGATAATAATGGCTCTAAGTCGCCCAGAGTTTCGTTATCTCTCAGTTCCCTTAAAGCACGCCTAACTAATACTTCCTGTCCACCTCCCTTGAGGATTGGCACAAAAGGCAACAAGCTAGACAAATTTTGTTCAAATGCTAGATTCGCATCCACTTCCCACAAATTAATCACCCGATAATCTTGTAAAGCACGAATACCCATAAAATCCGACTGATAGGATTGGGGTATTTCCGATGGTGCTCCTCTAGAGAGAATGTTAATCAACACAGGATAGATAGGCAACTTCAGTTTTTCGCCCGCTAAAGCCGTATAAGCTCTCATTCTTAAGGGCATTTCGGCTTTATACTTCAGTTGAAACTCGTGGAGTAGGATAAACTCTCCCCATTGGGGACTGAAAACTTTAATTAGTACATCGCTCTCCCTGCCAATCCACTCAAATTCCGTCGAAAGGAACTCCTCAACCTGAATGTCTGGTTGTTGTGTCACCCATTGAACCCAATGCTCAGGAGCCAAACTAATTAATCTTTTAGTACCTATATCAGCTTTTTTCACCATAGCTCAGTTAATATCTAGCCAAAGCGACCACTTACATAGTCTTTGGTCGATTCTTGAGTTGGATCTTGGAAAATCTTTTCCGTGCGATCATATTCGACCAAATCTCCGATTTTGCCGCCTTCGGGGGTCGCTGTAGCATTATAAAAAGCCGTAAAATCAGAAAGACGGGAGGCTTGCTGCATATTGTGGGTGACAATAACAATCGTATATTGTTCCTTCAACTCATTGATCAGTTCCTCAATTTTCAGGGTAGAAATAGGATCTAGAGCCGCACAGGGTTCATCCATGAGGACGACCTCCGGTTGAATTGATATCGCTCTAGCAATACATAACCTTTGTTGTTGTCCCCCCGATAAAGCCTGGCCATTTTGCCGTAATTTGTCCTTGACATCATCCCAAAGAACTGCCTTTTTCAAAGACTCTTCCACCAGTTCATCCATATTACCCTTAAAACCATTTAATCTGGCACCAAAGGCAATATTTTCATAGATCGACTTCGGAAAAGGATTAGGTCTTTGAAACACCATCCCAATGGAGGAACGTAAATTAACAGGGTCGACCGTCGGAGCATAAATATCCTTACCTCGGTAGGTGACTTTTCCCTCGATGCGGGTTTTAGGAATCAGGTCATTCATGCGGTTAAAACAGCGTAGTACCGTACTTTTGCCGCAGCCAGATGGGCCAATGAAAGCCACCACCTTATTTTCCGGAATATCCAAACTGACATGGCGAACAGCCAGCTTCGGACCATAGTAAACGTTGAGATTTTCTGTTCTAAGAACCGCTTGGGTGTCTATATTAGTGGAAGTTACCATGGGTTTTTACACAAATAAAAAATTTAATTTTAACCAAAACGACCAGCAACATAATCCTGGGTCGTCTTTTCGCGGGGATTGCCAAAAATTGCTCCAGTTTGGTCATATTCTACCAAAAGACCCACTTTGCCGCCTCCGTCTGTAACCTGGGCATTATAAAAAGCCGTATAGTCAGCAACCCTGGCGGCCTGCTGCATATTGTGGGTGACAATGACAATAGTATAGTTCTGCTTCAGTTCGTGGATCAATTCCTCTACCTTGAGGGTAGAAATGGGGTCCAAGGCCGAGCAAGGTTCATCCATCAGGAGAACATCCGGTTGAGCGGCGATCGCCCGGGCAATACACAGACGTTGCTGTTGTCCCCCCGATAGGGAAAAACCACTTTCTTGCAATTTATCTTTAACCTCATCCCAAAGCGCCGAACGACGCAGGGAAGTTTCCACCAGTTCATCGAACTGACCTTTATTATAGTTCTGTACCCGAGCCCCATAGACAATGTTGTCATAGATAGACTTAGGAAAGGGATTAGGACGCTGGAAAACCATACCAATCCGCTTTCTGACCTCTACCGCATCAATATCCCGGTCATAGAGATTAGCGCCATGGTAGGTAATTTTTCCCGTCAGGCTGAAACTCTCAACTAAATCGTTAAGTCGATTAAAGCATCTCAACACCGTACTTTTGCCGCACCCGGAAGGTCCAATAAAAGCCACTACCGAGTTTTTGGGAACATTCAAAGTCGCCCCCTGCACCGCCCGGTATTTTCCGTAGTAAATATCGACATTTTCCGCCCGCAATACCGTATCGGGTTGGTTCGGAGCCGTCAACTTAGACTGTAAATTTAAACTATCTTGCATTAGTATTTTCTCCCGTAAACATTAAAAACCAAGGGAACTTAACTTTTCCTTGTAATCAAACGCGCCGCAATGCTAGTCATGAGGACAAGGAAAACCAGAATCAGTGCCCCCGCCCAAGCTAGTTCCTGTTGAGGAGCGAAGGGGACAACCGCAAAGTTAAAAACCAGAACCGAGAGGGTAGCGATGGGCTCGAATATGCTTCGCGGCCAAAAGTTAGAAAACAAGACCGTGAAAATCAAAGAAGCGGTTTCCCCTGCCGCCCTCGCCACAGCTAAGGTGACACCCGTTAAAATCGAAGGCAAGGCCGCCGGCAAGACTATCTTTAGAACCGTTTGAAAGTTGTAAGCTCCCACCCCCAGAGCCGCCCAACGCACATCCTGGGGAACGATATCTAAAGCATCATCGGTAGTACGGATAATCGTTGGTAACATCAGCACAGCGATCGCAATTGCCCCCGCCACCGCCGAGTAGCCGAGCAAACCTTTACCATCTTTGACCAGGGGAGCAACAAATAAACCGAAGGCGAACACCCCAGAGATAATTGAAGGAACTCCAGCCAAGACATTGGTGGCAAAACGAATCCCGTTAGCCAGTTTACTGTCGCCGCTAAATTCCGATAGGTAAACCGCCGCCAAAACCCCAATCGGCACGGCAATGAGGGTTGCTAGGGAGACGACAATGAGAGTTCCCAAAATAGAATTAGCCAGCCCACCCCCGGACAACCCTGGGGGAGGTGGCAGTTGGGTAAAGATGGTGGGGAAATTCTCAAAAATACGGCTAAATCCCTTGTAGGATACGAAACCTAGTAAGGCAAATAGGGGAATAATGGTAAGCGTTAGACAAAGTCCCGATAGTCCTGTCATTAACAAGCCAAACAGGGAGCTAGGACTAGAGGGTTTTTTCTTGAGGCTAAGGGCAATATTTTCAACCCCAGGGTTCATCGTAGACATAGGCCTTTCAATCTAATTATATTTAGCTTTAATTTTGTTCACAATCAATTGGGCGAAGATATTGACCACCAAGGTCAGAACAATCAACACCAAGCCAGCATACATCAGAGCCGCGACCTGAATGCCCGAAGCTTCTGCAAATTGGTTAGCCAGCAAAGCCGAAATCGTATTAGCAGGTTGAAACAGAGAAGGACTAATGCGGTTGGCATTACCGATAAGCATAGTCACCGCCATGGTTTCTCCCATCGCCCGACCTAGAGCGAGCATAATTCCGCCGACAATTCCCGAAATAGCCGCAGGAACCAGCACACGGAAGATTGTTCCCCAACGGGAAGCACCTAACCCTAAGGAAGCTTGGCGCAATTCTGGGGGTAAGGCTGCTAGGGAATCCCGAGAAATGGCGATAATAATCGGTAAAGTCATAATCCCAAGGATAATCCCTGCCGGAAACATCCCCGGTCCTGAAGGCGCTGTACTAAAGAGGGGAAACCAACCAAAGTTATCGTGTAACCAATTGGCAAAGGGTCTGATAAAGGGAATCAGTACAAATATACCCCATAATCCATAGACCACACTGGGAATCGCTGCCAGTAATTCTACAAGAAAGATTAAAACTGTTCTAACTTGTACTGGAATAAAGTTTTCACTGAGGAAAATCGCTGAACCGACTCCTAGGGGAATGGAGATCAAAAGACCCATAAAGGAACTAACTAGCGTTCCGTAAATAACCGGCAAAGCCCCAAAGGTTTCTCGTCCCGCTACGGGATTCCATTCCTTTGTCCAGAGAAAAGGTAATCCAAATCGGGTAATAGCAGGCCAAGCTCTCAGGGTGACAACTAGGGCAATGGCCAGTAGTATCAGCCCAATACTGAGGGCAAAGACCTTAGTCATGCCAATAAAACCTTTATCTAGAGCTTTTTCAATATCAGGACGTGGACCAAAGGCCGCATCTTGTTTAGTAAGGTTAGGTGATGCCATATAACAGTTCAGGATTGAATGTGAGGTACAAAGATCCTCGTTTGAGGTGGTCGGCGGTCGGCAGGAGGCAGGTGTTAGATGTACCTCAGTAGCTTAGGTGGTTCATCTAGGGGGAAGCAGGAGCCGCAGGGGTACCAATATTGATCGTGTAATTTGGGGTAATCTGATCCGCAGCGGCGGCAACTTTTTCAACAACATTTTGCGGTAAAGCAATATATCCTAGGGTAGGAGCTACCTGCTGACCTGTGGTTAAGCCGAACTCGATCATCTTCTCCAAACCTATCGCCTTATTATCGTCGTCGTATTTTTTATACAGGAGCATCCAAGTATAGGTGACGATGGGATAGGCTTCTTCCCCTGGGGGGTCGCTAATAAAAACGATGAGGTTTTCTGGGAGCGGTACTGCTGCAAGGGCGGCACTTTCGGATTTTCCATTGGGGGTGACAAACTTACCCGCTTGATTCTCTAAGGCTGCCATGCTCAGGTTTTGGCTTTTCGCAAAACCAAACTCAACAAAGCCAATGGAGTTCTCGTTTTGTTGAATACCGGCTGTCACCCCTTCATTGCCCCTAGCTCCAATGAACTTACCCTTGGAAGGCCAAGAAACACTTCTTCCCTGACCAACTGCTTTCTCAAAGACTGGACTAACTGCAGCCACATGCTTGGTAAACACCGCCGTTGTACCACTACCATCGGAGCGGTGCACCACCGTAATCGGCGTGCTAGGCAATTTAACGCCAGGATTAGCCTTAATAATTTTAGGGTCATTCCATTGGGTGATCTTCCCTGCCATAATCTCCCCATAGGCTTCCCGAGTCAATTTTAGGTCGTCGACTCCAGGGATGTTGTAGGCTAAAACGATCGCTCCCGCAGTCATGGGCAATGCTATCACACCCCTAGTAACTTTTGCCGCCTCTGCATCGGTGATGGCTACGTCGCTGGCTCCAAAATCAATGGTATTCTGAATAAACTGTTCTATTCCTGCACCACTTCCGACCGACTGAAAGTTAATTTGCAGTTGGGGTAAGGTTTGGGCTATGGTGACAAACCAGTTTTGGTATAAAGGAGCAGGGAAAGAAGCCCCAGCACCTGTTAGGGAAACATTTCCTTGAAAGGCGGGTTTAGCTGCTTCAGTCCCGCCAGTGGTACCACCTCCACCTCCACAGGCTGACAAACCTAGGGTGAAAGCTGTGATGGCAAGACTCGTTAAAAAGGTTGATTTGATGGGTTTTTGGTTTAGATTAAGCATAGAAAAATTGACCGTAATGATTATGAAGTCTCACCGATCTCAAATTACAACAGAGTGTAACCTTTCTTGATTAACATTAGGTTAAGAGTTCTCCTATCAGGTTAGCAGCCCCAAAGATTAAGGGGAAGTTAGCCCCAATAGAATCAGATTTTTAGTAGGCATTTAATCAAACTAACCGAAATATTATGCACATAAATCTCCAGGACAAAATCCACCAGCAAACCCAACACGCCCTCGATTGCGGGGCATTGCAGCCAATTCTCACTGACTATGAAATTATCCAACAGCAAAACATTCCTTTTCTCGTCAGAATTATTACCAACTTAGCTCGCAAGGAACAAGCCAAAAAGCAACCTTTAGCAAAATCTATTAATCCTTTTCTTCCCTACGAATCCGATTTATTTGTCGCCAATCTCTCCCCTACCCATCTATGCTTACTAAATAAATTTAATGCCGTAGATGATCATATTCTGATTGTAACTCGCCAATATGAAGAACAGGAGAACTGGTTGAATTTACAAGATTTTGAAGCAATTGGGGTTTATTTACAGGAAATAGAAGGGTTAGGATTTTATAATGGTGGTAAAACGGCAGGTTCGAGTCAACCCCACAAACATTTACAGTTTATTCCCCTTCCTTTAGTCCCAGAAATACCAAAAACTCCCCTAGAGCTATTTATTGACCTATTACCATCTAAAATCACACGAATTGCTGCTTTTAACTTTGCCCACGCCATAATCCCCTTTGAATTTCAACCCAACGCCCCCTCAGAGGCTCTTGAAAAATACTATCAACTTCTCCATAGTCTTGGGTTAATTAATCTAAAGCCGCAAACAATTGGACAGACTGCACCCTATAATCTATTAATAACGAGAAAATGGATGATGGTTGTGCCTCGCTCCCAAGAAAGCTTTCAATCTATTGCAGTTAACTCCCTAGGGTTTGCAGGAGCGCTTTTAGTTCGTGATTTAGAGCAATTAGAAGTCCTCAAGACTTTAACCCCTCTGCACCTCTTACAATCTGTTTCTATCCCCCAAGCCTAAACCAAGATGAGTTTTTTTGAGAAACTAACCAACGCCATTTACCGGAATCAAAGTCTCTTAGTCATTGCCCTTGATCCTAATCCCGAAATGATGCCTAATTTTGCTACCGAAGCAGAGCAGGAAGACTGGCTGAAGCAGATTATTGAGCAAACCTCTGATTTAGTTTGCGCCTATAAGCCAAATTTAGGATTTTATCAAGCCCTAGGAAGTCAAGGATTGTCTTTATTAAGTGAAATTTTGAGTTATATTCCTGCCCATATTCCCATTATTTTAGATGCTAAATATGGGGATCTCAATAGTAGTAGTATTTTTGCTGAAGCTATTTTTAATAAATGGCAAGTGGATGCTGTTACCATAACTCCCTACGCGGGTCAAGATCAAGTAACTCCTTTTTTGGTCTATCCCGAACGGGGTGTATTTATTCTTTGTTATACTTCTAACCCCAGGGCGTTAAGTTTACAGGAATATCCTACCGCCGATAATCCCTTTTTTCTACAGGTAATTCGAGAAGCACAAACCTGGGGAAGTCCTCAACAGTTATTTTTGGAAGTGGGAACAACTAACCCAGAAATTATTACTAAAATTCGTAAAATTGCCCCTGAAAGATGGATTTTATTAAGAAGCATTTGGTCACAGAAAAATAATCTTAAGCAGCTTTTACAGGCAGGGTTGAACTCCAACCAAGATGGAATTTTAGTCCCTGTTCCCCAGGACATTCTCAAAACCGATGATTTAGTTTCTAGATTAAATGTTTTAAGAGATGAAGTTAATATAGTTAGAAACCAAGCCCCTGAGCAAGATTATACCTGTGAAATTTGGACTGCAAATATTTGTTTGTTAAATCACCATCCTCACCAGAATTTAATTCTACAACTTTATGATATTGGTTGTTTATTATTTGGTGACTATGTACAAGCATCTGGGGCGACTTTTTCTTATTATATTGACCTGCGGAAAATTATTTCTAATCCCCAAATTTTTCATCAGGTACTCCAAGCCTATGCTGAGATACTAAAAACTCTCAAATTTGATCGTATTGCCGGACTTCCCTACGGCGCTCTACCGACGGCGACGGGTTTATCTTTGTTACTCAATTATCCTATGATTTTCCCCAGGAAAGAAGTCAAAGCTCACGGAACCAGAAAACTGATTGAAGGTCACTTTAATGAGGGAGAATTAGTGGTGGTTGTGGATGATATTCTCATCTCTGGCAATAGTGCTATAGAAGGGGCGCAAAAATTAGAATCAGCCAGGTTAAGGGTTCAAGATATTGTGGTTTTTATTGACCATGAGGAAGGGGTAAAGGATAGGGTAAAAGCTGCGGGTTATAATGCTTATTCTGTGTTGACGATTTCGGAAATTACGAGGACTCTTTATGAAGCAGGGAGAATTGACAAAAGACAGTATAAAAGTATTGTTGAAAAAAAATAGGGAACAATCTTACAGGTTATTAGTTATGAATCTTAATTTAGTTAGCTTTTTCTAGTTGCCAGAGGATTTGATTTCCTTCTTTTCTGACTCTAGAGATGACCCAGTTTCGCCAAGACCAAACCTCACCGCGACTGGTGACAGCACTAGAGTTAATATTCATCAACTCTGCCAGTTCAGTGCTAGTGATTAGGTATCCTTTGCTGGCAATCTCTTCGGCAATGCGTAGGGTTTCGATGACGTTCTTGAGTTGGGGAAGATGCTCGCCACTGGGTAATGGCAAATCTTCTATGAGGTTTCTAGGTGTTTCTATCATGATCATAGTCAGGGTAAAAAATAAGTTTTTGTCAGTAATCCTGCTACGATCATTTTAACTATTGGGGAAGAAGAAAGCCCCAAACTCTCTTACTTTTGTCAGGGGCTAGGTTTTTTGTGACTAAAGATGTGACTGTGTCATCCATTTCCGGTAGAGAGACTCAGTCAATACATCCTAGTCATTCTGGAGTGTTTACTAAGATTGACGTTTTGATTTTGTAGCAGCACCCGCTAGTCCTAGAGCTAATAGAGCCAATAAAGAACTAGGTTCAGGAACTGTAGTAGTCTCATCAGGATTTATTGGACCGGGAGGATCGATTGGAGGATTGGGATCGATTGGAGGACCGGGATCGATTGGAGGATCGGGATCGATTGGAGGATCGGGAGGTAAAATCACTTGCCCATTACGGACTGTAAAAAGATAACGACCGAGAACGTTGCTACCTAAGCTATCGTTGATCAATGGAGCAGAGCCATTATCTAGGAAGGTGAGAGTCACGCGAGAGCCTGGAAACTCATAGGAGACATTGCTTGTTCCTGTTAAGCCGTTAGAATAACCAGCCGCCGCAGGAGTTCCGCCAAAACCGTTGACACCGCCACTAGCGGAACCTGTTTCCCACTGAATCTGCTCATAGTTGAACTCAAAATCGAAGTCACCAGTGCCAAGATCAGAGCGATCTACAAGAACCAACTGGAATTTGTTCAACTTATCGGCTCTGGAATTGTAGTAGCCAACCCCTTGACTATTCCAGTTAGCACCAAAAGCCGTGCGACCCCCTACGATTCCATTTCCATAGGTAACGACAGAGGAAGCAGGGTTTCTGGTATCTACATCCCCAAAAAAGGGCGCGATGATGGGCGTGTTAACATTGGCAAGTCCGAAGGGAGTAAAGGTGCCTAAGGGTCCATTAAAGGTGACGTTACCGTTGTTGTTAACGTATAGGCCGCTGTAGTTGGCTCCAAAAAAGTCGAGGCCAAAGGGAAGAGTAAAGAATGGAGCCGAGCCGTCATCATTACGAGCTAGGGTGTTAGCATTGAATCCATCTCTAATGGCATTTTGCGCTTGTGCCGTTGAGGAAAAGGCGAAGTTAGTCCCAAGAGCAAGGGAGGCAACCATCGCCGTTGTGGATAGAACTTTTAAGTCAAGCAATTTTATCACCGGTAAATAGGCCCTAAGGGCAGAATGTAAATTTAATTAACAAAGTATGTAAGGTTTGTCAACCTTATTAACACATCTTCATTTTGCATAGATTGCCCCAGATTGTCAAGCCCAGGGGATACATTTAGATTAAGTTCTGATGGAGAATCTTAATTAGAATTAGATATGCCAAAGAATGAGAAAAATTATAACTAGGCTAGTATCCTAGGGCTTTGAATATCAAATATACCGAAAAGCACCTTTTGCAAAAGACTTTAGCTAATAGTCTTTTTATTTAAGATACTAATTTTTAACATCTAAGTATATACTAAATTTACTTAATATGTTTGTGAAAAATAATTCTAGCTCTCCAGGAATAAGAGTCTAGGTGCTGATCCGATTGTCCTTGTATAATTCCAAAAGGTAACTTATCAATGCTGGAAATCCTATGCACATACACATCCTTGAAAACTGGCAACATTCCCACAATTTCCTAGTAGAGCCTGGAAAAGCCGAGAGAAATACCAAAATTGTCATGATTTTGACCGTAGTAACCATGGTCATCGAAATTATAGCAGGTTGGCTCTCCGGGTCGATGGCTTTACTGGCCGATGGTTGGCACATGGCCACCCATGTAGCGGCTTTTGGCATTACCCTCTTTGCCTATCAATACGCCCGCAAAAATGTCAACAACCCTCAGTACACCTTCGGCACAGGAAAAGTCGGAGTTTTGGGCGGGTTTACCAGTGCGGTAATTTTAGCCATGGTTGCCCTGATTATGGTTATTGAATCTTTAATGCGACTATTTAGACCGGATGTGATTCATTTTAACGAAGCGATCGCCGTGGCTATAATTGGGTTAGGTGTTAATCTAATCAGTGCCCTGGTTTTAGAAGATGATCACGATCACGATCACAACATCCAGGCGGCCTATATCCATGTTTTAGCGGATGCTTTAACCTCAATCCTCGCCATTATCGCCCTCTGTGGGGGCAAGTTTTTCGATTGGATTTGGCTAGATGCAGTTATGGGCATAGTCGGAGCGATGGTTATCGCTAAATGGGCCTATAATTTGCTCCTGGATACAAGTGCTGTTTTGCTAGATGGTGCAGTAGACAAGGAAATACGGTCTTCTGTACTGAGTGTGATTGAAAGCGATGCTGATAATCGGGTAGCGGATTTGCACCTGTGGCATTTGAGTCAAAATCATTTAGCGGCGATGATTTCCCTCGTAACCCATTATCCCCAGGAGCCAGAATATTATCGCCATCTTCTCCAAAAAATTCCCTCAATAGCCCATGTAATAGTAGAAGTAAATCCCTGTAACGGAGAATCCTGCCATCCTGATTCGCGGCGATAAACTGTACAATAAAAGAAGCTGAGAGTGGGAATAGGGGGAACGTATGCGAGCAGTGTTGATGGCGGGGGGTTCGGGGACAAGATTGCGTCCTTTAACCTGTGATTTGCCGAAGCCCATGGTACCGATTCTCAACCGCCCTATTGCTGAACATATTATTAACCTTCTCAAGCGTCACGATATTACCCAGATTATCGCCACTCTCCACTATCTTCCCGACGTGATGAAGGATTATTTCCAAGACGGTAGTGAGTTTGGTGTCAGCATTGAATACGTCGTCGAAGAAGATCAACCCCTAGGAACTGCTGGCTGTGTTAAAAATATTGCCGAATGGTTAGATGAAACCTTTTTAGTAATTAGTGGCGATAGTATCACCGATCTCGATATTGGGGCAGCGATCGCTTTCCACAGGAAAAAACAAGCAAAAGCCACCCTGATCCTAGCGCGAGTTCCCAATCCCATGGAATTTGGGGTCGTTATTACCGATACCGACGCTCGCATCAGTCACTTTTTAGAAAAACCCTCCACCGGGGAAATCTTTTCCGATACCGTTAATACGGGTATATATATTCTTGAACCAGAAGTCTTAGAATACCTCCCTTGCTCTGAAGAATCTGACTTTTCCAAGGATCTTTTTCCCTTGCTGCTGAGGGAAGATGAACCGATGTATGGATATGTCGCCGAGGGGTATTGGTGTGATGTTGGCAATTTAGAAACCTATAGAGAAGCCCAGTATGATGCCCTCTACGGGAAAGTAAAGCTAGAGATTGATTACCACGAACGACAAACTGGGTTATGGGTAGGTCAAAATACTTATATAGACCCCAGTGCCAGCATTGAAGCCCCTGCAGTCATCGGTAGCCATTGCCGCATTGGACCGAATGCCATTATTGAAGCCGGTACCGTCATCGGCGATAATGTCACCATAGGAGCAGGGGCTGATCTCAAACGTCCCATTCTTTGGAATGGAGTCATGATTGGCGATGAAACCTACCTAGCCGCCTGTGTAATTGCCCGAGGTACAAGGGTAGAAAGGCGATCGCAGATTTTAGAAGGTGCCATAGTTGGAGCTTTATCCACCGTAGGCGAAGAAGCCCAGATCAGTGCCGGGGTGAGGGTTTGGCCTAGTAAACGTATTGAATCAGGGGCGATCTTGAATATTAATCTAATCTGGGGCAATACAGCCCATCGGAATCTTTTTGGACAAAGAGGGGTATCTGGGTTAGCTAATATTGACATTACCCCGGAGTTTGCCGTCAAATTGGGTGCCTCCTACGGCTCAACCCTAAAACCAGGTTCCCAGGTCATTGTATCGCGGGATCAACGCAGTGTGTCTCGTATGGTGAGCCGTTCCATTATTGGGGGTTTAATGTCCGTCGGGGTTCATATTCAGAATTTACAAGCTACTGCTATCCCTATATCGCGGATTATGGCCCCGAAAATGGGGGTAGTAGGCGGTATTCACGTCAGAATCCACCCGGATCGCCCGGACACAATCTTGATCGAATTTTTTGACGAGAAGGGCATTAGTATCTCTAAAGCCAAGGAAAAAAAGATCGAAGGGGCCTACTTTAAAGAAGACATTCGCCGGGTTAGTATTCCTGAAATTGGTAACATGGCCTACCCGGCGGGGGTTTTAGATGTTTACCGTAAGTCCTTTGAAACCCAATTAAATATCGAAGCAATTCGCACCAGTTGTTCCAAAATAGTCATTGACTACGCCTATGGAGTATCTGGGGCTATTTTACCAGAAATTCTCGGTAAGTTTGCCTGTGATGCCGTAGTCCTCAATGCCAGTTTACGTCAAACCGCCGTTTCTACCCAGGAACGAGAAGCTCTCCTCCATCAACTCGGCCAAGTGGTAGAAGCCCTCAAAGCCAGTTTAGGAGTACAGGTTTTTGCCAATGGGGAACAATTTATCCTCGTCGATGAGGGGGGAATACCGATTCGGGGAGAGCAATTAACCGCTCTGATGGTACACGCCATTTTAACCGCCCATCCCAGGGGTACTGTGGTTGTCCCTGTCAATGCTTCTAGTGCCGTCGAACAAATTGCCCGTCGCCATGATGGTAAGGTGATTCGGACTAAAGCCACCCCTACCGCTTTAATGGAAGCAGTGCAAACTAACCCCAATGTTGTTTTAGGAGGAAGTGGCGAGACGGGTTTTATTTTTCCGCAACTACACCCTGGTTTTGATGCTATGTTTAGTGTGGCCAAACTCCTAGAAATGCTCACTATTCAAGAGCGGAGTCTGGCGCAAATTCGCGTTGAGTTACCGAGGGTTTGTCATAAATTCATCGCCCTGCGTTGTCCTTGGAAAGTAAAAGGCTCTTTGATGCGTTATTTGGTCGAAACTTACTCCCATGAGAAGTTAGATTTAAAGGATGGAGTCAAGATTATCAATCCCCATAATGACAATTGGATTCTGATTTTACCCGACGCGGGAGAGCCTTTGATTCATATTTACGCCAATGGGGAAGATCGAGATTGGGTAGATTTATCTTTACGGGAATATCGTCAACGGGTACAACAGTTTATTGAAAACGAACAGGGAGAAATGGTAACTTTATGAAGGCTTTTTAGGTAATTTATGGAAAGAGGATTATTGTGGTTGCCCTTGCTGGCGGCGTTTATCGGACTAGCTTGGATGGGCTCGCGGGAATATCAAAAACTAGAAGCCTATAAAACCTGGGCGGTAGCTTTTGATAATTCTAAATACGACATCTATGCAGTTTTAGGACTTAAGGACAAAATTATCACTTGGGGTAAACCCACAACTAAAGGCCCAATAAACCTACAGTCTTTTTCCCTAGAAGAAGTACAACAAATACGTCTTTTAGTCAAGGGTCAGGCTGTAGACTTAGATAACTTACCGAGTCGGGGGTCATCTGAGCTTGAATTTAGTCTCAAAACTACAGACAGCCCCATTAAAATCCCCTTTACTGAGATTGAACTCGGCGCGAAATGGGCTAGGTACCTACAGCAAAATGACCATTAGTTTCCACATTATCCCTGGCTTCAATGGGAGTATAGGGGACATCGTGTAACCCCGTATAAATCTGCGTAGGGCGGAAAATGCGGTTTTCTTCCAACTGTTCTTTCCAATGGGCCAGCCATCCCGCTACCCTGGCTATGGCAAAAATCGGCGTAAATAAATCGTCGGGAATCCCCAACTTGCGGTAAACTAAGCCCGAATAGAAATCAACATTAGGATAAATCCCCTTGCTAGCCAATTTTTCCTCTACTACTTTTTCAACTTCTAGGGCGATCGCATAGTACTCATCACTGCCAAGTTCACTAAATAACTTTTCGGCTAATTCTTGAAGGATAGTAGCTCTAGGGTCCTTGACCTTATAAACACGATGGCCAAAGCCCATGATTTTCTCTTTTTTTGCTATCAGGTTTTCTATATAAGGACGGGCATTTTCGACCGAACCAATCTCTTCTAGCATAATCAGAACTTCTTCATTGGCTCCCCCGTGTAAGGGGCCTGCTAGGGTTCCCACCGCCGAAGCAATCACCCCGTAGGGGTCCGTCAGGGTAGAAGCCGTTACCATAGCGGAAAAGGTAGAGGCGTTGATGGTATGTTCAGCGTGTATAGTCAGACAAACATCAAAGATTTTAGCAGCTAAGGGAGTGGGAACTTTCTCCGTTAACATATAGAGAAAATTGGCCGAGTAATCTAACTCATCATTGGGGGTAATCGGATCATTCCCCTTTCGCATTAGTTGAAAAGCTGCCACCATTGTCGGAATTTTTGCTAAAAGTCTGACTACCGCCTGGCGAATATAGTTAGGATCTTTTAGGGATCTGCGGGCATAAAACAGTCCTAGAGCCGAGGCCGAAGTCTGTAATGCGTCCATAGGATGACTTCTTTCGGGAAAAAATTTCATCATATCCCGAATACCGTACTTAAGGCGGCGATGGGAGCGTATTTCGTTCTCAAACTCCTCTAGTTCCCCTTGACTTGGCAAATGACCCCAAATTAAGAGGAAAGATGTTTCCAAAAAGGTACTTCTTTGAGCCAGTTCCTGAATGCTAATACCACGATACTCTAAAACACCATTTAATCCATCTACATGACTAATACTTGACTCAGCGGCAGGAACGCCTTCTAAACCGGGTTTATATTCACAGACTGTCATAGTGCTATGGGCGATAATACAACAACTAATGCTACCTTAACTGTAATTTGGCGATAGTGATGTTTTTTACTGATTGATAAATTTCGGCGAGGTCAATAAAAATAACAGACCCTGACCGATGGGGTGCTCATGAATAGGTAATTCTAAGCCTATGACTCCCGCTTTTTTGAGGATTAATTTTTCTTGGGTTTGTCCCCAGACGAGAATCTCAGCCCAATTACCCAGATCCGGTTGATGACCAACTAAAGCTAAAGAGCCCTGTTCATGGTAGTAATCGGATGCTACCAGCCATGATAGCCAATTTTGGATATTACCCTCAGGGGCTAAATCAGCAAATTCTTGGGTACTAGAACTAAGGCCTGTTTTTAGCAAAATATCGGTGGTTTGTCTGGCGCGTACCAGAGGACTGGTGAGGATTATATCAAATCTGACCCCGATCTCCTTGAGCTTCTGGGCTACTTGGTTAGTTTTTTCTTGTCCTTTTTCGGTGAGGGGTCGGGATTCGTCGGGTAAATCTTCGCTACCTTCTACCGCAATACCGTGGCGAATAAGATAGATTTCCATTAGGTACGAATTACTTGATCATCTGGGTTAACTAGGTGGGAGAGTTTTTGTTTAATTTGGGTATCGTAGACTTCCCATTTTAGTTTGGCATACTCCCCATGATCGTTCCCACCTCCTAGGAAGCCGATGGGTACTTCAAAGCCCCCCGCCATATAACGCCCGCCACCAAAAAACCGCCCCTGGGTGTCTTGCCCAAAGGCTTCTTTGATAAATTCATCGGGGTCTAGGGTAAGTTTGCTGGTTCTCAAGGAGCCAATCACTAACTCGATATCATTGGCTTCATCATGGACAATGCCGTAGACAACTGCAGTATGAATGTTCTCTTCCGTGACTAAAAAGTCCGCCGCCTGGGGTATGGCATCCCGGTCATCGTAACGCAAATAACCCACCCCCGCAATGGAAAAACTATTTTTGATAATGCGGTTTTTAAGCGCTCGTTCGATGACATCCATAACTCGGCGCGATCGCGCTGATTGGAGTACGGCATTTAGTAACTGTGCGTCATAGTAACGACTTAGATAACCGGCTGCTAAAAATTCATTTTCCTGGGCTTGCATCAGGTTATTTGTATCCGATCTTAAACCGTGCATTAGGGCAGTAGCACACTTAACATGGGTATTATCGCTGCTGTTAAATTCCAGGACTCCCCTTTGGATATACTGACTTAAAATTGTAGCTGTGGCTCGAATCTGGGGACGAATATCCACAAATTCTGCTTCAATTTCTCCCTGTCTACTATGATGATCAATGACAATTCTAACGGGAATTTTTGCCATTTTCACCAGGGGAAAAAGTTGGCTATTAGTGCCTTGGCTATCTACTAAAACACAGCCTTGGTATATGGATAAATCCTGTTCTTTTAGGGTTTGCACACCCCAACGCTTGGCGGGTAAACCTGTGAGCTTGACTAGGGCTATATTTTCTTGATGGGAAAGGGTGCCAGCATAGACAATATCGCACTGAATATTATACTGCTCGGCAATCAGTTGGTACGCCCAGGCACTGGAAAGGGCATCGGGATCAGGGAAATCTTGGATAACGACAATTTCTCGTTCCCCTTGGTGCTGTTCTAGGGTATACCTGAATTTTTCTACCAATTGGGCTAGGTAATTATCTCCATTTAACTTACAGGCGGGATGGGTAATTACCTCCGAAGTTGTTTCTAATGGATGCCCCTCTGAATCGAATTGGGCTTCTAGTTTGTGATTGGCAGGATGTAAAAGTTCTACGGCCATCTTATGTCGGGGTTAGGAAGGAAAATAAATATTAGGTTTTTGATTCAAGGGATATAAGTTCAGCACTACAGGAGAATCCCTTTTATATTCTAGCCTTCTTCCGGGGGGATAGTTCATTTACTTCTCCACCTTGCCAATCCCTTAGGTTTGTGTACAAGTGTACTGATAAAACGGATTTGGTCTAATTTCCCTCACTTTTGTTTTGTCTTCTTCTCGTTCCCAGGACACAGAAAGTTATGCCTAAACCGATGAGAACTTTGACAGCATCGGGCTCGGGAACGAGGATAGTTTCACCTGCTAGGGGAGCAAGTAGAGGAGAGGGACGGCGAAAACGAGTTTCCTGTTCAAAGGCATAGGCCAAACCTAGTAGGGTGGACTCATCGTAGGGACGACCCGTAAAGGAGATGGTAAAAGGTAATCCTAGTTGCCCAAATCCTGCGGGTACCGTAATATCCGGTAATCCACTAGAACTCGCAAATTCCACTTGACGCACGGGAGCCGAGGTACCTGGAGGATTGACAAAGGTTGGGTCTGTTGTACCAAAGGCTGAACGGGCAAAGGTGTTAACCGTCGGAAAAATGAAAGCATCTAAATTCTGAGTATCGAGAGTATTGAGTAAGGTACTTCTGACTACGGGAGTGGCGTTGACAGAGTTGATTTGATAGTTGTTCAAACCTGTGGTACTACTGCCATTGTCCCGAGTATTTCGCAAAGTTCCCAGAATGGATGAAGGAGTGCTAGAGGTAGAAATCGGTGGTGTACTCAAGATACTGATGAGATCCTCTATGGTTTTTGGATAGGAAGCATCTAGGGTAGCTAAATATTCCTCAAGGTAGATTTTTTGTTCCACGGGAATGGCATTACCGTAGGTACGGCTCATGGTTCGCAAAAAGTCATTATCAAAGGTGACATCCACGACTGTCGCGCCCAGACTCTCCATCGTATCAATGGCATTTTCTACCAGTTGGGTGATTTCTGGATCGACCCCGTTAGCATTGCCTACATAGTTACGAACAATACCCAATCGCGCACCATTTAAAGCATCACTATCTAGAAACTGTGTGTAATCGTCGTAAAACTTATCTAGCTGGACTGGAGGTTCATCAATGGCAGTTGTTAGGGTGGGGTTATTGGGATCATATTCCGCCAACACACCCAAAGCGATCGCCGCATCTTCTACGGTACGGGCCATGGGACCGATCGCATCCCGAGAGAGAACAAAGGGAATAATCCCATCTAAACTGACCAACCCGCGGGTAGGACGGATGCAAACTAGACTTTGGAAAGAGCAAGGAGTGCGAATGGAGCCGCCCGTATCACTTCCCGTGCCGAAAACAGCAAAATTAGAAGCGATCGCCGCTCCAGTTCCCCCGCTAGAACCGGCGGAGGTACGAGTTAAACGGTAGGGATTCAAGGTTGCCCCCCCAATGGAGCTATAGCCGCCCCCTGAGATAGCAAACTCATCCATTTCCGCTTTACCTAAAATAATTGCCCCCGCGTCCCGTAAAAGATCAACAGCAAAGGCATCATTATCGGGAACCGACCCCGCTAAGGCCGCCGAGCCGCCCGTAGTTGGGAGATCATAAGTATCATGATTGTCCTTGAGCAAGATGGGAATCCCATGGAGAGGGCTACGGGGACCGGAAAGCTGACGTTCTAGGTCTAGTTCCCGAGCAATATCCAAGGCGAGAGGATTGACTGTCAAAACCGAATTAATTTTAATTCCTGCGTCGTCGTAGGTAGCAATGCGGTTCAGATAAAGCTGTGTCAGTGTTTCCGACGTTAAAATACCCTCATCAAAAGCTTTGTTAATGCTAGAGATAGTAGCTTCTTCCAAAACAAATGAGGTAGCCCCAACCTGTGGGGGAGCAAATCCGACCATGAGGGTAGGAAGGGCGGCTAGAGCGGCTTTTTGATAGAGATTAACCATGATTTTTTACCCAGTATGTTTACTATTTCTGTTGTTGATGGAAGCGACGACTAAGCATGAGCAAGCAAAACCCCCCTAAGCCTCCCACTAGACTAGGCTCTGGGATAGCAGGGGTACTCGTCGGAGCTAAACGTACCTAACTCGCTTGTTCATAGTCGTAGGCATAACCAAAAAATCCGCCCGTTGTCTTCATATCAGAGGTATCAATATTGTCTTTGAGCAGGATAGGGATACCATGCAAAGGACCTCTAGGCCCCGTCAGTTGTCGTTCGGCATCAAGTTGGGCGGCGGTAGTTATAGCATCCGGGTTTAAGGTGATAATTGAGTTGAGATTAGGCCCTGCACTATCGTAGGCGGCAATCCGACCTAGGTAACTTCTGACTAAACTTTGCGAGGTTAAAGTTCCCTGGGAAAAAGCTGTATTGATGTCGGCGATCGTCGCCTCTTCTAATGCAAATCCTTGGGCTGAAACTCCAAAGGGCATTAATCCCGCGCAAAAGAGTCCACCAGCTAATGCTGTTCTAGATTTCCACTTGGTTGACATAGGTAATCGTATCCAAATTGGGGTTAGGGAATAATGGCAGATGAGTTTATCGGCCAACCATCATGAAGATTTGTGAACCATTTAATGAGAAATAGAGGCTGTGTGATGTGCTTAGAGATACAAAATTTCCCCAAAAGAGGAAATAAAAGTGCAGGTTTCTTGACAAATCTAACTAGCAAACAACCTTTGGGTTAATCTCCTGTGCTGCATTTGCGCGAGATCAATTACGGGAGACGATCCGTACATTTGTTCTAAGCCCAAAGAAACACTCCGCGGATAAATCGCCTCTATATCTGGGGCTAATTGTCCTAACACCTGCTGCGCTTGGATATGTCCGATTACACCCAAACGGATGGCGGAGCCCAACAATCCTGTCACTAAACTATGGAGGAATGCTAATACAGTATCCTCTTCACTCAAAAGGATAACCCTACCGACAACCCCAAATATAATCGGGTGTAAACCGTGCATTTTTCCTGCTTCCACATCTCGGTTTAAAACTTCTAACTGGGTATCTGGCCAGGTTTGACACGCAACCATTAATAAAGCCCTACCACTTTTTCGTCCAGTTTCTCGGTTTTTGGCGATGAGAGTTTGGGAAAATAAAGAATTATCAGCCCTTTGTACTGCTTCTAGATTTCCATCCCGACTACCCCGATAGGCATGAAGGAGCGCGACAACATCCATTGTCCCTACTTTATTGCGTAGAAGAATCCGCAGAAATATTTGTAAGTCTTCGCAGTTTTTTACTTGTCCATCTTGTACCAATACTTCTAACCCGTGGGAGAGAGTAAAGGAGCCAGAGGGAAAAAAGGAATCCGATAATTGCATTAAAGCTAGTTGATTCATTTTCAATCCTTTCTTGTTAACCATTAAAGGGAGCCTAACACAAGTATTAGATGTCGATGAATTTATTGGATTGTTAAAAAACAATCATATTAATAAACTTCATCGTGAGTTCCAATATCAATTAAATTGATTTCTTCTTCTAGAGTTTCTTGATTTTTTTCAAAGCTGAAAACAATACGACAATCATATTCAATAGAACAAGCTCAAGCTCCCGACAACTTTCCTTTTAGTTTGTGAGTTCGTAATATGGGACTGTAGGGATCTTCTTTGGTTTTTAGATCAGGTCGACGTTTAATAATTGTCTTAAAAGCTCTTTTAAATGATGTACTTAAAATTAGATTAGTCATCATTTAATTCCGCAATAATATCATCAACTGTTCCTCGAAATACATTACCTTCTTGATAGCTTTTTCGAGCTTGGTTGATATTATTAGCAATTTCTTCTCGTCTTTTTTCAATCTGTCTATGTCGGATAATATTAATTAAATCATCTTGTTCATCAACAGAAAGATAGTCAATCATTTCTAAGATTTGATTAAATTGGATGATTTCTGACATTTTTTCTCCTTTACATCAAATTCAAATCTATTATAGCCTAATGGGAAAACCTCTGTGATCTTTCTCTCTTTAGTGATGGTGTTGGGAAAAGTTCAGTTGCTCATTATTCCCACGCCATTGATAATCGATCTTTAAGCCCTCAATGGCAAAATTGCGGATAGTCGATTCTATAACCACTTCATCCCCTGTTAACTGAATATAGATTAACCCATCTTGAACGACAATCGGCCAGTGATGATTCCCTAAAACATGGCCTAAATGAATAAGTGATAAAGCTTGATCTGTGACTGACTCAGTAAAGCTCAATACCATCACTTTTTGTGCTTCTAGGTGAACTATAAGTAAATTACCCTGTTGGGTGACAAAAACATCTCCCTCTCGTAGGGACCAATGACGGCTTTTAATTAGGCCAATATTGACTCCAGAAGTAGATTGTACATGGATACGACCCTTGGGTCCATCTGTGTAGTTCAAATATACCTCTAAATGGGCTTCCTGGGAGAGCCGCTCTTTTAGGGGAGGATTATCTTGGATATTGCCTAGGTAAATTTCTGCTAATTCAGTCATTTTTGCCGAAAACACTGGAGAGCGTAGGTTAAATAGTTTTTGAGTCCGTGGGTTCCCTGGGCGATCGCCCGGATCAGCAGTCCTTTATTATAGGGTAAGATGGTGGTAGCCACCCTGACACCACTACAATTAGTCCGATCCAGGGCTTCTAGGCGATCGCTGAGTAGATTGAGGTCGTTTTGGGGTGAAATAATGATTCCTGTCCCCAAAATGGGAGCAGAAGCAAAAAGAGCAGCGTTTTTAAAAGGATTGTCCTTTCCCTCTAAAACCAGAGCATCAGTAAACCATAACTCCCCTGTTAAGGATGTAACCTGTAAACGGTTAGAGTAGGTATAAAAATCGTAAAACTCTCCCCTGGCGATTCTTCCTGGGACAATCATCTCACTCCAGAAAAGGCTTCCCTGGGGATGGCATTTAATCAGAGTAGTCTGTCCAAAGGTAGCCTTTTGAAAAAGTATCAGCGGTTCGGGGACAAATTCTAGGATTGCTCCTGCCTCTATAGCAATATCATAATCTAGAGTTGCCTTGGAGTGAGGAATTGGCATAGGGTGTACCTTTGTCGCTGACTGCTCGCTTAGGTACAGTTGGGAATCCGCCATCAGTTGCAAGGATATCTTTAAGCGATCCTCTGCTAGTAGACCTGGGGAGGTACTGGTAATATAGAGATGCGCTCGTTGACGGTTATCCACATCGGGATAGAAACTGCGAGAAATTCCCAGAGGTTGGGCACTGTATTGGTAAACATTAATGGTTTTACCCTGGCGATCGCATGCTAACTTTAGTTCTAGGTTATTTTTCACATTAGCTAAACAGAACGGTTTTTAGAATAAAATCAACCACTGCATCTAATCCTTCTCCCGTTTTGCAGTTGGTATAAATAAGAGGTTTTCCTGATCTATATAAAGGGGCTTGCTTACGAATTAGCTCTAAATCTGCTCCCACATAAGGGGCTAGATCAATTTTATTAATAACCACTAAGTCCGCTTGGGCAAAACCAGGGCCTTTTTTGCGGGGAATATCATCTCCCGCCCCCACATCAATAACAAAGATATAAGCATCTACCAAGTCGTAACTAAAAGTAGAGGCTAAATTATCGCCGCCACTTTCGATAAAGATGATATCTAGTTGAGGAAAAAGTATTTCCAAATCCTTGACCGCAATTAAATTCATGGTAGGATCTTCTCGAATAGCCGTATGGGGACAGCTACCCGTTTCTACCCCAATAATACGTTCAGAAGGCAGAAATCCTTGGGATTTAAGACGATCTGCATCTTCGGTAGTTAGGAGATCGTTAGTAACAATAGCCACTTCAATTTCCCTAGTCATTAACCTAGGAACAATGCCCTCTAACAGAGCAGTTTTTCCGCTACCAACAGGACCACCGATTCCCAGTCTCGCTACGGATTTTGCCATTCCTAAATCCTCCTACAAAGAACCATTTATTTTGCCATTAAATCCATAGATTTCCCGTTTACCAGCTATGGAAATTAATTCAACTTCCTTGGCATCTTCGTCAATGGGCTCAAATCTAACAGCAGTTCCCGCAGGAATATTTAAGCGTCTTCCCTTGGTGGGATCTTGGTCACTATAGCGCTCAATTTTAATTAATTTTCTGTCGCTATTTTCATAAACAATGTTATAAAAATCTAGGGCATTATTAACCTCATAAAAGTGGTAATGAGAACCTACTTGTACAGGGCGATCTCCCCTATTTGCCACAGCGATAGTAATAATATCTCGTCCGGCATTGAGTTCAATTTCGCCATCCTTGGCAAGGATTTCACCTGGTATCATGATATTATGTCCTCAGATTATGGGTTCATGTACGGTAACAAGTTTTGTCCCATCGGGAAAGGTAGCTTCTACCTGTACTTCGTGGATCATTTCGGCTACACCTTCCATGACATCTTGCCGAGTCAACAGGTGCCTTCCCGTACTCATCAACTGCTCTACGGTGTTACCATCTCTAGCTCCTTCTAGAATTGCCCCAGAGATGTAGGCTACAGCTTCAGGGTAATTTAGCTTCAGCCCCCTAGCTTTGCGCCTTTCAGCTACTAGGGCTGCGGTAAAGATCAACAGTTTATCTTTTTCTTGGGGTGATAATTGCATCAATGCCCTCCTTGTAGATGCTCTCTAGTATATCAGATTAACTAAAAAGTTCTCCTCTATCTGTACCCATAAATAATACAGGGATTGCCCATTCTCCTAATTTTAACCTGAGGAGCGAGAAACATCAGTTCTTCAGCACATTCTTTTAAAATAGAGCCAGTTAAAGACCCACCTATTATACTTTCAAGTTGCTTGCTCCGCTCCTTTAGGTTACTTTCAAGGAGTATGGTTTTAGAGCTATCAAAATCTGAATTAGCTTGGGTAGCAACAAAGGCTTGATGTAAAGGCGATCGCCAAACCAATTTTTTATGTCTAATTCTAATAAATCCTGACCAAAATGCTTCTTCCCAAATTGGATATTGTTCCAAGATAGGTATCTGCGGACATTCGTAATCAATATTTTTAGCTTCAGGTAGTTGTTGTTGGGACTCAATAGTATTTACCAAAGTATTCCGAGTTTCTGGAGATAAACTCCACCAACGATTCTGTATATCAGTAAAAAAGGGAAATATATCTTCACTTTCTTCTTGTTGACATAGCAATTTAACCAAGGATGGAACTCCATCAGTTAAACTTAGTAAATTTGCTTGTTGTTTAAGGTTTAGCTCAGGCAAATACCCCGAAATATCTCTATAGGAAAGTCCACCGATATAAACTCGTTTAGCGATATTGAATGGAGACTGGTCATAATTATTTTGACTACTGCATAACTTCCATAAACTATTTCCACCCACTAGCAAAAATCTTATTTTTTCCCCTCCCTGTCCAGGAATATTAATTTGCTCATGATATTCCCTTAATATAAGTAATAATTGTTTTAAAGGTTCTTGTTTAGAGTCGGCTAGATCATGTAAAACGATAACTAAAAGTTTTTCCTGTGTCTGTTCTCCTAAATAGTTAATGACAGTCCTTAGTCGTAAGCCAACCTTTAACTGTTCTAAGTTATCTGGAGTTTTTTTATACAATTGAGAACACAATCTAACGAGATTTTGGATGTATATTTGCATAAAATCTTCATAGCTTTCAACCCCTTTAGGTAGTGAAGTAAGAACAAATTTCATTCCCGTAACTGGTGATTGTGACTGTAAAAGTTCATCTACTAAAGTTGAAGCACCGATGCCCTTTTGTGCCAATAATGCCACATAGTGGATCTTTAATTTCTCACAGAGTGTTAGTTTTAATTTTGATCTTTCAAACATATCTACCATTTTTAAGGTTTCCTCATTTCTAATATTTCCTTTAACCACAACTGCGGCTCATCAGCCTCGATTGCATCTTGTAAATATTTAGCGAGGATACGAAAATGACCTGATTTATATTCTTTTAATACTCCAAACTGTGTCAAGAATTTTAGCACATCATCTAACTTCTGTTTGGTGTAACTAATACCATATTGACTAAACTTATTTCTGATATTGTCTCGAGAAATTTCTCGGTTTATGGCAGTTAAAATGGTAATAGACAAAGATTGCCAGTCCTGGGCATATTGGTAATATTTTCTGACAATAGCTAAAAATTCGGGCATTTGCTCGACTTTTTCAATATCATTCTGGGTAATTTCACTAGCACCATTTTGATGCAATTCATTAAGTAACTCTAAACAAAACTCTTGTATTAATACTGCTACACCAGCAGTTCCCGTATAAATGCGATCAACATAGGCATCTGTGACTTTAAATCCAAGGGATTTCATAGGTTGTTGAATTAAATCCTTCGCTGCTTCCTCAGTAAGTCCTAAGAGGATCATCTCCTCGGCAAAGTTGCGGAGGGGACTATATTCAGTAGTAATGGCTTCCCTTAGTGTATTATGTCCTGCTAGAAAAAATTCACAATAACGTTCGTTTTGTAATAGACGCATCTGTTGACTTAATTCACAAGCTATTTTCTTATCTATTTCAATCAATTTATCTACTTCATCTAACAAAAATACTAACCTTTTATCAGAATTATTTTGAGAATACTGTTTTAAAAGGGAAGCCCACTTTTCGGGATTCATAGAATTGGACAAAGGAATATTTAAGGAAATTAGGGTTTGCTCAAAAAAGCCCTCTAAACTAAAAATACTTTTCGGGCCAATTACCTCAGATCCATTTCGGGAAAGTTTTTCTTGGAGTTTGTTTAAAAATGAAGTTTTGCCACTACGATGAGCTCCTATCAAAATGCCTCCCTTTTGATAGCCATTGACAATGCGGGCTAATTCACTATCTCTACCAAAAAAGCTATCTCCAGCACTTCCTTTGGTTTTATAGGGTAGTATTCCGGGGAGTGTAACTGAGTTGGTTTGTCGAAATAGAGTTGAGGTTAACCATTCTACTACTTTTTCTTCGGGAGTTTCGATCAGAGTTTGCAGAGTAGGATAGTCTAGCCATATAGTCTGTAATTGTTTTAAATCTTGCTCACAACAGTTATTTTTGGCAACTAAAATTAAAAATGTATAATTGGATTTTTGTATTGGCTGATAAAGCTCTTGAAAAATTTGAGAATTTTCTGAACAAGTTAGGCAAAAGAGAGCTTTTTGGCTGGACAGCTTGAATCCTGTGGTGGGAAGTGTGATTTCCCAAAGGCTGGCATCTGATAATGTGGTCTTAATTTCTTTATAATCAAGGGCTTTGATACGTCTGATGATAGATTGGGCTAATTGATGGGGATGGGAAAAATTCTCGGATTGTATTGCTAAACTAATTTTTCGAACATCCTCTACTCGATACTTAATGTATTTAATATCTTCTTGAATATCTGTACAACTCGCTTGTACTGCCGACAAAGTCAACGAAAGTTCTTTAAGGTCTGCTAGAGATTTAATATATATAGCATTTTCTAGTAACACTAAATCAAGTTTTCTTAAATCTTTTGCTACAGACTCTATGTATTTAATATCTTCATCCCTCAGTCCTAAATGAGATTGTAAATGTTTAAGGTCAGAATCCTGCGCTTGATTTAAAAAACGTAAGCGTTCAGGGGGTGGTCAGGCAGCTAGGGAGATAGAGTCAGAAGAAGAAC
>JBBAUO010000034.1:0-46233 GCA_040398185.1 Microcystaceae cyanobacterium | reverse complement strand
CTCCTTTCCTCCCAGCGCTAAAGCGCGAGTCGACCGGAGGGCGGAAAGATGAAATTTTATCTAAAATCCCTTGCTCTCTTGTTGATTCTTTGTCTCTGGCTACCCCTAAATGCCCAGGCTGCAAGCTCCTCATCGGTAACGGGAGCAAGTGCATCCTACGAAAACAAAAATCTCAGTGGTCAGGACTTGTCGGGGCAAAATCTCCAGACTGCCCAATTTACTAATGTTAATCTCAATAACGCTAATTTAAGTAACACCGATTTACGGGGATCTGTTTTTAATGGTTCAGTCCTCAAGGGAGCCAATCTCAAGGGAGCCGACTTAACCAATGGGCTGGCTTACCTGAGCATTTTTGATGAAGCGGATCTCAGGGATGCTATCCTAGCAGAAGCGATTATGCTGCGTTCTACCTTTCGCAATGCGGAGGTAACGGGGACTGATTTTTCCTTTACAGTTCTAGATGCACAACAAATTAAAAATCTTTGTGAAACCGCCTCAGGGGTTAATTCTAAAACGGGCGTTTCTACCAGAGAATCCCTGGGATGTCAATAGATGGTTAGGCAACGGGTGGGTATTATCGGCGGTGGTCAATTAGCCCAGATGATGGGCGAATCGGCCGAGGACTTGGGTATAGATTTAGTTATACAAACCCCTTACCCCGATGATCCTGCCGTGGCTGTGGCTAAACAGGTCATTTTTGCCCCAATTACCGATGCTTTGGCTACGGCTCAACTAGCCCAACTGTCTGATGTAATTACCTTTGAGAATGAATTTGTAGATTTAGAAGCCCTTAAACCCCTAGCCGAGCAGGGAGTGATCTTTTATCCCACCCTAGCCAATCTCGCCCCTCTTCTAGATAAATACGAACAACGTCAGTATCTAGCCTCTCTTAATTTACCTGTTCCTGCTTATTTTTCCCTTGAAGATGCGATCGCACCGGCTTTTCCCTTGGTTGTGAAAGTTCGTCGTCATGGCTACGATGGCCAAGGCACTTTTGTTGTCCATTCCCCTGCCGAATTGGAGAATATTAGGCAGCAGTTACAGGGATTATCCTTAATGGGGGAGGAATTTATTGCCTACGATCAGGAATTAGCTGTGATGGCAGCCCGTAGCCATGGGGGGGAGATAGCCATCTATCCGGTTGTAGAAACCCAACAACAAAACCAAGTTTGTCGCCGAGTCATCATTCCTGCGGCCATCCCTAGCAAAATTCAGACAGAAATTGAGGTCATAGCACGCCATTTTTTAGAACAATTACAAGCAGTCGGTGTGTTTGGTATAGAGTTTTTTCTGACCAAGGATGGCAAAGTTTTGATCAATGAAATTGCTCCTCGTACCCACAATTCTGGCCACTATACCCTTGATGCTTGTTTGACTTCTCAATTTGCTATGCAGCTAAGAGTCGTTACAGGTTTACCTCTGACTGCGGTTAATCTAAAAACTCCCAAGGCTGTAATGGTGAATTTACTCGGTTATGAGTATTCTAACCAGGACTACGCCGAAAAAAGAGAAAAAATAGCGGCTTTACCCTTGACTTATGTACATTGGTATGGTAAGGGAGAAAGTCGTCCAGGGAGGAAGTTAGGACATATTACGGTTTTGGCAGATTCCCAGGGGACGGGGGAGACGGGGAGACGGGGAGACGGGGAGATGGAAACCACTCTACTAGCAAAGGCTCAGTTAATAGAAGATATTTGGTATGGCGTTTTCTAAGCTAACGCAATCAACTGGTGGTTGGAACGAAATTATGAGATAATTATGAAAGAACTTTAAAATATTTTCAATGAAACTCCCCCAAACCCTAGCATTGCTCCTAGGTGTATTGCTTTGCGCCTGTCAGTCCCAGGTTAATCCACCCACCCGCCAAAAACCCTTAGTCGTCTCCACCAGTACCATTATTGCGGATTTAGTAGCCACCATTGGGTCCGGGGAAATTGAGAGTAAAGGCCTTTTACAACCAGGGGCCGATCCCCATGTCTATGAACCCGTACCCGCAGATAGTGTCGCCCTAGAAAAGGCGGATCTGATTTTTTATAATGGCTATAACCTAGAGCCAGGCTTAATTAAGTTGATGAATGCTGCTGGCGTGCAAGGGAAAAAAGTACCCGTTGGCGAAAGCGTTAAACCCCTGGGCTTTAATAAAGAAGGGCAGAAGGTTCCCGATCCCCATGTGTGGGGCGATGCTAAAAATGGCATTAAAATGGTAGAGACAATTAAAGCCCAACTAATTGCCTTAGCTCCTGAAGATCAAGCCGTTTTTGCGGCTAATAGCGATCGCCTGATCCGACAATTACAACAAGTAGATACTTGGATTAGCCAAGAAATCCAAACCATTCCCCCGGAAAACCGTAAATTGGTGACTACCCACGATGCTTTCCAGTACTATGCCAAGGCCTATAAATTAGAGATGTTAGGGACATTAATCGGTATTAGTACGGAAGAACAACCCAGTGCCCAAACCGTTAAAACCCTCGCAGAGTCCATTAAAAAAGCGAAGATACCGGCTATTTTTGCAGAAACTACCATTAACCCGACCCTAATTACCACAGTAGCCCAGGAAGCAGGGGTTAAAATTGCACCCAAGCGCCTTTATTCCGATTCCATTGGGTCCGCTAGTAGTGAGGCCAATACCTACCCGAAAATGCTAATTGCCAATACCCAAACGATCGTGGAAGCCCTGGGGGGAAAATATCAACCTATTATATTAAAATAATGTAAAGAAACATAAACTGGGTAGTCAAATGCGAGTTGCGATCGTGGGTGCGGGATTAGCGGGAATGGTAGCTGCCATTGATCTAGTGGATGCAGGTTGTGAGGTAGAAATCTTGGAATCTCGACCCTTCATTGGCGGTAAAGTCGGCAGTTGGGTAGATAAGGATGGTAATCATCTGGAAATGGGGCTTCATGTTTTCTTTGGTTGTTACTATAGCCTTTTTGCTGTCATGGAAAAGGTAGGCGCAATCAATAACCTGAGACTTAAACAACATACCCATACCTTTATTAACGAAGGGGGGAGAATCGGAGCCTTAGACTTTCGCTTTCTTACAGGAGCTCCCTTTAACGGCTTAAAAGCTTTTTTTACCACCTCCCAACTTTCCACCCTAGATAAACTGGCTAACTCCCTAGCCCTTGGTACTAGCCCTATAGTACAGGGTTTGGTAGACTTTGAAGGAGCCATGAAAACCATTCGTCAACTCGATAGCATTAGTTTTGCCGATTGGTTTCGCAGTCATGGGGGTAACAATGGTAGCTTACAAAAGATGTGGAATCCTATCGCCTATGCTTTGGGCTTTATCGATACGGAAAATATTTCTGCTCGTTGTATGTTGACGATTTTCCTCTTCTTTGCTACCAAAACCGAAGCCTCTATTTTAAGACTCCTAGAAGGCTCTCCCCAGGAATATCTCCACAAACCGATCCGCAATTACCTAGAAGCTAGGGGAGCCAAAATCCACACCCGTCGCCCTGTGCGGGAGATTCTTTTTAATGATAGTGGCGTTACAGGCTTGATCGTAGCCCAGGGTGAACAGGAAGAAACTATCTTAGCGGATGCCTACCTAGCCGCCTGTGATATACCGGGTATTCAAAGACTTTTACCAACTTCTTGGCGCAAATATCCCCAATTTGCTAATATTTACCAACTAGAAGCGGTTCCCGTGGCTACGGTACAATTGCGTTTTAATGGTTGGGTAACGGAACTAAATGACCAAAGCCAACGCCAACAATTAGAAAAAGCTGTCGGTATTGATAATCTACTTTATACCGCCGATGCAGATTTTTCCTGTTTTGCTGATCTAGCCCTCACAAGCCCGGGGGATTATTATCGTCAAGGGGAGGGTTCTTTATTGCAATTAGTCTTAACCCCTGGAGATCCTTTTATTAAGGCGAAAAATGAAGATATTGCGAGTCACGTTTTAGAACAAGTACATAAACTTTTTCCCTCTTCTCGGGAATTAGAGATGACTTGGTATAGTGTTGTTAAACTGGCTCAGTCCCTCTATCGAGAAGCACCGGGTATGGATGTTTATCGCCCTTCCCAAGAAACCCCGATTCCTAATTTTTTCCTTGCGGGGAGTTATACCCAACAGGATTATATTGACAGTATGGAGGGGGCGACTATTTCTGGAAAACAAGCAGCTGGGGCGATTTTAGCAAAAGCAGAGCAGTTAAAGAGGCTTTAGGCAACGACACCCCCCCCCACGATGGTAACAATTTCTAAGCGATCGCCTGTTTGTAGTTGGGTTGTTTCCCAATATTGACGATGGAGAATTTCCCCATTGTATTCCACGGCAATGAGACGAGGATTTAACCCCAATTGGGCAAAAAGTTGGGGAAGATAGGTACCCAGGGCACAGGTTACAGATTTACCATTTACATCAAGGTCAATCATAAAGAGAGTTGCGACAAAAGGGATTGAGTTACGAGAGTCGGGTTATCTGCTTGCATAATAGCGCGAACTACCGCCACCCTTTGCGCCCCTGCTTGTCTTACCTCCATAACATTACTGGCATCAATCCCACCAATGGCAAACCAAGGAATGGGACAATTTTCTTGGGCATAACGCACATATCCGTAACCAGAGGCGGCTTTACCTGCTTTGGTGGGGGTTTCATACACAGGACCCACCCCCAGATAGTCGGGTTTTTCGGAGAGGGCTTTCTGCATTTCCCCAGGGTTGGTGGTAGAGCGCCCGACAATAGCATGAGTTCCTAAAATTTCCCTAGCTAGAGATATGGGAATATCCTGTTGTCCGAGATGGACTCCATCGGCTTTTACCGCACGGGCTAAATCTACCCGATCATTGAGAATAAATAAAGCGCCATACTGGTGACAAAGTTGACAGAGTTTCTCGGCATTCTCCAGGCGTACAGTATCATCAGCGTTTTTATCTCGATATTGTACCAAAGTTAAGCCCCCCTTCAGGGCAGATTCTACCACCCCTAAAAGGTTTTCCCCAGGATTTGTTACTAGGTATAGAGAAGCTTGGGCTAGAATTTGACGGGCGAGATTTCCTTGCAGATTACTTTCTAGGGTATAGACTCGGTAACGCATTTGTTTAAAGATAGTTCCCATCTGGGGGTCATACAATTTACCATACTCTTCTAAAACCCTTAGGGCTTCTTGAATACGGCAAAGATTGGCTTGTAAAAGGTGAGCAATATTTTCGCGTTTTTCTTCCCCTGGATGGGAGAGCTCAGTTCCTAAATCCTGGGGGGTATCTCTAGCCAAACGCAACTCTAGGGTATGCCAAGGGGCAAGCTCTTGACGCATTTGTTTACATTCTTCGGCGAGTTGTCCGTTATCTAAGCCAAAACGACACCATTCTTCGATAACCCTTAATCCCTCGCGGGCGCGATCCAGGTTTGCATCTAGAATGCGTTTAATGGCGGTTTGTTGTCCCCTCGTCATGGTGCTATCTGGGTGATCTGTTGTTTTTTTAGGATATCATACCGAATCTTTTGAGTTAAAATAGGAACAATTGACCTATAATGCGATCGCCATGACCATCTCCCTAGAGCGCGATATAATCTATCCCGATAGTGACGGACAACCAATGTCGGACAATACTGAGCAATTTCAATGGATTGTCTTGCTCAAGGAAAATTTAGAATGTCTTTTTGCCGATAATCCTCATGTCTTTGTGGCGGGGGATTTACTCTGGTATCCCGTAGAAGGAAGGCCGGATATTCGGGTTGCTCCCGATGTTTTTGTCGTTTTTGGGCGACCTAAGGGCTACCGAGGTTCCTATCGCCAATGGCAGGAAGACAATCTCGCGCCCCAAGTTGTCTTTGAGATTTTGTCCCCTGGTAATCGCTCCAAGGAAATGATCCGCAAGCTTAAATTTTATGAACATTACGGCGTAGACGAATACTATCTCTACGACCCAGAAGATAACGAATTAACGGGATTACAGCGTCAAGACAGGGAATTATGCGAGATAGATGGGATTGAGGATTGGACAAGTCCCGCTTTAGGGATTCGCTTTGTCCTCACCTCATCAACCCTGGAGGTTTATTATCCTGATGGGCGGCGATTTTTGACCACAGTAGAATTGGCACAACAGGCGGAACAAACCAATCTTGCCCTAGAACAAACCAATCTTGCCCTAGAACAAACCAATCTTGCCCTAGAACAAACCAATTTAGCCTTGAACCAAGTTAATTTGGCATTGGAGGCAGAACGAGAACGGGCTGAACGTTTAGAGGCTCAATTAAAAGCTTTAGGGGTCAATCCTGACGAAATATAGTCACCCCATCACCCCATCACCCCGTCACCCCATCACCCCGTCACCCCATCACCCCATCACCCCATCACCCCATGGCTTGGCGAAAAACCCGAAAAAAAGTAAGATCAAAGAAATATCTGCAAAATCCATAATGTCTAGTTTACAAATAGCCGTTTCTGTTGCCCTGGTTCTAGTAATAGTCAAATTTATCGCTTCTTTATTGGGAAAAGGGAATATTCCCCTGCTGAATCAAGCTGTTACCGTGATTTTGAGCCTTTTTATCGCCTTTGAACTATTCCAGCTAGGCCAAGCCCTTTACCAGTCTCAACTTTAAACCTGACCAAGGGTGGGCTCTAGGACGGCTTTAGGATAGGCAATTCGCTTATGATGATATTGTTGCCAAACCTCGACAAATACCTCGGTAATGTCCTTAAGCTCCTCATACTTCAAGCCACTCTCTTTTAACTGTTGCTCTCGCCAACGGGCTTGTAAAATCTTTTTAATCATATCCGTGGCTTGCTCTGGAGTTGCGTCCTGAAGCGATCGCAGGGCTGCCTCAGAGCTATCAGCTAACATGAGAATGGCAGTTTCCCTAGATTGGGGAATCGGTCCATCGTAGCAAAAATCAGCTTCATACAAAATACCACATTCTCCCTTTTCTAAGCGTTGTTTGGCTTGATGATAGAAATAGGCAATCTTCAAAGTTCCCTGATGCTCAGGAATAAAATCTCGGATTGCCCTGGGTAAACCGTACTTGCGGGCAATCACTAGCCCCTCGCTAACGTGCCTTTTAATAATGTCCGCGCTTACCCAAGGATCATTAATCTGCTCATGTTTATTGGGTTGTCCCATCTGATTTTCAATAAAACCCAGGGGATCGTGCATTTTGCCAATATCATGGTACAGGGTGCCGGCGCGCACTAATTCTACATTGGCGCGGAGCTTGCGAGCCGCCGCTTCTGCCAAACAAGCCACAAAAAGGGTATGTTGAAAAGTCCCCGGGGCTTCGGTGGCTAGTCGTTTTAGTAAACCGTAATTAGGATTTGCCAATTCTACCAAGCGAATCGAGGTCACTAAATCAAAAAACCGCTCCAGATAGGGAGACAATCCCAGGGCGATAATAATCCAAGCCAGAGCCGATAACCCATACAGGAAAGCCCTCGGTAAAATAGCATACAAAATTGTTCCGCCGCTACTGCTGGCAATGAGGTAAATTACCAAATAAACTCCCCCTTGCACCAGCCCAGAAACACCCCCGAGTAGAGCTAATTCATCCCTTGAGCGCAATCTTCCTGCCATTAGAGCCGTAACTAAGCCCCCCGCAGTACCAGCAATGAGATCCCAGCTAATTGTGCCACTAGCATAGCTAGATAATCCCGAAAGCAGTAGGACTTGGGTAACAGCTAGGGTGGGGCCGTAGAAAGTGCTGGTTAATAGCCCAATGGCCGACAGATTTGTATAGGGAAACTGCATGATCGCCAGTAGAGGTGGAGACGCGCTGAGTAAACCGAGGAGTATATAGTCCCGAGAGCGCAAAAAACGATGGAAATGCTTTTCTATTGCCCAAAACAAGCCCACAGAACCCGAAACTAATAACCCAGACAACCCGATTCCTACCCAATTAATGCCGCGACGACTCCAACCAAAGTGATCGATTAAGACAAAATCTGACTGGGATATTTTTTCTCCCTTTTGGACGATTATTTCCCCCTTGTTAATCGTGACAATTTCCGGAGGAACGGCTTGAATAAGTTCCCTAGCTAGGTGTTCGGTTGCCTGTTTGTCCTCTTCTAAATTGTACTTGTCTTCTAGCACCTTGATTAAAAGTGATCGCATCGCCCCTTGACTTTCCTTGGGCACCAACTCGTCTAAGTGCAGGTTAATGGTTTCTTCTAGGTGTTCTGTTCGGATTCCTGGGGGGATTCCCTGGGTTAAAATCAACTTCAGAGCTCTCATTGTCCCAGTCTTTGCTAAGAGCCAATTGTCATCGGCGATCGCTAATAAATCATTAATTTCTGGGTCAAAGGTTTTAATCCCTACTGCTTGCTGGTATTGACGACGGGACTGTTCAATCCGTCTTAAAAACTGCGGATTTCTCTGTAATACTAGCATAAACGGCTCCGAAGCCGCTCCATTTTTTATCGCCAGAAGTATCCCTTGCCAATGGGCTTCCGGACAGGAACGGAGGTATTGCTGAGTTTTTAGAGATAAAACGCCTTCACTAACGACCGGAAACCGTCCAGATTTCTGACGAATCTGGGTAATATTCTCTAAGTATAGGGATAAATTGGCCAAGATTTTGGCAGTTACTTGCTGATTTCGCCTCAAAATAGGGTTTATATCCACTAAAACCTTTTCTTGTCGGGCCCTTGTCCCCTTAATATCTTCTAAGTGAGCATCTGAGGGGGCGATGAGAGTCGTCTCGGCTATGGTACCCGGAGCTAATTGTGGTTGATTATAAAAACGATAACTAACCACCATAGTTAAACAGGTACAAGTTAAACCCAACGCGAAGGGACGTTTGGCCAACTTCAGGCAATCAGGGGATAGGTACTGAGTTTTCGTAAGTGTTTACCTCGGCTAGGTTTCTTTTTGGGAAATGATCCTTAAAGACTCTCGGCGTTGAATCAGACCGAATTTTCCTAAGCCTTGAGGGGAAAGCAAAGGGTGAGATGGCACGCCATAAACTCCACACCAAAGGGCTAAAAGAGACTGGGCTTGCTTTTCAACGCTACTCATCACTCCCAAATTTTCTTGACTGACTCGCCAAGACAGGGGCAATCCTATAATACTATTGTAAGCCCCAGAGATCACTCCTGATAGGGCCATGACTAGATGGGGTTCTAGAGGGCAATGCTTGGCTCGTCCTAGGGAAAGTTTGGCATCCTCGGGGCTGGCTATAAAACAAGAGAAAGCGGCTAAAATAGCTCTATTGGGATCATCAGGGAAATGAGCGAGAATTTGCCGCAAAGGTGGGGAATTAGGCAGCAAGTTAGCCAATTTTTCTAGGCTTTCTAGTAAAGGGGTGTGGAGGGTGGGAAAGGCTTTTATAATCTGTCTTGGTAAAATCTGCGGTTGGAGTTTTTCTTCAAGTGCCAAACCCAGGCCATAGCTCCAGACTAAAACATCTTCTAAACTCAGACGCGACTGTTGCCAGGTTTTTTCTAAGGTGTCTAGTTGGGCTTGGAGTTGGGGGCGATCATCGTAGTAACGCAGTTGTAGGGGTAGAGTCGCCAGCAGCAGATGGCTACTGCCTAGGGGAAACTTTAATCTATCTTGGTATTTTTGATAGAGTTGTTGCGCGTCTTTTTCTTGGAGCTTATCCTCGGCAATAAGGCGATCGCCTAGCTCTGTTGCCAACTCCGATAAAACCCGCAACTGGTCATCCTGTCCGCTCAGACTGCCAGCCAAACTACCGATAAATCTATTTAAAAGGGAATACTGCATGGCAAAAAAAGTCTGTGTAACAATGGTTACTACAATTAGCAAAAATCTTCAATAAAGTTAGAGAATGAATCCTCAAGGAACTATGAATGAGTCTCCGAGTCTGGGTAAGGTTTATTTGGTAGGAGCAGGCCCTGGAGATCCAGGATTAATCACCGTCAAAGCCAAAATCCTTTTAGAACACGCCAATGTTGTCGTCTATGATGCCCTAGTGACTCCTCCCATTTTAGCCATGATTAACCCCCATGCAGAAAAGATTAACGGGGGTAAACGTCGCGGCAATCATTCCTTAACCCAAGCAGAGATTACCGAGGTTTTACTCCGAAAAGCTCAGAAAAATGCCGTAGTAGTCCGTCTTAAGGGGGGAGATCCTTTTGTTTTCGGTCGAGGAGGCGAAGAAATGGCTGATTTAATCGCATCGGGGTTAACGGTGGAAGTTGTCCCAGGAATTACCGCCGGAGTTGCTGTCAGTGCCTATGCGGGTATTCCCCTTACCCATCGGGGTTATAGTTCCTCTGTTACCTTTGTTACAGGGCATGAGGCCGCAGGAAAATACCGCCCCCAAGTCAATTGGCCAGCGATCGCCCAGGGCTCGGAAACCCTCGTCATTTATATGGGAGTCCATAATCTAGTCCATATTACCCAAGAGTTAAAACAAGCCGGCAAAGATCCCCAAACTCCTGTCGCTTTGATTCGTTGGGGAACTACCCCCCGACAGGAAGAATTAATTGCTACCCTAGATACGATCGTCACTCTTGTGGAAAAAACGGGATTTGCAGCTCCGGCGATCGCCGTCATTGGCGAGGTGGTTAACCTTCGCTCCCTTTTAGGGTTCTAAAATTGAAAATAGAGAAATTGAGAAACTCGATTTAGAGAAAGCAGAGAAAGACTCGTCATCAATCCCAGGGGTAGAGCCCACCACCAAGTCGGTTTAAACTTGGCAATCAACTCCTGGGTATTCGGTAAAAACGCTACCCCCAAAAGCAACCCCAGGATACAGAGTATACAGTAAAATTGACTGCCAAATACCTGGGGTAAGTGGGACAAATCCGACCAAGCTTGGATTTTAAAGCCAAATCCCTGCAAAAATGCCATTTTACCCTGGGGGTTGCCTGGGATAACTATACCATTGAGCCCTACCATTCCCTTGATGATTGCCCATCCATCCCCTAGATTCGCTGCTCGAAAGAAAACCCAACTGACAATTACGGCTGTCATCGTCAGTAACCAACCGACAAATTTAGGTAAAGTTATTTTAAATTGTCGCCAACCATGGTTAATACAAAGATAGGAGCCATGGAGTATACCCCAAAGGATAAAAGTCCAACCCGCTCCGTGCCAAAGCCCCCCCAGTAACATCGTCAGCAACAGATTAGTATAGCGACGTACTTCCCCCTGACGACTGCCCCCTAGGGGGATATAAAGATAGTCTCTTAGGAAATTAGACAGGGTAATATGCCAACGTCGCCAGAAATCGCTAATGGAAACAGCTTTGTAAGGGGAGTTAAAGTTAATGGGCAATTTGATATTTAACATTAACCCCAAACCGATGGCCATATCAGAGTAGCCCGAAAAATCAAAATATAGTTGTAGGGTATAACTGAGAGCTCCAACCCAAGCTTCTAGGAAATTTAATTCCCGAGCATGGGAAAAAGCCGTTGTCACCCAAGGAGCAATATTGTCAGCAATCAGTACCTTTTTGGCGAGTCCTAAACAAAACCAAGTTAAGCCTAGGGCAAAGTTTTTCTGGGAAAAAAAGAAGTTCCGAAGTTTCGTCAGTTCGGGTACTATCTCGTTGTAGCGAACAATTGGGCCAGAGGTGATGTAGGGAAAAAAGCTGACAAAGACACTATAAATAAGGAAATCTGAGTAACGGTTCTTAACTTCTCCCTTGTAGGTATCAACCAAATAAGCAATTTGATTAAAAGTATAGAAGGAAATTCCCAAGGGCAAAATTAACTGGGCGATTTGCCAATCCGTATTGAATAAGCCATTTAAGGAAGTCAGGGCAAAGTTAGTATACTTGTAGTAGGCGAGTATACTTAGATTAATTATTATTCCTACCCATAGCCAAAGCTTGCCCCTCGAACTGGCTCTAATCAAACTGCCTATCTGATAATTTAAGAAAATAGAAAAAATCAGTAAAAATATATATTGGGGGGTAACGGGTAATTGCTCAAATAGAAAAAAGTTAGCGTGGGCATAGAAAATCAGCGAGGTGATTCCCAACCAAGCTAGGGCTAATCTAATTAGCTTCATTCGCCCCAGACTAAAATAGACAATTAGGGTGATCGGAAAAAAAACAAATAGGAAAATATAAGAATTGAAAAACATAAGCTATTTTTTTGTTTGTTGATAAATGTTGTTGACAATTTTCACTTCTTGGGGTGTCTTTTTGACCCAGATGTTTTTATTTGTTGAGATTGTTTCTAAATGGGATTCGATGTTCTGATAATTGACATAAACACCAAAATCCTTGGGTACTTCCGACTCTCTATAATTAAAGACTCTGTTTAAGACTAAATCCCCAACCGTTTTGGTATAGTGGGCACTGTCAGAAAAATTTTTCATGGTATTACTAATTGGCTCAGTTGTGATCTGATTATAGGTAGCAAAATCAAAAAAAGGAGTTATTTTACTAATCTCTCGTTTCCAATTTTCAAAGTCAGCCCAAAGTCCTGCTGCTTCGATTGTCTGCATCTGGGTTGCATGAATGGGCGATACCAGCACCTTGAGATTGATATTTTTCTGCCTACAGATCTCGATTATTTCTTGCAGCTTTTGGAAGGAATTGGGAGACAGTCGATAATCTTTGTAAAAAGTATTTAAGTAATTATTGATTTGATGCTTAAAACTATCAATTTTGTCTTTTTTGTCAGGGGTTTCTGAAGCCCTTCTCATACCATAAAAATAGTAGGGTTCAGATGAATCGGATTTTAAATTGTCTTGGAGGGTTTTTTCGCTAGATGCTAAAGTATCTAGAGATAAAGTTAGTCTGACTAATTCTAAGGGAGGGATTTGAGTTTTGCCCAGGATCTGATTATCCGTCCTACTACTTGGCAAATCAGCATCTTTAAACATGAAAAAGTCCAGGGCTAATACGACTTCTTTGAGATCCCTTTGATTGAGTAAAGCATGATCAAAATATGCTTTTATATCGTCCATATTTGGACCTGTCAAACCAGCATTGTAGGTCACTAAATTATCCCTAAATGCACCATGGGCAGGATCTAAGCCGAGAATTGTCCGAGAAGAACCTAAAAAAACTCTTTGGGGCTTGAGTTGAATTATTCCCACCGGTTTAACCAATCTCGTTTGATCATCTTGTACGGGTTTTAGGAGATTAAACTTTCTGAGCGCGGGAGTTTTTACAATACCGTAGGGATCGATCAGGCAATTGATCAACCCGACGGTGAACAAAGGAACTAAAGGCGCTCCCAATAACCCTAGACTAAATCGACGATACTGCTGGTTTCGGGATTTAGATTTGTCCGCACTTATCAATTTATTAACTGGTTTAGGTATGAGTTTAAACATGAACAGCTAAATAAAGGCGCTCTCATCTTAGCAATATAGCCTCATGATGACAACTAACTGGTTAAATATAACGCGGTTGTAGGTGAGATAAGGGATCAACATTAACGGGAGCGAGTAGGGGAGAAAAGGGCTGATGTAGACAAATCAACTGAGCTAGGGTTTTTTTAAGCTGGGTGCGGGGAACGATCGCATCGACAAAACCATGTTTGAGGAGATATTCCGAGGTTTGGAAGCCTTCAGGTAACTTTTCTCGGAGGGTTTGCTCAATGACACGCCTGCCGGCAAAGCCAATAGTCGCCTTAGGTTCGGCGAGAATGATGTCGCCTAGCATGGCAAAACTGGCGGTAACTCCACCCGTGGTGGGGTGAGTTAAAACGGGGATATAGAGTAGTTGGGCCTGCTGATGACGTTGGAGAGCAGCAGATATTTTCGCCATCTGCATCAAACTCAACATCCCCTCCTGCATTCTAGCTCCCCCGGAGGCACAGATAATCACTAGGGGAAGTCTGTCTCGGGTGGCGTATTCCGTAAGACGGCAGAGTTTTTCCCCCACAACCGAACCCATACTTCCGCCCATAAAACGAAAGTCCATTACCCCCAAACCTAGGGGTAAACAGTCGAGTAAACCAGTCCCCGTCGTCACTGCGTCTACGAGGCCTGTTTTTTCTTGGGTGTCCTTGAGGCGATCGCTGTAGGGTTTGCGATCTTTAAATTTCAGCGGATCGGTGGGAAAAAGGTTTTCATCTAAGGGAGTCCAACTATTGGCATCAATCAGTTGCCGCACGCGCTCATCCCCATCAACCCGCAAATGATGGCCACAATCAGCACAGACTAATTGATTAGCTTGTAGGTCCTTAGTATAAGCCACAACGCCACAGGCTTCGCACTTTGTCCAGAGGCCATCAGCTATTTCCCGCTCCTGCTGTTGTCGAATATGGGGCTCGGATTTTTCCCGTTTAGCAAACCAGTCAAATAGAGACATATTAATATTAATTGTTTAGAGATTCTCCTCTACAGGAGAGAGCAGCAAAAGAGCCGTCCATTGATCCTGAAGACGTACCTGTAGAGCAGCCTGGCTACCTTGACCACAATAGACACCAGGCCCAATATCAATAACTCGACTCGGAACTTGATAGGAGGACAAAATTTGCTGCATGAGCTCTGCTTCCCAACGGGCGTTAGTTGTTCTAATGGTAATCCAAGCCACGGACTGTATTCTAGCAAAATAAGTGAACCATAGAAACAAATTAAAGTTTCACCAATACTCCTGGTTCCTTTTGGATCGGCAGTACCGAGAGACGATCAAGAGCCGCACAATACTTTAAATCCTCCTCACCATTGAGCTTGAGCAAGCGTTGACCATGACTGGCCTGGTGAAATAGGTCTAAAAGATTGTCCTGCCATTGAGTATACAAAGAGATCGCCGCGATTACCTCATCATTCCCCACCGTAGAGACATTAACTATCCCCTGGGCGATCGCCCCCGCACAGGCGGTATCTTCTAGGGAGTAGCCCCCTTCCCAACCCGAACCCAATAGCCAAACACTTTCTGGTTGTTTATCTAACAAATACTGAACGACCGAGTGACGATTGATCATGGCTGCAGTTATTACCCGGTGCGCCAGAGCCACCCGATCTAAAGCGCGTGTTCCATTAGTCGTACTAATAAATAAGCGTTTTCCCTCCATGAGATCGGGGGTGCAGTCTAGGGGAGAATTACCTAAATCATAACCTTCCACCTTGGCTCCGCCCCGTTCACCTGCTCGTAAACGCTTTTCGGGAAGCCATTTTTCACTCTTTTCCATGAGGGTATCTAGATCCCTAAAGGCTTGAACTGCCTCCGCACCGGCGGCCAAAGCGGTAGCAATGGTGGTAGTGGCTCTCAAAACATCGATCACAACGGCACAATCGGGCAAATCCCCAGTCGGGGTCAGTTCAGGAGTATGATAAACAAAGAGCTTCACGGGTTATATCTATTGAGAAAGAAGGACTAAGGATAGAGGCGATTCTATCATAATCTTGTCATCTATTCCTGAATCTTAATTCTCGAATCAAACTTATGACAGTTATTTTTCTCCTGCCTCCTGCCTCCTGCCTAGCCTTTGCGATAATATATTTATCTAAGCGGATTTAGTATGACGGTTGTACCAAAAAAAATCCTTTTTATCAGTAATGGCCACGGCGAAGATAACCATACTTCCTACGTTATCAGAACCTTAAAAGAACACGAACCCAACCTAGACATGGCTGCCATGCCCATTGTCGGCCAGGGATATGCCTATCGTAACCTGAATATTCCCATCATTGGTCCGACGGAAACTATGCCCTCTGGCGGTTTCTTCTATATGAACCGTTTCCAGTTCATCAAAGATATCCAAGCGGGTTTAATTGGGTTAACTTGGCGACAACTCCAGGCGGTTTTGAGCTATGCTCCCCAATGTGACCTAATTATGACCACTGGTGATGGTGTTTCCCAAAGCTTTGCCTACCTCACTGGCCGTCCCTTTGTGGCTTTTATTTCCTGTCTTTCTAGTCTCTACGAGGGGCGTTTAAATTTAGGGCCTTTGCTCTGGCATTATTTCAACTCACCCCGTTGTTTGGGGGTTTTTACCCGCGATCGCTATACCGCCGAAGATTTACAAAACCAAGGCTTAAAAAAGGCTCAATTTGGGGGTATTCCCTCCCTAGATTATCTGCAACCCCAGGGGCAAGATTTGCAACTTAACCCCTCCCTGCCGATGTTAGCTCTACTCCCCGGTTCGCGTCTTCCGGAAGCCGTTCGCAATTTTCGGCTCCAGTTACAACTCGCCAGGGAAATCGCCCAAGTTATGGAAAATCAAGTCCAATTTCGTGCGGCTCTGGTCCCAAGCTTACAGGCACAATTACCTGAGATCGCCTCTGAACAGGGTTGGCAGTACGAAAATGGCAAATTAAGCCTATTGGGGACGGAAATACGCTGTTATACCGATGCTTTTAATGATATACTCCATGGTTGTACCCTAGTCCTAGGCATGGCGGGGTTAGCGGTAGATCAAGCCGTCGCTCTCGGCAAGCCCGTACTACAAATCCCTGGCCACGGACCCCAATTTACCTATCAATTCGCCGAAGCCCAAACCCGACTGTTAGGAATTTCAGCCCAAACCATTGGCACAGGTTCCGCTACGGAGGCAAATTTAAAAGAGGCGGCCCAAAGGGTGGCAATAACGGTAAAAGATCCTGATTATCTGCAAGAATGTGTTAAAAATGGCCAAGCACGTTTTGGACCAGTGGGAGCTTCTTGGAGAATTGCCCATCTTTTGTTAAAGTATCTCGAAGCAGATAAGAGTGAGACTCAATGAAAACTCGTTCGAGTTATTGGAATTTAATACCCTTTTGCAAAAAACAATGGCCGCTATACGTTAAAGGTTGGGTTTGTATTCTTTTCTATGTCGTTGTCACCCTACTTTTACCCTACTCCGTCGGACAAGTTTCTAAATTTGTCGGTACAGGAAATCTTCCCCAAGTTGCCCACTGGCTGGGCTTAACTACCCTGGTTTTCCTTTTTAGAAGTATTTTTCAGTTCGGACAAACTCTCTGGATGATTGACGCAACCCAGCGTGTTGTTTATGATTTGCGTCGCCATATCTATAGCCATCTGCAAAAGTTAGGCATTGATTACTACGCCACCGCCCAGACAGGGGATCTTACCTATCGCCTGACGGAGGAAATAGACCGAGTTGGGGAAATTGTCAATAAGCTTTCCCATCAGTTTCTCTCCTCGGCTTTGCAAATCATCGCTATTCCTATCTATATGTTTTATCTGAACTGGCAGTTAACCCTCGCTAGTTTGGTTGTAGCTCCTCTGATGGCTTGGCTGGTGGGGGCCTTTGGGGAAAAATTGTTAGTCCTTTCCCGTCGTAGTCAAAGCCAAATGGCTAATTTGGCAACTCTCTTAACGGAGGTTTTTGGCGGTATTCGGGTTGTACAAGCTTTTGCTGCCCAAAATTATGAGGTGGAGCGTTTTAGCCAAGAGGCGGAAAATAACCGTTTAGCTAAATTTCGAGCCGACAGGGTGAGGGCTTTTCAATATCCTGTGATTGGATTTCTAGAAGCCTGTAGTATTATGTTCCTCTTTTTTGTCGGGGGTTGGCAAATCTCCCAGGGTAATCTCACAGGTCCCGCTTTTGTCGCCTATCTAGCAGGGGTGGCTTTGCTTTTACACCCAATTGAGTTAGTTACCAGTCAATATAATGAGTTTAAGCAAACGGAGGCTTCTGTAGAACGGGTTTTCGATCTCTTGGCGATCGCCCCTAATTTGCAAGATGCTTCCAACGCCAAGCCCTTACCCCCAATTACGGGTAAAGTAGACTTTGATCGGGTTAGTTTTGGTTATGAAAGCGATCGCCCGGTTTTAATATCCCTCGATCTCAAGGTGAATCCTGGACAGGTAATTGCCCTAGTGGGCCATTCGGGAGCGGGTAAGAGTACGATAATTAATCTCCTACTACGCTTTTATGATCCCCAAAAGGGTCAGATTTTCATTGATGGGATTGATATTAAGGAGGTGACGATCGAGAGTCTTCGTCATCAAATAGGTGTCGTTCCCCAGGATACTCTCCTTTTTTCGGGGACTATTGCCCAAAATATCGCCTACGGACAAACTGAGCTAGATTTTGAGGCGATCGCCCGGGCGGCTAAAATTGCCAACGCCCACGATTTTATTAATCAATTTCCCCAAAATTATCATACCTGGGTGGGGGAAAGGGGGGCTAATTTATCGGGGGGTCAAAGACAACGATTAGCCATAGCCCGGGCGGTATTACGCAATCCTCGTATTCTGATTTTAGATGAGGCTACCTCGGCCCTGGATTCGGAGTCCGAGGGGCTAGTACAAGAGGCATTAGAAAGGGCTATGGAAAACCGCACTGTTTTTATTATTGCCCATCGTTTAAGTACGGTACGGCGCGCTGATACTATTTTGGTCCTAGAAAAAGGGCGCATTGTCGAGTCCGGTAGCCATAGTCAACTTTTAGCCCAGGATGGACGTTATACCCAGTTCTATGCCCGACAATTTCAAGAATAATAGAATCTGGGGTTGATACCCCAGAAAAAACTACCTATTGCAGATGGTCAGTCTCAAACTGATCGTCTTTAACCTCCACGGGAACCGCGTCCACCTTCCAGATATCCTTGGCATACTCACTGATGGAGCGATCGCTAGAGAATTTGCCCATGCGGGCTACATTGAGGATCGACATCCGCGACCAAGCTTCAATATCTTTGTAGGTTCGACTTACCGCATCTTGGGACTCAATATAGGAAGCGTAGTCAGCGAGTAATAGATAGGGATCATCGTAGAGTAGATTATCCACAATCGGCTTAAACAACTCCGTATCTCCCTTGGAGAAGAAACCCGAAGCTAGGGAATCAATAACCCCTTTTAGTTCAGGATTAGACTCGTAGTAACCCCGGGGATAGTAACCACTGCTCTTTAGCTGCTGTACTTCGGGGGTAGTTAAACCAAACAAAAAGAAATTATCGGCTCCCACTTCTTCCCGAATTTCCACATTAGCACCGTCAAGAGTACCAATCGTTAGGGCGCCATTTAAGGAAAATTTCATATTTCCCGTACCGGACGCCTCTTTTCCCGCCGTAGAAATCTGTTCCGAAAGATCCGCCGCAGGATAAACCCTTTGACCAAAGGTGACATTATAGTCAGGAAGAAAAATCACCTTCAGGCGATCGCCAACGATAGGATCATTATTGACCACATCCCCGACGGAGGTAATCAGTTTAATCATCCGCTTGGCCATAAAGTAACCTGGGGCGGCTTTACCTCCAAAGATACAAACGCGGGGGGTAAAATCTAGGTCAGGATTTTGTTTAAGGCGTTGGTAGAGGGTAATAATGTTGAGGACATTCAGATGCTGACGCTTGTACTCATGAATCCGTTTAACCTGAACATCAAATAAAGCCGCAGGATCAACGGTAATGCCGAGCTTATAGTGGATATGATCCGCTAGATCCTTTTTAATTAAGTATTTCACTTCTCGCCATTGGCCACGGAAATGGGGATCTTCGGCGTATCCTTCCAGTTTTCGTAATTCATCTAGGTGTTTTATCCAATTATCGCCAATTTTTTCCGTAATCAAGCTAGTCAGACGAGGATTGCTCAATACTATCCAACGACGGGGTGTTACCCCATTGGTTTTGTTGCTAAATTTTTCGGGAAAGAAATCATAGAAGTCTTTTAGAACCGTTTCTTTGAGCAATTCACTATGTAATGCAGCTACTCCATTAATCGCATGGGAACCCACAGATGCTAAATTAGCCATGCGGACGTACTTTTCTCCACTGTCATCGATTAAAGATAAACGAGACATTTTTTCTAGATCATTGGGAAACTTAATCCGCACTTGATCAATAAAGCGTTGGTTAATTGCGTAAATAATTTCCAAAATACGCGGCAAAAGACGACCAAAAAGGCTTAAGGGCCACTTTTCTAGGGCTTCAGGTAAAAGGGTATGATTGGTATAACCAAAGGTCTGTTGGGTGATATTCCATGCTTTATCCCAATCCATTTCATGATCATCAATCAGCAACCTCATCAATTCGGCAACGCCAATGGCAGGGTGGGTGTCATTTAGTTGTACTGCCCATTTCTCATAGAAGTTGTCTAGACTAGGATTTTGTTCTAAGTGGATACGGATCATGTCCTGGAGAGAACAGGAGACAAAGAAGTACTGTTGTTCTAGGCGGAGTTGTTTACCTTGAATCTGTTCATCATTGGGATAGAGAACCTTAGTCAAGTTTTCTGAGGAAATCTTATCATCCACCGCCCCGTAGTAGTCTCCCTCGTTAAAGCGGGCGAAGTCAAAGGATTCGGCGGCTTCCGATTTCCACAGGCGCATGGTGTTAGCGGTATTAACTTTATAGCCCAGAATCGGGGTATCGTAGGGAATACCATTGACCGCATAACCCGGCACCCAACGCACACGATAAATTCCTTTTTGATCGTAGTAGGATTCGGTATGACCACCAAATTTGACGATGACGGCGGCCTCCGGACGGGCTACTTCCCAAGGATTGCCGTATCTTAACCATTCATCGGTAATCTCAACTTGCCAACCATCGCGGATTTCTTGGTCAAAAATACCAAATTCGTAGCGGATTCCGTAACCAATGGCGGGAATTTCTAAGCTAGAGAGGGAATCTAGGTAACAGGCGGCTAAACGCCCTAAGCCTCCATTGCCAAGCCCTGGCTCCTCTTCGGTGTTGAGGAGTTCCTTGAGGTCTAAACCCGATGCTTCGACGGCCTTGAGAATGGGCTCATAAATTCCTAGATTGATTAAATTATTGCCTAGATGGGGACCGACTAAAAATTCCGCCGATAGATAGCAGACTGTTTTGACATTGCCTTTTAGGTAGGTTTTAACCGTACTTAACCATTTTCTCAACAGGCGATCGCGTACTGTATAGGCTAGAGCCATGTACAAGTCATTTTTAGTGGCAATTTCGGGGTATTTTCCCTGAACGTAGAGTAAATTGTCGAGTATCGCTCGTTTAAGGGTTTCTATGCTCAAACCCGTGCGATCGTCTTCTACCTGAATCTGAGTTAGGGAGGTGGTTTCTAGGGGAGGATTCATAACATTAAAATCTAGCTTGATGATTTTTGTTCTAATAATAGCTCTAAGATATCAACTTCAAGTTCAAGGAAAGATTAAGAGGTTGATCTTTCTCGGAAAAATCTTTAGAATATTTTAACAATCAAGACTAAAGAAAAATGATACGGTCGGCAGTATGGCTAATATAAGTGGTATCTGGTTAGGAACCTATTGGCAACAAGAAGACCCTGTTAGGTTTGAGTTGAGCGTAGTCCAGGGGGGAAATAGTATCAGTGGTAACATTTTAGATGATAATTACCTAGGGGAAGCTTCCATAACGGGTGAAGTGACAGGGCGGAGAATCTCTTTTACCAAGAAATATTTAGGGAGTCCTAGACCTGCTGTTTTTTATCTGGGTTTAATAGCAGAGGACGAAAATTTTATGCAGGGACAATGGAACATCAATGAGATCTCTGGTTTGTGGGAAGCCCACCGCCAAGAAGATAACTTAGTTTTTGACCTAGAACAAAAGAAAGCAGAGCTCCTAGGGGTTCGTTAAATTAGGCAATTAAAGAAGTTTGCGGTTTAGCAAAAATCATTCTTCCCGCAGAAGTTTGTAGTGCGGAAGTAACTACTACCCGTAATTCTCCCCCTAGATAATCTTTTCCTTCTTCCACCACCACCATTGTCCCATCTTCAAGATAACCTATCCCTTGGGTTGGTTCCTTCCCTGGCTTGAGAATTTTTAACTCTAGGGTATCCCCGGGTAGATAAATTGGGCGTAATGCTTGGGCTAAATCATTAACATTGAGAATATTGACCTTCTGTAGATTAGCCACCTTGCTAAGGTTGTAGTCATTGGTGAGTAGAGTAGCATTAATTTCCTGGGCTAAATGAATCAACTTGGCATCTACAGTAGAAATATCCTCATAATCGGCACTATGAATAATAATTCGGTCAGGAAATTCCTCCTGGATACGATTGAGAATATCTAGTCCTCTTCTCCCCCGAACCCGTTTTTGATCATTGCTACCATCGGCGAGTTGTTGTAATTCTTGCAGAATAAACTGGGGTATTAAAATTTGTCCTTCGATAAACCCTGTCTCTAAAAGTTGCTCAATCCGACCGTCAATAATAGAACTGGTATCAACAATTTTCGTAACCGATGCTTGTAAAGTTCCCTCCGCAACTAACATACTCTCGATACTATTGGGGCTGATGAGGCGTAAAAATGTCCGTCCATGAGCATCCGCTAGACTTACCCCCAAGTAGGAAAAGGTGACACTTCCTAAAATAGCCATCAAAGGCTTAATAAAAGAGAGCTCCGAGGGTATGGGTAGTAGGAAAATGGGGGCGAGAATGAGATTGGCAATCAGTAACCCAATCACTAAGCCAATGGCCCGAGTTAGCAGGGTTTCTATGGGAGTTTGGCGGATTCTGACTTCCAGGCGACGGTAGGAAGTTTGAGCCACTAACCCCACCGCCAAGCCGATAATCGAGGCAAAACCCGCTCCTAACCAGCGCAAAGCGTCGATATTAGAGATTTGATCCCGAACAGCTATGGGGAGTAAATCTATCCCGCTAAAACCGACACTGGCAATGGCTAAAACGAATAAAAGAATAATAATTACATCTAGCATAATTCTCGTCCGGTCTAAATTTCTGGGCTTGGCTCAGGAAACCGATAACTCAGTGGATTTTCCTATTATATCTTTCTGCCAGGAATCGCAGCATTAATTAAGAATTACCCTATCCACTGCCTTAAAGTTGATACTACCTCAGTAATGGGCAGTTCTTGGGATTGTTTGGTAGCTCTTTGCACCACCTCTACTTTTCCCTCTTTTAAAGAGCGCCCTGTCACAATCCGATAGGGAATCCCAATTAAGTCTCCATCTTTGAATTTAACCCCGGCTCGTTCATCTCGATCATCTAAGAGGGTTTCAATTCCAGCGAGATTGAGGGAGTGATAAAGTTCGACCGCCACTTTTACCTGTTCAGCATCCCCAATATTGGGAATGACGACCAGAGCTTGATAGGGAGCGATCGCCACGGGCCAGATTATACCATCTTTGTCGTAGGACTGTTCAATGGCCGCTTGCGCCAGACGGGAAACCCCAATTCCATAGCAGCCCATCTGGAGGGGTATATCTTCCCCTTGTTCGTTGGTATAGTTAGCTCCCAGGGCTTGGGAATATTTAGTTCCCAACTGGAAAATGTGGCCTACCTCTATCCCCCTAGCACTTTCTACGATTTGTTGGGGATTGTGGAGGGCGCGATCGCCTTTTTGGGACTTTCTCACATCTACTACCTTCTGGGGTAGGATAAAATCTTTCCCCCAGTTAGTGCCGACTAGATGATACCCCGACTCATTGCTACCGGTGACAAAATTTTCAAGATCCTTGGCTGTCGTATCCACAAGGCGCAAAAACTCTGGAGCCACCCCTGGGTCCGGCTTAATATAGTCATCTGCTAAATTGGGAGCAATGTATCCTAGAGGTAAAGGTTTAGCGGCCCACTTACCCTGGGCTTGGGCATCGGGAACCTTTAAAGATAGTACAGTATTAGCTTTGTATTCAGGGGCTAATCTGACCAATTCGTTTTGTAATTTAACCTCATTAATCTCCTGATCAGCCCGAATATGGACTAATAATAAAACCACTAAGCCATTATCGTAGGTGACTTCGTAGAGAATATTTTTGACTATTATAGTCGGGGAACATTTTAAAAACTTAGTTAACTTTTCAATGGTTTCTGTTTGAGGAGTTTCGCGCTTTTGGTAAGTCTTAAAAGGTGATATTTCTGAATCCACAGGTAAGGAAACAGCCTTTTCTGCATTAGCTGCATAAAGACCATCTTCTGTATAAAGTACCTCATCCTCTCCCGCATCAGCGAGTACCATAAATTCTTGGGACGCTGCCCCGCCAATCGCTCCAGAATCTGCTTCTACGGCTCTATAGGCTAATCCACAACGGCTTAAAATATTGCGGTAGGCCTGATCCATAGCCTGATAGGTTTGACGTAGAGAAACTTCATCAACATGGAAAGAATAGGCATCCTTCATAATAAATTCTCGACCCCGCATTAGTCCAAAACGAGGACGAATTTCATCTCGGAATTTGGTTTGAATTTGATAAAGATTAAGAGGAAGTTGGCGATAGGAACGGATCATTTCCTTGGCAATAGTAGTAATTACCTCCTCATGGGTAGGACCTAAACCCAGTTCCCTTTCCTGACGATCTTTGAGGGCGAACATAATCCCTTCAGCTTTGGTATAGGTATCCCAACGTCCCGACTCTTGCCAAAGTTCCGCCGGTTGCAGTTGGGGAAGCAGACATTCTAAAGCCCCCGTCGCGTTCATTTCTTGGCGGACAATTTGGGACACTTTTTGCAAAACCCGCCACATAAGGGGAAGATAGGCATAGATACCACTGCCAATGCGTCGGATATAGCCCGCTCTCAACAGGAGTTTATGACTGGGTATTTCTGCGTCTGCGGGATCTTCCCGCAAGGTGACAAACAACATTTGAGATAAACGCATTACTTTTAATTTCCGCTATGAATATAGAGAGAGCGAGGATTATTATATAGCAGTTCTCGATATTAGTGAGGTACAAAGATCCCCATTTGAGGCGGTCGGCAGGTGTTATACCAAATCCGCTTAGGTAAATATATTATCGTGAAGGCTAGGCGGTCGGCGGTCGGCGGTCGGCAGGAGAAGAATAACTATGGTATTAAAACAGGATTTAGTGTTAGATGTACCTAAGTAGTTTAGGAAACGCTATATTATCCCATTAAGCAGTATTTTTCACTTCCGACCCCTAAGTCAGTACAGCCGCAATACCCGCGATACCATCAATCAATGGTTTTTAGGACTAATTCCCCAAAAGATATTCAAAAAGCCTAGCCAAAAAAGAGAGCAGCAGCCAGACAAAATTCAGCGCCGTGCTGCTCCGAGTCCCGAGGGAAAATAACCTAAGGCTTCAACCAGCTAAACATAGCTCTGAGGTCTTTGCCTACTTCTTCTATGGGGTGTTCCGCTTCTTGGCGACGCATAGCGGTAAAGCCAGGCTTACCTGCTTGGTTTTCTAGGACAAATTCCCGTGCAAATTGCCCTGATTGAATTTCTTCGAGAACTTTTTTCATTTGGGCTTTGGTTTCTTCCGTGACGATGCGAGGACCCCTGGTGTAGTCTCCATACTCGGCGGTATTAGAGATACTATCGCGCATTTTCGCTAAACCACCCTCAACAATGAGATCCACAATTAGCTTAACTTCGTGGAGACATTCAAAATAAGCCAGTTCCGGCTGATACCCTGCTTCTACTAAGGTTTCAAACCCAGATTTAATGAGGGCACTCAATCCTCCGCACAAAACCACTTGCTCTCCAAAAAGGTCGGTTTCGGTTTCTTCCCGGAAGCTGGTTTCTAAAATACCGGCCCGGGTGCCACCTATTCCCTTAGCATAGGCCATCGCTCGCTCCCTGGCTTGTCCCGATGCGTTTTGATATACGGCAAATAAGCAGGGTACACCTTGCCCTTGTTCGTAGGTACGTCTAACCAAGTGGCCAGGACCTTTAGGAGCTACCATAACCACATCTACATCCGGCGGGGGCACGACTTGGGCAAAATGAATATTAAAACCGTGGGCAAATAATAAAACTTTTCCTGGTTGGAGATGGGGAGCAATTTCGTTGGTGTAAATAGTTTTTTGGACTTCATCCGGTAAAAGGATCATAATCCAATCAGCTACTTGGGCGGCTTCAGCTACAGGTAAAACCTTGAGTCCGGCCTCGGTGGCTTTGCTTGTGGATTTACTCCCAGGATATAGACCGACAATGACATTAATGCCACTATCTTTGAGGTTAAGAGCATGGGCATGACCTTGGGAACCGTAACCGATAATGGCCACGGTTTTATTCGCTAATAGGTCAAGATTGGCATCTGGGTCGTAGTACATTCGCGCCATAAGGATCTCCGTAGGTGAGGTTTCTTTGCAAACTTCTTATTATAGCCCAAAACTATTAGCCTACATTTAGTGAATCTCAGCCTTCATGCGTTCCAAGGTGACATTCATCTGCTCAAACATCTGTTCAGGAGTTGTGCCGAACTGACCCAGTTGGGTTTTCAGTTGTTGCACGGTCATTTGAGCCATAAAATCTTCCGAAAGCTCAAAGCGTTTCATAAAAATTTTGTAGCGGTCCATCAGGGATTCCATCCGTTCGATGAAGAGTTTTTTCCCCTCGCGGTCAAATTTACCGTACTCGCCCCCTAGTTGCGTCAGAGACTGGTAATCCTCAAACAACTGACGAGCTTCCTGTTGAACAACCTCCGAATCAAAAAATCCCATGACTTTATTAACCTTGTGATTTATCTGAAATACATTCTAAGCTAGTTAGTAAGCTGGTTTAAATTACGGATTTCCGTATTAACTTAAAGCTCAAGCAGCAGATTTACTATGACCCATTCCTCGAAAAGCCGTAAACTGGCTCTGGCTTTGGCTCTATTTGGTACTATTCTAACTTTACCAATTCCCGTGGCGGGAGTTCATAAATTTTATCTTGGTCAGCCTTTATGGGGAATTATTTATCTATTGCTCTGGCAAACCCCCATACCCCGTATTGCTTGCGCTATTGATGCGGTTTTATATCTTTTGCAAGATGGAGAGGATTTCTCAAGACGGTTCGGGTTAACCCCCCCTCAGTCCCAATCTAATCCCGAAAAAGTGACCAGCATGGCCCAAGGCTTGCGAGAATTGGAACAACTGCGCCTAGATGGTTTGATTTCAGAATACGAGTTTGAGCAAAAGCGTCGCCAACTTTTGGAGTAGATTAGCTAAATTATGCCCTTTTCGCCCTGGCATTATCGACAGTTAAAAGCAAAAATTGCCCATGATCCCCATTATCGCCTTCAGTCCCCGGAAGAAGTGGCGATCGCCGTTGGGTTAGGGCTTAAAATTGACGTTACCACAGCTACTGTAGATGATTGGTTAAGACTACCTGGCATTTCTATCCATCAAGCTCGTACCCTAGTAGAATTGATGAGCCTCGGTGTGCCCTTGCTCTCTATTGAGGATGTAGCAGCAGCCCTAAATCTCTCCTCCCAACGCCTCAAACCCTTGGAACCGCTCCTACAATTTTGCTACTATGACCCCGGGAGTCTGTTGGCACCCCAACGCCTTAACCCCAATACAGCTAACCTAGAAGAACTGCAAAAAACTGCTTTTATTGATCTAACTTTAGCCCAAGCAATCCTCAAAAACCGTCAAGAACAGGGAGTATACAAGGACATAATAGACTTTCAACGCCGACTTTCCCTCCCCAAAGATTGTATCTCCCAACTCCTACACTATCTAACCTTTTAAACACCTATGCTAAGTTTTCGTTATTCTAGCTTGATCAATGCCCCTGTTAATAGGGTTTGGGAATTTCATGAGCGCCCCGACATTCTCACCCTACTAACTCCACCTTGGCAACCCGTAGAAGTCCTACGCCGTGAGGGAGGTTTGGGGGTTGGGGCAATTTCTGAATTTCGTCTTTGGCTTGGACCTATCCCCATTGATTGGTTAGCTCGTCATACGGAATGTGAACCCTATCAATACTTTGTAGATGAACAGGTAAAAGGACCAATGCAGTCTTGGGTTCATCGCCACCAGTTCCAAGGGGAAAATGGACAAACTCGCCTAACAGACAGCATTAACTATGAATTGCTTACGGGAACACCCTTAGAAACGATTTTAGGACTGTGGGTTAACTCCCGTCTGGAGGAAATGTTTCGTTATCGTCATCAAGTCACAAAAAAGGAATGTGAGTTTTAATACCCATCTTCACAAAAAATTGTCATGGTCTGATAATAGTATACAAATGGACTATTTAGCTGCTTACTAGGAGAGACAGTGACTAACGAACAAATATTAGAAGCCCTTGGGGCCATCATTGTAGTTGGCGGAACTATTCCTTTTCTGAAGTTTCCCTGGACTAAGGCCAGACTGGAGGGGGATTTTCCTGACGAAAAAGTCAAATTGGCGGATATTATTCAAGAAAAAACCAGATTGAGCGAACTATTAGCCGAAAGTGAGGAAAATTACTCCTATTTAGAAGCAGAAAATGAGTCCCTAAAAAATAAACTCATCTACCTAGAAGCAGATTTAAGCCAAGTTCGGGAAACTATAGAACAAGAGCGTCGGGAAAAACTAACGATTAGTGGTCAAATTGTGGCTTTAGAGGCGGAAAAAAGCAATTTAATGGGATTGACCTCTGAAATTACCCAACTTACCGAAAAGTTAGCCGCAGCGGAAACAGAAAAGGCGACGATTAAAAACCAAGTGACAATCCAGGAAGGAGACTTTACCCAACTCACCGAAAAGTTAGCCGCGTCGGAAACAGAAAAGGCGACAATTAAAAATCAGGTGACAATCCAGGAAGGAGACTTTACCCAACTCACCGAAAAGTTAGCCGCGTCGGAAACAGAAAAGGCGACAATTAAAAATCAGGTGACAATCCAGGAAGGAGACTTTACCCAACTCACCGAAAAGTTAGCCGCAGCGGCAATGGTGGAGGAAGTGATAATCTTAGAAGAAGAACCGATTTTAGTTGAACAACAAGAACCCCTACCTACTACGGAGTCCTTCGGTGAGGAGCTTGTAGTACATCCTGTAGAGGTTTCAGAGCCACCTACTGAGTCCGTGGAAGAAAGAGAAGCGCGAACACCAGAGATTTTAGAACCCCCCACTGAGTCCGTTATTATCGAGGAACCAGAAACCCTTGGGCATTCCCTTCAGGACAAAAAAATAGTGATTTTAGGCACATTAAGTAAATTAAACCGCGATGAAGCCAAAGAGCTAGTTCAGAAAGCAGGAGGGCAACTCCTAGGCTCTCCGAGCGCCAATACAGACTTTGTGGTTGTGGGAAAAGCTCCAGGGGATAAACTTAAAAAAGCGCAAAAATTAGGAATTACTATCCTATCAGAAGCGCAATTTATAGAAATGCTCGCCCTTTAATCGGTTAGGCCGTGCTTGAGGGCGAAACGCACCAACTCGGTACGGCTATTGGTTCCTGTTTTAGTAAACAAACGACTGACATATTTTTCCACATTTCTAACACTGGTATTAAGACGACTAGCAATTTCTTTGTTCATTAGTCCCTCAGCCACTAAATCCAAAACACTCTGTTCCCGTGGGGTTAAATCTACTTTAATAGGGGAAGGAGTCACGGTTAGACCGGGTTTTTGTCCAATTTGCTGCTTAATTTCCTTAATTTCTTGGTAGATTTCCTCAAGTTTAGTGCTTTCACTATTAGCTTGCTCATTAGTCAGACGACGATTAAGAAGATTTTTGACGATGGCCTCCAACTCATCGGGGTCAAAGGGCTTAGAAAGATAGGCATCGCAGCCCGTCTGATAGCCTTGGATGCGGTCTGAGGTCATTCCCCTCGCCGTCAAAAAAACCACTGGGATAGTTTGAAAACGAGGATCATTCCGCAGTTTTTGTAAAAACTGATAACCGTCCACCTGCGGCATCATGATGTCAGAAATAACTAAGTCTGGGGTGTCCTGTTGGAGAATTTCCCAAGCATCATTGGCAGAACTAGCAACCTGGACTTGAAAATCACCGCTATATTCTAAATAGGCTTGTACGGACTCTCTCACCCCAGGTTCGTCATCGACTAGGAGTAATTTTACTGGTTTGGACATTTCTCTAGGGGAAAAGGGTTGTTCTCCATTATAGAGTCGCAGTAGATCAACGCTTGATTAATTTACTACCTATTCCCAATAATCCTAGACTCAACAATCCTAAAACCAGAGACGGCTCAGGGATGGATGCCGCCAGTGGTTCTGTTTCGTTGACAATTTTGTCATTGAGAATGTCTTGGTAGGACCCTCCAAGGGTTTGTGTGTCAAAAAGCGTACCTGGAGTACCGTTAAGATTAGTATTACCAGCAAATACGTCTATTAAGTCAGTTAGGAAATTGAAATTAATATTACTGGGAGTACCAATAGTATTCATTATATCAACTCCTGCTTGTAGGGCAGCGTCTGCTGCATCTAAAGGGTCTATCAGTAGGGACGGGACCAACGGTGGGGAATCAATGCCATCACTGGCGAGATCAAAAATTTGTTGAACAGAATCAATATTATTGTTGGTAATTCCTGCCATATTAAAACCAGCAAATCCAGATGTTGCTTGGGTAATCCCAGCACCCATCGCAGTCGATCCACCGATTTTGAGTAACCCTGTCGTTGGTCCTAAGATCCGGTCGGCAAAGTCATTGGCATCAGCTTGGCTTGCAATAATTGTCCAATCCACCGCAGTGCATTCATCTCTCCCTGCTAAAATGTCAAAACTACAATCATCAGGAGCTCCTAATCGTTGACCAAATTGATATAAAGCTACCGCAATTTTACCTATGCCCGTTTGACCCGGTCTTAATTGTTGACCCGCTAAAGGCTGAACTACATCAGCATAAAAATTGTTCTTAAAAATATTAGCATAGGCTTGCCTTTGAATCTCAAAATTAGACACGCTGATACTATCAGAACCATCAATAATAAAAGCTAATTCAAGATCAACCATGGTGGCGGCTCTGGCGTGGGTGGTAGTTCCAAGGACAACAAATCCTCCTGCTGCAACCAGGAGAGATGCAGTTAATAGTTTCATGGTAATTATGTAAGTAGGTGGACAAAAATGGTTGTGAGTAAGATTTTATAGAGCTAAAATCTTGGGCATCTTTCTAGTAGGTTTAATTTAATTTGCCTACTGATTCTGGGACTAAGCTTTTGTTTTGACATAAAAGTTGTTTAGACAATATTAAGTAGTAAACCTCTTAGGTATTAGAGACTTTTTTATGGATAAATACCACTACTCCTTATCTTGACTTTCCAAATGAAAGCTCAACTCGATGGCTTCATTGTAAGCTCTAGTTTTCGTAAAAATCAAGCCTTTTAGGTGTTTTTTTGTTGCCTTAAATGAATACATAAATTGCTTTTTGTTAAAGGAGATAAAAAGCATATTACAAAAAGTAACTAAATGATTTATTTCTTATAACAGTCAACAACAAAGTCAATAATCCCCCTGTATTGACCAGCTTTTAGAAGAAAACTTAAGCAGGGGCTTAACACAATAAATTCCCCGACTTGACCGAGGTACAGCGCCGCTGCCCCCGGGACCTGGGAGAACTCACCTTCAATGACAGCAAGCGATAGAGGCAATCAAGGGCTTCTAGACAGGCTCAACGGTTTGATTTATAATAGTTGCAAGTTGATAAGCAACTTAAACTATCTTTTAGTTTTATTAAAACTCTAGATTGATAAGTCCTTTTGCCTAGATAGGCAGTCCCAGTCAAAAAAGTATCAGTGAGAGCCATGGCCGCAGCCCCTAGTACAACGCTAGATAAATCTAGTCAAATTGTTAAACAAACCTATCCCAACTACAAGGTAATCGTTCTCAACGATGACTTTAATACCTTTGAGCACGTCTATAACTGCCTCATGCAGTATATTCCCAATATGACCAGCGATCGTGCTTGGGAACTAACGGATCAAGTCCATTATCAGGGCCAGGCGATAGTTTGGACGGGTCCACTGGAACAAGCGGAGCTTTATCACCAGCAACTACGCCGTGAGGGTCTGACTATGGCCCCTCTGGAGGCAGCATAGATGGCTGATTCCCAAGGTGGTAGACTCGTCTGGAATCATTCCACCCATTTACCCGGACTAATCCCGATTCTCGAAAAAATGATTACATATAGCGGCATCTCTACAGTTACCCCTGGGGTAATCGGTCGTGCTAGGGGTCATGCTCCTCAGTTGAGTTTACGGGTATCTGTGCCGATTAGAGGGGGTCATAAGCTCATCGCACGGCAGGGAAAGACAGTGCAAGAGGTCTTTATTGTCACCGATTTAAGTCAAGATGATTTAGAAGCGATTATTCAGAAAATTTTGGTAAAGTAATGTTTCTTGTCGCTAAATGGTGCAAATGCCTAGTTCTAGCTGTCCTGATGGCGATCGCTTTTTGGGGAAGTTCTCCGAGCTGGGCGGCACCGGAAAAGGCTTCCCTCACTTTACAGATATTGCAGGAGAGGTTAAATAGTCCTGTTATCCGTGAAGGTATTACCACCCTTGATCTGAGCCAGTTAAGCATCGATGTAAGCGGCAATAATGCTGAATTTAGAGATCAGTTTTATCAACAAATTCAAGCCTATTTAAACCGTTCTAAACAACCTGTGGGGTTAGATTTTAGCCAATCGCAAATCCAAGGAGATCTCAATGCTTCTCGTCTGGGACTACCTACCCCCCTATCTAAGGGGGCTTTACCTGTCCTCCTAACCGCCGCAGAACAGCAACAGATAGAGCAGGATATTCAGTTTTTCTCCCAAGCAGGGGAACAAATTAAAACTATTGCCGTTTTTCGCGGTCCCCTGAAACTGCAAGGAACTAACTTTTTGGGAAATGTGGATTTTTCTAAATCTTTCTTTTTGCAACGAGTAGAGATAACGGATGCCAATTTCGAGCAAAATACTAACTGGTCAGAAAGTCGCTTTGGTCGCTCTACGGACTTTACTCGCTCGGTTTTTAATAAAGAAGCTAATTTTTATGGAAGTCATTTTTTCGGACCAGCGCGATTTCGTGAAATACAGTTTTGGGGTTTGGTAAAATTTGTCCGTTCTCGGTTTGAGGATGAGGCTACTTTTAGTCAGGCTGATTTTTCTCAGTTAGCAGATTGGAATCGCTGTCAGTGGTTAAAGTCTGTTAATTTTTCCCAGAGTCGTTGGCGAGATAGGACATTATTTTCCGATAATAAATTTAATGACTATACTTCTTTTAAAAATGCTACCTTTGAAAAGGTGGTAGCCTTTAGAACCAGTCAATTTAGGGGTATTTTGGACTTTCAGGATGTTAAACTCTTAGACCAGGTAGATTTTAGTGATGCGGTTTTTACGGAAAATGGCTCTTTAAATATACCTGGGTTAGCCTTTGATTCCGATCGCGCAAAAATTTTAGGCGATCGGGGGATTATTGGCGAAGCTATTAGTCTACCTAGCCTAGAAGGTAATGATACGGTTTTAAGAAATCTTATTAAAAACTTTCGTCGCCAAGAACAAATACCCGATGCTAATAAAGTAGAATACAAGATGCAGGAACTACGACTTAGGCAAATAGGCAATAGGTTAAAAGAGGTTTCCCCAGAAAGAATTTTCCTATTAGGTTGGTTCGGGGATCTACTGCGTTGGATGTTTTTAAATCTATTGCTTTTACTCAGTGGTTATGGTACACAATTTAATCTATTATTAGGGAATGGTCTGATTGCGATCGCTTATTTTGGCTTTCTCTTTTGGTTAATAGATCGTTGGCGTAAGGTCATCCCTAAACCTGTTCTCCCCACTAAAGCTGATATGGTTTATATGGGTAGTAGTCTAGTTGTATTAACTAACTTGGGACTATTTAATATTTTAAAAACTGCCCAGCATCCTTTAATTAGCCTAGGATGTTTGTCTTTAATTTTATTACCATTTCCCTTATTTTTGGTAATGCGTCTCTACCAAAAAGGTCGTTACCATAATTTAATGAATGTTTCCTATTTTGTCTGGGAAGGAACCCTTAGACAACTGCGTTTATTAATTGTACGTTTACCCGTAATTCCTGATTATCCGCTTTTTCGGGAGCGCTATACCTATATTCCTTGGGAGAAGACTTGGAATTGGCTAAATTACTATGATTTTAGCTTAAATAATTTTCTCAAAATCGGGTTTAATGATATTCGTATGCGAGATACTGAGTTACCCCCATTGGTTTCGGCTTTGGTTTGGTATCAATGGGGTTTAGGTATTCTCTATATTGCTCTCCTATTTTGGACACTTTCTCGAACTATCCCAGGACTAAATCTGTTAATTTATTTAAAGTAGATATTGGAATTTTTCTGCTAGAATTATAGTACATTCAATCTTAATACCATAGTTATTCTTCTCCTGCCTCCTGCCTCCTGCCTCCTGCCTAGCCTTCACGATGATATATTTACCTAAGCGGATTTAGTATGAGATCCTTAAAATTTCAAACTGTTGATCGAGATTCTTTCTTTACTCGTCTTGATTTTCGTACTAAGTTAGTGATGATGATTGTGATCACTCTGATTGCTTTTCTCTGGGAAAGTCCCATTACAGGTGGTTTGTTAACCTTGGGAGTAGGTATTGCTTGCCTCCTAGCGGGAGTTAAGCTCAATTACTTGGCAAATATTTTGAAATTCATGATCCCTTTTTACCTATTTTTGTTAATAACAATGGCGTTATTTAATGTGGATCAACTTAAAACCCTAATGAACAAAACAGAATTAACTACCTTTTTAGAAATTCCGAAAAACTTCTGGATATTAGGAGGAAGAAAATTATCCGTAGAGGGTATTCTATACGGTTTGAATGTGATTTTCAAAACCTTGACCATGGTTCTCATTATTCCCCTAGGCATTTTTACCACAGATATTAACCAAATGGTTGTTAGTTTGGTGCGGGCGAAGATTCCTTACAAGATTGTTTTTATTTTTTCTTCTACCCTCCGCCTATTTCCCTTACTTGTGGAAGAACTACAGTCTATCATTGATGCCCAACGTCTGCGCGGTTTAGCCGTGGAAAAAATGGGTTTAATCAAACGGGCCCAGGTTTACGCCACCATTGCCGTACCTCTGATACTAAATGCTATGACTAAATCCCAGAAACTAGAAGTTGTCTTACAATCTAAAGCTTTTTCAGGTAGTCCCAACCGTACATTCTTATATGAATCAATTCTGAGTCGAACGGATTATTTAATGATGGGGGTATTTGTTGGGTTATTGATTTTAGCGATGATTTTGTATTTTATCTGGGGTATTGGTAAGTTTCCTTGGTTGCTATATTAGCTTTTGCGACCAAGGCGTATCTCTCCTTTCCAAATCTTTTCATTGAGCAAGCGCAGGAGCTTGGCCTCTTCAGGACTGACTTTGCCATCTGAATAAATGGCATTCTTAATGACTTCGCTTTCTGCGGGGCTTAAAACTCCATCTGCTAAAGCGTTGTCTATAAGTAGTTGAATGGTTTCAAGTTGCATGATTACCTCGGTGTTTATACCCAAGCTAGAAAATAGGGCGTGGAATTGCCATTAAAAAAATCTGTAGATTATTAATTAACCGCGTAAACCATAGCGTAAACTGAGCAACTTCAGCCATAAACGCGGATTTCTGGACTCTAGCCATGGTTGGGCCTTTTGTAGCCATTGGGGAAACCAACCCGCTAAGAGCCAATTTTTGATAGCATCTAAGGTAAAGTCAAAATAAGAGCCTAACCAACGGATTAAATCCTGAGAGCCCGCCATTTCCCAAATCCATAGCAGTAGGACGGGATTTTTCCTAGCCGCCTTTAATGCCAAGCGATTAAAAGTAAACCAATCCGTGCGATCTTTGATAAAAGTATCGGCTACTTGGGGAGGTTCGTCAGCTAAAAGCCCAAAAAAAGTATTTAACATAGAGTTAATGCGCTCGGGGGCAAAGGTTTTACCCGTTGTCACCATCATCCCCCTAGAAAAAAGCCAAGTTACCGAGACATTACTTTGATAAGCCCGAATATGCTGTAAATCTTCCCCGTGGAGTAAATCATGGCGCAGAGCCGTGTCTAATAGTATGGTCAAACGCTCTAAATTGCGAACTAAGGAGCCAAATCCCGTAAAAATAAGCGGGGACTGGAGAGAAGCCGCATCACCTATGGCTAAGAGCCGATTAAAAGCCACTTTGCGATCGCTTTTACTATTGCTAAAATGTCCTGGTATATAACCAAAGGTGGGCTTTTTCCAGACTAGGGCTTCTATATCACAACGTCGATACTCGGGCAAAATTGTAAAAAAATCTTCATACATCTCTAATAAAGACCCTGGATTGTCCGGATGCACTTGGTGGTAATGAAACAGATAAAAAGTTAACTCATCTCCCGCCCCTGGAAACAGTTCCCAGATTAATTGTCTTCCCTTAGAAATATCCCCATGGGAGTTTAGTACATCCCCGTAGGTGCTATCCCATACTTGAGGCTCAAAACCCTCCACTACCGCGCCCACCGTTGGACAAACGCTATCAAAAGCCCGGGAGCCGTTTAATTGCCAAGCAATGGGACTGGCTGTGCCCATAGCATCGACTAATAGCCTTCCTGTCGCTGTTTTTGGCTCTCCCTTGGGCAAATTAACTAATTGCACTATTACCTGTTCTGGGGAGATATCAGCGCGAATAAACTCGGTTTCATCCCAAATTTCCCCTCCGTGGGTAAGCAACTTTTCCCCGCAGGACTTCAGTAATTTTTCGGAATTGATGGCAATATTGAGCACTGTGGGGGTATGTAGAATTGGGGCTTTGAGATGGGGGGGATTATTCCCATCAAAAAACTTATGAAACCCATCAAGGTATTCGCGGGTAATAAAACCTTCAAACTCATGGGGGGTAAAGAGTCCTAAATTAATTAGCGATTGAAACTCAGAGCGGGAAATATTCCACTCTCGATTCATGCGCCCAAAGGCTAGTCGCTCAATTAATAAAACCCGATAACCCAACTTAGCCATGACTGCGGCGTGAATGACTCCGAGGGCACCACCTATATATATAAGGTCATAATCCGGTTGATTACCAGTATCGTCACTGGGAAAAATTACCTGTTTCGGTGTTTCCGTATGGGCAACACTGTCTCGCCAACGCTTTTCCCACCAGTAGAGACGTTGTAAATCCTTGTCTCCCTGGGGCATTTTGGCAAAGAAATGGGCAGTTTTAGGATAGTAGGGGGCAATAGCGGTAAATATGGAGCCAGATGTCTCAATATTGGGCAATGGGGGATATTCTAGGGGAAATTGTGCTTCTAGAGCCTCTTTGAGTTCCAAGGTAACTTTCTTTTCCCAGTCAGTAGGTTGATTAGACCCGCAAAATACTTTTAAGTAGGTAGTACGTTGTAGCGACCAGAGAAAAATAGATAGTGCATCTTTACTATCTAAAGTGGGGGTATCTAGTTGAACTCGTATCCCTTGGGGGGTAGGGGATTTTTTGCCGATACTCGGATGCCAATCTCCGTGTAACCACTGGATTACCTGGGCTGTATCTGGGGTGGGGACTTCTCGATAAAGGATTTCCTGCATCTTTACTACCATAGGAAATAATAAATTCAGTACAACTACTCGGTTAAAAAGGGTCAAAATACGCTAGACTACCGATTACTATAATCTTAGAAATTGTTTAAAAAACTTTACATAAATAGTTTAACCAACTCAGATAAGGAAAAAAACCATGCAGTACGCCATTCCCACCCGTCCAGAAGAAATCATTGCCTTCCGTCAAAGACCCGTTGACGAAGAAATGATTGCCGCCGCCATAGCAGGTATTGTTGGCATTGCCCGCTCTGAGGGACAATCTCTAGATGATTTAACCGCCGAAGTTCTAGCCGAAGATCCTATCTTAGATCAGGTACAGCGTCGTTGGTTAAATACGTTAGTAGTTCAAGCTTGGCAGAGTTTACCCTAAAGTGTTAGAAAAATTATCTAGTCCCCTGAAAATTGGCGACCTAGAAATTCCTAGTCGGGTTTTCCAGTCTCCCCTGTCGGGAGTTACTGATCGGGTTTTCCGCCGTTTGGTACGACGCTACGCCCCCGATTCGATGATGTATACAGAGATGGTAAACGCGACAGAACTTTATCACCTCCGGAGCTTGCCGAAAATTATGGAAATTGCCGAGGACGAACAGCCTATAAGTATCCAACTCTTTGATTGTCGTCCGGATTTTATGGCGATCGCGGCGCAAAAGGCCGTGGCAGAAGGGGCAAAAACCATAGATATTAATATGGGATGTCCTGTAAATAAGATTACCAAAAAAGGGGGAGGTTCTTCCTTACTACGTCAACCTCATATTGCCCAAGCTCTGGTTAGGGAAGTAGTGCAAGCGGTAAATGTACCTGTAACTGCAAAAACCCGTCTGGGATGGGATGATACAGAAATTACTATCCTAGATTTTGCCCAGGGTTTACAAGAGGCGGGAGTTTCGATGTTAACGATTCATGGTCGAACTCGTTCCCAGGGTTATAATGGTACAGCCCAATGGCATTGGATTAAAAAAGTTAAAGAGATTCTTTCTATCCCCGTTATTGCCAATGGCGATATTTTTTCCCTAGAGGCCGCCCTCCGGTGTCTTCAGGAAACGGGAGCCGATGGGGTAATGTGTTCTCGGGGAACCCTTGGCTATCCCTTCCTAGTGGGGGAGATAGATTACTTTCTTAAAAATGGGCAGGTTTTAGCTCCGCCTACTCCTAGGGAACGCCTAGAATGTGCTAAGGAGCATTTACAAGGACTTTGGGAATATAAGGGACAACGGGGGATTTATCAAGCTCGTAAGCATTTGGCCTGGTACTGTAAGGAGTTTAAGGGGGCCTCGGTATTACGAGAACTGATGTTTACCATTAAAACCGTTGAGGACGGATATCAACTTTTAGACCAGGCGATCGCTGCTCTGTAAATTTCCGCGTTATAATTAATTATTTTATGGACCCTTTTAGCCCGACACCTCCCGATTGGACAGACAGTGCCATCCACGCTAGGGGCTTTGTCTGCCCTAATTGTCAAGCTCTCCCTTCAGTAGCGCAAGGGGTTTGGATTAATCGCCGCACACCCGTTTCAGGGGAAGAGGGGCGGCGCAAATGGCAAGAATTTTATCAGTGTGAATGTGGACAATCCTGGTGGGCTTGGAGTAGCGATCGCCCTCCTTCTCAGTTTAACCGACCCCCCAAGTAAAATCAGGTATCAAAACCAGATATTCTGTTAGAATGACCTTTTGTTAGAGATGCTTATCTTAAATGCAGTTCTCAAAAATCCTGATTGCTAACCGGGGAGAAATTGCCCTACGAATTTTACATAGCTGCGAAGAACTCGGAATTGCCACGGTTGTTGTTCATTCTACCGTGGATCGCCACGCCCTTCCCGTTCAGTTAGCCGATGAGAGTGTCTGTATCGGTCCTCCTCCTAGCAATAAAAGTTATTTGAATATCCCTAATATTATTTCCGCCGCTTTAACCCATAATGCCACGGCCATTCACCCAGGCTACGGATTTTTATCTGAAAATGCTAGATTTGCCCAAATTTGTGCAGATCATCAGATTACCTTTATCGGGCCCAGTCCTGAGGCTATTTTAGCCATGGGGGATAAGTCTACGGCTAAAAAAACTATGCAGAAAGCAGGAGTTCCCACCATTCCAGGGAGCGGAGGGCTACTTACTTCCGAACGCGAAGCCCTAAGCTGTGCTGCGGAAATGGGTTATCCTGTTCTCATTAAAGCTACCGCCGGGGGCGGCGGCCGGGGTATGCGTTTGGTCAAAACTGAGGAAGAATTACCCCATCTACTACAAGCAGCCCAAGGGGAAGCAGAAGCAGCCTTTGGCAACCCAGGGGTATACCTAGAAAAATATATCGAATGTCCTCGTCATATAGAGTTCCAAATCCTCGCCGATAGTTTTGGTAATGTTATTCATTTAGGGGAAAGGGATTGTTCAATTCAGCGACGACACCAAAAGTTATTAGAAGAAGCCCCTAGTCCTTTTTTGACTCCTGCTTTGCGTTCTAAGATGGGAGATGCGGCGATTAAGGCGGCTAAGTCGATTAATTACCTAGGAGTCGGCACCGTGGAGTTTTTGGTAGATAAAAACGGTAAGTTTTATTTTATGGAGATGAATACTCGCATTCAAGTTGAACATCCCGTTACGGAAATGATTACAGGTTTAGATTTGATCAGTGAACAGATTCGCATTGCCCAGGGGGAACGCCTACGATTTAAGCAATCTGATATTATTTTTAAGGGCCATGCCATAGAGTGTCGGATCAATGCCGAAGATCCTGAGCACAATTTTCGCCCTAATCCGGGCAGAATTAGTGCCTATCTCCCCCCAGGTGGCCCCGGTGTTCGCATGGATTCCCACGTTTATACCGATTATGACATTCCTCCCTACTATGATTCTTTAATTGGTAAGTTAATTGTTTGGGCTCCGGATAGGGCTACGGCTATTAGACGCATGAAAAGGGCGTTAAGGGAATGCGCGATTACGGGAATACCTACAACTATTGAGTTTCATCGCAAAATTTTAGATGTTCCTGAGTTTTTGGCAGGGGATGTTTATACTAATTTTATTGAGGAACATTTACTTAAGCCTCAACCTAAAGCTCCATGACAAATACCCCTGATTCTGGAGGCGGTTTTCCTGTTATTCAATATTGGCTCGAAAAAACTCTCTCTCCTCGGGGGGTTAAGTTATGGCAAACCCTAAACCATAAGAGCGCTTGTCTATCCTGTGCCTGGGGTGCCGGTGGGCAAAAGGGCGGTTTTGTCAATGAATCGGGAGAAGTTTTACAACGCTGTGCCAAAAGTGTCGAAGCGATCGCCGCAGAATTACAACCGGCCATTCCTGCACAATTTTTTAGCCAATATACCATTGAGCAGTTACAACAGTTAACTTCTCAAGAATGCGATCGCTTGGGAAGACTTAGTTATCCCCTCATTTTTCGTGCTGGCTCTCGTTACTATGAGCGGATTACTTGGCAGGAAGTCTATGGTTTAGCGGAGTTGGCTTTTCGTAAAGCTCCTGAGCGCATTGCTTCCTATAGTTCGGGGCGTTCTTCTAATGAGGCGGCTTATCTGTTACAGTTGCTCCTACGGGCACTCGGTAGTAATAACCTCGCTGATTGTTCGGATTTATGCCATTCAGCTTCCACTGTGGGGTTAAAGGAGGTTTTTGGCTCAGGAACCTCTATGGTGAGCCTAGATAGCCTCAAACAGTCGGATTGTGTGGTTTTGATGGGCTCAAATGCTCCCGCCAACCATCCTCGTCTGATGAATGAATTGATTAAAATACGGGAATCCGGGGGCAAAATTATTATCATTAACCCCCAGATAGAAATAGGTTTAGTTAAATTCGCCTCTCCTGCCTTCCCGATTAAATCCCTCCTCAAAGGGGGCTCTGATATATCTACCCTCTATCTACAATTAATCCCAGGGAGTGATACTGCTCTACTGGTTGGGTTGCAAAAAGCTTTAATAGAACAAGATTTAATTAAAACAGACTATTTACAAGCTTATACCGAAGGCTGGTCAGATGTCCTTGATTTTGCTAAGGGGAGCGACTGGGAAACTATTACCCAAACCTGCGGCCTATCCCAGGAGGAAATAACGGAAACTGCCTACCTTATCGGTACTTCGGAGCGGGTAGTCTTTGCCTGGGCGATGGGAATTACTCACCATGACAATGGGGTAAATAATGTCCGAGCTATAGCAAATACGGCTCTAATTACGGGAAATGCAGGGAAATTAGGGGCGGGAACCATGCCCATCCGCGGCCATTCTAATGTCCAGGGATTTGGCTCTATGGGTGTTACTATACGGCTGAAGGAAGAAATAAGACAAGCCTTGTCTCAAATGCTAGGGCGTTCCCTCGATACCAGTCAAGGTTATGATACCCGGGCCCTCATTAATGCCGCAGGTTTAGGAAAGATTGATACTTTGTTTTGTTTGGGGGGTAATCTCTATGGGGCTAATCCTGACTTAAATCAGGCCAAAAGAGCACTTTCTTCCATTGAAACCGTATTTTATGCGGCAACTAAACCTAATCTCGGACATTTTCACGGTTTAGGTAAGGAGAATACGATCCTTCTTCCTGTTTTTAATCGCTTTGAAAATCCTCACCTCACAACAACGGAATCGGGGAATAATTTTGTGCGTTTGAATGAACAGGGAACAAGTCATATTACTGAGGGGGAGTTAATTTCTGAGGTGGAGTTAATTACGGAAATAGCTGATTGTTGTCTGGGGAATAGTCCTATTAATTGGCGCAGGTTACAAGATACTAAGTATGTCAGGGAATTAATTGCTAAAACTATCCCAGGCTATCAGAAAATAGGGGATATTGACGAAAATAAGGCAGAATTTACCGTTGAAGGACGTATTTTTGTCGAACCCAAGTTTTCTACTGCTTCGGGCAAGGCACAAATGTTTGTCACGCCCTTACCAAAACTATCTTTACCCGATAAAAGTGATTTTAATATCCCAGAGCAACAGCAGGGAATTGTTCTTATATTAGGGACTGGACGAGGTTATGGACAACATAATACTGTTGTTTATAGTACGGTAGATAAGTATCGGGGAATGCCTAATAGATATTGTATTCTTATGAATCTTAGTGATATTAAAAAAGCCCGTTTTAGGGAAGGCCAAAGGGTGACAGTCAGGGGTGATGCAGGGGAGTTGGATGATATTTTAATTGTTGCCGGGGGAATGCGGGAAGGAACGGCTTTTATGGTGTATCCTGAAGCTAATATTTTGTTTCGGGCAAAGGTTGACCCCCAAAGTGGTACCCCTGCCTATAAAAGAGTTCCTGTTTTTGTTTATAGTAAATGATGGGGAGGTAGGTTAAATATGGTACAAACACCAGAAAAAATGCTCACTTTGGCTCAATTTCTGCAATTGCCAGAAACCAAACCTGCCAGTGAGTACAGCGATCGCCAAATTATCCAGAAACCAATGCCCCAAGGAAAACATAGCGCGATTCAAGGAGAATTTGTCACGGCTATTAATTGTGTTGTTAAGCCCCGGAGGATCGCCCGCGCTTTTCCTGAACTACGTTGTACCTTTGGTGAACGTTCCCTTGTCCCCGATATTGTCGTTTTTACTTGGGATAGAATCCCCCGAGATGGCAACGGGGAAATCGCTAATACCTTTTCCCTCGCTCCCGATTGGACAATAGAAATCCTCTCCCCCACTCAAAGTCAGACCAAAGTTACTAAAAATATTCTCTATTGTCTACACCATGGCACTCAGATGGGCTGGTTGATCGATCCCCAGGAGCAGACTATCTTTATCTATCGCCCCATGCAGTCGGTGGAGGTTTTTGATGAATCCGACGATGGGGTTTTACCTGTTCCTTTGTTTGCCAAGGGGTTACATCTTACTATTAAGGAGTTGTTGTCTTGGTTGCAAGAATGATTCCCCCCTTTTTTGAGGAATTGGGGGGATTCTTGGGGCTATACGGAAGCGAAGTATACTTTAGACTTCGTAGGATCGGGAACCATGGTTTTATCCCCTTCTTGCCAACCCACAGGACAAACTTCGTCGGGATGGCTCTGGACATACTGCAAGGCTTTTAGGGTGCGGAGGGTTTCGTCAACACTACGCCCAAAGGACAGATTATTAATGGTGGAATGTTGGATAATGCCTTCTTTGTCAATGATAAACAAACCGCGCAAAGAAACCCCGGCTTCTGGATCTAACACATTGTAAGCTGTGCTAATTTCTTTTTTGAGATCCGCAACCAAAGGATAGGCTATATTGCCAATTCCTCCTTCCTTGCGATCGCTTTGAGTCCAAGCCAGGTGGGAAAATTCGCTATCTACAGAAGCTCCTAAGACTTCGGTGTTGATTTTGGTAAACTCCCCGTAGCGATCGCTGAAGGCGGTGATTTCCGTGGGACAAACAAAGGTAAAATCTAGCGGATAGAAGAACAAAACCACATATTTACCCCGATAGTCGGATAATTTGATGGTCTTAAATTCCTGATCTACAACGGCTGTCGCGGTAAAGTCAGGGGCTGCTTGACCTACTCTTAAGGCTCCTTCAGAGGCCATGTTTCCTATACTCCTTATCTTGGGAAAAGTTTAATGTTTACAATCCGTAACGACTATATCATACTCATAACGATTTTGAGTTGTCAACCTGCCAAAGCTGCATCTGATAACAGAGATGCTTTTCAAAAATCTCCCGGGCCTTTAATCCTTCAACGACAAGATCCTTCAACCAACGACGAAAAGCCCAACGCACCAACTTATGTAATGGTGGAACGGCAATCTCTAGCAAGTCGCCAAGGTAGATAATCGTACTAAGTCCAAATCTGCGGAAATTCTGAATACACAGGTCAAGGGTAGGTACAATTTCCGCAGAAATGTCTTCACTTTTAACCTCTTTAAAGCCAGCACTAACCAAAGCTTTCTCCAATTCTGTGACCAGATGGCAATTAGAGAACATTCCCCTTTTATAGTTAGGATCAGATCGCATCATATCCGCTAGGAGTAGGTAGCCACCAGCATTTAGGAGCCGGGCCGCACCGTTGGCTATGTCTTTAGCAGACATATATTGACTACTTTCGCTCAAGAGAATGAGATCGTAGGGATGGGTAGCTTTGAAGGTTTCAAATTGGGTAAGGTGGAATAGGGACATCCCTTGGGTAGATTGTAAAAATTTCTCCTGCTGAAAAGGGTCCGGAGCCAGTCCTTCTACAATAAAGCCACGCTTTATTAGATAGGCCGCATTCCCCCCAGTACCACAGCCTACATCCAAGACAGTCCGAGTTCCTTGGGGGATAAAATTCATCAGTTTAGCTGTATAGGCTTCTTGGGCTGTTTTAAGCATACCTATTGTTAATTCTTCATCTTGGCTAGGTAGAGATTCCCAATAGCCATAGTGAAGATAGGGAGAATTTGTCAATCCGAGATAGTAATTAAGGGCTGCATTTTGGTAGCGAGTTGCTGGGGAAATGTTGATTGATTGATTTGACATTAGGAAAAATGGGTAAAAATTTATCTGCGGATATTTAGTTGCTAAATCGTTAGTTTTAGGGCAAAAATACAAGAAATCAAGAGATATGGCTATTCCCTATTGTGACAATGTTCATATTTTCTCCCTAAACTAAAAAATTATTTCCATGGTTGTCTGATTATACGTTAATTACAGATAGAAGGTAAAACTTTTTCTCGTTCAGTTTATAATTATCCTAGCCTAATCACCCTTGAGAAAGCATGAGTTTACGCGATCGCTTTAATCAAATGACGGGAAGAACTCGTTATGTAGTCTCCCGAATTTTTATTCATCTCTACGGGGAAGAAATCGCCCCTTTGATAGGTATCCTCAACCGTAACGCTAGAACCGCCATCGACTCGGATGGAGATTTAACCACAATTGGTGAGGGTTTAGTAGAAATTTGTCAAAATCTACTGCAAATGAGTCTCTATTGGCATTCTGAGGGGAATGAGGGGGATGTTTTTTGGGATGAGGGGGAAGCGGGGGATTATGTCACCGAACTCTTTACCGATTCCGCCAGCCGTTACCTGAGTGAATTAGGAGGTGGTAATGACGAGGTAGGGGAAAACACACCTTTAACCATACCCATTACCCGTAATTTGGTTGTTATGATCACTATAGCCTTTGAAGGTGAGAGTCCTGATCTCGAAACCAATTTAACAGATCGAGAAGTCTTAGAAAGTGGACTAAAAGCCATCATTAATCTCCATTACCAAGGACAACTACAAGCAATTCAAGTGCATTTCTCCCCGGCTCAGTTGGGGGATGAACTAACCAACGACCAACTTCTGCTCAATTTTCCCGAATTAGTACCCCTTTAATCACCAATCATCATGCTAAGGAAATTTACAGCCCTATTCATCGCCCTGACCTTGTGTTTTACCACCGTTGCCTGTGGGTCAAATGATACCCAAGCCCAGCGGCCTAACAATAAAACTATTAATACCACCGCAGTCGCGCCGACCAAAATTGCTGCTGGGCGTTATCTGGTCCAACAAGCCACCTACAGCGATGGCGATGGCACCTATACCCTAATGTTACTAAATACTCCTGCGGGTTCTCCCCCCACCTATAACACCACCAACCTACAGATGGCACGTCTCACGGAGGAAGATATAGCCAAAGGAGAAAAAACCGCCCTAGAGGTCAAGGGAGATAGTTCCATACTTTACCTGACAGAAGACTTTAAAATTGAGTACGTTCATGCTGTCACGGAAACCCAAGATAATCCCCAAACAGGCCAGAGAGAAACCGTAGTTGTTCGTCAAGAATCTAACTTCTGGTCGCCTTTTGCAGGAGCTCTAGCGGGACAAGCCCTAGGAAGCTTGCTCTTTACTCCCCAATATTATGTCCCCCCTCTCTATCAACGGGGGACTGTCCTCAGGGGTTACGGTGGTTATGGTTCAACCTACGGGGGAGCGGTACAACAATATCAAACTCGCCATAATGCTCCGCCTCCTGCGGTGAAAAATCGTCAGGTTCTAAGAACTACAGGAAATCTGAGAAGACCTGCACCTAATAGTCTTAACACCCGTCGCCCTGGGGATAGCTCCGCCAAATCCACAGGCTCAGGATACGGTTCTAGCCGCTTAGGAACTTCGGGTAAATCTCCCCAAGCCCGTCCAAAGAGCTCCAACAGCTTTGGTTCTAGTCGACGTTCTCCTGTTCGTATGCGTAGCCGTGGTCGACGCTAAATAATTAACTCGGGGGAAAGAGACAATACATCTTTCCCCTTTTTTTTACTCTTTTAGAGAAAAGAACAAATATACTCATAAAACATCAATCCCCAAAACCCTTGTGTAGAAAGAGTCCTAGGGAATCTCAAAAAAAGTTTAGAAAAAAGCTTGACAAACCCTGGCGGT
>JBBAUO010000033.1:0-46960 GCA_040398185.1 Microcystaceae cyanobacterium | reverse complement strand
TTAAGGGGGGTGCCGATAGGCGGGGGGATCTGACAATTTTTAACACCTACCTACTAAAACGTCTATGCGAGTCATTATCTGGAGTCTTAACCTAATTCTTTGGTTTTCAATTTCCTGCTTGAGCTTTCCCTATCTCGCCCAGGCCGATAGTGGATTAAATATCTTTCGCTCCGCTTACGATAATCGCTATACCTGGAATCTAGACTTTCCTGGTTATACTGGAGAGGTGGTGGTTACTTTTGCAGACAAGACCTTTTCCGGTCAAGTTAAAGTTAATGCCGATCTCAGTGTAGAAGTAATGGGTATAGCCGACGAAAACATCCGTGAATACGTTGAAAATACCCTAAAAATGGAAGTTATCCACCGCCGTCGCGTCGATTTTGACCGTATCCATGGAGGGAAAGACTTCGAGATTGAAGCCCAGGAAGCTGATGGAGTTGTCGTCATTAAGGAGTTAGGAGATGAACAGGATTCTTTTTACCGGGTACAGAATCGTAGAATTGTCCAAGTTAACCGCACCTTTGAAGATAATGTATCCGTTACCGTGGATACCCTATCCACCACTCCAATTCCAGAGGGTTATTTGGCATCTCAGTTTAAGACGGTTTTTCGGAATGCCAAAACCCAAGCAGTAGAGGAAATAGAAACCGTAAGCGATCGCCATGAAAAGGTAGGCAACTACTATCTCCTAGCGGGGCGCAAAATTGAAAGTGTAGATCCAGAGCAGAAACCTATTCAGATCGAGATCCGTTTTCAGAACTTGCAACTAGCCAAAAAAATCAAGTAATCTAGAGGATGGAAATCTGAGGAAATTATGCCCCATACTATTGTCACCCAAACCTGCGAAGGCGTAGCTGATTGTGTTGATGCTTGTCCCGTAGCCTGTATTCACCCAGGGCCTGGTAAAAATAACGCGGGTACAGATTGGTATTGGATTGATTTTGCCACTTGTATTGACTGCGGTATCTGTTTACAGGTTTGTCCCGTAAAAGGGGCAATTGTTGCCGAAGAACGTCCTGAGTTACAAAACACCCCCTAAAAATAATGACCGATCTTTTGGAGGTAGAAAATGTCTATGCAGGATATGTACAGGATTTGTCGATTCTGCAAGGCATTAATTTTAGGATAGCACCGGGGGAATTAGTAGCAGTTATTGGTCCTAACGGGGCCGGTAAGTCTACCTTGGCTAAAACTATTTTTGGCTTGCTCACCCCTAGTCAGGGCAAGATTGTGTTTAAAGGTCAAAATATCGGCGGCTTAATGTCTAATGAGATTGTCCCCCTAGGTATGGGTTACGTCCCGCAAATCACCAACGTTTTTACCTCCCTAAACGTAGAGGAGAACCTAGAAATGGGGGCATTTATTAGTAAAGGCTCCATACAATCGGCTAAGGAGCGGATTTTTGCCATGTTTCCCCGCCTTAAGGAACGTCGCCGCCAAAGAGCAGGAACTTTATCCGGGGGTGAAAGGCAAATGTTAGCCATGGGTCGCGCTCTCATGTTAGAACCCGATTTATTAATCCTAGACGAGCCTTCTGCTGCCCTCTCACCGATTTTAGTTAGTAGTGTTTTTGAGCAAATTAAGGCCATTAACCGCAACGGTACCGCGATTATTTTAGTAGAACAAAATGCTAAAAAAGCCTTAGCTATGGCGGATCGGGGTTATGTTTTAGAAAACGGCAAAGATCGCTTCCAGGGTGCAGGTACTGAATTACTGAACGATCCTAAGGTGGGGGAACTCTATCTGGGTGCGGCCTATCATCAATAAACAGTTAATATTAAACTTCTGTGTCTAAAAAAAAATCTCGTTCTCTCGCTAATGTTGCGGGAATTGTCGCCCTAGCAACCCTAATTAGCAAAGTTTTTGGTTTAATTCGTGAACAGGTAGTAGCGGCGGCCTATGGTGTGGGTCCGGTGGTAAATGCCTACGCCTACGCCTACGTTCTTCCTGGCTTTTTGTTTATCCTCTTAGGGGGAATTAACGGACCTTTTCACAATTCTCTAGTCAACATCCTTACAAAAAGGGACAAGTCCCAAGCAGCACCGATTGTCGAAACCGTGACAACTCTTGTCAGTGGGGTTTTACTGATCATAACTATTCTTTTAATTATTTTTGCAGGTCCTTGTATTAGTTTTCTGGCCCCTGGGTTGGATGAGACGGCCAAAGCGATCGCCGTTCAACAGTTACAAATTATGGCCCCCTTGGCTCTTTTGGCGGGGTTGATTGGTATTGGTTTTGGGACTTTAAATGCTGCGGATCAGTATTGGCTACCTGGCATTAGTCCTCTGTTTTCTAGTTTAGCGGTCATTGTTGGGGTGGGGATTTTAGCCTGGCGACTAGGTCCTGGGGTAAATACTCCCCAATATCTTCTGCTCGGAGGGATGGTATTAGCAGGTTGTACCCTTCTGGGTGCTGTGGTGCAGTGGTTAGCCCAATTGGTCGCCCAAAGTCAAGCGGGTATGGGAAAACTGCGTTTACGCTTTGACTGGCGTATCCCTGGAGTAAGGGATGTGATGAGGTTAATGATTCCTGCTACCGTTTCCTCGGGAATGTTGCAAATTAACACCTATACTGATTTGTTTTTTGCTTCCTTTATTCCCAATGCTGCTGCGGCTATGCGCTACGGGAGTTTTATTGTTTTAACGCCCCTGGGTATTGTTTCTAATATGATCCTTGTCCCCTTTGTGCCAGTTTTTTCTCGCCTGGTGGCGGCTCAGGATTGGGTGGAGTTAAAGCTTAAAATTCGCCAAAGTTTATTATTAACAGCCTTGACAATGTTACCATTTTCTGCTGTATTCATTTCCTTAGCTTTTCCGATTGTACAGGTGATTTATGAGCGTGGGGCTTTTAATATTAATGCTTCTAAGGAGGTTGTTCCTGTCTTAATGACCTACGGATTTGGGATGTTCTTTTATTTGGCTAGGGATGTTTTGGTGAGGGTTTTTTATGCCCTAGATGATGCGATAACTCCTTTTAGAATTAGTATTTATAATATATTTTTGAATGGTGTTTTTGATTTTGTTCTTTATAAACAGTTCTCAACTCCTGGGATTGTTTTCGCCACGGTTTCGGTGAATGCTATATCTATGGTGATTTTTTTAAGGATTCTCAATCGTCGTTTAGGGGGTTTGCCTTTAGGGGAATGGGGATTAGCTCTATTCGGTCTAGTGGTGATTAGTATCCTAGCAGGATTAGTCAGTTGGAGCGTTAGTTGGGGATGGGACCGGGTTTTAGGACACGATAATTTTATTCTCCTTCTCGGACAGTTGGGTATGGGTTTAGCCTCGGCTTTAGGCTCCTTTGCTCTTTTAGCGACCTTGTTAAAGTTGCCCGAAGTTGATATTTTAGCGGCTCGGATTCGGGAGAAAATTGGGGGAAATAGATTTTAAACCAAGTTATATCAAATACGGGTAATCAGTCTACCTAGCCCTCATGATTATCTAGTAACCTAAGCGGATTTAGTATCACTCCCAGTAACCGTAAAAATCTTGATGGGTGATGTTACAGTTAAGTCGATTCTCTAGAATCATCTGTTTTTTTTCCAACAACCAGATACTTAACTCATTCTGTGTAGCTGTATCTTCAAGAATTTCTGGAATTGATTCTTCCATAAATGCTAAGATTGACTGCAGAAAGATGGGGTCTTTATAACTAATTTCCCACAGACTCTCTCCTTGAATTACCTTAGTATAGGTATTTTTCATTGTCTCCAACATAAAGGAATCACATTCAGGACCCATCGCTTTTCCGAAGTATTGAGGGCGCTTCATATAATTATGGTAGTAGTCAATAAATCTTGCATCCTCGTCAGTTTGAGGAACAAAATTCATGCCTGTATAGTTAATAGTGCTTAGAAGTGGCAGTTTGTACTTTTTCAAGCATTCAAGTAATGTTTGAAACTGTTTTTCGCTAAATAGATCGAATATTGCATTAGAAACAGCCAAATCAAAAGTCTCTAAATCTATCAAATTTTCCAGATCTAAAATAGAGCCGACAATTGTTTGAATAGTAATTTTTTGGACTTGATTTCTCAAGACTAATTTTGAGTTTTGAGCCTCTGATTCATATCGGTTTTGCAATGCCCAGGCGTTTAGTTTATCAATGGCGATTTCTAAAAATTCTGGGTTTTCGTCAACCATGGCCCAATCCTGTTCCTGAGATACTTTGCTAAAGTAATATCGACAGTTGGCACCGGTACCAGATCCCAAATCAATAATTTTAAGTTTCTTTAGTTTTTGTAGATACTCCAGGCAGCTTTTTTCTACATTTAAGTTACGCGCTTTTACATCATAGGGAATACGAAGTTCGAGCCATTGAGCAAATTTTTGGTTTTTATTCATAAAAATTTTAAATTGAGGACATCTTTTCAATATCTCTGTTAAACATCCCACTTATATACTGAGTATAAATACTCAAGCCAAAGAATGATTAAGATAAGCACAACGTAACTTTAAATATTGTGACACATTTTTTTCTGAATACTGTGCTCCTAATAAGTAGGTGGTCAAAAATAAAGTAACAATAGCAAAACAATTAAAAACCTTTAAACCCCCCTGCCGACCGCCTTAATCGAAGAGTTTATGACTTTAATTATGACTAGGTACTTATTTTAATTCTGGACTGTTCAGGGGGGGTAGGGATCTGGTAGGATAGGATAGGAAGCATGGAAGATTATCGTCCGTCGAACTGTAGCTGTTGCAGGGAAGCCCTTCTAGGCAGCATCTATGGATGCTTGACTTATACCTCTCTGAACGCTTACCAACTCAAAGACTAGATTACTGCAATGACTTTTAGAGAAACTGTCGGATTTGCCAAGTTGCCGAGTGAGTTTGGTACATTTAAAATATATGGCTATCGTAATACTCTGGATAATTCAGAGAATATCGCCATTGTCAAGGGAGATATAGAAAAATCTCATAACCCTGTAATGGTAAGAATACATTCCGAATGCTTAACGGGAGACGCATTGGGTTCTCTACGTTGTGATTGTGGAAGCCAACTACAATCAGCCTTGAAGATGATTGAAAACGCAGGTCAGGGAGTGGTGATTTATTTAGCACAAGAGGGGAGAGGCATTGGATTATTAAATAAAGTAAAAGCCTATTCTTTACAAGATTTGGGATTAGATACTGTAGAAGCCAATGAATATCTTGGCTTCTCTGCTGACCTACGTGACTACAGTATAGTGGCGCATATACTTAAGGATTTAGGGATAAAGCAAATTCGCTTGATTACTAATAATCCTCGTAAAATTGCTAGTTTGAAAAGCTGCGGTTTTGAGGTAACTGAGCGAATTTCATTAATAACTGAACCTAATAAATACAACCTTAAATATCTTAATACTAAAGAGAATAAATTAGGTCATTTGCTCAAATCAAACAATGAACTAAATTTAACAATAAATGAAATTGTCATTGACGAGCATTTAGAAGATATTTGGCCAGCCTTATTAGAATGTAAAGATGCGATAAAAAAAGAATGTCTTGCTAATGACCTCTGGCTTTTTACTGGGAATAATGAAAGTACTTGGAAATTTCAAAGATTTTCTCCTGAAGAATTGCCCATTGTTGCAAAAAAGGATTTTTTAATTCTTGTTAATTTATCGGATCATTTTGCTCAAACATCAAATATCATAAATCAAATATTTTATCAAATAAAGTATGCTATTATTTTTAAAAATGGATCTGATTTTCAGAGTAATCTTGAGTCAGATTCTGAACATATTAAAGGAATATGGCGTAAAAATGGCTGGCAAAAATTCTCCCTGTACTTGGGAATTTTAATTGCCCAGCGAGCAGCACACTTAGAAAAGCGTCCATTTGTGATGGCTCATTTAGCACAATCATTAGATGGCAAAATTGCCACAATTAATGGAAATTCTCAATGGATAAGTAATGAGTCCAATTTAAAACATGCCCATCGTCTCCGTGCCCTTAATGATGCTGTTATGATAGGTTCTAAAACAGCTACAATGGACAATCCTAAACTAACTGTTCGTTTAGTAACTGGCAAGCATCCGACACCAGTAATTATTCAAGGACAAAACCATTTGAAGTTGGAAGATTTAAAGATGATAGCGATCCATGAGAAAGTTATAGTTTTATATCCTCAAGGAATGCTTCATCACGATATACCACAAGAAATGAAAGAAAAAGTTCTGCAGATTCCTATTATTCCTGTAAAAGATTCTGAAAAAACTTCCATTTTGTCATGTTCAGAAATTTTAAGAGTTCTCTACGAAAACGGCATTTCTAGTATTTTTATAGAAGGTGGAGGGCAAACTATCTCTTATTTATTACAAGCTGATTGTATTGGTATTCTGCATCTCCATATTGCTCCTCTGATTTTGGGTTCTGGACGAGCAAGTTTTATCCTTCCAGCGATTAACTCCATTGACCAAGGATTACGTTTTAAAATGAAACATTTCGATCTTGATGGAGAAATTTTGATCGAACTTGCTCTTATAAAATAACCCCTCAGATTGGTTAACAATAAACAATTAATTATTTTGACTCTCGTTAACAATGTTGATAAATTCTCCAGTTTTAGCCTATTGGTTGCTATCCCCTAAGCAGGGTGAAATTAGAGAAACACTTCTGAGAAGTTTCTGCCAAGATCCTCTTTTTTTAGATACCCTCTACAGTGGCATTAGTCCTGGTACAGAGCGGTTAGTAGGTTTAGGAAAAGTTCCTGAAGAATGTTGGGAAAAGATGCGCTGCCTTTATATGGAAGGCAGTTTCGCCTTTCCTTTAAAGTATGGTTACAATCTTGTTGGTCAAGCTTATGAGGGTTCTAATCAAGGTAAACGTTTTTTTGTTATGCACCCACATCAATCAAGAGTGGTTGTAAACCGTTCTGATGCACTAGAACTCCCAAATTGGTTACCTAATAAACGAGCAACTCTAATTCCCAATATGGAAACAGCCTTAAATGCTGTATGGGATGCGGAGGTTACTGAAGATGATCGTATTTTAATTGTTGGGGCAGGTATTGTAGGTATTCTTATTAGCTTTGTTCTTAGCAAAGAATATGGTCTTCAAACAGATTTTTTAGAGAAGGAGCAAAATCGAATCCAATACCTAGAACAACTTCCTTGGCTGCAAAATTCCCGCTTAACAAGTGATTTTAAGGAAGGCATTTATAATATTGTTTTCCATACCAGTGCTTCTTCTTCTGGACTTCAAAGCGCTATTGATGCCCTGAGCTTTGAGGGGCGGTGTATCGAAATAAGTTGGTACGGAAGTGAAGCGGTATCCATCCAGTTGGGAGCTTCCTTTCACTACCAACGCAAACAAATTATTGCTTCTCAAGTTTCCTCAATTGCTAGATCTAAAAGAAAGTTAATCGATTTTCAACGGCGCAAAGAAATGGTTTTGTGCTTGCTTGCAGATGCCTCTTTAGATATTCTTCTTGAACCTGTGCTTTCTTTTCAGGATTTTCCAAAATTTATGACACTATTATATAATCAAAAAGTTCAACCAGTTTCTCCACTAATTGAGTATTAAAATCGGCCTCGAAAATGTCTTGACTATCGTACCCCGAATGAGGTATTCTATGGAGGTAGATTAGACAGTGGTGCAATTCAGAATTGAATTAGCAAATTTTATGTATTCTGTTGCAGTAAAAGATCACATAATGATTGCCCATAGCTTCCAGGGAAAAGTTTTTGGTCCGGCTCAGAAACTTCACGGAGCAACCTATATAGTCACAGCCGAATTTAAAGTAGCTCAATTGGATAAAGATGGTCTAGTGATTGATATTGATAAAGCAATCACTATTCTTAAAGAAATTCTGGCACCTTTAAATTATCAAAATCTGGATAATATTGAAGAATTTAAGGGCATAAATACAACGACAGAATATATGGCGTATTATATTCACCAGCAAATCAGCAAACAGGTAAATTCTTTTTTTAAAGGCTCTCTCAAAATTATCCTAGAGGAAAGTCATATAGCGTGGGGAAGCTATGAATCTCCAGTGTGAACCATCTGGCTGTTATCTGAGAAGACTCCAGCCAACTGCTTTCTATAGACCTTTAATCGCGTCATCATTTTCAAGCCAGGAGAAGAATAACTATAGTATTAAAACAGGATTTGGTATTAGAGATTTTTGGGGTTTATTTGGTTATAGGTTGTTAGTAAAAATTTAGGGCTAATGGCGGTGATACTATAACCTACTAGCATCAGTAAAACAGAAGCTATAGCAATAGGAATCCCTAGGGGTAAATGGATTAAGTTTTCGGGCTTATCCAGAATTAAAGCCGTAAATCTCGCCCTAAATGCTTTTAACTTTCCCTGCCATCCAAAGGCAGGATTTTCTTTTTTATTGACAATCGTTTCTCCCTTCATTAACTGGTTTTGCCAATAATAATCGTGCCCAATCAAGAGAAAACGCCAGAAAAAATGGGATAAATCCGAGGGTGGTGCGTGTTTTGCCCTAGATTGCGGCTGTTTCCAGATTTGATACCCCAAAGATTGTAGTTTTTGGGCATGAATTACACAATGTCCCCTATATAGGGGTAAATTAAGGGGAATAGGGTGGTCTAATAAAAATTTTCGTCTAAAAGCGACATTATTGAGGAAATACTGGGAAGTGGGGGTTAAGGCTGTTTCTTGACTATAGTTCGGGAAAATATAGGTAAAACCCATGGCTAACCCGTAGGCTCCGTGGCCATTGGTGGTGGTTTCTCCGGCAATGACTTGTATCTGGGGATTTTGGCTGAAGGGAGTTAACAACATTCTTAACCAACGACGCTCATAAAGACAATCTGAATCACAATAAACGATAATCTCCCCCGTACAAAGTTTGGCTCCGAGCATCTTGGCTTCGTAGTAGTGGGCAATAAAAGGAGCACTGTGCACTTTAATCCAAGGAAATTTCTCTTGTAGCCCTGTTAAAAGGGATTCTGGTACCTGCCCACTCTCAATTAACCAAACTTCTTGGGCTTGGGTTGGGGAAATATCCTGCTCCTCTAGGGCAATCAAGGCTGAAGATAAACCGTCAAGACTCGCAGTAGCAAGATTTTCTGTCTCAACTATTATGGAGAAGCTAGGGAGTTGAGTCGATGCGGATAAATTTTTTGATATCATTGATTACTCCTCGCACATTCGTTGTTATTTTACCCAAACTCCATGACCTTGATTAAGTTTTTACTGCAATCTTCTGGAAAAATGATGCTGGCCGCTATCCTAACTGGTTTTGTCAGTGGGGCGAGTAGTGCGGGGTTGATTGCTTTAATGAGTTATAGCCTTAATCATCGCTCCGATGCTTCTGTATCCCTTCTAGCCTGGGGATTTGGGGGATTAGCCCTGATAACTTTAGTCAGTAGTTGGTTAGTACGGGTGTTGCTCATTCGTCTATCCCAGGAGGCAGTATTTCAGTTGCAGATGGGCTTGAGTCGGCAGATTCTCGCTTCAGAGTTGGGGTATTTGGAAAAATTGGGCTCGGCTAATTTATTGGCCTCTCTAACGGAAGATGTCCAAGCCATAGCCAGTGCAGTTTCTGTTTTACCCTTTATTTTTATTAATCTAGCTATTGTTTCTAGCTGTATACTCTATATTGTTTGGTTGTCTTGGCAAGCTTTTTTTATAATTCTTATCTTATCCACCCTAGCGGTGATGACTAGCGGGGTTTTTCTGAGAAAAGGGCGAGCATTTCTTAATTTAGCACGGGAAGATCAGGGGGAACTTTTTGGACATTTCCGCACCCTGACTGAGGGAATAAAGGAGTTGAAGTTATATTATCAGAAGCGTCAGGATTTTTTAAAGGACGATTTACAACCAACGGCGGCTCAACTGCGTCACCATAACATCCAAGGATTAAGTTTGTTTTCTTTGACGGATACTTCGGGAAAGTTGATATTTTTTATTGCTATTGCTTTAGTTCTCTTCATTCTTCCCCAGTGGATAACCTTAAGTCCTTTGACTTTATCTAGTTATGTACTGATTTTTACCTATATTGTTGGTCCCTTGGATAATCTAGTTAGCAAGCTCCCCATTCTTAGTAAGGCTGATGTATCCTTACAAAAATTAAAAGCCCTAGGGCTCTCCTTAGCCGCCCACGGGGAAGCTTCTACCATTCCGCCTCCAGTGGCTAAGGATTGGCAAGTTTTAGAGCTTAGACAAGTTACCCATATTTATCAAAAAGATTCCGATGATATACCCTTTACTTTGGGTCCAATTAATTTGAGTTTTCACCCAGGGGAATTGGTTTTTTTAATTGGTGGTAATGGTAGTGGCAAGTCCACTTTAGCAAAAATTATTACGGGATTATATAGTCCTACTTCGGGAGAAATTTATCTTAACAATAAACCTATTGACAATGGTAATAGGGAATGGTATAGACAGCATTTTTCTGTAATATTTGCCGATTTCTATCTATTTAAAAGACTATTGGGGATAGATTATGGTAGTTTAGAGTCCCAAGCAAAGGAATATTTAAAGGCTCTGCAACTAGAGCATAAATTAACGATTGATCAAGGGAGTTTTTCGACCATTTCCCTATCCCAAGGACAAAGGAAAAGATTAGCTTTATTAACTGCTTATTTGGAAGATAGACCTATTTATTTATTTGATGAATGGGCGGCGGATCAAGATCCTTTATTTAGGGAATTGTTTTATACTAAGATTTTACCCCAACTCAAAGCCCGTCAGAAATTAATATTGGTTATTAGTCATGATGATCACTATTTTCATCTAGGCGATCGCCGTATTAAACTAGATTCAGGACAAATTGAGTACGATCACCATTCCTGACCAGTAAGTTCACAGCCTCCAGAAAATTGTTCTATAATTGTATATGATTGTTCACCACACGTTGCTCCATGACCTACGAACCCGAAGAATCCGTTGACGAGGAAAATGATACATCTAAACCCGCTCCCAAGGCTGAGGGAAACCTAGTTAAGTTTTATCTTAATGTTTTTAAAAGAAACGTCCTGATTATATTAACTTTTGCCCTTTTAGGATTACTCCCCGCTTGGTTTTTAAGCCGTAAAGATCCTAGTATTTACCGAGGAAAGTTTGAGATTTTAGTAGGTCCCGTCACTTCGGAGGAAAAATTAACCGATGCTTCGGTTTTAACTAGGACTAAGGGCCTTCCTGACGAAGCTTTACTCAGCTTGGACTATCCGACGATCTTGAAAATCCTAAAAAGCTCTTTGTTATTATCTTCTATCGCCGAAGAATTGCATAATAGATACCCTAAAATATCTAAAAACTTTATCCTACAAAACCTAGAACAAGGATTAATAGTAGAAAGAGTGCAACAGGGCAAAAGTAGATTAGATTATACTAAAGTCATTGCGGTTAGTTACGACGGCTCTAATCCGAAATTTGTTCAAAGTGTCCTAGAAGTAGCTGCCGATAAGTTCTTACAATATAGTGCAGAAGAAAGAGAAAAAAGTCTAAAATCAGGAACAGATTTTATTGACCAACAAATTCCCAAGCTCAAGGAAAAAATCAGAGAAATTCAAGCACAGCAAGAAGCAATACAAAAACAATCTCAACTTGTTAATCCAGATAAAACAGGTAGCCTTTTGGTAGAGAATAACCTTGAAAATCAACAAAAAATAGTCGATATAAAAACTCAATTAAAGGAGCTTTATATTGTACTCAATGATCTTCAAAAAAAACTAGGTTTTTCGGCAAAAGAAGCTTTAGTTGCCTCTAGTTTGAGTCAAAATCCTGATCGGGAAAAATTACTGTCACGACTAGCAGATATAAACGCAGAAATTGAACTAAAATCTATAAATCTTACCCCCAATCATCCAACATTAAAAATTCTAATTAACCAACAATTAAACCTCACAAGATTAATTGACCAAAAGACCGAAGAAATTCTCAAGCGAAATAATATTAACAAACCATTAAACCTTAATATTCTCAAATATCAAGATGCAAACCGAATTAATCTTATTCAAAAACTTATTGAAACTCAAAATCAGATAGATACCTTATCTTCTCGCTATCAGTCCCTATTAACTGAGGAGAAAAAAATCGAACAAAATTTACGAGATATACCAGACATCATCAAGCGATATAATGAGTTAGAGCGTCAACTTACTCTCAATACTGACATTCTAAATCAACTATCTGCCCAACGTCAAACCCTAGGGGTTGAGTCGGCACAGAAAAAAGCTCCCTGGCAATTAATTTCTGCCCCTGCAATACCCTTAGACAAAAATAATCAACCCGTGGGCTTTCCTCCCGACGCTAAAAAGAAATTAATAGCCGGTTTGGGAGGCGGATTGGTTTTGGGAATATTACTATCAATTTTGTTAGAAAAATTCCGCAATATTTTTTATGAACCCAGTGATATTGAAGCTAGTTTTTCCGCACCGATACTAAGTAATATTGACCTTAATTCAGACAACAATAAGTCTTTTTCAGAACTATATACTAATTTATATTTTACCCTAAACAATGGCATTAAAAACTCCTTACTAATTTGTTCTTTAACCCCTGAAGACAAGCAAGCATATATTACTATTAATTTAGCAAAGATATCGGCTGATTTAGGTCAAAAAGTTTTAGTAGTCGATAGCAATTTGTCCAATTCGGAAATTGACAATTATTTGCCTTCATCTTCTGGGGAAGTATTTAGCGAAAAGCCCTGTAGTTTAATTGTCAATGTTCCCACAATTAAAAACCTATCAATTTTGCCGATGGGTAAATTAATGGAAAATGAGATTTACAATCTAAGTTCCTTAGAAACCCATTCTTTACTTGATTCTATTTCCCAAGACTATAGTTTAATTCTTTACGACAGTTCTGGTTTTCTTGAGTCCTACGACCTGAGTATATTAGCAGATAGAACCCAGGGAATTATCCTAGTTGTCAGACTGCGTGGTACTTCCCATTCTTCCCTAAAAAAAGCAGTGGCTAGAATCAATAAATATCAGCTAAAACTATTAGGATTTGTTATCCTTTCAGGAAAATCTCAAACTGCTTCATCCAATCGGCCCAAGCGCTTTCTAGTCCTTTGATATTAGTGGACAATTCCGACGGCTTAAGTAGCTAGTCGTAATCAAAGTGATAAACCCTTCGATTGAGGCGGTCGGCGGGAGTACCTAAGTAGCTTAGGAAAGGCTATATAATTTAATCAAGCCGTTTTTAAAGACGGAGTAACTGATAAACCACGCCTTGGAGATGCTGTGATTATGCCTATAACTTCCCTTTACTTGGGGTTGCACATCCCCGATGGCTTCCTGAGTTTTCCCGTGAGTCTTGGGACTTGGGTAATGTCCATCGCTTTGGTTGCCATGGCCCTAGGGCGAGTACAAAAGGACTACTCCGAGCGGGCTGTCCCCTTAATGGGGGTTTGTGCGGCCTTTATCTTCGCCGCCCAGATGATTAACTTTCCCATACCTGGGGGAACATCGGGCCACCTATTGGGGGGAACCTTAGCGGGGGTATTACTAGGTCCTTGGGCGGGTTCTCTGATCATGGTGGTGGTGTTTATTGTACAGGCGGTACTCTTCCAAGATGGAGGTTTGACTGTGTTAGGAGCGAATATCTTTAACATGGGACTAATCGGCACCTTTGGCGGTTATTACCTTTACAAAGCCATTAGGATGGTAGTGGGTTTTAATAGTTGGCGAGGGATGGCGATATCAGTGGCGATCGCCGCGTGGACGAGTGTAGTGGTAGCCGCTCTGTTTTGCGCCTTACAATTGGCGTTTTCTGGCACTGTTCCCCTCCAGATAGCGATCTCTGCCATGCTCTTTTGGCATATTATTATTGGCATTGGCGAGGCATTAATCACCGTCTTTGCCGTTAGTTATATTTGGCGAACCCGTATTGATCTAATCTACGATCCTCCCCGTCGTTTCCCCAGTACCCTGAAGCGCTCCTAAAATAGTTTTATAGCGTTTCCTAATCCACTTAGGTACACCTGCCTCCTGCCTTCTGCCTCCTGCCTCAAATGAGGATTTTTGTACCTCACTAATATCGAGAACTGTTATATGAATACTCCCAATAATCGGCTGTTTTTCCTGACTGGACTGCTAGCGGCCCTTGTAATCTCGGTCTTCCTCTCTCCCTTTGCCAGTACCAATCCCGACGGGCTAGATCGTGTTTCCGAGGACTTGAAGTTTAATCACAAGGAAGCGGACAACCCTCCCGCCAAACAACTGCCCTTTAGCCATATTTTCGATGGTTATGCCTTCAAGGGAGTTCCTGAAAATCTGGCTACGCCCCTGGCGGGTTTGCTAGGAACCTTAGCCACCTTCGGCATTGCCTGGGGAATCGGCAAATTGACCATTCCGAAATCCAATGATTCTCCCTAACCGTTTTTTTAGAACCCATGTTGCTACATATTGGCGCTTTTCATCTGGATATAGATAGTCAAGGTGCCACCCTTTGGCATAAATTAGCCCCCCATACTAGGGTTCTCTGCGTTCTCCTGATGGTTTTTGCCATTGCCCTAACTCCCAACGGACGCTGGTGGACATGGCTCGTTTATAGTGTGGGGGTGTTGCTGTTAATCCTCTTTAGTCGAGTTACCCTGGCTGTCTTGTTCCAGAGAGTGGCGGTAGAATTTGTGTTTATCGGGGTAGTAATCCTGGGAACTCTGTTTCAAGATCAAGGGGATCTGCTATGGTCTTGGGGCTATCTACGCATTACCAGCGAGGGATTGACGGCCCTCGGTAGTGTGGCTTTAAAGTCTTTTCTTTCCCTGGTGATGGTCAATATTCTCGTTTTGACTACCTCCGTCTCCCACCTCCTCCAAGCCCTGATTACCTTAAAAACTCCCTGGTTATTAGTGGCAATTATGGCTTCTATGATTAGGTATCTGAGTGTCTTAGTAGACGAGTTTACCTCCATGCGCCGGGCGGCTTTATCTCGAAACCTCATGGGTAGTCCAGGTTGGCAAAGGTTAGTTGTGGGTAATATGATCGGCTCCCTGTTTATCCGTACCTACGAACGAGGCGATCGCATTTATCATGCTATGTTGTCTCGGGGTTATACGGGGACACCTACAGTCCTGAAAGTGCCAAAAATGACGAAAGTTGATAAATTTATAGTCATACTGACTGTGATCTTCTTGGTATTCGGTCAGAGCCTTTATTTTCCCTAATCGGTTTCTGAGTTAATTTTTTATGCACCACAACCCTGTTTTCATCGAAGAACTTGCCTATATCTACCCCGATGGAACTAAGGCGTTGCAAGGCATAAATCTAAAGATCAAGGCGACGGAGCGGGTGGCACTAGTGGGAGCAAATGGTTCGGGAAAATCGACCTTACTCTTGCACTTTAATGGCATTCTCGCCCCCCAATCTGGAAAGGTGATGATTGGACCCTATTCGGTTATTGCCGAAAACCTCAAGGATATTCGTAATTTTGTGGGCGTAGTCTTTCAAAACCCGGATGATCAGTTATTTATGCCTACGGTGTGGGAAGATGTCTCCTTTGGACCGATTAACCAAGGGATTCGTGGGGCGGATCTTACCCACCGCGCCTGTCACGCCCTCGATGCTGTCGGTTTAGAGCCGAGCTATTACGGCAGTCGTAATAGTAATAATCTTTCTGGGGGTGAAAAAAAACGGGTGGCGATCGCCGGTATCCTCGCCATGAAACCCCAGGTATTAGTCTTCGACGAACCCACCGCCCAACTCGATCCCCGTTCTCGTCGTCAACTCATTCAACTCCTCACCACTCTTCCCCAAACCCAAATTATCGCCACCCACGACCTGGATATGGCTTGGGAACTATGCGATCGCACCATCGTCCTCAGTCGCGGTCAAGTGGTTAGAGATGGACCGACGGAAGCCATTTTAACTGACGGGGAATTTCTCGAACAACACGATCTAGAGACACCCCTTTGTTACCGTCGTCCCTATTGTCTGCTGACCGATGCACCTCATGCTCAATCCGCTTAGATAAATATATTATCGTGAAGGCTAGGCAAGGGGCAGGAGAAGAGTAACTAGAGTATTAAAACAGGATTTGGTATCGTTTAACTTAGTAAACTCCTTTCTATTTCTTGCCGCAACTCGGGACTAATGGTACAGGGACTATCGAGACACTCGACTAGAAATTGATTAGCTTGGTAGTATCTGGTTAGCACTTCCCTTTCACCATCATTAAATTGCCAATCCTGCCCCAAATAACGGTGCTTGTTGATGGTTTGTTCTAACAACCTACACCAGGATATACCTTCTGTTTTCCACCAACTCTCTAGACTTTCTTTGCCGAGGGATGGGGAGGGAAGTTTTTCCTTAACAGCTATTAATTCAACTTTAAAATCTTCGGCTAGGGGGTACTTTCTCTCTAGGTCAAAGGCTAGGGTTATTTCTAGCATGGTTTTTAGGGAAAACTCTGTAACTATTTGCTCACAGATAGAGAGCATTCTTGCTAGGGCTAAATCTAAAGCCAAAGGTGGCGATAAATGACCCGCTAAATTAACATCAATGGCAATGGCAAGATTGAGATTTCGATCATGAAGTAAACTAAAATAAAAGGCTTTGACTGCGGCTCTTTTATAGTCTCCTGGTATGGTTTGAGCTTTTGTTTCTAAAAATTCTAAAAAGGTTTTAATAGTAGCTTTATTGGCAATTAAAAAATCAATTCTATTTCTCAATTGTTTCAATAACCCATAGGCATCAGGCAAAAGACTATTAATCATTAAAATGACTTCACGCCAAGCAGGATTTGTGAGATGGGTAGCAACTTGCTCTAGGTGTTTTTCCTGCTGATTACCCGTCGCCATATTCACAATGTTTCTGGCGGTTAGATATTCTTGAAAGGTGAGATGGGAAAAGGAATAAATATCCTTGGCTCTTTCTACTAATAACCCGTGCTGTAGCTGAATAGATGCTAAAATATTTTCGCTAATTGACCAGAGATCCTCTTTGTCTTTGTTGGAAAAACTTACCTCTGAAATTTCAGGTAAGTAGCTGCTAATCATTTGTAAAATCTCTACTTTCTCGAAAAAATATTTACCTTTTTGAAAGTTTTCTTCCGCTAGATAAGAGAGTAGTTTTATTTTATTGGCTAGGGAAAATTGTTGATAAACTTGCTCTCTTTTAACTCCCTTAGACTTATCCCAACTGACTAGGAGAATATCTAAGCCAATTTGGTAAAGTTTATAACGATTGCTCGGAAAACTGCCTCTGTTATAGTATATAAAACAAAGAAAATTTAAAAAGATTGGTGTAACTGTCAGTTCTTGAATAGCCTGATTTTCCTTGAGATCCAAGGCTTTTAAAAATCTTTCTGCTAGGAGCTTCCCATCATTTTTATTCTTATCTATAAACCATTTTTCAACAAAATCTTTAACTTGACTTTGGCTAAATTCTGAAATTTCTACATAATTAAATCCCCTTAAATAGTAATTTTGTGCAGCAATTCTACTGGTAATAATAATTTTATTTTTGTTGTAGGATTCAGTAAAGATAGAAATATTAGATAATAGTTCATTCCTTAAAATATCAGAAACTTCATCTAGGCCATCTAAAAGAATAAGTAATTTACCCTGCTCTAGCAAACGGTTAAGATATTCTTGATTGTTTAATTGGCGATAGAGTAAAGAGACTAAATCAAATTGATTAACAGCATGTTCCTCCAACTTTAAAAGATGAAGACGGAGAAAAACAGGCACTAAATCTGGTAAAAGTTGAGAGCGTTGACATTGCAAAGCTAGATATTGCAAAAATGTTGTTTTTCCGGATCCCGGTTTTCCTAAAATAAAAAGTTTAGACTCTTTTTCTACCAAATCTACCGCCGGCATAATTTGGGTTTGTAGGGGGTTGAGATTGCGTCTTTGTTGTGGGGTATGGGATGAGTAGGCTTCTAGTTCGGGAATGTCTAACCATTGTTGACCACTAAGATGGGGCAGAAGATAGGTTTTCGTATAAAATTTATCCAAAGACTGGGGCCAGGAGGTTTCAAAAGATGATTCTAAGAACCCACATTGATTTTCAATTAAATCATTATACTGTTCCTTGAATGTGATCAATTCCTGCGCTTGCGAGTGTTCAAAATTACCTACTGGTTTACTAAGATGGGGAGTTTCTAATATACCCGATACTTCTTGCCAATCTAGGTCTAAAATAAAGCATATCTCCATAAAAATATGCCTATCAATTGGTTTACCTGCAAAAAACTTCCAGACCGATTGACGGGTTGAGAGTCCGACTTCTGCGGCCAAATATTCCTGGGTCCATCCCTTTCTCTCAAATGCTTGTTTGGCCCTGGCTATACCATGATCAGAAATTTTGAGTGAGCGCTTTGCCATAATCTGCGACCTTTAATTGTAGATTCAGTGTTTTCCCTAGTTACCCCATACCTAATATAAGACTACTATTTATTAATAGAACTAATCAATAAAAGGCTCTCTTGTTCTTTGTGTGATCAGTTTAACTTATACAAGAGCGATTAATCTTTGTGTCCTTTGTGCCTCGCACTCGCTACGCGAGTCCCCGAAGGGAACACCAAGAATAGTGTATCTTAGGATACATTGTATCTAGCAAACCCAGGAGAGCCCAATAAAATTATGATTCCCCAACAGATTGTGTTAATTTCCATGGGCTATGCAAAAGACTATTTTTGGCAAAGTAGTCTTTCCTGGGTTTTTGTGGATCAATTAGTCATAGCAACTGTCTTTGGGAATTTTACTACTAATTTACGGCATTTATAGCCATATTTTTGAATTTTACTTCTTTTTACGCCTATTCTCTTCATCCAACTTCTGTTAAATTGATCGAGGCTCTCCATGACTAGCAACCACAACCATGAACTCTGCCACCAGATACATTGTTCTTTCGGGGAAAAGCTTTCCTATGAATTAGTCGATACTTTACAGGAAATTATCTTTCAAACCGATAACCAAGGAAATATTACCTTTTTGAATAGGGCTTGGACGGAGATATTAGGCTACAATCGGCAAGAATCACTTCTCAAGCCAATTTGGAGCTATTTTCAGGACTTGGAAGCCAATTTCTTCCAGAATCTCTATCTAAGGGGAGAATCGGAGGGGGAAATTACCCGCCATCCCCTGCGGTGCCAAGGGCAGCATCAAAGGCTAGTTTGGTTGGAGTTATCGGCAAAAATACAGCCAAATGGGGGATTATCCGGCTCTTTGCTGGATATTTCTGAGCGAGTAGCCATGGCGGAAAATCTACGACGTAGTGAAAATCGCCTCCAACGTCTTGTCGCTACCACCCCAGGGGTAATTTATCAATTTGTACTCCATGAAGATGGCAGTAAGGAATTTTCCTATCTTAGCGATCGCTTTGAGGATCTGTGGGAAATTAGCCCAGAGGCGGCTCAAAACAACCCCAACCTTATTTTTGAGCAGATTCATACGGAAGATAGAGGGAGTTTTAAACGCGCCCTAAAGGAGTCGGCTAGAACATTACAACAGTACCTCTGGGAGGGTAGAGTCATTACCCCTTCCCACCGATTAAAGTGGATTCAAGTCCTCTCCCAACCGGAAAAACAGCACAACGGCGACATTATTTGGGATGGGGTATTTATGGATATTAGTGAGCAAAAAGAAGTGATCAAACAGTTGCTCTACGCCCAAGAGCAGATGGAATTGGCGCTCGAAGTAGTGGGTGAGGGGGTATGGGATTGGAATTTAGAAACAGGACAAGTCTATCGCAGCAGACGTTGGGGGGCAATTCTCGGTTATACGGCTAACGAGATTCAACCCTTTCAAAATATTCGCGCTTCCCTCGTCCATCCCGAAGACTATCCCATTTTAGAGGCTAAACTCCAAGCACATCTAGACGGCAAACAGCCCAGTTTTTCCCATGAATTTCGCATGCGCTCTAAATCCGGAGAGTGGATTTGGATATTAGATCGAGGGGAAGTAGTAGAAAGAAACCCCCAGGGAAAACCCCTGCGAATGATCGGTACCCATCAAGACATTACCGAACGGATGGAGGCCGATGCAGAAATACAACGACAAACTAAGCGATCGCAACTATTAGCCGATATTACCCTCAAAATTCGTCGTTCCCTCAACCTTAGTGAAATTTTAGCCACCACTGTCACGGAGGTACAAAATCTTCTGAAGACAGATCGGGTTGTTCTTTTTCAACTAGAAGGGGATATGGGGGCAGGAAAAGTTGTCCAAGGAAAAGTTGTCCAAGAAATAGTCGTACCTCCCTGGAGCGCCATTGCGGGCAAAAACTTCCTAGATCCGTGTTTTGGGGAAAACTATCTCTATAAGTATCGTCAGGGAAGGTTTAGAGTCATCAACGATGTAGAAAATAGTGACTTACAACCTTGTCATATTGAGTTTTTACAACAATTTGGTGTCAAGGGTAACTTAATCATGCCGATTTTACAACAGGAGGAACTCTGGGGGTTATTAATTGCCCAACAATGTCAATTTCCGCGGGTTTGGACGAATTTTGAGGTAGAATTACTGAAAGGTTTAGCAGATCAGGTGGGAATCGCCGTCGCCCAGGCAAAATTACTAGAAAATACTCGCCAAAGTGCCGAAAAATTGGCGCAACAAAATGAGGACCTTTTGGCCGCCAAACAAGCAGCAGAGTCGGCAAACCGCTCCAAGAGTGAGTTTTTAGCCACCATGAGCCATGAGATTCGTACCCCCATGAATGCCGTCATCGGTATGACCAGTTTATTACTAGATACGGAACTCAACTCCCAACAACGACAATTTAGTGAAACCATTCGCTCTAGTGGGGAGGTACTACTTTCTCTGATCAATAATATTTTAGATTTTTCTAAGATTGAGTCCAAGAATTTAACCTTAGATAATCTCCCCTTTGAACTACAGCTTTGTATTGAAGACTGTTGTGATTTACTGGCTACCAAGGCTTATACTAAGGGGCTGGACTTTGTTTATCATATCGCTGCAGATGTCCCCCAGTGCATCGTTACAGATATGGGCAGGTTAAGACAGGTTTTAGTGAATTTAGTCGGTAATGCCATTAAATTTACGAAAAAGGGCGAGGTTAATCTCTTTGTCACCCTGCATAACTCGGAGTTGCTCTTTTGTGTTAGGGATACAGGGATTGGTATTGTCCCAGAATCCCAAAAACGACTTTTTAAACTCTTTAGTCAAGTCAACTCTTCTATTAATCGCCATTATGGTGGTACGGGCTTGGGCTTGAGTATTTCTAAAAGCCTTGTGGAAATGATGGGGGGACGGATTTGGATAGAAAGTAAAGGCGCCTGTACAGGGGATGTCCCAGAAAACTGGACAATGTCTAAGACTCCACCGGTGGGTGCATCCTTCTACTTTACCCTACCGATGACTGTGCCCCTTCACAGTAAGGCTTTTGCCCCTATCAAAATGCTCCAGCAACCGGGGTTAGTTGACAAACGCATTCTCATTGTGGATGACAACCCGATTAACGGCGATTTTTTACAACAACTATTCCAAAGTTGGCGAATGCAGCCCTGCACCACTACATCCCCAGAAACAGCCCTCACTTGGCTCCGGGCGGAGGGGGAGTCTTTTTCCTTAATTCTTCTAGATTGGCAAATGTCAGAGTTTACAGGGACAGAAATGGCGGCATTAATTCGGGATTTGCCCCATTGTCAAACTATTCCCATAATTATTATGATGCCTTTGCATCTGCTGCCTGGGGATATTCACTCGGAAAACCCTGATCCCATCACGTCTTGGCTACCCTTACCGATTAAAAAATCCCAACTCCTAGAAATTGCCATTCCTTTATTATTAAGCAAGAAAAACGATAAATATGGCAAAATTTTCTACAAAAAACCTCCTAATCGGAATTTGCCCCATCTACGTCTTTTGTTGGCGGAAGATAATAGTGTCAATCAACAGGTGACCTTATTAATGCTACAAAAATTAGGTCTAAGGGCGGGAATTGCTGGTAATGGGCTAGAAGTCCTCCAATCCCTCGAACAAACCACCTACGATGTTATTTTAATGGATGTGGAAATGCCAGAAATGGACGGACTAACCGCTACCCGTCAACTGCGCCAAAAGTACCAAAGCCCCCAACAACCTTGGATAATTGCCGTGACAGCCTACGCCATGACGAGCGATCGCCTAAAGTGTCTTGAGGCGGGTATGAATGACTATATCAGTAAACCGATTCGCATGGAAGAACTAGAGTTGGCTCTAAATAGAGTTCCCCCTAACCTCAGAGATACCCAGATAACTGCGTCTATGTCTTGCAGTGATTTACCAACTATTGATATAAAAGTCATTGAAGCTATTCGTAAAATGGGAGGGGTTAAGGCGGAAGTGATTATTAAAAAAATGATCCAAACCTATTTGGCTGATGCACCCTCTTTTTTAGAAGGGATAGACAGGGCTGTTACGAGCCATGATGCGGATAAAGTTCGCATTGCTGCCCATACCCTAGGTTCGTCTAGTGCTAATCTGGGTATGCTCAATCTTGCCAACCTTTGTAAAAAGCTAGAAACCATGGCGCGTACCCAGGATTTAACCTTAGCAGGCCCCCTCTACTCTCAATTAATTAATGAATATCAGATGGTGAAAATGGCTCTAGAAAATTTAATTAGGGATGGCAATCATGGACAATGATACCCCCAAGCGGATTTTAGTCGTAGATGATGATCGTTCCCTACGCTCATTGTTAAGTCTAGTTATAGAAGAAGAAGGCTATGAGGTTGTAGAGGCGCAAAATGGCGAGGATTGTTTACGACAATTTACCCGGATTCCTCCGGATCTAGTGCTGTTGGATGCTGTTATGCCCGATATGGACGGATTTACCTGTTGTGAACAATTGCGATCGCTTCCCTCCGGACAGGAAACTCCGATTTTAATGGTGACTTTTCTCGATGATCAAGAATCCATAGAAAAGGCCTTTGCTGTGGGAGCAACGGATTATTTAACTAAACCAATCCATTGGGCGGTCTTATTACAAAGATTAAAACGCTTAATTTCTTCCTCCCAAGCTACCCGAGAACTAGAGGATCTGAGAAAATGGCAAGACATCCTTACCGGTCTTTTAGAATTGCTATCTGAGCCTGTTTTAGTCCAGGAGGGACTAGCAGAAATTTTTCTGAAGATTCAGGACTATTTTCAAGTAGATAGGGTTCTAATCGAAGCCAATGACAATGCTAATAGCCCTTTGATTATTGTTAACAATTCCCAAGATAGAAAAAAATATTCCCCAGAAATTATTTCTATTCTTTCATTACTAGAAGCGCAATCTTCATTAATTCTAACAACCCTTAAGCCGTCTCCAGCCTATTTTATTATTGCCAGTAATGAACAACGAGAATGGCAACCAAAAGAAATAGATAGATTTACACAAATCGCTCTCCTTTTATCCTATTATAGTCCCCAATAAACCAATGTCTTCCCTCAAACAGTTAGCTATTCGTGGTACTCTTTGGACAATTATAGGTTATGGTGCCAGTCAAGGATTAAGATTGGGAGCAAACCTAATTCTAACGCGATTCTTAGTACCAGAAGCGTTTGGGATAATGGCATTAATTAATGTCTTCATTACAGGATTGAACTTATTTTCTGACATTGGTATTGGTCCGAGTATTGTCCAAAATCCTAGGGGAGACGACCCTAATTTTTTAAACACAGCCTGGACAATTCAAGTAATTCGCGGCTTTGGGATTTGGCTATTTTGCTTGTTTTTAGCTAGACCCCTGGGGGACTTCTATGGCAATTCACAACTATTTTTATTAATACCTATTATCGGATTTTCTATGGTTATTGGTGGATTTAGTTCTACATCTTTGTTGACTCTTACTCGTCAGATGAACCTTCGTAAACTGATCGTATTTGACATAACTGTGCAATCAATAGGTTTAATAACTATGATTGTTTGGGCTAGGATTAGTCCAACGATTTGGTCGTTAGTTATTGGCAATTTAGTGATGAGTATCATCAAAATGATTGCTAGTCATTTTCTAATTAAAGGCTATAAAAATGTCTTTGCTTGGGATAAAACAGCCCTAGAGGATTTAGTAAATTTCGGGCGTTGGATCTTACTTTCTACCGCCATGACATTTTTAGCTACCCAGTCGGATAAATTAATTTTAGGAAAATTATTTAGTTTAGAGTTTTTAGGTATTTATACCGTTGCCTATACCTTTGCTGACTTGCCGAGACAGATAATGAGTCAGCTTAATTTAAAGGTAATATTTCCCGTAATTGCCAAACAAATAAATTTACCCCGTGCAGAATTAAAACAGAAATTACAAGAGAAACGTAACTTACTTCTCCTGGGCTTAATCGGCGGGTTAACCCTGTTAATTTGCTTTGGAGATTGGATTATTTTAACCCTATACGATAACCGTTATAGTGCCGGGGCATGGATGTTACCAATTCTAGCTGCGGGGCTATGGCTACCGATGTTAGCGATGACTATAGATCCCGTACTATATGCCCTAGGCACTCCCCAATATGTTGCAGTCGGTAATGGTGGTAAATTTATCTATATGTTGTTACTAATTCCCCTAGGTTATAAGCTTTTTGGGACTCTGGGGGCGGTGATTGTGGTAGCAGCTAATGATTTACCCTATTATTTGGCTGTTATCTATGGTGTCTGGAAACAGAATCTTAGTCTTCTTAAACAAGATATTACCACGACACTTTTGCTGATTACCTCCGTCGGTACTGTGCTTTTTCTGCGCTGGAGTTTAGGGTTTGGTTTACCCATTGAGGGATTATTTAGTCAGATTTAATAAGTAGGCTAGTCAAACCACCACTGATTAAAGGAAAAATAGGATTAAACATACTATTGATCATACAGTCTAACATAAACAGGGTCAAAATCACCGCTAATGCTCCGACCGGTGCAGTATTAGGCTTAAACCATGTCTTAGCTGAATAACGGGAAAAACATAATAAAAAAGGTGGTAATAACATCGCTAATGTCAGACTATATAAACCAACCATTCCTTGGGTGCCAAAGACTATAATCCATAAACTATCCGTGACTGATTTGTTTTCCCATTCCCCTAGCCAGTTTTCTTCAAGAACACGATTACGATCCCATCCTCCCCAACCAAACCAGATCTGTTCCCTAGCTCTCTCCGCTAAAATAGCCTCATTATCCCAACGAAATTGGAGAGATTGAATCCTATCTGCATTGGTAATACTGGTCACAGCTCCTAAGATTTTAGTACCGTCAAAAGTGCCTTGAACATTAATATGGACATAATAAATAATACCTAAAATCAGGAAGAGTAAAGGCCAACTTACCCGAAAAAATTTTGCCACAAATAAAACAATTAGTCCAAATAAGAAATATCCATAGGCACCTGTAGAGCGACACCAAATTACAGTAAAAACAAAAACTGGTACTAAAGTCCCTAAGGGATAATTCCAAATACGCTTGAAGGTTTTAGCTTGCCATAACCAGATACAAATTAAGGCAGAGGACATCATCCACATCCCCACCATTAAACCATGCTGCATAAAAACATTAGGACGATAACCTCCATAACGAACGGCTTGGCTAATTCCGGAGGGATGGGCATAATAACCATAGACAATTAGATGGCAATTAGGACTCATTACCCCTTCCCAAAGGCAAAGAGGAATGTAAATTATCCCTCCCTTGACAATGCCTTCCGCAAGGGACTTTAAACCGTTTAAATTATCAAAGTAGAGCCGTCCTAAAAAGTAAGGTAAGCCCCAAATAACACTTTGGGTAATGGCCTCATTTACCCCATCATAAAGACCTAAGCCATTACTGAGGGAAGAAAAAATTGGACAGATACACCAAATTAACATAGGCAGATCTAGCAATTTGCCTTGAAATTGTTTGAAGCGGGCAGAATCATACAAAAATAGACCAATGACGATCCCATAGCAGGTAGCTACCATCCCCTGATAGTCGGGAATTAGGGGGAGCTTGAATCCTGTTCTTTGGGGCAAAAACAACAACCCCCCCAGAAAACTGATTAAAACAGCATCCCTGGGCTTATAACGACGGAAAAAGTACAAGATTACTGGTAGCCAGAGTAACAGAACTATTTGGGCTTGGGGAGTCATGGGAAAGTGGGGGCAATGGACTCTAATATTTTCTCAAATAAATCCGTTGCATCGTCCCAAGTATAACTAAAAGCAGTACGATAGGCCACATCAGAATTAATCTAAATCGCCCCCATCGGTCATGTCTTCCCACACTACAACCAGATAGTTTTGGTATTCGTAGGCAAGGAGTTGTGTGTTAACATGGGAGCGACTTCTAAGTTCATAATTCTTGGTCTACAAACCCTTTGTATGTTTTCTAGTATAACCAAATGTATATTTTCAGTTTTATTACTTAAGTAATCAGTAGAGCTCAGTAAATACCGAAGGCAAGAGGAAAAGCAAACAAATGTTCTACAGTTTATTAACTCTTTTATTTAGTGGTTTGACTATTCTTGTTCTATTTCCCTGTCTGGTACTGTTGGGGGAATGTTTGGCGGCAATCTTGCCCTTAAAGCCTAGGATTGAAGGGACTAGACCCGAAAGAATCGCGGTTTTAATTCCTGCTCACAATGAAGCTCAGGTAATTGAACGAACCCTAGATAGTATTGCGCCCCAACTACAGCCGACGGATACTTTAATCGTCGTTGCTGATAATTGTACGGATGCAACGGCAGACCTAGCCCGAAGCAAAGGAGCCAAGGTTTTAGAGCGTTTTGATACCCAAGCTAGGGGCAAAGGCCATGCTCTAGCCTACGGAGTGCGATCGCTTTTCAGTATTAACCCTGATATAGTTGTTTTCATGGATGCTGACTGTGATCTCTCTCCTGGCTCCCTAGAGCAATTGGCAATACAAGCCCTAGCTACCGGGAAACCCGTTCAGGGTAAATACTTAATGGAGTACCCATCGGAGCCTGGTATTAAGGATTTGATTTCTGGTTTTGCCTTTTTAGTGAAAAATTGGGTACGTCCCCTGGGACTGGCAAATTTAGGGAATCCTTGTTTACTGACGGGGACAGGTATGGCTTTCCCTTGGTCAATTCTGCAAAATGCTCCCCTAGCTAGTGATAATCTGGTGGAAGATATGCAGTTGGGGATTGACTTAGCTATTGCCGGCCCTGCGCCCCAATTTTGTGTTGATGCTGAAATTACGGGGAGATTACCCCAACAGATTGATAATGCTACTACCCAACGTACCCGTTGGGAGCACGGACACCTAAAAACCCTTAGTACACAAGTTCCGAGACTACTCCAGGCCAGTTGGCAACAGCGTCGTTTTGATCTATTGGCATTGGCAGCAGAAGTTGGCATTCCCCCGTTATCTTTTTTGGTGTTACTGTGGGGGGGGATGACTTTCTTGGTGGTGATGGCGATAATTTTGCAGATTGTGGGTATATTACCTTTAGTCCTCTTATTAATAGCAGGATTAGCCCTATTGGTGAGTATTTTGACAGCTTGGGCTGGTTTCGCCCGTTCTCGGCTACCTCTTTCTAGCTTGTTGATGATTCCCCTTTATCTACTTTGGAAAATTCCCCTCTATCTGGCTTTTATTTGGCGACCCCAAACCGAATGGATTAGAACGGATCGGGAAAAAGAATCCTAAAAACTTTGGGAGAAACTATGATTGAGGAGCCCATTTTTCTAGTTGGTGCGGAAAGATCGGGAACGACCCTGTTAAAATTAATGTTGTCCCATCATTCCCAAATCGCTTGGTGTAATGAATTTGAGTATGCGGTGGATCAAATTTCTGCCGAGGGAATTTTTCCCGATTTACTTGCTTATTATGACTGGCTAGATACCCATCGTATTTTTCAAAATACCAGATTTACTATTGATAAAACTTTGCCCTATCCGCAACTGGTGGATAGTTTTCTCCTCCAAAGAAAAGCTGCTAAACCGATAATTGGAGCAACAGTGCATCGCCATTTTGATCGTCTTCTATCTATTTGGCCTGAGGCTCGTTTTATTCATTTAATTCGAGATGCTCGGGATGTGGCTAACTCCTGTGTCGGCGCAGGGTGGGCGGGTAATGTTTGGAACGGTTGTGAGCGTTGGCAGGAAGCTGAGTTATTATGGGATAATTTAGAGGGACATTTAACCCGCGCAACTTGCTCTGCGAGCCCCCGAAGGGAACGCTATATTTCCATTACCTATGAAGAACTTATTTACCAATATCGTGAAACCCTGACTAAACTCTCTGAGTTTTTGGATGTTTCCTACGAAGAAGCCATGTTAGATTATCCTCAAAACACCACCTACAGCTTCCCAGATAAAAGTTTGGTCTACCAATGGAAAAAAAAGCTTTCTAACTATGAGGTTCAATTAGTTGAATTAAGGGTTGGTGAGTTACTAAGGGAGCGGGGTTATCCGTTAAGTGGTTTACCTATTCTTAATTTAAGCAAATTAGACTTATATAAATTAAACCTACAAAATTGGAGTTATTGTGCTAACTTTAGGCGAAAAAAATATGGCAATTATTTATTTATTAATGACTATATTTCTCGCAAATTAAACTTAAAAAAATGTCAAAAAACTATCAAAAATCAACTCAATAAAATCGACAATCAAAAAGTAAAATAACCATATTTTTATGTTAGAACTAGCCATTGTTATTATCAATTATAAAACTCCCAACCTAGTTATTGATTGTTTGCAGTCCCTAGAAACTGAAATCAATAGCCTTGAACATCAAGTGATTGTAGTTGATAATGCCTCGGGGGACAATTCTCTCTTAGAGATAGAAGCGGCCATCACTGAAAACCATTGGCAAACCTGGGTTAAACTGCTTCCCTCTGGGGTTAATGGGGGATTTTCAGCAGGAAATAACCTCGGATTAAAAGCAGTCATAGCCCAAACCTATTTACTTTTAAATAGTGATACCATAGTCCGTCCTGGGGCGATTAGAACCTTGCTAGAATCACGGGACAAATATCCTGAGGTGGGTATTTTTAGCCCTCGTTTAGAATGGCCAGATACTACCCCACAAATTAGCTGTTTTCGTTACCATACCCCCATTAGTGAATTAATTGATGGTGCGGCGACGAGCCCACTAACGCGCTGGTTTTATCCCTACGACGTACCCATTCCCATAAGCGATACTCCCTTTGGGCCCCAATGGACGAGTTTTGCTTGTGTAATGATTCGTCGTCAGGTAATCGAGCAGATTGGTTATATGGATGATGGTTATTTTATGTATTATGACGATATTGATTATTGTCGCCGAGCCCAAAGGGTAGGATGGCAGATTCTTCATGTTCCCCAAGCTAGGGTGGTACATTTACGAGGTGGTAGTGGTTCGGTAAAGGCGGAAATCGCCAAACGTCGACGACCTCCTAGCTATCTCTATGCCTCTCGTTCTCGCTACTTCGCCAAATATTACGGCAAGATGGGATTGTGGTTAACTAACTGTTACTGGTTACTAGGACGTAGTTTAGCCGGACTAAGGGAAATCCTCGGTAATAAACAGCCCCATACCTGTGAGGCTCAGGAACAAGATATCTGGTTTAATTGGCGACATCCACTTAAATAAACACCTATTATGGCAAATTCACCTAATTTTATGATCATTGGGGCGATGAAGTGCGCGACAAGTACCCTGCACGAACAACTCGCCCTACAACCGGGTATTGTTATGACGGAACCCAAGGAACCTAATTTTTTCAGTAACAATGAAGAGTATCAGCGCGGGATAGATTGGTACCTATCTCTCTTTACCGAAGCCCAAGCAACGGATATCTGTGGAGAATCTAGCACCCACTACACGAAGCTACCCACCTATCCCGAAACCGTGTCACGTATTGCGGCAGAATTTCCTGAACTTAAATTTATTTACGTCATGCGCCATCCCATTGATAGACTGGTTTCCCAATATATCCATGAATGGACAGAAGGGGTTATTTCCGTAGATATTAACGAGGCTATAGACCAATTTCCCCAACTCATTGAGTACAGTCTTTATACCCGACAGTTGGCTCCCTATTTTCAGCAATTTGGCCAATCTATGGTTTTACCTGTTTTTTTTGAGCGTTTATTAACGGAATCTCAGTCTGAACTAGAGCGGATTTGTAGTTTTGTCGGCTATGGGGATGTCCCTAGGTGGAATTTTGATTTAGATGCCCAAAATGTCTCTCAAGAGCGGATAAGACGGAGTGAGTGGCGGGATTTTCTGGTGGAAGCCCCCATTTTAAAACAATTACGCCGTTTATTTATTCCTAAGTCCCTGAGAACCTGGGTAAGAAGTTTATGGACTATGAAGCAAAAACCCCAGTTAACCCCAGAAAAATTAGCGCGACTCCAGGAAATTTTTGATCAAGACTTGACTATACTCGGCTCTTGGCTAGGGACTGACTTAACCTGTGATACCTTTAAAAATATCGTCAAAAAGGATGCTTTAACTTGGCGGTAAATTTGGAGGAGTCAAGCGGAAATTGTGGGCCAAGCCCTTACGGTGATTCTACCTGCCTATTTTCAGGATGCCCATAACCTAGGATTCTCTCGCTTCAGTGCTACGGGGTTTTCCACGATTTTGAACTATCCTCTCCTGCTCAAAGCTATAATAGAGAGATCGAGTCCGAGCATTGTATTATTGCGGAAAAGCAAGATGGTTGCTGGGTATTTGCGGCTACCCTTCGTCCCTTAGAAAACTAGGTGATAATGAATGAAGAGGCTTTAGCTAATCAACTCCGTCAACTCCGTTCCACCCTAGGAAAAATGGAGATTGCCTTGGGTAAGGTAGATGAAGCGATCGCCTGGACCGATGGTGTCGGTAGAATACAGTGGTGCAATAGTGCCTTTGATCGCTTAGTTGGTCAGATGCACATCCTTCTTTTGGGGAAACAACTTTTAAACCTACTACCTTTAAAACAAGATGGCAAAACTATTACAAGTGACGATCATCCCTTCAGTTTGGTTTTAAGTCGTCGCTCTAAATGCCAAGCCTGTTATGAATTTTGCCAAAATTCCCAGACTGTAATCCTAGAGATTTCTGGATTTCCTATGGAATTACCAGAATCCTCCCTATCAGAGTCTGGGGAGATGTGTGTCGTGCTAGTAATTCGAGATATTACCGAGCGTAACCGCATCCAACAGGCAATAGTTGAGGCTAATCAAGATTTAGAAAGACGAGTGGCCGAACGTACCCAGGAATTAATCCTCGCTAACGAGCAATTACAAGCTACCAGTGAACATTTAGTTCAACAAAATCAAGACTTAATTGCTGCGAAACGGTCTTCAGAACAGGTCAAACAAGCTAAAAGTGAATTTCTCGCCACTATGAGTCATGAAATCCGTACACCGATGAATGCGATTATCGGCATGACAGGACTTTTATTAGATAGTTCGCTTACTTCTTCTCAGCGACAATTTGCGGAAACGATTCGCGGTAGTGGGGAAGCCTTACTAATCCTAATTAATAATATTCTCGATTTCTCGACAATCGAATCGGGAAAATTGGTTTTAGAAGAATATCCCTTTGAGATGCAAAAATGTCTGGAAGAGTCCCTGGATTTAATGAGTCCCCAAGCCTCTGCTAAGGGTATTGCCTTGGTTTATCGTATCTTTTCCCCAGTACCGAAGGCCATTGTAGGAGATTTGACCCGCATACGCCAAATTTTAGTAAATTTATTAGGTAATGCCATTAAGTTTACCGAGCAAGGTGAAGTCCGGGTATTGGTAAGTGCTAGTTTGCTAAATCCTACGACAAAAATCTATGAAATTCAGTTTCAAGTAGAAGATACGGGGATCGGCATTCCTCCCGAACAACAGCCTCGACTCTTTAAGTCCTTTAGTCAAGTCAGCAGATCCATCACTCGTAAGTATGGTGGTACGGGATTAGGATTGGCAATATGTAAAAAGTTAACGGAAATGATGCAAGGGCGGATCTGGGTAAAAAGTCAGGGCGCGATCGCCGGTGATCCTCCCCCGGCATGGTTTCCTGATGGGGAGCAGTCGGGAGTGGCGGGAGCTTCTTTTTATTTTACCATTCAGGTGCGGGCTACCGAATCCCCAGAATTGACTTCGGACAAAAAACCGCCCTCATCCCCGCCGAACCAGTGCCTGGCAAAAAGCCATCCCCTACGCATTCTGGTAGCGGAAGATAATAATCTCAATCAACAGGTAGTTTTACTTTTACTCCAAAAACACGGCTATCGGGCTGATATTGTCGGCAATGGGCAAGAAGCCATCCAAGCCCTACGCCAAACTCCCTACGATGTTATTTTAATGGATATAGAAATGCCGGAAATGGACGGACTGACGGCAACAGCTTCTATTCATCAAGAATGGGATCGGGAAAAAAGTCCCTGGATTGTCGCGGTAACGGCCTACGCTATGCAGGGCGATCGCGAAAAATGTTTGGCTGTTGGTATGGATGATTATATTACTAAACCGATTCGGGAAGGGGAATTAATCCAAGCTCCACAGAAAGCCTACCAACAAGGAACCAGAAAAATCCTAGATTTAGGGGTATTGCAGTCTATTCGCAAGATGGGCGGGGCCAAAGCCGATCGCATTCTCGGCAAGATTATCCGAGATTATCTAGAGAGTACACCCCCACAACTACAACTCATGCAAGGGGCGATCGCCGATATTGATGCCGATACTTTACGCCAAGCATCCCACAGCCTAGGCTCTGGTAGTGCCACCCTAGGCGCTCTCGCCTTTGCCAATTCCTGTAAGCAGTTAGAAAACCTAGCCCGCTCTGGGACAGTTACGGGAGCCGAGAGTCAATTGCTCCAGCTAATGACCAATTATGAGCAGGTGAAACTGGCTTTAATTGGGTACCTTGAGGGTTTGTCTGAGTAAAGGCAAATAGTTATACAAAAATTGCAGAAAGTTATACACAAGTCAGACATTAGACAATCATGACGGTATACGGAGATACCTGAATATGGGGATGCAAGGCAAACTACTGAGGTGTTTCCCATGAACACAGTCTCTCTTCTCAATACTTCTATTCACAATATTGGCTTACAAGAACTTCTCGCAAAATTGAGCAAGTACGGCGGTTTTGTAGTCACCCCCAATGTGGATCATGTCGTAAGGTTACAGCAGGACGTGGAATTGTTAAATGCTTATCAACAGGCTGACTATCGCGTCTGTGATAGCAAAATCCTCGAGTACGCCTTGAAATTATTAGGAACACCCGTCCGCGAAAAGATTTCTGGTTCTGACCTGTTCCCCGCCTTTTATGAATACAATCGCCACAACGAAGATGTTAAAATCTTCCTCCTCGGTGGACAGACAGGTATCCCAGAACAGGCAATGGATAATATTAATGCTAAGGTTGGACGCAATATTATTGTAGAAGCCCATTCTCCTAGCTTCGGTTTTGAGAAAGACGAGCAGGAATGTCGGGCTATCGTTGAGAAAATCAACGCATCGGGAGCTACTGTCCTAGCCATAGGAGTCGGTACACCGAAACAAGAAAAATGGATTGTTAAATATCGTCATTTCTTAACTAATGTCAAAGTTTTCCTAGCCATCGGCGCCACTATTGACTTTGAAGCAGGGAACAAACCCCGTTCTCCTAAATGGATTAGCGAAGCGGGTCTGGAATGGCTTTATCGTCTCGCCGCTGAACCCCGTCGCCTCTGGAAACGTTACTTGGTAGATAGTTTACCCTTCTTTGGTTTAGTCCTTCAACACAAACTACAAATGCTATCTGCTGATACTGCTGATACTGCTGTTCCTAAGACCACCTTCGGTGTCCAAAAAATTATTTAACCCTTGGAGAAATAGCCATGACCAGTAAAACCCCCACCACTTCCTTCCTATCGACTCCTGTTTATACCCCTCGTCTTTATTCTGCTCCAACTCATCCCTCTATCCATAACCTAGCTAAACGCTCCCTAGATATTGTCGGTTCCTTGGTTGGTTTAACCCTGACGGGGATTGCAGCCGTGCCCATTGCGATCGCTATGTACAAACAAGACCCAGGACCCCTATTATATAGTCAAACCCGTTGTGGATTAAATGGTCGTCGTTTCCGCATCTGGAAATTTCGCTCCATGGTAGTTGGTGCGGATAAGTTAAAAGACCAAGTAGAAAACCAAGCTGAGGGCTGTTTTTTCAAAAATGACCAAGATCCCCGTATTACCGATGTAGGACGCTTTCTCAGACGCACCAGCCTCGATGAATTTCCCCAATTTTGGAATGTTCTCACGGGAGATATGAGTTTAGTGGGCACTCGTCCCCCCACCGTGGATGAGGTGGAACAATATCAACCCCACCATTGGGCACGGTTAAATGTCAAACCGGGTATAACGGGGGAATGGCAGGTCAATGGTCGTTCTTCTGTTAAGGATTTTGAAGCTGTGGTTAAGCTAGATGTGGATTATCAACGTAAATGGTCATTTGCGTATGATTTACAGTTGATTTTACAGACAATTATGGTAGTCTTAAGGAAGAAAGGCGCTTGCTAATTCCTAAATGAAGACTCGACGACCGACTTTTCTAATTTTCTTTTGTGTGGGTTTGTTGCTCTGTTTGACAACTTTCAAGATGGTCGGACAGCAGCATTTGCGTTTTCGTAATCCCCTAGGAACTAATCTGAGCGCGGTAGCCGATTGGTCAACGGAAATGCCCTTTGTGGATGCTTTTAAAACCTCCAGAACTTGGTTAACTCAATGTGTTAATACTGATCCCGATTGTGACGATCCTTGGAATACCAAAGAGTATAATAAGTTAAACCTAGATCCCCAGGGTTGGGTTAAGTCCTTACCTCCTCCTGACGCTAAGGAAGTATATACCCGGGTAGGAACGCTACTATTTAATGGCATGGAAAATTACCCCAAAGGGACATATATTGTTCTCTATGAAGGGGAGGGAACTATCGAATACGGTTTTGATGCGGTAAAAAATCCCCGCGCTTCTAAACCAGGTCGAGATGTGCTAGAGGTAACACCTTCTTCTCAGGGTATTTATTTAATTATTACTAAAACTGACCCAAGGAAAACGGGCAAATACTTACGCAATATTCGGGTAATTCCCCAACAGTACGAAGCTTCCTACAAAACTAAAATTTTTAACCCCAAGTTCCTAGAAAAAATAAGTCCCTTCCAAACCCTTCGCTTTATGGACTGGATGAAAACTAATAATTCTCCCCAACAACATTGGCAAGACCGCCCTTTGCCAAATAAGGCCTCCTACGCCGATAGTCTGGGCGTTCCCCTAGAGGTTCTGATTAAACTCACTAATCAACTAAATGTTAATCCTTGGTTTAATATTCCCCATCAAGCTGATGATGAGTATGTTAATAAATTTGCCCAACTGGTTAAAAAATCCCTCAAGCCTAACTTGACTATTTATCTAGAATATTCTAACGAAGTATGGAACCCACAATTTCAACAATTTTCTTGGGTTAGGGATAAGGGATTTGTAAAAAATCAAAATAGTCCCTATCAATCCTATGGTATCAGAACGGCTCAAATATGTCAAGTTTGGAAGCAGGTTTTTGACCAAAGAAAAGACCGAGTTCAATGCGTTATGGCGACTCAAACTGCTAATCCTTGGGTAGCTGAACAGGTTCTAAAATGCCCTGCTTGGCAACAGTCTCCTTGCTATAAACATGGGATTGATCTATTGGCAATTACGGGTTACTTTAGTGGGGAATTAGGGAAACCGAAAAATGCTGATATTGTGCGCGGTTGGTTAAGTGATGTCCATAATAATCCCTTTGATTTAGCGATAAAACAGTTAAATAATGGTGAGATATTTCCCACCAAGGACAGTGTGGAAGATACTATTAAACATTTCCAAAATTATACTAAGGTTGCTACGGAATATGGGTTAAAGCTAGTGGTTTACGAAGGGGGAAGTCATGTAGTCGGTGTCCAAGGAATAGAAAATGATCCAGAATTAACTGAGTTTTTTATTGATCTCCATCGACAGACAGGATTTTATTATCTTTATCAAAAGCTTTTACAAGGATGGCAAGATAATTCAGGGCAAAGAACCCTATTTATGCACTATGGTGATATTAGTCGCCCTAGTAAATGGGGTAGCTGGGGAGCGCTCGAACATCTCGAACAGGAAAGTTCACCCCGTTATCAGGCCTTACTAGATTTTATCCAGGGAAAAAATGAATAATCTCGGTATTGTTGTCATTGGTAGAAACGAAGGCGATCGCCTGAAGACCTGTTTAGTATCTATACTAGAAAAGGGTTCGGTTGTCTATGTAGATTCTGGCTCCACGGATGGGAGTGTGGAATTTGCCCAATCCCTAGGCATTAATACCATCAATCTAGACCTAGGAGAGCCCTTTACCGCAGCGCGGGCGAGAAATGCGGGTTATCAGTTATTAACGATTCTCAACCCCGTCTTAGAATATGTACAATTTGTAGATGGGGACTGTGAGGTAGTACCCGCATGGTTAGAAGTTGCTCAAAATATCCTTCTAGAGCAGCCAGAAGTTGGAGTCGTCTGTGGCCGTCGTCGGGAAAGATTTCCCCAAAGCTCTATTTATAATTTACTCTGTGATTTAGAATGGAATACCCCCATTGGCGACACCAAAGCCTGTGGAGGGGATGCGATGATGAGGGTACAAGCTTGGGAAGAAGTGGGGGGGTTTAATCCGCTTTTAATTGCGGGAGAGGAGCCAGAGTTATGTGTGCGGTTACGGGAAAAAGGTTGGAAGATTCTGCGTCTGGATCAGGAAATGACGTTACACGATGCTAATATGACGAAGTTTTCCCAATGGTGGCGTAGGAATATTCGGGCGGGTTTTGCCTTCGCAGAGGGCTCTTGGTTACATGGTGCTCCTCCAGAAAAACATTGGCTCAAGGAAAGTCGTAGTATTTGGTTATGGGGTTTGTGGATTCCCTTAATTAGTTTGGTTTTAATTATTCCTACCCTGGGCTGGAGTTTGGGTTTATTTCTGCTCTATCCTTTGTTAATTTATCGCATTTATCGTTATCAGTTGTCCCGGGGTTATGATGGGAAAACCTCTGGGCTTTATGCGGTATTTTGTGTACTGGGGAAATTCCCCCAACTCCTCGGGCAAATTCGTTTTCATACCCTGAGAATTTTGGGTAAAAAGTCGCAACTTTTAGAGTACAAGGAAGTGGCTTCTCATACTTAATCCGCTTTGATTACCTAGGTTATCACTTTAATTATGACTAGGTACTTAGAACTTTCCCAAACAAAGCCCCTAGGCGTTTGGCTTCTAGATTAACATCATGGTGAAGTTTAACCTGTTCTCTGCCGAATTGTCCCATTTGGGTTAATTCCTGGGGAGATAGTGCCATTACCGTCTTAATAGCTCCGACTAAATCCTCCAATGAGCCCGCAGGGACTAACCAGCCGGATTTTTCTGAGATAATTAATTCAGGAATACCCGCGATATAGGTACTAATTACAGGACGAGCTAAGGCTAACGCTTCCATAATCACGACCGGTAAACCCTCGGCAAAACTAGGTAATACCATCGCCCGACAATTTAGTAAGTATTCCTGTACCTGTTGGGTGTTCGCCCAGCCAGTAATAAAAATTTGTTCCTCTAGATGATATTCTTGAATAAATTGGGCTATCTCTGTCCTCATTTCCCCATCTCCTACAAGGACAAGTTTAAGAGGTATCCCCGACTCCACTACTTCCTTAACCGCCTTTACTAAAAGCAGTTGTCCCTTTTGTTCACAGAGTCTCCCTACACAAATCAGTTGAGTTACCTCGTTAATGGGTTGTAGGTCTTTTTCTAGGTATTCAGAATCTAATCCACAATGGATAATCTGGATTTTAGACCATTGGCTAACCGAACACCAACGGTATAACTGACTTCGCCCATAGGAACTGATAGCCACAACAAAACTAGCTTGGTTGATTTTTTCGGTTAGAGCTAAAGCCACTGGTTGATCAAATTCCTCTGGTCCGTGGACGGTAAAACTATAGGTAATATCTCCCAAGCTATGGCATAATAGGGCGACGGTGGTGGGGTTAGTGCCAAAATGGGCATGAATATGGGATATTTCTGCTTTTTTGAGCAATTTCCACAGTAGACAAGCTTCCCCTAGGTAGGCAAAATGTCTTAACCATCCCCGTCGGGATAATCTCGCAACTTTTAAGGTTAACAGTAATGTGGAAAAAAAGGCCTGGGGTTTTTGCCAACAAAGACTAATCAGGGATAGTAATAGCCCGCGAATACCTTTTTCTAGGAGGACGTAGGTTTTTGCAACTTCTAAGCAATCCGATTCATCTACTAAAATATCTGGACAAGGACGCACGGAATAGCGATATATTTCTATACCCTGTCTTTCCAGTGCCAGAATTTCTCGCCGAATAAAACTATGACTGACTTTCGGATACTGATTGATTAAGTAAGCAATTTTCATGGCGAGTAATATCTATAACTATTTGTCCCCCAAAGTCGGGAATCGGTGGGGCTAATTTGGTTAATTCTACCCTAACTTGGAACACTAGATTCAAAGAAAGAACCGCTTGGGCGATCGCTTCGGCTAATCTTTCGACTAGAGCATAACGAGAAGTTTGCACAATATCCTTAACCATTGTAATTACTTCTCGGTAATCTAGGGTATCTTCTAGGCGATCGCTTTTTCCCACCTCTAATAAATCTATAGTAATGGTTAAATCTACTTTAAACCATTGTCCTAATACCTGTTCTTCCCGTAGATAACCTGTGTAGCCGTAACAGTGAATATCCTTAATTTTAATTAAATCCATCTAGGTTACTTGTATATAAAACTACTTGATTTTTGCCCTGTCGTTTAGCCACAAGAAGCGCTTGATCAGCCCACTTGATCAAAGTTGTATCTTTTAAATCTGGACTCGGAATAATTGTCGCCACACCAGCACTCATCGTGACCAGTCTATTCCCTAAACCGAACTGATGCTTAATCTTCAGTTTTTCAATATTTAAACACATATTTTGCGCTACCTGTAGAGCACCTCCTTCATCCGTATTTGGCAAAATAATTACAAACTCTTCACCTCCATAGCGAGCCACTAAATCCCCTGGTCTACGGACAGATTTCTCTAAGGATTTAGCGACTTGTTTCAAACAATCATCTCCCTTTAAATGTCCATAACTATTATTATACTCCCTAAAAAAGTCCACATCACATAAAATCAAAGAAAGAGGATTTTTTTCCCTAGCCAGCCTTGACCATTCCTGGGCTAAATACTCATCAAAATAACGCCGATTAGCCACTTCCGTAAGCCCATCTACATTCACCAATCGTAGTAGGTAAGCATTAAGCTCTTCTAATTCTGCTGTGCGTTCAGCGATAATTTCAGCTTGTTCGTTGATCAATCGTTCCAACTCTGAATTTAGACTAGCTAATTTTAAATTTTGTTCCGTAAGTTTTTTATCTTGCAAATAACTATGAACTGCTGCTATTATGGTTAACTTCAAGTCTTCTGGTTGCCAGGGTTTAGCCATATATCGATAAAGACGAGCATTTTGGATAGCCTGTCCCACGGCTTCAATGTCAGCCTGTCCTGTGAGCATAATAGTTAAAGTATTTGGTGACATATTATGGATGTGAGTTAAAACCTCATCTCCCTTAATATCTGGCATAATATAATCAGATAAAACCACCGCTACCTCTAACCCATCCTTGAGCAATTCTTCAACTAATTCTAGGGCATCTTTGCCGCCTTCTGCCGTTTCTATAATACAGTCATCGCCAACGGCTCTCCTTAATTCTATCTTGAGGCTATCAATAACCGTAGGTTCATCATCAATACAAATAATTACTGGTTTTCTCATAATTTTGCAATTCCTGACTGAATTTTTTCTATTAACTCATTAGCCTTCCAAGGTTTGGGGAGACAGACATAAAGATTTGCAAATTGCCTCGCCTTATCTACGGCTTGCATATCGGCTTGTCCCGTTAACATAATCTTAACAATATTTGGAAACTTTTGATGGACTTGTATTAAAAATTCATCTCCTTTTATTCCAGGCATTAACCAGTCGGATACAATTACTAGAATTGGAGCATCTTCTGATTGTAATTCCGCAATAATTTCTATCGCTTCATCAGCACTTTCAGCCGCCTCATAAAGATATTGGCCATCAAAGGCTTGTTTAATCTGAATTTTCAAACTATCCAAAATAACTTTTTCGTCATCAACGCACAAAATAACGGGTTTACTCATTAGGATGATTTTGTATTAATTGGTAAATAAATGATAAAAGTCGTACAGTGGGGGATAGAAGTTAATTCAATTCTACCCTGATGCTTGTCGATGATTTTTTTGATAATATCTAAGCCTAAGCCCGTTCCCTCTCCCCTAGGTTTAGTGGTAAAAAATGGCTCAAAAATTTTATCTTTTATGCTAGGATCAATTCCCGAACCAGTATCGGTAATACTTACTTTAACTTCAGAGTTTTCCTGTCCAACGTCAAAGGTAAGAGTTCCCTGATTATTCATGGCATGAATAGCATTACTAATTAGGTTTGTCCAGACTTGGTTAAGTTGATCAGGATAACAGATAATGTCGGGAATGTCCGTATAGTTTTTGACTACTTGCACACCCTTTTTAAATTCATTACGATAGAGGGTTAAAACCGTTTCTAAATATTCTACTATATTAGCAGTAACGGGAGCATCATTTAACTCCCAACGGCTATAACTTTTCAACGCAAAGACTATCTTAGCAGCTCTTTCCGTTGCAGTTGTAATAGTTTTACTGCTAACTGTTAAGGTAGAAATTCTATAGGCAAGATTTAAAATATTTCGTCCTTCATCAGTTTTTATATAGAGTAATAAGTCATTAATCTGTGGAATTTCTATGATTCCTAAATCTACCAATGTATCGGCTATTGTGTCAGCATCTAAAACATTATTTGTTTCTAATTTACTAATTAGATGTTTTTTGATTTGGCGTTTTTCCCTAGTAGATAAGTTTTCGTCCTTTTGTTGATTTATTAGCAAAAGTTGTTCTAGAAAAGTGTAGTTATTCTCCTTCATATTATGAAGCAACTTCAGCAAATTCAGAAACTGGCTATCAAAAAAATCAGCAATGTTTTCTATGGAGGAACGAATCGCGCCCATGGGGGTATTAATTTCGTGGGCAATACCAGCAATCAACTGACCTAAAGCTGCCATTTTTTCCGTTTGAATCAATTGATTTTGAGTAACTTGTAAAGTTTCAATGGTGGCAGAAAGAGTCGCATTTTTTTCAATTAAAGTTTTTTGTAAAGTTGCTAGTTCCAGATGGGTATTAACCCTAGATAATATTTCCTCTACTTGAAAAGGTTTAGTGATATAATCCACGCCGCCAGCAGCAAAAGCTTGCACCTTATCAATTACCTCATGGAGAGCGCTGATAAAAATCACGGGAATATGTTGGGTTTTCGTATCCGCTTTCAGTTGTCGACAAACCTCATACCCATCAATTTCCGTCATCATAATGTCGAGTAAAATCAAGTCTGGGGGTAGTCCTTGGGCGGCTCTGAGGGCGAATTTTCCATTGGGAACGGGTCGCACTTCATAGCCATGATTTTGTAAAATTTCTGCTAAGAGGCGTAAATTAGCGGAAGTGTCATCTACAACCAGGATATTTGGTTTATGGGTTTCCTGAGTCATTATCGGTAGTTGGGGATTGCACAGAAATTAAATCGAGAACCTTTTGGTATTCATATTCACTTATCAAAGTTTTTAGTAAATTATATAAATGATTATGGTCATGGGCGATCTCTTGGAGCAGTTGAGTGGTTGTAACTAAATCAACGGTTTGGATAGCTTGTTCTAAGGAATCGCGCCAGGGTTGGGGCAAAGATTGAAAAGTCTCCTTGTCGGAATCATCTACTATTTCTAGGGGAATTTCCGTATCCGTGATATCACTATCATAAACATAATTAACTCCCAGGTGTTTGCCCATCATCGAAAAGATTTCTGCTTCCCGAAAAGGTTTGCAGAGGAAATCATCACAACCGGAGAAAAGAATTACGGCTTTGTCCTTTTCTAAAACACTGGCCGTCAGGGCAATAATAGCAGTAGCTTGACCTCTAACGCTTTGTTTAATCGCTGTGGCAGCTTGGTAGCCATTGAGTACAGGCATTCGCATATCCATCCAGATCAGCTGGGGTTCCCAAGTCTCCCAAATTTGGATAGCTTCTTGCCCATTAGAGGCTTCTTGGAGTTCAAAGCCTAGGGGTTGTAATAACTTAATCAACAATTGACGATTGTAGGGTTTATCATCCACAACTAGAATACGATAACCCGGGGAGTTAGGGGCGATCGCTACAACTCGCTCCTTGGGTTTGTCCTTGGGTACTGTATCAGGAGTGACGGATTGGACAAGTATATCAAAAGCAAAGGTTGTCCCCATGCCCACTTGGGAACGGACTTCAATATCACCCCCCATCAGTTGGACAAATTTACGACTGATAGTTAAACCTAGCCCGGCACCTTCAGAGGCCTCTAAACCGGTTTGGGTTTGGACAAAGGGTTGAAAGAGATTTTTTAACTCTTCGGGTGCAATACCTTCTCCTGTATCCGTGACTTCAAAATGAAGCATACTTGGCTCTATTGTGGTCGGGTCTAACCGGCAAATTTCCCTAGCTTTGAGGATAATTTCGCCTTTTTTCGTAAATTTGAGAGCATTACTGAGAAGATTGATCAGCACCTGACGTAATTTCATCTCATCGGTATTGATATGGGAGGGAATATCCTCAGCAACTTGAATCATTAAGGATAAGCCCTTATCTACCGCCCTGAGACTAAACATATCCTCTATATCCCCTAATAGAGCCCATAGGTCAAAATTTTTGGGATTTAAACTCATTTGACCGGCTTCAATTTTAGAAAGATCAAGGACTTCATTGATCAGGGATAGTAAATGTTTACCACTTCTTAGGATAATATTCAGGTTTTCCTTTTGGTTGTCAGTGACGTGGATATCGCGGAGCATCACTTGGGAAAAGCCCAGAATAGCATTCAGGGGACTCCTGAGTTCATGGCTTATATGGGCGATAAAGGTACTTTTGGCAAGATTAGCTGTTTCTGCAGCAATTTTTGCCTTTTTCATCGCTTTTTCACCGTCTTTTCTGGCAGTAATATCTTCCACAAAGCCTTCATAATAGAGAACTTTTCCCTGTTCATCCTTAAAAACCCTTGCGTGTTCGGCTATCCAAATAATTGCCCCATCCCGACGGTAGACTTGGGATTCAAAGTTATTAATCTTGTTATCTTGGTCTATTAGGGATTGGAAGAGAGCTCGTCGACGGGGATCTACATAGAGATTTTGATGAAAATTTGGTTGAATGGTTTTAAGCTCTTCAGGGGAATCATAACCATAGAGTTTAGCCAAGGCCGGATTTGCTTCTAGATATTGTCCTGCAATATCCGTCCGGTAGATACCCTCCACTGCATGGTTAAAGATACTATAGTAAAGGGTTTCGGCTTCCAGGCGATCGCTCATTTCCCGTTCCCAAGCTTGGGTTCTTTCCTGTACGGTTTTCTCTAAAAATTGGGAATAAATTTCTAACTGCTGGCGAGATTGGGCAATTTCTCGAATCATGAGGTTAAAAGACTGAGCTAACGTCCTAATTTCCCTACTCCCTTTTTCTGGGACAGTTTGCTCCAAATTTCCCCATTGTACCGCCCGACTGGCAGCACTCAGAGCGGCGAGGGGACGGGTTAGCCAACGGGAGGTGAGCCAAGCCAACAATCCGGACATACCCAGAGCGAGTAAAGACAACAAGAGACTGCGTTGCGTATTTTGGTATATCTCTCCTATAAAATCGCTTTCAGGAATCGTGATCACAATTAACCAGTTTAAACCCCATTCATCTCGCCAAGGAGTAACTTGAATAAAGTGACGTTGATGGTTAAAGTCAGTAGTCAAACTCAGAGGTTCTTGAATATTGCCCAATCCCTGAAATCGTTTAATTAGATATTGAGAGGTTTGGCGAATCGAGGTATTTTCAGCTAGAGGGGTATTGACGCGCCCAACTTGCCCTTTTTCCAAGGTTAGGGCTTGTTGCCTAGAACCTGCTACTAGCATCCCATTCCGTTCCACAATAAAAATTTGGGAAGCAGGACTAATTTCTAGGGTTTTCAGAAAATCATGAATCTGGGACAAATGGGACTCAGAGCTTAAAACCCCTACCAAGGTATGATTTTGACCATAAAGGGGCGAACTAGCGGCAATTGATAGGTTTGTTACCCCATTGTAGTCCTGACATCGCTCAATCTGACTCCAAGTCGTTTTTTGACCATGAACCGCATCGGTATACCAAGCTTCCGAGCGATAGCTATGGGGTTGGGGACGTTTTCTCAGTAGTTGGCTTGGCTTTCCTTGGGAATCGGTTCGCCAAATTGAGAGGGTATTAGGGTCGTTAGGGGTAATTTCTCGCCTTAACAACTGATTATCCATAGCCCTTTCTATACCCATATATTCCCCTTGGCTATTGCCAAATCCTAGGGAACTCAGGGGATAAATCCGCATTTGTTGCCAGAAATAGTCCCCCATTTTTGTAAAATCCTGTAAATCCAGTAAACCTAGTTCTAACGCCTGTTGGTTTAAATAACTAATTTTAGGAGGAATTGCCAAATAAGTAGCTAAATGTTGTTCAACTCGCTCACTTGCTTCCTTTTGTAGCCTTTGAACCAAATTATCAATACCTTGCTGACCATTGCGAAAGGATAAATAACCAATCACTCCCCCCGTCGTTAATATCTGTAGTCCAAAGACTGCCATCAAAACAGTTTGTAGAGTTGTTTTCTGGAATACTTGAGCAATCAAACGGTTTAAGGATTTAATGGACATAGATACGTTCTGAAAAATCGCCATGATTGATGAAAAACTCCTCCCCCCCCAAAGCATTGAAGCCGAAGAATCCATCTTGGGCGGCATTTTGTTTGATCCTAAAGCCATTGGGAGAGTTATTGATGTGATGGTGACGGAGGCATTTTATGTCCAAGCTCACCAAGAAATCTACCAAGGAGCCCTCGCACTTCATAGCCAAGGAAAGCCCACAGATTTGATTACCGTCACAATTTGGCTACGGGATCATCATCTTCTCGATCATATCGGAGGTACAGCCTATTTAGCACAATTAGTAGATCGTACTGTCTCGGCGGTAAATATCGATCGCTATGCGGCTTTGGTAATGGATAAATACCTCCGTCGTCAGTTAATTAGTGCCGGTCATGAAATTGTAGATTTAGGTTATGATAGCACCCAAAATCTAGAAGTTGTCTTTGATGAAGCAGAAAAAAAGGTTTTTAGCTTAACCCAAAACCGCCCCCAGGAGGGTTTAATTCCCCTCAATGAGACTCTCAACCATACCTTTCGGGAAATGGAGCAACTGCTACAACAAACCGCCTTACCTGGTATTCCTACGGACTTTTATGATCTCGATGCTATGACGGGGGGATTCCAGCGATCGGATTTAATTATTATTGCCGGTAGGCCCTCTATGGGAAAAACCAGTTTCTCTCTTAATATTGCCCATAATGTTGCCAAACAAAATTTAACGGTAGCTATCTTTAGCCTAGAAATGTCCAAGGAGCAGTTATCCCAACGTTTATTAGCCACAGAAGCCAATATAGAAAGTAATCGTCTACGCTCGGGAAGATTAGCCCAAAATGATCTAGAAAAAATCATTGATGCCATGTCTAATTTATCAATTCTACCTATTTATATTGATGATTCCTCTAGTTTAACTGTTACGCAAATGCGTTCCCAAGTTCGACGTTTACAAGCTTCCCAAAAAGGACAACTGGGCTTAGTTTTACTAGATTATTTACAATTAATGGATGGGGGAAGTGATAACCGAGTTCAAGAGTTGTCCCGTATTACCCGTAGTCTCAAGGGTTTGGCTCGGGAGGTTAATGTTCCTGTGATTGCTTTATCTCAGTTAAGTCGTGCGGTAGAATCTCGCAATAACAAGCGTCCGATGATGTCAGATTTAAGAGAAAGCGGCAGTATTGAACAAGATGCAGATTTAGTTATGATGTTATATCGGGACGAATATTACAACCCAGATACTCCAGATAGAGGGGTAGCAGAGGTAATTGTTACTAAACATCGTAATGGACCGACAGGAGCTATTAAATTGCTCTTTCAGGCAGGACAAACTCGCTTTGTTAACCTACAACAAAATAGAAATTATTAATATAGCGTTTCCTAAGCTACTGAGGTAAATATAACACCTGCCTCCTGCCTCCTGCCTCCTGCCCCCTGCCTCAAACGAGGATCTTTGTACCTCACTCAATGGAGAACTGCTATAATGCTTGGATTTCTTAACCTCAATAAACCCGCCCATTGGACTTCCCATGATTGTGTCGCTAAAATACGAAAAATCCTGAAAACTAAAAGAATTGGCCATGGTGGAACTCTTGACCCCTTGGCTACAGGAGTTTTACCCATTGCCGTGGGAAAGGCTACCCGTCTTTTACCCTATCTCCAGGAAAATAAAGCCTACCAAGCTATCATTAGACTAGGTGTTATTACCACAAGCGATGACCTAGAAGGAGAAATTGTCCAAACCTCTCCCTACCCTAATATTACCCTAGAACAAATAAAATCTTACCTACCACAATTCCTAGGAAAAGTCAAGCAAACTCCACCCCTTTATAGTGCTATTCAAAAAGACGGTAAACGTCTCTACGATTTAGCCCGCAGGGGAGAAATAATCGAAGTTCCTAGCCGGATAGTAGAAATCTTTGACCTGGAAGTTTTAGATTATCAATCGGGAGAATTTCCCGAACTGAAAGTTAATATTAAATGTGGTTCAGGAACTTATATTCGGGCAATTGCCAGGGATTTAGGGCAAAAATTGGGCATTGGGGGCACCTTGGCTGGGCTAATCCGCACCGAAAGCTGTGGAATGCTCTTAGAAAATAGTCTTTCCTTTGAGGACATTCTTGCCCAAGAAGACCAATTTAGACTTATTTCTCCCCATTTTGCCCTACAAAACCTAGATAAAATAGTCCTATCTTTAGAAGCAGCCCAGGGATTTTGTCAGGGAAAACAATTATCTGAGTCGGGAGAATGGTTCGGTTTTGTACGAGTAGAGGATGAATTGGGGAATTTTTTGGGTATTGGGGAAGTATTAGAGGGAATCATCAAACCGAAAGTAGTGCAACATTTAGACCTAACGTTTCTCACAAAATCGTTCAATCATAACATC
>JBBAUO010000032.1:0-48393 GCA_040398185.1 Microcystaceae cyanobacterium | reverse complement strand
TTAGTTTCAAATCTTGTAAACATATTCACAAAAAGGATGGTTATTCCTATGTTGCATAAACCTTGCCCCTCTTTTCCTCTCAGCGCTAAAGCGCGAGTCTCCAAGAGGGCGGAAAGATGAAAGATACTCCTCTATCTAAAGGTTTCCCCCAGTTATTCGCAGGACTTGCTACCCTATCCCTGTCATTAATTTTAAGTTCTTGGATTGCAGCTAAGGCCATTGGCGACTTCAAACAAGCAGACAATGTTTTAGTTGTCACTGGCTCGGCCAAACGCCCCATCCGCTCTGATTATATTGTCTGGCGATTATCCGTATCGACTCAAGAGGCGATCGCCCAATCTGCTTACCGTAATCTCGACGGTCAAACGAAGCGTCTACGAGCCTATTTAAAGGAAAAACAAGTACCCGATGAAGCTGTTACATCGAGCGCCATTGAAACCACTGCCATTCCCGAAGTCGCGGCTAACGGACGGGAAACAGGTCAAATATCTGCCTATCGCCTCACCCAACGGTTTGAGATTCGCTCCCCCGATGTAGAACGATACACCGAATTATCAAGAAGTGCGACGGAGTTAATTAATGAGGGACTTAACCTCGTTTCCGAACCACCCCAATATCTCTATACCCAACTAGATAAAGTCCGGGTGGAAATGGTAGCTGAGGCGGCTAAAGATGCTAAAGCCAGAGCCGAGGCGATCGCCAGCAGTACGGGAAACCGAGTCGGTCCGGTTCGTGGTGCCAAGACAGGGGTTTTTCAGATCACACCCCGTAACTCTACGGATGTCAGTGATTACGGAATCTATGACACCACATCCCTAGAAAAAGATATTACCGCCGTGGTATCCATGACCTTTGGCCTGGATTAAATCAATCTAATTGGGGAATCAATTGTAAAACCCCTAAATCGAGGGCAGTACTATCTACAACCTTAGTTTCCAAAAGTGCCATCATGTCCTGTACTTGGGGATTACCGCGAGAGGACCCAGTAATACCCATAGCAATAATCAAACCACAGCAACCCCTGGTCTTTTGACAACGAATCTCCCAATTGCGACGAGCCTGTTCATGACTCTTATCGCTATTCAAAAACTCCCCAAATAAATACAAATCTCCGTCCCCCATCTGAAAAATCCCCAGGTCATAACTTATTTCCGACCAAGGATCTTCCCCAGGATTAAAACAAATCGCCTTTAGCCCTCCTGCGGTTTGAATTTTAGTAATCATTTCCTTAGCTTTAGGGCGAGAAGTTTGTACCATAATAATCGGTAAACCCTCCCCTTTTTTATTAACCTTTTGGGGTTGATGATAGATGTTAGAACGACTGCGAATTTCCTCTAAAGTGGCCCAAGGAATCATTCCTAAACTCAAAAAAGAATCTTCTGGAATTAAATCTTCCCGTAGGGATAGTTTATTTTCTTCGTCATCATCATCTAGATCGCTCATTTCGATCATTTCTAAAAATTCCGCCGATAAATCGGGCAAGGTTGCTACATTTATGGCTATAGAGTCTTCAGGGTCAGCACTAAAAGGAAGTGATAGGTTATAGACTGCTTGCAAAAGTTCAATTGGTTCTTCGGAAAGTTCCACTTCATACTCATTTAAAAAGCCTAAAAGAGCTTGTAGGGCGATATTGATCACCCCAGACTCCTCTTCATCAAGATAGGGGCGAATACCTTCGTAGGGGTGGACACTGCCAAAAACAGGATGAATTTGGGACAGGGGAACATCTTCTAGGTCAAAATCTTCCTCATCCTCCTCATCCTCCTCATCCCCTGCCATTTCGTAGCTCAGAAACCAACAATCTTGCGATAAAAAGGCTTTTTCGAGACGTTCTAGGGATTTTTCCGCCAGTGCAGCTTGACGAAATTGTTTTAGAGATTCCAAGGAACGATAGAGAATGATTCCATATTCCCGTCCTAGCATCCCCATAACACAGGCATAAAGGGTATTAACGCCCCAGCGATTGATCTCCAGACTAATGATGTCATAATCGGCTAAAACGTGCCAAGGGGCAATCTGCCAAATTTGATAGGCGCTCTCCCTGAGGACGGGTTCGTAGGAATCTGGAACCGAGGGAGGACGAGAATCATTCATTTCCTCAAATCCCCGAAACAGTTCATCAATCAGGGGTAATTCCGAGACATAATCAATGGCAATATCTAGATTTTGTAAAACCCCCCGTAAAAAGAACTGTATTTCCTTACTGCGGACGACAATTTTTTGAGGGCGAGCAGGACGGCCAGGACTATGGGGGTGTTCCATCGCCCTTAACAGGGTTCTAACCATGGCTTCCATCCCCATATCAGGAGCAATAACATCCATAGCCCTGACAAAGCCTTCTGAGCCATCAACCCAGAGAATACATTCCCCATTTCCTTCGGGATTTGGCTCCAGAGTCGGGCGTACCCCAGACAAAGGACGGCGATCTCCTTCCCAGATACTATTGGGAATTTGTGGGATTTTTTTGATACGGCGTAGGGTTGTCAGTGGCAAAATGGTCATTATTTAAGGGTTGTTTGTAAGTAAATCGCTGTGATAAACCTGATAGGAATATTCTATCGGGTTAGTTGATAACTTGATACATAAAGGATAAGGTTGCCCATTGATTGAGATCAAGAGCATAACTCTCCGATGGATTGGCCTGGGCTTGATTTAAGTCTTCTAAAATCGCTCTAGCTACGGACAAAGGATCGGATAGAGTTACTAACATCCCCTCTTTTTCCTTGTCCAAAATCCCTTGGGTTCTCGTAAAAGGCACTTTGGAGCAGATTACATACATTTGCCCTAGGCCAACGGGAGCAGTGATTCTCTCCAGGGGCTCTGTGGAAGTATCGGGAATCCTTTGACTTTGGCCTGGGGGAATAGCCAGGTTTGTGGGAGAGACTAAGGCTATGGCTTTAGTCCTAGTATCGAGTCCGACAATGAGATAATAAATCGGCTCTGATTCATAGTTTTCAATACGGTAAGCGATCGCCGTTCCCACAGATAGTTTTGGTAATCCTGCCACCAGGGAACTTTCTGCTATAGCCCCACTGAGTAGACTGGGAGATAATCCCTGGGGACAGTCCGAGAGTTTAGAGCCACTACAGGCTGCTATAGCCCCAGGACGAGTTTGTTTATAAATAACTGTTTGAGGACTCTGGGCGATCTTTTCCAATCCTACACCAACTTTTAGCCGTGATGAACCTTCATTAAGGGTTAAATGCCAATACTTAGCAGCTAGGAGCGTTTGAAATTTACCTTTGAGTCGTCCTAGGGCTGATTTTATCGCCTCATCTTCAGGTCCTGGGGTATCGGTTAATAAAAAGCCCCCTAGGGTAGATAAGCCATAACCCGTCCCTTGACGACTTAACAAAATATCCGCTCGGGTATCTTTTTCTGGACTAACTACCACTCCCTCAATGCTAGAAATGGCACTGGTGGCATCCACCCGTTCAATGCGAGATAGGCTACTATCGGGGGTGACAAATAGCTTCATGTCCTTGGGTAAGACGCGCCGAGATTCCTGTACCCTTTGACCTACCTGTAGGGGCTGATCTGGGGTAAGGTTAATTGCCTTGGCTTTTAATCCCTGTCGAGACTGGACTTGTATTTTAGCGAAGATTTCCCCGTTTTGGAGAACATCAAAGGTAGAATTAACCCCAAAGTAATCCACAATTAATGGGGGCAATCCCGCCAAAAAAACGGTTATTAGTGAAGATTGGGCATCAATCTCGGTAATTACCCCATCCGCACCCTGGGGACTCTCCGGTGGCAGAAAATAAGTCAACCGAGCTCCTGGGGTATTTTTGAGGAGTTGGGGTTGTTGCTCAAGGCCTCTAATCCTTTCTACCGGTTCACTAGAACGAGCTAAGGTAATCATCACTTGACTCGCGGGGGAAACTTGCCAAAGATATTGGGTTAAAGAGTAGGTAAACAACCCGGCATTCCAACCATTCCCACGGATTTCTGCGGCACTTTGGGAGGGATTGGCCGCCAGGAGAACCATACCAGGACGCTTTTTGCTAATTTTAGCTTTACGGGAGGATAATTGCGCCTGAAAAGCTAATTCCTGGGGATTAACAACTTCTGAAGCTAGGGGGAAAGAACGACTGCGAAGATTGCCCTGGAGAAATTTTGCCCCCCCTTGGTAGCTGGTATCCAAAATCATAGTTACTTTATCTGTCGCCAGCGATCGCCCGAGTAAATCCAAAGTAGTTTCTAAAATATCCTGCTGAGTCGGTATTTTTTCGGGAAATTGTAGTCCATCACTGGGTAGGAGGGCATTAATACCCTCTACTTGATGGCCATAACCACTGAAATGAAACACCACCACATCCCCGGCGATCGTCTGATTGACTAAATGCTCTAAAAAAGCCGTCTCTATGGCTTCGCGGGTGGCTTCTGCATTGGTTAATGTGACTATATCCTGGGGGTTAAACCCAAAGCGATGGATCAACAATTCTTGCTGCAATTGCACATCAGTAACACAACCCTTTAAATCCAGACTCCCATCCCCATAGTGATCAACTCCCACCAGCAGGGCTAATTTCCGCGCTGTAGGGGCTGCTAATCCTTGAAGATAGGGATCTAGGGCTAGGGTTAGTATCCCTAATCCCGTACCCTGTAAAAACCTGCGTCGATTAAGCTGCATTCACGACCTGCTCTGATAACGCGGAGCCGAACCGCATTTAAAAGTTCCAGTCCTATCTTAAACCCTTGCCCTTAACCTAGTCTAGGGAAGCTTGGTTTTGCATAGCGCGAATCAACTCAGCAGCCACCTCTGGACGCGAAAACTGGGGGGGTGGTAGTTCGCCCCGTCTGAGCATTTCCCTGACTTTGGTACCGGATAGGTGGATTCTTTCCTCGGGACCACTAGGACTGGTTTTTGTCGTCGCCATTTGTTGGGTACGAGTACAGAAAAAAGCGTGCTCGAACTTCATCGGTACTATCCCTAATTCCCCAGGCTTAAATTCATCAAAAATGTATTGGGCATCATAGGTTCCATAATAGTCCCCTACCCCTGCATGATCTCGTCCGACAATAAAGTGGGTACAACCGTAGTTTTTCCGAATTAGGGCGTGAAAAATTGCCTCCCTAGGGCCAGCGTAGCGCATAGCCGAGGGATTTATCGCTAAAATAACCCGATCTTGGGGAAAATATCGATCTATCATAATCTCATAGCAACGCATCCGCACATCGGCAGCAATATCATCACTTTTCGTTACCCCCACTAGAGGATGTAGAAACAGTCCATCTACTACCTCCAGAGCGCATTTTTGAATATATTCATGGGCGCGGTGAATGGGGTTACGGGTTTGGAAGCCGACAATAGTTTGCCAACCCCTTTCTAGAAACAACCGGCGCGATTCCTGGGGATCTAATTGGTAGTTCGGAAATTGGGGATGGGGTTGTCTTTCTAGTAACCACACAGGACCGGCTAAATTGATGTTTCCCTGCTCATAAACCACCTGAACCCCTGGATGCTTCTGATCATCGGTACGATAGACGTTAACCGCTTCATGGGCTTTGTTGTAGCGATATTTTTGGGTTAATTCCAAAACCCCGATAAAGTTTCCCTCACTGTCATCTAAGCGCACCCAACCGCCTTCTTTTAGGGGTTCGGCCACTTCTTCAGTAACCGACAGGGTGACGGGAATTGCCCAGGGTAAACCACTGGCGAGACGCATATCTTCTACTACTTTTTCGTAGTCGTTTTGTTCCATAAACCCATTCAATGGACTAAAACCGCCGATGGCAATCATTACTAAATCCGATGCGGCGCGATCGTCAAGTTGTACTCGGGGTAAATGTTCCTTTTGATCTAAAAACTCATCTCGCTCTGCGGAAGTCACGATCCGATTGATTAGCTGGCCACCGTGGGGAAGAATCCCAACTGTTTGTGTACTCATAGGGTTTTTTCTAGTTTTCAGGATTGATCCTACCAAGGGATGGGTTATTTTTGATATAACGCTAGATACTAATTTTTTCCCGACTATAGCAAGGTAGGCGTTTGATACTAAATCTGCTGTCTTTCCCCCTATGTACCGCCATCTTTTGTTTTATAAACCCTACAACGTGCTCTGTCAATTCACCGATTCGGAAAATCCTCTCCAACCCCGTCGGACTCTTAAGGATTTTATCCCCATTGCCGGGGTATATGCTGCGGGTAGATTGGATTACGATAGCGAGGGGCTATTATTTCTTACCAATCATGGACGCTTACAACACCTCCTTTGTGATCCCCAATTTGCCCATCCGCGCACCTATTGGGTACAAGTAGAACAAATTCCTGATGAAAATGCCCTTAATCGTCTCCGCAAGGGGATAACAATTCAAAATTACCGGACTCGCCCCGCTCAAGTTGATTTGCTCCCCGATGATCCCCCTCTTCCCCCTCGTTTCCCTCCCATTCGTTATCGTCAATCTATCCCCACCAGTTGGCTAGAGATGACTTTAACGGAAGGGAAAAATCGCCAAGTTAGACGGATGACAGCCGCCGTTGGCTTTCCGACTCTGCGGTTAGTTAGGGTAGGATTGGGTTTAAAACAGGGAAAAAATCGCCTATCATTATCCCTAGAGGGACTACAACCAGGGCAATGGCGAGAACTTACGGATAGGGAAAGGCAGAGTTTAGATCGTCTTAGTTTTTAACTGCCCTATTAGATGATTCAATTCCGGTAGGATTAACTTTTCGAGCGCCAGTTTAACGGCTCCCGTAGAACCAGGTAGGGAAAAAATTAGTTTGTTTTGATAGACTCCCCCAAGGGCACGGGATGCGATCGCCCTAGAGCCAATTTCTTGGTAACTCAGATAACGGAATATCTCTCCGAATCCTGGTAAGGTTTTTTCTAGTAAATAAGCGATCGCGTCATAGGTAGTATCTCTAGGAGCAATTCCTGTTCCTCCGTTAAAGATAATGGCCTCAACTTCTGGATTGTTTCCTAATTGGGTTAGTAATTCTTTAATCTGGCTTGGCTCATCGGGAATAATCTGGTAAAAGGTGATTTTATGTTGGGCATTCTCTAAACCTTCCTTGAGAATTTGACCTGATCTATCTGTAACAGGGGTACGGCTATCACTAACGGTAATAATAGCACAGGGTACGGAGATAATTTGCTTGTCGGCATGGGGGGTGAAGGTCATAGTTAAAAAGATTTAAAGAAAATTAGAATTGACAAACACAGATGCAATTAATTTTTTAGTGGGGGTTTTAGTCCTCAGGGTGTCTGGTCTACTATATTCAAATTTTTAATCCAATCGCTCATTTCTTCTGCTTCGCTCTCCATTCTCAATGTTCTAAATTTTCCTTCAGCTTCTCTGGCGTAGGTAAGAGCCTCTTCTATACCCCCCCACTCTTTTTCCCATTTAGCATTAGTACGAAGATAACGAGCATAGCGACGTATATTGAGGGTTTGTTTGGCGGTAAGAAGTCCCTGCTCTATGTGCATTTTAGCTTCATCCCTGTCACCTTGAATAATTGCTAGGTCAGCAAGCCAATTTTGGGCAGAATTAAGAACTCTAGACCAATTAATTCTCCTTGCTTGCTCCATTACTTGGTTAAAACCTATCCTCGCCACTTGGTAATTACCTTCTTTATAATTGATGACGGCTTCATGATAGATAATGGGAAGATAATAACGAGTTTGCTGATCTCCTAGAGAAAGGAATTGCTGAATAAAGGTGCGAAAGTAACAATCTGACAATCTAAAATATAGTGCAGTTAAAAAACTAAAATAATACTCAAAATCGGAAGAAGTGCCTAAGACATAATTACGCTCTTCTTCTAGATATTGACGAGCCGTCTCATAATTTGCAGCCCTGATATGCAGTCTAGCCAGGTTTTCAGCTATATCTGCTTTAATTCGCCAGTCTGTAACCTCATATCTCAAATTCCAGGCTCTATCTAGCATTTTTCTAGCTTTACCTAAGCTATCGCTAGAACAATCTCGAATTAACAACCAACTTTTACGGTTTGTAAACTCGACAAAATTCGGCCAATCTCCTCTTAGGGTTGATTCTCCGATAAGGTAATCTAACCAATCGTGATGATCAGCCCAATTTCCGTAAAGACTAACGTAGTGAAAAATATGGTTCCAAAAACTCTTTATATCGCCATAACGGTGTTCTTTGCTACACCATTGAAGAACTGCTCTAATATTAACATCTTCCTGTCGCAGTTCCGGGTATTGAAGTGTTTGTGTTTGCGCCCAATCTTCTCCCCCATATTTCTGGACTAAATCTAGATGCCAATCAACCCATCTCTTTCTAATTTCATCTTCAAGCTGTGGATTTAAGCTAAGTTCATACCGTGCGTACTCTCGAGTTAATTGTAGCATTTCATATCTATCCATTCCTTCCCTGCTATGATTGACTAAACATAATCTTTCTAGCTCTATTAATCCATCGTGCAAATTATCATCTATCTGAGGAATATCAGCTATATGAGCCACCGCATTTAAAGTGCAGGGATCGTCAAAAACCGCTATAATTAGGAATAGTTTATAGGCGGGTTTATTTTTAATCTGCTCGATGGATTGGGAAAAAATAAAATAGACCAATCTACTTCTATTAATATCAACTAAACTGCCTAAAATTTTTAATAAGTTTCCTCCGTTATTTAATAGTCCGATAACATAGATAATTGCTAAGGGTATTCCTCCAGTTTTTTCAACGATTTTTATTATTTCTTCAGGTGTAAGACTGATTCTGAATGGTGATCTCCCCTGATTTATTTCTTCTAGCTTATAGTTAATTAATGCTTCACTATCTTCCCTATCTAAGCAGTGGAGGTGTATCGGCTGAAACCCTATATTTTCTCGGCTCGTTATAATTGTCTTGGTAGAAGGTGGAAGTTCGTATAAAAATGACTTTACAAAACCTATTTCATTCTCATTAATAGTTTCCATGTTATCAACAATTAATAAAATCTTCAAATCTTTAACGAAGTCATTTGTCCTCTTTAATTGCTCATCTTTATTTAATTGTGCAATGTAGTCATATTCAAGAATTTTGGCTATCTGCCGTATTATTCCAAGCAGAGTTAGCGGAAGGTGATGACTTGTTAATATATGCTCATTCTCTAAGTACTGTTGTTTTGCAGTGTTAAAAATGATAGCATCAAAATATGGTGCACTTCCGTCGTTTTTTTCTCTAGCTTCAAGGCACCTATGAGCTACTTCCATTGCCAATGAAGTTTTGCCAACTCCCCCAATTCCAGTAATGGTAATAACATGAATCCCCCTATCGGCTTGTAAATATGACAAAATCCGGCTTATCTCATCAGAACGACCAAAAAAGCGATTGTATTTGCGTTGTGGTAAATTGTTTAATATTCCTATTTGTTGTTCTAATTCTTGAATTTTTATTTTGCATTCTTCTATATTTTGCTGGATGTCAAATATTTTTAACGGGTCGCTAATCATGGCTTCTTTCGCCAGCAAAAATTCTAGCTTTTTTCTCCATAATGTCAATGCTTTCAATATACTGTGCGGCATACAACCAACCTAGCCCAAGAACCACTAATTTTTCTCAACATCAATAGAGAAAATGATAGTCCGCAGAATAGTCAAGATATCTAGTTTTTTATCACCAAAAACCACATCTGCAAGTCTCTCACTCTCTGTAGGTGCTGATCATACTATACCAAAAAGAATAAAATCGTAACAAAATATACAAAAAGACATGGTTTATGCAACTTTATTTTTAAGTCGCTACTGACAAACGATTTCTTAATAGTTCGAGTATATCTTTTACGGGCTTCCGTGGTTTAAAGCTGATTCCCTGGGACGACTCTTCTAACTTGATTAATCCCATGATTTGAATTAATTTCTATGATTAAATTGACTAAATCTGTATTTTCAGTTAAGAGAGTTATAAATAGTTCAGGCGGAAGCGATCGCCAAAAATATTCCACAAACTTATTAATTTGTTCCTCACTCATTCCCGCTTTACCTGTTCGTTTCATTTTTTGTTCAGCTTGATTACGCCATTGCTTACTGAGCGTATAATCCTGGGGTAATAATACCATCAACTGATCTAGTTTTTCCCAGAGAGGAAGATACTCGTAGAGGCGTTGATTGCTTTCTTTAGTTAGGGGATCTTCTACATGAGTTTGGATAGGTTGTACACCGACAAACCAACCTTCAAAGAGAAGAATATCTACTTGCTCAACTACTTTAGGCGCTATCCTATCCCCTTCTCCATTCTGTCGGGATTTATCAAACTGTGGTACTAAAATAGGGCTTTTGGCTTGTTTAACTTGTTCAATTAATTCTATTCCCAATTCTACATCATGGGTACCAGGGGGACCACGCCAAATTAGTAAAGGAGAAGTTTTTAAGAGGTTTTGACGCTCTTGGTAGGTTTTGTAGAGATCATCTAGGGAAAGGGATAGGGCTTGATAATTTAGATGGGATAAAATTAAACTTACCATAGAGCATAAAGTAGTTTTTCCCGTTCCTTGTCCTCCTAAAATACCTTGGATTAGCGGTCTATTTAGTTGCTGACGAGTTTGGGCTAAATGTAGGGATAAAGGCAACCAAAGATTCCAGAGTGTGGTTAAATGGGAAAGGGTATCTGTTAAATCTAATCTTTTAATTTCTTGCAGGTAGTCGGGATAAATTTGCGACAGAAGTTGTAACCGTTCCTTAATTTTTTCTAAGCCATTAATAGTATCAATTCCCCAAGCCTTAGCTCTTTCGGGATCGGCTAATTCCAAATTGAGTAGTAATAAAGGATCTGAATTTACAAGAAACCGATATTCCATTATTTTAGGAGCCAAGCTTAAAGGCTTCGAGGAATAAACTATAGGTTACACCAATTTTAAAAGTATTGAGAAAGTCCTTCAGTAAAGAGCGCGAATTTGAAGTTTTACTATAAGCAAACCTATTAATAACCTCTGTAAAAACCAGAATTATTCCCGCTACCACAACATCCCAAGAGGAGGTTTGTCCGGCAGTAGTGGAGACAGCTTGCCCTACAAACATGCCGAATAGGAGACTAATAAGTAGTAGGGAAATGCGTCGCCAAGGATTACTAAATAACTCCCCTAGGCGATCGCCTGTTATTGTAGCTATTGTGCTGACGCGGGTTCTTTGCATAGATAATCATTATTTGGCTAGACGAGTCATCAACCAGAGGGCTACAGTAATACCGATAAAATGGGCAGTCAGAGCCGTAGTATTAGCGGCAATACTAAAAAGATCGGCGGGAATAACAATACAACTCTGCTGAGAGATAACATTAGCCCCCGTTTGCCGCACTGCTTTAACTAAAACACTACCGACAACCGACTGGGTACCGAGTAGGGACAAAAGCATCCCAATTATGCTTACCACTAGCCCTAGGCGGATGGTTTTCTGGGTATCGGCTCGCTTCGGACGATCACTGGCCTTGGCATATTGTAAAGCCTTACCGATATTCCAGTAACGCCAGGAAAAAAAGATGCTCACCAATAGAGATACTAACCCAGAAATTGCCCAAAAGGAACCGACCCCCGTACCGACACTTCTAGCGGCTCCAGAAGATTGTCCCAGTAATCCTAGTAAAAGAGCGGCGGCGGAAAATAGAGTCAGGATAATATTAGACCAAAAACTCAAAACTCCCCACCGTTTCAGGGCATAGGCCGCCATTTGGACAGCAGCCGGCAAAGGAGAAGCAGTCATTTGTGAATCTCGAGTCATAGATATTAACTAGGGGCGAATCCCGACGGGTTTAGGGGCTAGATTCAGCTTAGAACCACCGCGTTGATTGAGTACGGTAATGGCTCTGATGTACTGGGGATCAGCCGGAGTTGCCAGTAGGGAAGGGTCATTTCTCAATTGTACCTGTTGTTCCATCGTTAACTCAATTTGTACATCGGGCTTGACACCCCCAACCTTGCTTAAATTAATCCCACTCGGAGGGTAGTAACGGGCGATAGTCACCGCTAAACCCGAACCATCTTCTAAAGAATGTACTGATTGCACGGTACTTTTTCCGTAGGTAGAAGTTCCCACCAGCATAGCTCGGCCATTTTCCTTGAGAGCTCCTGCGAGGATTTCACTAGCACTGGCGGAGCCTTCATCTACTAATACTACTAAAGGTAAATCCGTGATGGCGGTGTTGTTGGCTGAAAATTGGCGATCGCCACCTCTTCGATCAATGGTACTGACGATCCTTCCCTGTTTCATCCACATCCGAGCAATATCAACACTACTAAATAGTAGTCCCCCTGGATTACCCCGCAGATCCAAAACGTAACCCGACACCCGATCTTGGTGTAGTTGTTCGATGGCCAATTTCATCTGTTCGGCGGCGTGGGAACTAAACTCATCTAGTTTGATATAACCTATCCGCATTTTCCCTTCTTCCTTGAGGGTATAAGTCACCGAGGGGATTTCAATTTGAGCGCGAGTCAGTTTGACATCAAAAACCCCCTTATCCTTGCGAGTCAGTTGGATATTGACATCGCTGCCAATTTCTCCCTTTAATTCCTCGGAAGCTTGCTCTAGATTCATTAAAGCCGTGGGTTTGCCGTTAATGCGAACTAAGCGATCGCCAACTTGAATACCCCCTTCCATGGCTGGAGACTTTTTTAACACATCCACAATAATCAAATCACTTGTGCGTTTATCAAAGGTCAAACGAATACCTACCCCCGTCAATTCTCCGGAGGTTTGGCTAGTTAAAACCCCAAACTCTTGGGGATCAAGAAAACGAGTATAGGGATCACCTAATTCCTTAAGAGCTTCCCGAATTGCCTTATAAGCTTGACCCGAATTAGTATAACTACGGCTTAATAATTCTTGACGTTTGCGTTGCCAATTTACCTGATGGAAGCTGCGATCTACAAACTCATTATTAACCAGTTGCCAAACCTCATCAACAGTCGCCTTAGGGTTATCTGGCAGGGTTTCTGTGCTCTCTTCTGGGGCTGATACGGGTTCTTGAGCAGTCCAACCAGGGTTAACTAGGGTAGGGAGAGTTAAAACCGTTATAGCACTTGTGTAGAGTAGGGTCTTGAACAGGGAGGGGAGAGGCGATAACTGACTCATATATTAAAGTCTTTAGTAATCTTAGGGGGTAAAACAATTAACCAGTGTTGCAGGAATTTCAAAAGGAGAGTTTCAAGGACTCTGGCTCCTATTCTCCTACTATAATCCGTCCAAGAAAAAATCGAGTAAAATTCGCTGATGAATATCCCCAAGGGGACGCACTTGCTCTGCCTTTGCTGAGTAGCAATAGCCCGACTCTACGGTACCTAGGTCAACTAAAGCCATATCCCACCCCTCTGTCTGGGTTAATTCCTCTAGGGGTACTGTGAGCTTGGCATAAAAAATATGTCGTATCGCCCTTGCATCTGCGTAACATCTCACCTCCTGGCAATTAAGCACATTATAGCCAATTTCCTCAAGAATTTCCCTTTTAAAGCCTATTTCTGGGGTTTCTCCCACTTCTAAATGTCCTCCAAACAATCCCCAACAGCCGGGGTAAAGAATGTGAGGGAGATCGTCTCGCAACTGCATCAGACATTTTCCTTCTCGTTCTAAAATCCCTAGAGTCACCAGTCTGGGGGGCTTATTCATAAATTTTTGTGGGGTAAAAAGAGGTCATTAGTGGGATCTTTTTTGGGTTTCGGTTTAACCGGATGCTGCTCCGTGGGTTCTAGTTGTTCCAACTCCAGCAGATAAATTTCCCCCAATTCTTGGCTGGCCACCTCAATACTCTGAAAATCAACTTTGGCCTTAACAATCACATTCTGCCCCGACTGAGGTAGGGGATTGGTGCTCTTAATCCAAACTGTACCTGTTTTATCTTGGATTTGATAGGCCGCACTGCCAATAAAAGGAACATATTTACTAACAGTTCCTTGGATAATCACTATCGAACCCTTGGGCTGATCCTTGAGTTTGGCTATGGTACTCAGGGGGGGCTCTCCCAAGTAGGGAAGGGCTACTCCTAAATTAGCCCAGGAATTGCAGCCAATTAACCCCCCTAGGATTAAGGAGAGCATTGTTCTTTGGACTAGACTAAGCCGAGCAAACATAATCAATAAACTTTAATGTTATCAGGCCATCTTAAACAATAGAATTGATCATGACGATTTTTGTTCTCCAATTCCCTTAAAAAATGTCTGTTTCCACGGCTCAAATTTTAGACGGCAAGGCTCTCGCTCAAAAGATTCAAGAGCAACTCAAGCTAGAAATTGCCACCCTAAGTCCTCGTATTGGTAGGCCTCCTGGCTTGGCGGTGCTCATGGTTGGGGATAATCCCGCTAGTGCTGTCTACGTTCGCAACAAAGAGAAAGCTTGTACTAAAATTGGTATGGCTTCCTTTGGTCGTCATTTTCCCACAACTATCTCCCAGGCAGAAATAGCAGAGGTTATCAAGGCCTTAAATACCGATGAACGAGTTGATGGGATTCTTATTCAGTTACCCCTACCCCCTCACCTAGATGCGGTGGCTCTACTCCACTCCATTGATCCAGATAAGGACGTAGATGGACTTCATCCTACCAATTTAGGGCGTTTAGTTAGGGAAGAAAATGGACTACGCAGTTGTACTCCTGCGGGGGTGATGGCGCTGCTTAAAGCCTATAATCTGCCGATTTTGGGTAAACACGCGGTTGTCGTGGGACGCAGTATTTTAGTGGGTAAACCCCAAGCTTTGATGTTGTTGAACGAAAATGCCACCGTTACAGTTGCCCATTCTCGGACTGTCGATTTGGGCGCGATAACCCGCAGTGCAGATATTTTGGTAACGGCGGTGGGTAGGCCCGAAATGATTACAGAGTCCATGGTTAAACCCAATGCGGTGGTAATTGATGTGGGTATTAATCGGGTGGTGGATGCCCAGGGAAATGCTCGTTTAGTGGGAGATGTGGAATTTAATGGGGTTTCTCAAATCGCTAGTTATATTACTCCTGTACCAGGGGGAGTCGGACCGATGACGGTGGCTATCCTATTACAAAATACGGTCTTGAGTTATCAGAAATTAGACCTCCCAACTCCTTCCTAGCTATTTCTTTAGCTAATGTGATCGCCAACACTGCCGATAGGTGGGTAGGAATATATATAAAGGGAAAGCATCATAACTTTACTTTCGTTTGGTATTATGTTAGGATGTTTTTTGATATCGTAATTACTTTGGCTAAAGGATAATTAATTGCATGGGAACCCCAATTATTTATGTCAGAGCAGGAGCCACAGGAGCGAATAATGGTAATTCTTGGACGAATGCCTATACTAGCTTACAAAGTGCCCTCGTATCTGCCCCTACGGGAAGTGAAATCTGGGTAGGTGCAGGGGTTTATAAGCCCACTACAACTAATGATCGCACCCTGAGTTTTAACCTCAAGCAAGGGGTAGAAATCTATGGAGGTTTTGCGGGTAATGAGAGCAGTAGGGAACAACGGAATTGGGAAGTAAACCGCACCATCTTAAGCGGTGATATTCGCTCCATTGGCGTTTCAGGTGATAACAGCTACCATGTGGTTTCTGCCAGTAGCAGTATCACCTCTTCCACCCGATTAGATGGTTTTAATATCCAAGATGGAAATGGCGATCGCGCCTTTGATTTGGGTGCAGGAATTTATAATGTTGGTGGTAGCCCGATCCTCGCTAATTTACTTATAACTAATAACTCTGCCTATTCTGGGGGAGGAATGTCCACCAGTGGAGGAAATCCTGAAGTCATTAATGTTACTTTCAATAACAACACTGCTCTTAGTACTGATGGCGGAGCTATTTATAGTGGAGTTGCTTTTGATGATGGGGGAATCACCCTCAAGGGAGTTACTTTTATCAACAACAAGGCAGAAAGTGATGGAGGAGCTATTTATAATTACTACAGCAATTTGGGATTAACTAACGTCAGCTTCTTGAATAATACGGCCAAAGGTGATGGAGGTGCTGTCGTAAACCAACGTGGAACAATTGGACTAAATTACGCTAATTTTGTCGGTAATAAGTCCAACGACGATGGGGGAGCCATTTATAGTGACGATGGTGAAACTGCCATAATAAACTCTACCTTTAGAAATAATTCTGCCTCTGGCTCAAATGACGCATTTGGGGGAGCGGTTAGTAATCGGGGAGGGACTAATAACCTGATTAATGTTGTTTTGGACAATAACACGGCCCAAAAAGGTGGTGGAGCAATCAGCACTTGGGATCGTGGTACTACAACTTTAACTAATATCACCCTCAGTCAAAATTTAGCTGAAACAGGAGGGGGAATACATACGGTAAGAGATAGCACCGTTACTGTAAATAACAGCATTGCTTCGGGAAATCGTGCCACCATCAGTACTAATGAGATTTATCTGGATGACAGCACCGTCAATGTCAATTATAGTATCGTACAAGGGGGATATTCTGGCACTAATAACCTGGATACAGATCCTCTCTTTGTCAATCCGAGCGGAGGAGATTTTAGCCTACAAGCCAATTCTCCTGCCATTAATAAGGGAAACAATCTCTATTTCCCCCCGGATGTTACGGTAGATATTAAGGGAAATCCTCGTCTTACTGATGGCATTATTGATATAGGTGCCTATGAATTTAATATCGATCCCCTACAGTACGGAGCATCTTACCCCGATTTAATTACAGGAATTGGCGCGAATCCAGATGCTTTGAAAACCCATTACTTTAAAAGTGGACGCTTTGAAGGTAGAAGCCCCGATAATTTTGCTGAGTTTCGCTATATTGCCTCAAATTCTGACCTAATAAATGCTTTTGGTTTGGATGGAAATAATGCCACCCTCCACTATATCAATAATGGTTATCAAGAAGGTCGTTCCCTAACTGCATTTAATCCTGTGCAGTACCTCAACTCCTACACGGACTTGTACAATGTCTTTAGGACAGATACCGTTGCTGCCACTCAGCACTATATAACTAACGGTGCGAAAGAAGGACGTAATCCCAATTTATTCCCAGTAGATCGCTATATTGCCAGTTATGGGGATTTAATTCAAGGGATTAACTACAACCTAGATGTAGGGGCGAATCATTACCTTTATTCAGGAAGAGGTGAAGGGCGACAAGTTACTTTTAATCCTGAAGCATACCTGAATCGTTATGCAGATTTACAAGCGGCTTTTGGGAATGATCTTAATGCAGCTACACGCCATTATATAGAGTTTGGTTTCTCTGAAAACCGCACTTGGGCCTAAGACGATGGGGGGTTATTCTTGGCAGTCTCAAATTTCTTGAGTGGAAATCCCTAGGATAGAATTAACCCCATATTTATTCAACCTCAATCTAGGCTAGGGTGGATAATTAAAATATCTCCCCTAGGTAGTTTTCAATGAGCAAAGTTCCCGATAACATCCGTCTTCAAGAATTAGTAGCAATAGCTAATCTCAATAAGCTCTTTTTCGATGATTTTCTTAATTTCTTGCAAACTCAGGGCTATACTGAATTATATCTATTTGTGAGTGAGCCAGATGCTTCTAAGGCAAAACAAACAATATGGCTTTATTTGGAACGTCACATCCCTGAAAATTTGAACCTGTATGACGGTATAGCTCGTCCTTACTCTGAAAACAAAGCTAAATGGTTGCTGTTGGGATGGATTTTTAGAGATGCTCCAGAACAAAGATTAAAAGGATTTTTACAGTTTTTCAGTGGCACATCAAACGAACGCAAAGCAGAACTAATAAATCAAGTTAGACAGTATGCTTTTAGGATTTTGCCCGAACGTGAACGATGGGATTGGGTGCCAATTTGTGAAGTTGTGATTGACCGATTAGAAGGTAGTCGGCGTTCAATTAAAGGCAATTTATTTGAGGAAGTTGTTAGACGAAATCTTAGTAAAGTATTTCAAAAATTTGACCTTAAACTCTCGATTAATAAAACCCAAGTCAAGCTTGATAGCGAAACCTATGATATTAAAATAAGTGGCAGAAATGGAACTATTTTAATACCCGTAAAGACTCGTGAAACAATGGGAGGAGGCCATGCTGTATTATTTACAAGGGATATTCATAAAGCTGTAACAAAGGCACAGGATTCTGGGTACAAATGTATACCAATTATTATTGCAGAATCCTGGATAGGTGATTTAAGTTCATTGAATTGCCCAGAGGTTATTTACATAAATAAAAATCCCAATCTAGTTAACGAAGTAGAGACTTTACTTATACAAGAAATCGAAAATTTGGTGCAAGTATTCCGAGCTATAATATAAATTACTACGAAGAAAAAATTCTTTTAATTGCTATTTCACAGTAATCCTTATTAAGCTCGATGCCAATAAATTTACGTCCCTTAGAAAGAGAGACAAACCCAGTAGTTCCAGTACCGAAAAATGGATCTAAAACTAGAGAACCTTCAGGAGCGCCAGCTAAGACACATGGTTCTATTAACTTCTCAGGAAAAACAGCAAAATGTGCTTCTCTAAATTTAGAAAGAGGGACTGACCAAACTGTACGTTTGTTTCTACCTTTTGGATGAAATGCTTGATCCCATCGACCAAGATGCAAATTAGAATTACCAGAATTTTTACCTTTTTCTGGCGTTCCACCCTGTTTGCCAAGATGATTTCGTCCACCACGCATTTTACTATTTTCTGAGAAAGTTACATGGGGTTCACGAATAGAATCTGCATCATAATAATACTTAGAATTTTTAGAGAATAAAAATATATATTCGTGGTCAATAGTAGGACGGTTCTGCACAGAAGATGGCATGGCATTGGGTTTCTGCCAGATAATATCAGAACGCAAAATCCAGCCCTTTTGTTTGAGAGCAATTGCTAGTCTCCAAGGTAGTCCTGCTAAATTACCATTGATATATTTATCACCTATATTAACCCAAAGTGTACCATCATCTTTTAGGACTCTTTTAACTTCATCAAAGATATCGACAAGGCGATTAAGATAAACTTCTGAATCTATTTCTGTTCCGACTTGTTTATCTGTATGATAATCCCTTTGTCCATAGTAGGGAGGACTGGTAATAACCGTTTGAACAAGCCCATTAGGTAACTTTTTTAAAACGTCTAAAGCTTCCCCATTAAAGACAAAATTAGCTTGGTTAAAATCAGCTTCACTAATATCTTTTTCTTCAATTATCAATTTTCTATCTAGCCCCGTAAACAGGGGAAGATTGGCAGTAATATGGTCTAAGGAGACAGTCATGGTTTTCTGGAAAGGGTAACTATATTGCGATCTTATCTCGTTTTTGAAATTAATGCAACTGTATTACTCATAAAACTAACGTTAACCAAAGGTGGGCTAGGTTGTGAACTCATCTAAAAGTGCTTGACAATCTTTCCACATCTCAACTCGTCCATTTTTGTAAATTTTGGCAATAAAAGGCGCGTCATGTCTACGGACAAATTCTTGCATTACAACAATTGCCTTGAGAAAAATAGCCGCCATATCCTCTCCGTTTAAGTTTTGAGCGGCGAGGATAAACATTTTAATATTAGCGTTAGCAACCGCCATCCTTTCTAAAGTATTCTTACTAATCTGGGCATCTTTAGTCAAAACGATCCATCCTTTTTCGCCAATTTCGGGCAACCAATCTACATCTTGGGCATTCTGTCCAAAGTATTCATCATGAATTGCAACATTAATACCTGCATCTCGTAGAATCTCATGAACTATTTTACTGCCTAAACAGCGATCTATAAAGAAGGTAATAGGTTCGTTTGTCTGGGCATTCATCAATAAAATTTAACTAGGCAGTATAAGGTAATTCACACCTAATAGCTTCTTGAATAATCAGGGGATCGCAGTTATAATCATCAGCCAATTTTTCTATAGAATCTCCAGCTTGATACCGTTCTTTTAATATGCTAGTCGGTATTCCAGTGTTAGCAATTGCTAGTCTTCCAAAAGCGATACGAGGATCGATCACCACAATTTTAGGGCTATTTTTCTCGTAGGAGCGCGTAAATGGATATAGTTTAATTGCTAATCCACTATCATCGGCTTCAATACGTTCTAAATGGTTATATAGTTCATTTTTAAAATCTAACTGCCTAGGTTGAGAAGCATTAATTAAAGCTCCATATTTTTTAATAAATAAATCAACACCATCAGTGCGAAATTCTTCCCTAGCAAGGGGATGAGAAACCTTAAATTCTTGGTCGACATAATCTAAAGCTGCTCGAACTTTATTGAGTTGAATTTGATGATTTTGACGAATTGCTCTCAAAATATGAACTTCAATCAAATTAGTAAATGACAGAAGATAGGGATGTCTTTTAGGTATATTTATGAGAGGAGTAAAGAAATTTGAGCCATCTTTGAGCGGATATTCATAGCCGATTGTCCATGAACGAATAGTGCTCGCGGAAATCCGCAGAAAGCGGGCTGCATCGGGGATAGAATAAACGGGAATATCTCTGGGGTCTTTTCCAGAGTAGAGGTCTTTCATAAATCACAGGCAAAAGATATACATCTTAATTATAAGAATTATTTGGCTATTTAATTTCAACGACACCCCAAACTTTCCCTAGTGGAAACTCCTGTAATCGAATTAATCCCATCGGCTCGTTCGCACAAAAGTTTAACCTGATAGTTATCAATCACTGCATCGGTAAAATCTGCCCCAGTGATGATCGTATCATAGAAACGAGTACGAGTAGCAATAGTGTCCATCAAACGAGCATTAGTTAGATCCGCAAAATCAAGAGTTACCCTATCTAGCAAAGCACCGCTTAAATTCGCCCCCCTGAGATTGGCGCTGAGTAAAATCGCTTCGGTGAGAATCCCCTTCGATAAATCGGAATCTTCCAAATTAACCCCCCTCATGTCCGCTGCTGCAAAGACACTCCCGACTAAGTTCCTGTGGGAAAGGTCTTGATTTTCTAAGTTAGCATAGGTATAGTTAACGGCGCTATCTTGGGCTAAAGCCGGATGAATATCGAGTATCAGCCACAACAACACAAAAGCTAAGATCAATAGATAACGGACAAAGGATTTATTCATTATTTAGGTTCTAACAAAGACTTAGCATCTGTACCGACACGGACAGTTAAATCGGAACCGAGATCCCCCGTAGAAGATGGTTCCACTGTACCAACTCCGAGACTATTTTGCAAGGTCTTTGCCGAAGAAAAATCTCCCCTTTGCACAATAATTTCGCTAGTAGAAAGGGGTTGAGCGGGCTCCTTGAGCACATAGACATTCTGATAACCTAACTTAGTCAAATGATTAGCCATGCGTCGGGCTAAACCTGGTTCTTCGGTGGCGTTTTGTACGGCAATTTTGAGGGTATAGGCGGAATCCATTGTCGTTTCATTGGACCCCGTGGCAAAATATTCTTTCATAATGCGATCGCATTGTTCCCGATTCAGTACCCAATAGCTACGATGATCACTAAATTCATCTAAACCCCCAAAACGCCCAGGTAACATCACCATTTTCAGATTTTCCCGCTCTAGGGTACGTCCGAATTGGGCTAAAGCCATCATTTCCTCGAGGCTGAGATTGGTATCAATATGTTGTTGAATAATTTGCAGAGCTTGGGGAATACGGGGAATCATCAAAGGACTATAAAGCCGCTTTTGCAGAGATTTCATTAACACCTGCTGTCTTTGCACCCGTCCGATATCGCCATTTTTATCATTACGAAAACGAGCAAACTGTTCGGCCTGTTCCCCGTTGAGAATTTGCCAACCCTTGGTTAAGTTAATATCTAGCTTTTGGGTAACATCCTTATAAACCATATTTTCAGGGACATTTACTTCTACTCCTCCTACCAAATCTACTAACTGTTTAAAGGCATCGGTGGTAATGCGAACATAACGATCTATAGTTACATCATCTAGCTGATCGCTGATCACTTGGGCGGCTAAAGTTGGACCACCCTGGACATTAGCATCATTAATTTTTGTTTTACCAAATCCTGGGATTTCAACGCGGCTATCTCTTGGAATGGAGAGCATCCGCACCGAGTGATCCTGGGGGGAAAAGCGCACCAGTAATATAGTATCACTGCGCCCCCCAAACATTTCGGGACTACCGGCTGGAGCATCCGGAACCCGATCAATTCCCATGACTAAGACGTTTACAGGGCGATCGAGATTAGCACTCAAAACCGACCCCCATCCCTCGGTTTGACTGTTTACCAAAGATTGTCCTGAAGGGAAAGCTACTTTTTGAAAAATATTCTCCCCCGATTTTGCAAGGGGGTTCATAACTGCAACGATCGCCCCAATTAGTGCCGAAACCAGAACCGTAAAGGTAAAAGCAGTGCCCCAGAGTAGACCTTTTTTAAATGAAGACATTTTTGCAGCTTGAGGATTAGGTGAAGAAGAACTATCAAAACGTCCCGAAAAATGCCCTACACTGTTACTCATGCCAATCTCACCACCAAAATGCACCTCGCTTGAGTATAAGAGAAGATGGCAAAAAAGAAAAGTTCCTCATTTTTTCTCCTGTAGTTGCTGGCGGATCTTGCTATGAACTTCTCGGGTAATTGGGTAGAAGTAGCATAAAATCAGACCCCCGATTAGAAATATGGCAGGTAAAGGACCAACCGTAAAGCGAATGGCGGCGATCGCACTCTCCGGTTGTACGGGTTGCTCTCCCCCTGGTAGACTTTCGACAAATCCGGTCGCGCTTAAACCAACTCCCACTAAAAACAATCCTAGGGCTAACCCTATTTTTTGTAAAAGCACCATGAAAGCATAAAAAATACCTTCTCGTCTTTTTCCCGTTTCTAGTTCGTCTAAGTCAATGACATCGGGAATCATCGACCAGGGAATTAAGTAAGCGACCGAAACCCCGCACCCTGCCAAAAATGCTAATACATACAGGAGTATAACTTGTCCTGGTTGTAGAGAAAATAGGCCAATTTGAGCAATTATCCAAATACTCATCCCCATAAAATAAATAGCTTTTTTATCGAATCTTCTACTTAACAATTGCCAAAAGAAAAGCATCAATAGGGCTGTTCCCTGTACAGTTAGAGGAACAAAACCATTGTGAATTTTGGGCAATTTCATATAGTCGACAATGTAAAAAGCCAAAATAGAAGCTGTTAGTTGAACTGCCAACCAAGAAAAGAGATAGATGCCAATCACGAACAAAAAAGGCTTATTTCTAAAAGCCACTTGCAACTGTTCCTTTAGGGGAAAATTTTCTTCATTGATGGTTTTGTAACGCTCTTGTTTGGCGGCTTCATCGTTGAGATGGGATTCAGATTTACCAGAGTATAAAGTTAATCCCCAGGCTCCAATTAATAATCCTAAAATTACCGTAAAAACACTAATAACATTAATATTTTGTTTTAAGATCAGGTTGGAAATTCCATAGATTAGGTGGGAAAGGGATAAAACAATTAAGAAAATACCTAATTGCTTTTTTTGTCTAGGAGCTAAGAGAGGATCTACTCCCCGTTCTTGGACTCCGAAGCAGGACCAGAGGGTAGCGATAATGGAGATTAAACTACAGAGTAGTCCGAGGACAAAAAAGAGGGTTTTTTGGTTGTTTCCATAGAAATTAGATAGCAAAATAAAGATAATAAAAGATAAAATGCTGCCGCCAATGGAAAAGGAAAACCGAAAACTGTTTAAACTGGTGCGCTCATCATAATCTTGGGTTAGTTCGGGAGTGAGGGCCTGGTAGGGTAAATTAATGGCGGTATAGGTAAGGTTAAAGAGAATACCCACCACCACATAATAGGCAAATAGTCCCCAACTATTAAAATTGGGAATCACCCACTGTAAAAGATGAATGGCACCAAAGGGAACGGCGGCCAACAACATCCAAGGTAGACGACGACCCCAACGGCTAGAGGTGCGATCGCTCAGTACCCCAATCATGGGATCATTAATAGCATCGGCTATCTTACCGATCATCAACACACTTCCGGCAAGCGCCGGGGGTAAACCCGCGACATTGGTAAAAAAGAAGAGCATATAAAAGACAGCAATGTTGGCGGTAATAGCTGGACCTAAATCCCCCGCACCGTAGGCTAACTTGGTGGTCAGGTGTAGTTTTTCACCTAAGGAATTTGCATTAGAGGGCATGAATTTTCGTCGTAGTTGGATTAAACTTGAGAATCATGGTTTTATTCTCACTAATTTATGACAGATTTATACGTCTCTTGGCCTGAATATTACAAAAAAATCGAAAGCCTAGCAGTACAAGTGCATCAATCTAGTTGGTCTTTTAATCAGATTGTCTGTATCGCCAAAGGAGGTTTAAGGGTAGGAGATACCTTTGCACGTCTGTTTAGGCAACCCCTAGCCATCCTCTCGGCATCTTCCTATTCAGGGAAGAATAACCGTTTACAGGGACAACTGATTTTTTCCCGCCATTTATCCATGACGACGGAAACCTTGGGGGATAACATCCTCTTAGTCGATGACTTAGCCGATTCCGGAAAAACTCTCAAGGAAGGTATTATCTGGCTCAACAATGAATACCGAGCCCTATCGGAAATCCGTAGCGCGGTTTTATGGTACAAAGGATCTTCTATCCTCAAGCCAGATTATTATGTCGATTATTTACCCGATAATCCTTGGATACACCAACCCTTTGAACGTTATGAGCAAATCACCCCGGCTGATTTATAGCAGTTCTCGATATTAGTGAGGTACAAAGATCCTCGTTTGAGGCGGTCGGCAGGTGTTAGATGTCCCTCACTAGCTTAGTAAATGCTATATCCGTTATAGTAGAGGAGAGGAAATAGCAACTATTTTCGGATTAATTAAAAATTTTTAAACCTGTGTTAACTATTTTCCCCAAGCTTCGTGAAGTATTTGCCCGTTGGTGGTCTGAATTTACCCTCCAGACTAAACTAATGGCCGTCGCCACCCTAGTTGTTTCTCTTTTAATGAGTGGTTTGACTTTCTGGGCTGTTAACACTATCCAAGAAAATGCTCGTCTTAATGATACTCGTTTTGGTCGAGATCTAGGGCTATTATTAGCAGCTAATGTAGCTCCCTTGATCGCGGAAAACAATTTAACTGAAGTTGCACGATTTTCTAGTCGTTTTTATCGCAGTACTTCCAGTGTTCGCTATATTATCTATGCCGATGCAGAGGGTAAAATTTTCTTTGGTATTCCTTACTCAGAAGCAGAAGTAAAAAATTCCTTGACTATTGAACGACGGATTCAACTTCCGGAAAACTATGCTAGTGATCTACAATTTCCCATGGCACGCCAGCACCAAACCCCCGATGGAGAGGTAACGGATGTTTTTGTACCGCTTAATCAAGAAGATCGTTATTTAGGGGTTTTAGCTATTGGTATTAATCCTAATGTGACAACGGTAGCTTCCTCTGATTTGACCAGAGATGTAACCATTGCCGTTTTTATCTCAATTTGGGCTATGGTGATTTTGGGGGCTGTTTTTAATGCCATAACTATTACTAAACCCATCAAGGAATTATCGGTTGGGGTCAAAAACATTGCTACGGGTAATTTTAAACAACGTATTGACTTACCCCTAGGGGGAGAATTAGGTGAGTTGATCTTTAGTTTTAATGAAATGGCCGAGCGCCTAGAAAGTTATGAGGAGCAAAATATTGAAGAAATTACCGCCGAAAAAGCTAAGTTAGAAACCCTTGTCTCTACCATTGCTGATGGGGCTATTTTGCTAGATACTAATCTGCAACTACTTTTAGTTAATGCCGTAGCAAGAAAGTTGTTTGGTTGGGAAGATATTAATCTAGTGGGTAGTAATGTGGTTGAGCAGTTCCCCGAGGAAGTTCGTAAAAAATTACTCGAACCCCTCCAACAAATTGCCGCAGGTGAAACTTTAAAAATGGAAGAATCGGGTGATGTAGCTGATCTGACTTGGACTAATGAAACCCATAATCATTCCGAAGCCCATGGTTCAGGGGGAGAGTTTACAGTTAGTTTAACTCATCCTAATTTCCGCACGGTTAGAATTTTAATTAATCGGGTTTTAGACCTATCAAAAGAAAATGTCCGGGGTATTGCTATGACGGTTCAAGATATTACCCGAGAGGTGGAACTAAATGAAGCCAAAAGTCAGTTTATTAGTAATGTTTCCCATGAGTTGAGAACACCTTTATTTAATATTAAATCTTTTATAGAAACCCTAACAGAGTTTGGTGGTGATTTAACAGAAGTCGAACGGAGAGAGTTTTTAGAAACTGCTAATCATGAAACGGACAGATTAACTCGTTTGGTAAATGATGTCCTAGATTTATCCCGTTTAGAATCCGCTAGGGTTTATCATTTAGATGCGGTAGATATCTACCAACTTATTGAACAAACTTCCCGAACTTATCAACTCCATGCTAAGGATAAAGATATTGAATTGGGTCAAGAAATCCAAAAAGACTTACCTAACATTATCGGACACTACGACCTACTTTTACAGGTTTTAACTAACTTAATTGGTAATGCTTTAAAATTTACTAAATCTGGAGGGAAAGTTATAGTCCGCGCCCATACTACCCAATACTCTCAGGTTAGAATCGAAGTATCAGATACGGGAATTGGGATAGATTCAGAAGACCAAGATGCCATCTTTGACCGGTTTTTCCGTGTGGAGAATCGAGTCCATACCTTAGAAGGTACGGGGTTAGGATTATCCATTGTGAAAAATATTATTGAAAAGCATTATAGTAAAATTTATTTAATTAGTGAGGTAGGGGTAGGTACAACTTTCTGGTTCGATTTAGATGTATATCAAGCATCTAAGCCTAGTTTAGAGTTGTCTCCCCACTCTCAGGTCATGTCATTATAAGTCTGTAGTTCTTCTTTCTACAAACTAGCCAAAATAATACTAATAATTATTAAACCAATAAAGAGCAACCAGCCTCGATTTCTTGAACTCCATAACTGCCAACGTTTCCCTATAGTTAAATCCCTAGGCTTTTCCCCTAGCAACCGAGGGTTTTGATAGAGGATGCAGTTTTTCGCATAGGGACGTTGGGGAAAGTTACAACTATCATCTTCATGGTAGAGACAATCATCACACAAAAAACTATCCCCAGCAGCCTGATGTAAAGGTACCCCAGGATGACCATAGCCCTTTAAAACCTGGGTACAATGGGGACAGCGCAGGGCTTGACTATCAATGATTTTCTGACAATAGGGACAAGTAGCCATAGAAGCAAATTCAAACGACTGCGGATAACCAGATTATAAAAATTGTTCCCCGTAAATGGGAATCCGAGCAATGGGGATTAGGGCTAATTAGTTCTATAGTTCCCTGCATTTGCCCAACTAAGGCCTTGGCGATCGCTAAACCCAATCCTGTACCTGGAATCTTACCCACCGCCTGAATACCTCGATAATGGCGTTCAAAAAGATGTTCTTGATCTTCCGGGGGGATACCATAACCCGTGTCTTCAATGACAATCCCCTGTCGTAATTTTAGGGCATTCCCTTGGAGATAAATTTTGATCCTTCCCCCCTCGGGGGTATATTTAAGGGCATTGTCAATCAAGTTACTAATCACTTCCCTTAAAGCTTTGCCATTCGCTAAAACTAAAGGGGCGGTGGGGGGCAAATCTGCGGTTAACTCTAGCTGTCTTTCCTGGGCGATCGCCTGGGCTGATAAAATTAAGGGTTCAATAATCTCTCGCAGATCTAGAGCTTCCAACTCAATCGCAGCGCCTGGCAGAGCTAGGGGAGTTTTAGCCCCATCCAGGCTCGGAACTTCTGCGGTTTGTTCTTCCTCAAAGACTTCTAATAATTCCTTGAGGCGATCGCTTTCCCTGAGTATCCCGTCTACCACCATCTGAGTTGGGGTTTCTCCCCCCCCTAAACGTTTCAGGAGTAATTTTCCGAAGGTGCGTAGGGCGGTGAGGGGATTGCGTAATTGATGGAGTAAATTATCTAGGCGATCGTGGAGAAGTAAATTTTTTAACCGCTCATACTCTTGTTTTTTGTCCATTAAACGGGCAATAGCTAGGGTTTGGGCGACTTTTTCCATCTCTAGTAACTCCGTCTGTTGCCAGGTTAAATTTTCTCTTCCTGCCACCAATAACCCCATCATCTCCTCTTGGTAAATTAAGGGTAATATTACCTGCTTATCCCCATCCCATTCCTGCAAATCCCAATCCTGTCCCTGGCCCAATTGTGGCAGAGTTTTAAGTCCGCCCCCATGGGAATGACTCCCAGGATAGTCAAAAACACGCAGGAGTTGGGGATCGGTTTTGCCGTCTAATCCTTCCGTTAGGTATACGGTGCTCCAATCGACTTGTAATTGTTCAATCAAGACCGAAACCTGTACCTGGCACAGTGTTATAAACTCTTCACTGGGGAGCATGGGGTAATTTCCGCAGACATTCTTGTTGCTCAATTATAGCAACCTCCCTTCCTATTATGAATTTTTGTTAAGAAAAGTATACTTTTTGCAATCCCGTTTTCCAAACTCTGGGGATCAAGGGGTCAAAATCGGTCAGATTATCTGTCTTTTGGAGAATAGAGCCATTCTGAGAAAAAAGGTTCCAAGGCTTGATTTTATAATTTAAACCAGATATAATCACAACGGCTTTTGTAACTAATATTACAGCGAGTAGCCGATATAGGAGGTATTTGGGTTGGCCAGAAAACGTAAGCGGAAAAGTCGTCGTCGTCAAGAAGGGCGAAAAATCCTAGAACTAGTTCCACAGTATAGTCTCGAGAGCGGCGAAGACAAGCCAGTAACCGCCGCGCGAAAGTACATACAACAGCTAGGGATTGCTCCGCCAGCTTTATTAATCGTCAAACGTAACGAGCATACCACGGATCGATACTTCTGGGCGGAAAAAGGGTTATTTGGAGCACAGTATGTGGAGGAGAACCATTTTCTCTTCCCCAGTTTGCGCGAACTACAACCCCAACCAGTTAAAGCTCCGTTAGCAGCAGCAGTTAAGTAACCTTAGACTTGCTAGGGTCACTTAATATAACACTAAGGTGGACTTACGCACAACTATTTTTGGCAAAAACCTAATTATTTTCGGGGCGTTTGCTAGATAGGCGTAAGTTCTTTTTCTTTATTCTTTATTTTGGCAACCTATGCGTACCCTCTACCATGTCCCGATTTCCCTTAATTCCCGTCGTGTTTGGGTAGCTCTGCTGGAAAAAGGTTTAGAGTTTGAACTCCAAAATATGAAAAAATTATTAACGAAATGATCCAAGTTCAGGTAATTGGGGGCGGATTAGCAGGGACGGAAGCAGCTTGGCAAATTGCCCAGGCAGGGGTTTCTGTGATTTTTTGGGAAATGCGCCCCCTGAAAACTAGCCCCGCTCACCATAGCACAGAATTAGCAGAATTAGTCTGTAGTAATTCCTTTGGAGCCAAGGAAAGCGATCGCGCTACAGGGTTACTTCAGGAGGAAATGCGCCGCCTGGGTTCAATTATTATTGCTACAGCCGATGAGCACGCAGTACCAGCAGGGGGAGCTCTAGCGGTGGATAGGGGAGTGTTTAGCCAGCAGTTGACGCAAACCTTGGCGAGTCATCCTTTAATTGATTTTAGACGGGGGGAAGTGACGGCTATTCCCTTGGATGGTATAGTTGTTCTAGCCACAGGTCCGTTAACCAGTCCCGCCCTCACGGAAGACTTACAACGATTTACAGGGATGCCCTACCTGAGTTTTTTTGATGCCGCTAGTCCGATTATTGTCGGGGAATCTATTAATCAAGAAATTGCCTTTCTAGCTTCCCGTTACGACAAGGGAGAGGCAGCTTATCTCAATTGTCCTTTTAATAAGGAGCAATATTTGGATTTTTGGCAAGAACTCCAAAGTGCTGAACAAGCAGAGTTAAAGGATTTTGAACGAGAAACTTCTAAGTTTTTTGAAGGCTGTTTACCCATCGAAGAATTAGCCCGAAGGGGAGAGGATACCATGCGCTATGGCCCCCTTAAACCCGTAGGTTTATCCGACTCCCGCAAAAGTGATCAACCACGCCCCTATGCTGTAGCCCAATTGCGCCAAGAAGATAAGAGAGGACAACTTTGGAATCTGGTAGGGTTTCAAACTAATTTACGTTGGGGAGAACAAAAAAGGGTTTTTCAGAGGATACCTGGTTTGGAAAAAGCCGAATTTGTCCGCATGGGAGTCATGCACCGCAATACTTTTATTAATTCTCCGGAATTATTACACCCATCCCTACAGTTTAAAAGCCGTCCTACCCTTTTAGGAGCAGGGCAATTAATCGGCACAGAAGGTTATGGAGCCGCCGCAGCAGGGGGATGGTTAGCGGGGACTAATGCAGCCCGTTTAGCCTTGGGGTTAGAGCCATTGGTATTACCGAAAACGACAATGATGGGAGCTTTGTTTGAGTTTATTACTTCTGCTTCTCCTAAACATTTTCAACCGATGCCGCCTAATTTTGGTATCATTCCACCCCCAGAAAAACAAATTCGCAGTAAACAGGAGCGGTATCGGTATTATAGCGATCGCTCTCTCAGGGATTTAGCCATGCTTTATGATAAAGTTTTCCCCTCTCTAACCAAGGCTTCAAACTCCACAGCCGGTATGGGAGGACTAAATAAATAACCTTGGATTTCATCACAGCCTAAATCCCTTAATACTGCTAATTCTTCTAGGGTTTCTACTCCTTCGGCTACCACTCTTAAATCTAGTTGGTGAGCCATGTTGATAATGCTGTTAGTAATTGCAATATTTTTAGAATTACCCTGGATATTACGCACAAAAACCTGATCAATTTTGAGAATATCAAAGGAAAATTTTTGCAAATAGCTTAGGGATGAATAGCCTGTACCAAAGTCATCAATAGAAATTTTAATCCCTAGGCTTTTTATTAGATTCAACTTTTGTATGGCAAGGGTTACATTTTCTACTAATATTCTTTCAGTCAATTCTAATTCCAAGCTAAACAAATTAGGATCAATTGCTAGTTCAACTAAGGTTTGCTGTAACCAGTTATAAATATCAATTTGATCGAATTGTCTGGCGGATAAATTGATTGCCATTCGTAGGTTCTCTAATCCTAACTCATGCCAATTCTTTAGCTGTTTCCAAGCGTTTTTAATTACCCATTCTCCGAGACTTTTAATTAAGCCTGTTTCTTCAGCTAAGGGAATAAATAGATTAGGAGAAATAAATCCCTTTTGGGGGTGAAGCCAGCTAATTAATGCCTCTGAACCGACTATCTTTCCTGTTTTTAAATTAACTTGGGGCTGATAATAAATTTGGAATTGCTCATGATTTAAGGCATAACGTAAATCTGTTTCTAAGGTAATTTTATTAGGTTCGTTGACATGGACGGATGATTTATAAAATTGGTATTGATTTCCACCGAAGTTTTTGAACTGATTCATCGTTTTACTCGCATTAGCCATCAAGATTTCTAGGATGAGTCCATCCTGGGGATATAAACAAATTCCCAGACTGATAGGGCTAAATACTTCTTGATTATTGAGAAGAAAAGGTTGGGAAAATTCCCAGAGAATATTATCGGCGATCGCTTTAATTTCTCCCCGGTCATAAATAGGTTTTAGTATCGCCACAAATTCATCAGTATTTAATCTAGAGATCAGACTCTTGTTTCCTAGGGATTCTTTTAATCTTTGTGCCGATTGTTGTAGTAATTCATTGCCCCATCTATAGCCTAGGGTTGTATTAATTGTTTGAAATCTATCTAGTCCAAATAAAAAAATAGGAATACTCAGAATTTTCTTATGATTATTGAAGGGATAGGGATTACTAAAAATAGAAATAACTTGCTCAAAACTTTCTCTTAAAGACAATTGATTTCGCAAATTAGTTAAGGAGTCATGATATATAGGATAACATAGTTCTCGCTCTGATTGCTCTAGGGAATTGCTAGTATTGTAGGATTCAGCAAGGGAAGCATACTTTTTTAACCTAGCTTGAATAGCACCTAAAAGTTCATCCTCATCAAAGGGTTTAGTCAGATAATCATCAGCCCCTAAATTCATACCCACACGAATATTTTCTCGACCGGCACGGGCTGTCAAAAAAATAAAAGGAATAGTTTGTGTGAAAAAGTGTTTTTGTAACTCTTCTAAAACCTGATAACCGTTTATTTCGGGCATAGTTACGTCACAAAGAATTAAATTTGGCAAGGTAAAAATTGCTGCTTCTAATCCATCTTTTCCGTTACTGGCAGTAATAACATCAAATCCTTCTAAGATTAGAATATCCCGAATTAATTCAAGAATAGATTCTTCATCTTCAATAACCAAAATTGTAACTGGGTTCATACAAATATCTATTGATTTTTAGAAATATTTTCCAACTGTGGCAAGCTCACCAGAAAAGTTGAACCATTACCTAGCTGACTTTGAACTTCGATTGTACCATTGAGCAAATCTACATATTGCTTGACAATATGCAGCCCTAGTCCGGTACCAGGAATGTTCTCGACGTTCTTACCCCGGTGGAAAGACTCAAAAATATGAGGCTGATCTTCCGAGGAAATACCGATACCGGAATCCGCAACTTTAAAAATAACTTTATCATCTATGTAATCAACTTTCAAGTCAATAAAACTTTCCTTAGGAGAATACTTAGCCGCATTACCCAGTAAATTACTCAGAATGTGGCGGAGCAGTTTAGCATCTAGATTAATCTCCGGAAGCGAAGAAAACTCCAAATTATAGTGATATCCCGCTCCTATACCCAGACTTAACTCATGGATAAGCTCATAACAGAAGGGTTCTAAGTTAATACTCACCGGACGTATAGAGATTTTGTTGGCTTCAGCACAACTGATACTGAGAATATCTTCCATAAGCTCAGTCATCTGGAGAGTTGCGTCTTTAATCCTCTGTAAATATTCTAGTTTTTTGGTTTGTGAGAGTTGAGCATGACGTTTGAGGATAAATTGGGTTGAGCCGAGGATGGTGGTTAGGGGAGTACGAAATTCGTGGGAAGCAATGTCAATAAATTGGGACTTTAATTGATTTAACTCCCTTTCAGTGGCTAGGGCACTTTCAATTTCTCGCTCTGCTTGGAGGCGTTGGGTAATATCAGATATTACTGAAACAAAACCAATTACTTTTCCCTGGGGATCTCTTTTATAGTTCCAGTCTACTTGAATATCAATAATACGGTTATTTTTGGTATAATTTTTGATAAAAAAGCAGGTAAATTCTGGTTGTTCATTTTGTACAGTATGAATATATTCTCTTAAAAAGACTTTTTGGGATTCATCAACAATGTTATCCCAGATTTTTGAGCCAACACAAGAGCCAGATGGATAGCCATACATCATATCATAGGCAGGATTAGTGAAGGTAATCGTTCCCTGTAGATCACTTTCTTGGATACCGTAGGGGATGAGTTCTACCAATCGGCGATAACTTTCCTCGCTATCTCTTAAGGCTTGTTCAGCATTTCTGCGTTTAGTAATGTCTTGGACTGCGCCGATAATTTGAGAAACTTGTCCCTTGCTATCCCGTTTAAAAACTCTATCACGACTTAAAACCCATAACCATTTACCGTCTTTATGTCTAATGCGATATTGTACTTCTAGAACGACACCATCGAGTACGTTTATTAGTTTTTTGCGGTGAGATTGAATTAAGTTTTTATCATCGGGATGGATCAGTTCATCCATTATATCAAAGCCTGATTTCTGAATATCTTCAGTAGTATATCCAAGCATATAAAACATCTGTTGATTTCTATAAATATTACGTTTTTCTGTCAAGTCATAGATATATAAAATATTAGGGCTGTTATCAGCGACACTTTCAATAAATTTCTGCTTTTCCTCTAGGGCTAATTCTATTTTTTTTCTTTCTTCAATCTCTTGATTTAATTCTAAAATGATTTTATCTCTTTGTTTGGTACGTTGTTTGACTCGTTCTTCTAGTTCCTGGAGCATTTTCTGTCTTTCTAATTCAGCCGTGGCTCTTGCGGCGAAAATTTGCAGAATTTCCACGGTAATAGGATGTTCAGGTAAAGGATTATAACTAAGAACGGCAATCCCCTCTCCGATATAGGGCATAGATATTCGTCCATCATGATGATAGACAAAACGATAGACTGGTAGGGGTAAATTAGCGGCAACAGTCAGAATTTGCTGTTGTTGTCGGGCTTTATGGGTGACTTCTAGATGTTTTAGGGTTATTCGCACCCGATGACGGAAATGTGCAGGGGTTAAGGAATCTAGGAGGAGATAATCTTGGGCTCCTTTTTCCACCGCCTCTAGAGCCAGGCTCTCGGATTCTGCCGGGGTGAGAATCATGAGAGGATAGGGGGAACTCTTGGCGGAGGATTTTAATAGCTCTAAAAATTCTAGGGCGTTGTAGTCGGGTAAAGGTTGTTGGAGTAGGACTAAATCGGGACTAATCTCTTGGTAATATTTAACCCCCTCTTGACCCGTGGCGGTTTGTATGACTTCGTATTCATAGTGCGGGTCCGATTCTAGAAAATAGGCATAGTCTCGGCTATTTTCGGTAAAATCTGCAATTAATAAAATTTTTTGCCGCTTTTTCATAGCTTTGGTCAGGGAGGCTAGGGAGCAAGTCTAATTAGATTTTAGCGTAGGAGTTATGGGGAAAATGTCGCGGTTCTTTGCTGCAAATGTCAATTAGTAGACTATAAATAAAGAAGTGATCGGGTAGCATGAGCAAACCTTACTACGGAGAATATTTCTATGACGCAAGTAGATGGGACTTTAATTTCCCCGGCCGAATGTCCGATTCAGGTAGAAGATGACCGCACAGGGATGAGTCCTGAAACCCTCCGTCGAGCGTTTTTGGATAACCTCTTTTATCTACAAGGTATTAACCGCGCAGATGCGAGTCGCTATGACTATTATGTGGCCCTGGCTTATACGGTACGCGATCGCCTTTTGCATCGTTTCCTAAAAACCGTAGATACCTACAAGCAAGCCCAGGGAAAAATTGTCTGTTATCTCTCGGCGGAATTTCTCATGGGCCGCCATCTCGGGAATAATTTGGTCAATCTGGGTATTTATGAGCGAGTACGCCAGGTTATTGAGGAATTAGGTCTAGATTTTGATGATATTCTAGAGCAAGAACCAGATCCAGGCTTAGGTAATGGTGGTTTAGGTAGATTAGCCGCGTGTTTCTTAGATTCTTTGGCTAGTTTAGAGATTCCCGCCATTGGCTATGGTATTCGTTACGAATTTGGTATTTTTCACCAGTTGATCAAAAATGGTTGGCAAGCAGAAATTCCCGATAACTGGTTGCGTCTGGGCAATCCTTGGGAGTTACCCCGTCCGGATGAGTCGGTAGAAATCAAACTTGGGGGCTTTACGGAAATCTTCCATGATGATAAGGGTAATACCCGAGTGCATTGGGTGCCGGCGCGAACGGTGATAGCTGTCCCCTACGATACTCCCGTCCCTGGTTATCAGACTAATACGGTCAATCCTTTACGGCTTTGGAAGGCGGAAGCAGGGGAAGCTTTTAATTTCGATGCTTTCAATTCCGGACAGTATGACCAAGCAGTGGAAGAAAAAATGGGCGCGGAAACCATTTCTAAGGTTCTCTATCCCAACGATAATACCCCCGCAGGACGGGAATTGAGACTGGCTCAACAATATTTCTTTGTCTCTGCTTCTTTACAGGATTTGATTCGCCTACATTTAAGAACCCATAAAACCTTCGACAATTTTGCCGATAAGGTGGCAATTCAGCTAAATGATACCCATCCTGCTGTAGCCGTAGCTGAGTTAATGCGCCTCCTCGTCGATGAACAGGGATTGGATTGGGATAAGGCTTGGAAGATTACCCAAAGAACCCTTGCTTATACTAATCATACCCTTCTGCCTGAAGCCCTGGAGCGCTGGTCTGTAAATCTTTTTGGTACTTTGCTTCCTCGTCACTTGGAAATTATCTATCAGATTAATCACTTTTTCCTTGCCGATGTAGCTATCTGGTTCCCCGATGACCAAGATTTATTGACTAAACTCTCGATCATTGAAGAAAATCCCCACGAAAAGCAAATTCGTATGGCTAATTTGGCCTGCGTGGGTAGTCATGCCATTAATGGGGTAGCAGCTTTACATTCGGAGTTACTGCAAAAATATACCCTGAAAGAGTTTGCTATGCTGGCACCGAATAAGTTTTTTAATAAAACTAATGGGGTGACACCGCGCCGTTGGATTTTGTTAAGTAACCCGTTACTTTCGGAATTGGTGACAGAGAAAATTGGCACCCTTTGGCTCAAGGATCTCCAGGAAATGCGGAAATTAGAGCAGTTTATCGAAGATCCAGAGTTTCGTAACCGTTGGCGGCAGATTAAGCAGGAAAATAAGCGTAATTTGGCGGCTTATATCCTCAAAACTCAGGATTTGGAGATAGATGTTAATTCTCTGTTTGATGTACAAGTGAAACGGATTCATGAGTACAAACGCCAGCATTTAGCGGTTCTCCACATTATTGCTCTCTATAATCGCATTAAACAAAACCCCGATATCGAGATTGTCCCCCGTACTTTTATTTTTGGCGGTAAGGCAGCCCCTGGTTACTTTATAGCTAAGTTGATCATTAAGATGATTAATGCCGTCGCTGAAGTAGTTAACAAGGACCCCGATGTGCGTGGACGTTTAAAGGTGGTCTTTTTACCTAATTTTAATGTCTCCCTCGGTCAACGCATTTACCCCGCAGCCGACCTTTCTGAACAAATTTCCACCGCCGGTAAGGAAGCTTCGGGTACGGGTAATATGAAGTTCGCTATGAATGGCTCTCTGACTATTGGTACCCTTGATGGGGCTAATATCGAAATCCGTGAAGAAGCCGGGGCTGAAAATTTCTTCCTGTTTGGCTTGACAGCAGAGGAAGTTTATGCTGCTAAGGCGAGTGGCTACAATCCCTCCCACTACTATAACCAAAACCCTGAATTGAAAGGGGTATTAGATCGTCTACGAAGTGGTTATTTTAGTTACGGGGATACGGAGTTGTTTAAGCCGATAGTCGATCCTTTACTTACTGAGGATCAGTATATGCTCCTAGCGGATTTTCAAGCCTATATTGACTGTCAGGATAAGGTTAGTAAGACCTATCAAGATACAGATCAATGGACAAGGATGTCTATTCTTAATTCGACTCGTATGGGTAAGTTTTCTAGCGATCGCACCATCTGGGAATACTGTAATGAAATCTGGGATGTTAAACCAGTTTCTATTCAGTTAGATTAATGATTGGGGTGGGATAATACCCACCCTTTTTTCAAAATACCGTAATTACATGAATACCTATCAAACCTATTTAACCCTTGATCATTCCCACAAAATAGTTCTTTCTGACTTACCTTTTGAAGAAGGAACAAAACTCTCCATTAATATTTCAATAGTTGCCGATGAAATCCCAGCATCAACCCATCAATTACTCCCTAAAGCTTCATCAGATTTTCATGCCTTATTAGATAACACTCAGGGGATTTGGACAAAAGGAGATGGCTTAGAATATCAACAACAAGTTCGAGATGAGTGGTCATGAAACGATTACTGGACTCTTGCATTTTAATCGACCATTTTAATGCTATTGCTCAAGCTACAACTTATCTGAAAACTTGCCATAATGATTGTTGTATCTCGGTCATTACTAGGGCAGAAGTTCTGAACGGATTTGATGAAGATAATTCCTTTAGTCAAGCAGAGCAATTGTTAAAGCATTTTCAATTAATAGAATTAGATAGGAATATTACTGATTTGGTCATTCAGTTACGCCGAGAACAAAGAAAAAAAAGTCAATTAAACAGCCAACTGAAAAGGTTATACAATGGAAATTGCCCGATGGGATTCAAGCGGCGATCGCTATTCATTATAACCTCAAATTCATCACCCGTAACACCAAAGATTTTGACCTAAATCAACATCCGTTTATTGAGATTCCCTATACCCTTTAGATTAATAAAATGGACCCATAAGCGCAGTAAGTTTAAGCGGGGTTCGCTCCCAGAAAACAATAAATTTATTTTTTAAAAGTCCATATTTTATGTGCTAGATAATTATAAATAGTCATGCCTAAACTAACAACTAAATTTGCTAAAATATACCAAACATTAAAAAATTCAACCAATATGTACATTAATAAAAGAATGATCATAAAGCTCGAAAGCATTACAAAGTGATATTTTAAAAGTTCAGATATAATTGTTTTAAAATCATTTTTTTTATCAGGTTTAAATGTGTACTTCCTGTTTAGATAAAATCCTAAACTATTGACACTAAGCATAAGAATAACTGTAGAAACAATGTAGTGCAGTCCTAAAACTGTAGTTAAAATATAAAGCCAGACAATATTTTGCAAGGTGCAAAAAGCCCCAATAACTACAAATTTGGAAAATCTAGTTCTTATAAGTAAACGAGGTCTTTTCATGGGATTCATTAACTATGACCAATCCTATAGCAGTTCTCGGTTGAGTGAGGGACAGAGAGCCTAGTTTGAGGCAGGTACTAGATGTACTTAAATAGCTTAGGGAACGCTAGATAACTTTCCCCTTAATCGAGAAATCACCCTCTCTGTAATTCGAGAGTCTCTAAAATAGACGTACCATTCTTCTGGACTAAGGGAGAAAAACATCCGAACTAAACGATATAAGTCGCTAGACTGTCCATGTATTATTTTAGCAAGAGATGTATTAACTTCTACTGAGAAATTACAAACTTTCCTAACTTTCCTTTTTGATAAAATATCAAAATCCCATAACTCTATATGCTTGTTCACAACTATCTCTAATTGCTGTCGAAAATCTTCTATATACGAACTTCTAGTAACAGTTTGAGAATTTGGATGAACACGAAAAGCAGAAAGAAAATTTGGATGGTAAACTATACCACCATAAAAAGAAAGTTTCAGCCAAAAGTCCCAATCAGCTGTATACCAAAGCTGCTCATCCAATCCACCAACTTTTAGAGCTAGTTCACGCCTGAAGACTGGAGATGGAATAGGAATAAAATTTTGTACTAGCAGTCTTCTGATCATATAGTTGTTATGTATTATCTCTGGATAGATAGGTAATGGACATCTCCATCCTCCTAAATCATGACCATGAATATCAATAAATCTGGATGGATGAAGTAAAAAGTTAGCCCTTGGCATTTGACTTACTAATTTTTTAATTGTAGAGAGCCTCCCTTGTAACCATAGGTCATCCTGATGAAGAAAGCAAACATATTCCGAATTAGCAAGTCCTAAAGCATAATTAGTATTAGTGACCCAATTTCCTGTTCGTTCTTTCTTGAGAATATTCAAAGGAATTTTTTTTTGGTAAGCCTTCAAGATGGATAGTGTATCATCAGTAGAGCCGTCGTCAACGACCAGATATTCAACATCCGTCTCATCCTGAATGAGTATGGATTCCAAACAGGCTTTTAAATAGTCTTGTCCATTGTAAGTGGGAATTATTACTGATAACCAAGTCATTATTTTTTGTGGATTTTTAAAGAATTATAGTAACTATTTTCGCCCGACCGAAATAAATTCATTATAAATAAATAAATATCCAAAAAGTCTGGGAAAAGGAAAAGAATATTGCTTTACGGTTTGGATATTTAGAGACTCATTAATGTTTCTAAGTTTGGAAAAATTCATGAACTCTACATGGGTTTTATCACTTCTATAACCAACTTCCTGGGGAGTAATTACAACAAGTTTTCCTCCCAATCTCAACAAATAAAGATATTTCTCAATCAGAGTTATATTCTCTTCATAGGTCATATGTTCGGCGACGTGGGACAACAGAATAGAATCGAAAGATTCAGGAACATTAAACACAGATGCACGAAAATCATCGGGAACAAATGCAGTTAACCCCCTACTTCTACAGATGTCTATGGCCTCAAGGTTGTGATCTATGCCTACCCCCCTTCTATTGAGGTTAATTAAATTACGACCAATTCCACATCCTATTTCAAAAGTCAAGCCCATATTTAGCCTTTGTAGGTTCCACCTATAGGGGGCTTGTACGTCCAACAATTCTTTCCATCTTGTAGTTTGGAGCTTGAGTAGTCGTTTCGCGTATATCTTATCCCTTGTATCATTAGTGTGATAATAGTTATCTTTGTCCATAGGATTAATTTACCGCCTTTTTAGTCCCAAAACACTCAAAAAGAAACTAGAGAAAATAACCTGAACCCCTAAAGCTAAAGCAGTCACCGCCGGAATTACCAGCCTCATGGTAACTGCCGGATCTAAAGATCCAAAGGCACCAGATTCCCAGACCCCAAAAGCGTAAACAGATCCCCCTAACCCTAGTAAAAGTAAAATAACCCCGACAATTAATCCTACCTCCAAATTAATATACCTCAAAAAGCGCTTTAACTTGGGGTCTTCAGGAAGTAAACCCTCAGTAATAGCAAAGGTCTTGGTAAAAATAGCAAAACTCAATATCTGAAAACCGATGATAATCGCCATTGCTGAGTAGAGTAGCGTATGAACCTTTGGTTGGTCAAGTAGCCCTAGGGTGGCAACAATCCCTCCCAGCATTAAAATCAAGCCAGGATAGAGAAAAAGCCAGCGCGGACTGTATAAAAGCAGAAATCTTAAATGTCTCCAGCCATCTCGCCAGGTTTTCAGATGAGGCGGGCGACTTCGGCCATCGGGAGATAAAACCGTCGGTACTTCCGTGATTTTGAGCCCACACAGAGAAGCTTTAACTACCATCTCGCTGGCAAACTCCATGCCGGTTGTGCGTAGATTGAGAGCCTCGATGGAATCTTTTCTAAAGCCCCGTAAGCCACAGTGAAAATCCTTGCAGGGGCTACCAAAAAAAACTCGCCCTAACCAGGTTAAAACCGGATTACCCAGATACTTATGTAAAAAAGGCATTGCCCCTGGCTTAATACCGCCCTTAAAGCGATTACCCATAACCAAGTCATAACCCATCCTGAGTTTTTCCACAAAGGCATTCAGGTTAGTAAAGTCATAACTATCATCAGCATCGCCCATGATAATGTACTGACCCTTAGCGGCACTAATCCCGCCCCTTAAAGCACTACCATAACCCCTAGCCGGGACAGGAACAACTCTAGCACCACAGTTTGAGGCAATCTCTCTAGAGCCATCGGTGCTACCATTGTCGGCAATAATAATCTCTCCTACTATTTCCTGTTGTTGCAGATAGCTTTGGGCTTTCTGAATACAGGTTGCCAAGGTTTCTGCCTCGTTTAGACAGGGCATGACAATAGAAAGCTCAAGAGAGGAGAGATTATTTCTAGACTGGCTCTCTAGAGAGAGTTGGTCTTGGGACATAAAAATTAATCTTCGTTAACAGTGCCACCCACCTTACAGTATCCTGTCTTCCCTGTCAATAGATATTTAAAGTTTATTGCGTAAAAATAAAAACTATGGCTTGTAGACATACCAAAAGCGGATACTGGCTAAAATTGCAAAAATCAGGCAAGACATCCATTAAATCAGAACTGAAGGACAGGGAATTGACTATTTTAACCGAAGCCATTGGTTAACTGGTTTAAAGGAACGCTTAAGCTTGAAGGCTCGCAGAGAGATGTTTGAATTGGCTATGACTAGACTGACTCTTCGATCAGGCAGTCATATTGTTGATATTGGTGCTACGCCAGATATGGAGAGCATAGACAGAGAGTAGCGTATTGATCTTTACGACAAATTAGGATTTAACAGTCCAACAAAACTTAAACGTCATGATAATAGCAGATATAAAAATTAATTACCAAATACCTATCAACAACAGAGAAAGTGTTTCTAAATTCTGATTTTGATTTTTAATCAATGACGCTCTAAATCTGAAAGGCTGGAAATTAATATTCATATATTTCATCACTAGCTGATTACTTCGAGGTAGCTGTTCAATTTGATTTGCATTTAAATGAGAAGAACTGAGCTTTATAATGATATTTTTATAGATTGAGTCAGTATTTACCGTATCCCTTCCTATGACTTGTCCTGATTTGAAAAAACTACCTAAGCGAAGGTAATTAGAAAAATAGCCGACTAAATTGAAAGGAATCAAACCAACCAAATATAATAACAATATCTTAAATAAATGCCGAATATTGTACGATTGATAAAGTACACAACCAAGCAAAAACATTCCGACACTAAGACAATGTATGATACTGGTTGCACGAATTAATACAGCGAATCCTAAGGATAATCCACATAGAAAAATCCAATAAAACCTTCGGTGTTTTAAGTAAGATAGTACACAGGCATATCCAACGGTTACAAACAGGAGAACCTGATTATTCTGCTGTGGAATTTGAGCATAGGACAAAACAGATGTCCCTAGTAAGTAGACAATAGAGGTAAGCCCGGCAATACCCTCTGAAAAATTGAACAATCTTAGTAACCAAAAACAAGCAACTACAACGGCTACACTGAGAGGAATAAAGGTAAAAAAACTAATAATCCAAAACCTTAATACCTCTTTTTTTGCTAATTCAGGAAACCATTTTGCTAACTTAAAGCCTAGCCAGTTACTTGGCATAATCAGCAAAGATTGACCAATATCATAGAAAGAGTAGCGTTTATTATGTAAGCCAGGTACACCTAAATTAGGATCACCCCTAAATTGAGGTTTATAAGGCAGTATCTCATCTTGTCCAGTCAGCCAAGCATGGGCCATTTGTACTCGGACATAGGTATCGGTTGTTCCCATATTTCCCGTATTAACTGTGAGTAGCCATAGCCAAGAAATTAGGGCAACTTTTATAATAGTTTTCATAGGGTCTAACGAACTAATTTTTCTTCTTTTAATATCATAATATTACATTTCCTCAAGCTCGCACTCATTTAAACTATATAATTCTTGTAATTTCTCAATTTTTTCTGAGTCTGTTTCCTAAAAACCCCGTCCATAGTCCTCTCTGCTCTCTTCTTGCAAGTCAAAGCAGACTGTTCAAACCCATAGAAAACCATAAAAAAACAAGCGTGCTGATTAGGGCAACTATGAAAAGTAAGCTCCAAATAATCTGGAGAAACCCTTGGATACGATTGAATTTTCGAGTCCAGGAATTAACCCTTCCAGAAAGCTCATTTTTCAAACAATTTGGAGAAGGCGAAGAGCTTACCAAACAACCAATACTAGTTACCCGCTCGGCTAAACGAAATCTAAGAAAACTTTCTGGTTTGGCAAAATTAACCCAACCACTATTAACACTCGGATCGAATACCAACGAAGGAATTTGAACTAAAATAGACAAAATAATCAAGCTTACTATCAACCATTTTTTAAGTCGATTCACTAAAGAAAATTCTGCTATGAGTAAAGCTATCAAGGGTATTAAAATTAAGTGAACCGAAGTAACATGATAACGAGCTGCCCAAGCTCCATCTCCATGCCAAAAATCCAGTCTAGCAGTCAAAATAATATGAAAGATTAGCCCAAAGATTGCTGAAATAAGATATATCGTTAAATAAGGAGATAGCTTTTTGCGAAGAGATAAACCTAAGATTAAGCAGGGTAAAAGCAAAGGATCATAAATAAAAATGCTTTTTGATGGCGAGAAAAGAACACCGAAAATGCCAATGTAAGGCGGATGAATAAAGGGATAATCAGGAGAAATATTTATGCCTTGAGCATAGTAGCGTTCCCTTGCTTGTTCAGAACCTATTTCAACACCTGATTTGCTAAAACTCCCAAACCGAAAATAATTAAATAATCGACTTAATATTATAAAGGGAATAACTCCACTCATCCAAAATAATACTGCTTTATAAATTCGTTTAAATTTATAATTTTTATAGATAATAGCACCGATTAAAAAGCCAAAAACTGTCAGGGCATGAATAATAGCAGTAGAGCGGATAAAAATAGCGAATCCGATAGCTAATCCACTTCCCAAAATATAGTAACTTTTGTCGTATTTAAGATAAGCTAAGACGCAAGCGTAAGCTAAAACTACACACAACAAAACAGGATTATTTTGTTGAAAAACTTGGCTGTAGTGCAAAGCAGTTGTTCCCAATAAAAATACCAAACTGGCAGATGCTGCTATGTTTTCATGAAAGTCAAATAACCTGAGTAGCCAATAACAAGAGAGAACCACTAGAACATTTAAGGGAATAACCACCAACAAACTAACGGCAAGCTCTCTTAATAGGAAAGGCTTCATTTGTGGAAAAAAACTATGGAGCTTAGTTCCCACCCAATCCGCTGGCAACATTAATATACTTTGCCCTAAATCGTAAGCATAATAACGTTTTCCTTGAACACCTAAAGTGCCTCCATTAGATGAGGAGGGAATTTCTTCGGTCTTAGTCCAGAGAGCATGAGACATTTGCAACCTAGCATCTGTATCTGGAGGCAAGTTACCAGGGTTGATCAGAGTTATCCATAATAAAGCAATCAGCGCGACTTTGATAACCGTTTTCATAGCAAGTTCAACCATTGAGGGGGTTCGGAATTTTATATAATGTGGATTCTACCATACACAACTTGGCAATTTTGAGGAAGGTGGAACATAATGGCGTAAAGTAGCACGATAAGGTCAGGGTTATTTCATTTTTAGATGTCGCTTGCAAATGCTATCCACCGCAACAGGTAGAGGGCAAAATCAATGAAATCAGAGCTTTGCTAGAGCTAAGTTAAGCAGTTATGAGTATAACACGACTACCGTATCTCCTCAAGCTCGTCCTCGGTTAAACTGTATAATTCCTGTAATTTCTCAATCTTTTCGGAATCTGTCTCCCAAAACCCCCTTCCATGGGCTTCTAACATTCTGCCAACAATATTGCGAAAAGCTTCTGGATTAGAGGTTCGTAATTTCTCTGCCATTTCCCCATCAAAAGCGTAGGTATCTGCTGCTTGCTCATAAACCCAATTATCCTGAAATTGAGCCGTAGCTCCCCAACCGATTAATGCCGTCATCCTTTGGGAAATTTCATAACCTCCTCCTGAGCCTTGATTGGCCATAGCTTGCGCCCACTTAGGATTTAGTAACTTACTACGATATTCTAACCTTAATAAATCTTCCAGTTTTCTGGGGGTAGTATCTGAGGAAAAACTTTCGATAAAACTAGCAGTTACTTTTTTACCACTTTGCTTTTCTGCAGCTAATTTTAACCCACCCGTATTCCCATAATACTCCTGAATATCTGTTAACCCATATTCGACGGAATCAATTTCTTGGACAATGCGATCGCTAGTCTTCAACAACTGATTTAAAACCTCAGGGCGAGCTTGCCCCTTATCCTTTTTACCATAGCTAAACCCATTACGTTTTGCCCAAGTATCAGCCAATTGATCACTCCCTTCCCAGTTTCCATCTACTACCTGATCATTTACCAGAGAACCAAAATCCCCCGCAGGATTAGAAAATAAGCGAGCGGAAGCGTTTTCTATTCCCTGACTTTTTAGAGCTAAATAATGCTTGCGAATATAATTACTTTCCACTGGTTCATCTATCGCTGCTGCTCTCTCAAATAAATCATCCAAGAGTTCAATAATATTCACAAAGGTATCTCTAAATATACCCGAAAGATTAGCTAGTATATCAATACGAGGATGACCAATTACATCTAAAGGTTGCAACTCATACCTAACTACTCTTCCTGTCCCTTCCTTAATAGCTTCCGCCCCAATCAACTCCAAAATAATTCCCAAGGATTCCCCCTTAGTTTTAATTACATCCAACCCCCATAACATCACGGCTATTGTTTCGGGATATTCACCCTTTTCCTCTAGATGTTGGGTAATAATTTTCCGAGCAATTTCCTTACCCCTTTCTGCGGCTGCCGGAGAGGGCATTCTATAAGGATCTAGGGCATGAATATTGCGCCCTGTGGGTAATACCCCTGACCCATCTCTGAGCAAATCTCCCCCCGGTGCGGGTGGGATATATTCCCCATTTAAACCCTTAATGAGATTACTTATTTCCTCAGTATTTTGCTTGAGTAAATCTCGAATTAGAATAGCCTCTTGAATGAGATTATCCCGATGATCTTTATCGACGATTAAATCAGTTCTTTCCGAAACAATTAGCTCCCTTTCCCTGAAGGTTAATTTCTCTCCAAAATAAGCCTCTAGATAAGAATCTAACTCCTCAGCCTTGGGAGGTTCTCCTAGGGTATGTAATCCCGAAGAAAAGAGTCTTTGTTCTAATATTTGTAAGTATTCATATACCTTGACAAAATACTCTTGTAGGGCATTCTTACTAAATAAGCGGGAATTTTCCCGGGTAAAATCTATCCCCAACTTCTTCCCTTCCGCAAAGGTACAATCGGCCGCTATACCAGAATCTACTATTTTCTGACAAATAATCTCCTTAAGAGCCGCATTCTTATTCGTATCTTCCCGATACTCAGAAATCAAATCCCGCAAAGCCATCAACTCTTTATACAATCCTGCTCTACCGTAGGGGGGTACATTGTGGGAAATTAACACACCATAGCCGCGACGTTTGGCTAAAATAGATTCCGAGGGATTATTCGCCGCATAAACATATAAATTAGGTAAATTTCCTAGTAGAATATCTGGCCAAGAATACCCAGTATTACCCAAAGGAGAACCGGGCAACCATTCTACAGTTCCGTGCATACCAAAATGAACCACAGCATCGGCTTTAAACTCATTTTGTAACCATTTATAGAAAGCTGCATACTGGGGATGGGGAGTTAAATCCTTGGTAAACATCAAACGCATTGGATCGCCAGAAATACCTAAAGGTGGTTGTACCCCTATCCAAACATTTCCTAGTTGTATCCCGCCAATGCAAAAATCATCTTCTCTGGTTTTAATACCCGTTCCCGTTAAAGATTGCCATTGTTTTTCGATACGAGAAGTTAAAAGATATCCTAACCATTTTTCTAGTTTTCTGACATTAACTGTTAGGGATTGAGTACGAGAAATATCTTCATCTGCTTTCTTAACTTCGGCAATAAGTTCCTCACCATTTTCTGGAATTTCTCCCACTTCATACCCCTGTTCTTTTAAAGCTTTTAGTAAGTTAATGAGACTTTTAGGTACATTGAGCAGTGCGGCTGTTCCCGTTGCCCCATAACCAGGGGGAAATCCATACAAAATAATGGCAATACGTCTATTTTTAGAGGAAGTTTGGCGAAGTTTTATCCAGCTTTTTAGCCTTCCTGTAAGTCTTTTAACTCGTTCAGGAATTAAATAAATATCCTCTCCCACCAATCCGCCTAAAGGAATAGTATCAATAGCTCCATCTAACTCAGGTAAAGCATATAGCACCACACTTTGTAACCCCCCGATTCCCTGTCTTGTCCAAGAATGGATATCTTGGATGAGTAGGGGAGCAGCTACCAAGTAGGGAACATTTTTAGCCGATAAAATACCCTTAGCCACTTCCACCTGTCTTCCTGCTTCCATTGAACCCGCAGGACCTCCTACTAGGGGAAAGCCAATGGTAGAAACTATAGCATCCACTTTCACTGCATCAGCAGTTAGGGACGGGGTTTTAATGATACCTCGCTGACGTTGTTGAATTTCGTAATCTGTGGTTAACCAATCCCTGACGATAGTATGGCCTTCGACACCATTAATAAAAATGGGTAAAGGAGTTAAACCTGCGGCTTCAAAGGCACGAATTAGTTGATTAATATAGGGAAGTTTAGTGATAACGTGCTTACGATAGAGTAAAATACCAACAACAGGCTGATCTTTGCTTTTGTACCAACGCAGATAGTTCTGGGGAGAGGTAAAATAACCCAAATAATCGGGATGTAGTAAGCCCTTGTTAGGAGTTTCGATAACTTCGGGAATAGCCGCAACTGTCAAACCTAAATATTTTTGGGCAATTAGGCAACACATAGAAGCAACATTTTCTGTTCCTCCTGCATTCCAATAACCATAGATAATTAACCAGTTGCGTAAATCTTGAACTTTTTGGGCGGGGATAAATTTCAGAAGCTTGGGACCTGTTTTCAGAAAACTTAAATAACCTGCTAGTTTGTCTTCCTCTTTACCGCTAGAAAATTTACTGAGAATAAACTGTATCGGTTTCGGCATTCCCTTGGGTTTGTCGCCAATCACAAATTTCCCTAACTGGGTTAAGCTCATTAACTCCAACGCAGACTCAAAAACAAGACGGATGGCAATATGGCTGACTTTGGCTCGTAACCACATTACCTGCTCATAATCAAAAATGAGACTGGCAAAGAAAACATCGGCATCTTGGAGGGCTTTGGCGACTGTATCGGGTTCAGTAGTTAGGGAACGGTCATTAAATACCCAAACATCCAAGCCAGAGCAGCGAGCTATGGCGAGTTTTGCAGATTGACGGTACAAATCAGCATTAAAGGCTTCAAACCCTGTAATAATAACGATGCGCTTCATTTTTCTCGACTACCATAATCTATTCTAAACGATTGCCCTAAGTGAGTTTTTCAAAAAAAATCCTCGAAAGTATTGTACGCTAGGCTCTAATATAACTAGAACTTATGAATTATATAATAACAACTATTGCTAAAAAGATTTACAAAAACATAAAAAGCCTCTATGATGAAGTCATAAGATTCATACCGAACCTTGAAAACCCAATAGAAATCATAAACCAATGACAACTACCCTACAGCAACGCGAAAGCGGTTCTACATGGGAGCAATTCTGTCAGTGGATCACCAGCACCAACAACCGTCTTTA
>JBBAUO010000031.1:0-48709 GCA_040398185.1 Microcystaceae cyanobacterium | reverse complement strand
CAGCCTTTTATCCCAGGCTGCGTCAATTTTGACTGCAAATTAGTCTAAACTTGAGCTATAAGTAACTGGTTATAATTAAATTGAAGTGATTATTGCGCGTTCGATCCCCCCTGCCCCCCTTATTAAGGGGGGTGCCGATAGGCGGGGGGATCTAGAATCTCAACGATAATCCGCACTTTGAATGTCCCGTAACCTTGCTTCAGGACGTTTAAAACGATCCATATTAGCCTCAAAAAACTGCCGATTTTTTAACAAATGCTCGGGATTAGGATCATCAAGGGGATAAAGCAAAGCCTGGCGTAGAGCCTGAATTACCGCCGAAGTCACGTTATACATAGAGCGTTGGAAAGTAATACCCAATTGAATCAATATATCATCCTTACCTCGGCAGTGTTGTTGATAATATTCCAACAGATAATCAGGTAAAAAATGATACATATCATCCATTAACAAAGTCGGAGGAATCCCTGCCGTACCGACGGGAAAAACATCCGCATACAAAATACCATAATGAAAGTCTTTTTGCTCGTCAGGTACTTGCTTGGCTTGGGCATTATAGGACTTCGTACCCCGAAAAGGAGCAGTCCGATAAAAAACCGCCTCAACGTAGGGTAAAGCCGCCTCGTAGAGCCACATAAACCCCTTAGATTTAGGGATAATCTCGTAACATTTGCCCTCAATATAAACATGATGATAAATAGGACGACCAGAGATTGCAAAAATTCCATTTACAAGGAAATTCATGGCATCGGGAACACCCTGAAAACCACCTTCATCATAAATGTCTGACATTTCAAAAAAGACAGGGGCCATTACTTCCCAAAATAAACCTAGATTAGAATAATAAGACATCATCCTTACCTGTTCTAAAAACATCTCAGGAAAGGTTTGATATAGAGCCATCATGGCAGGATTATTTTTAAAGTAAGCCCGAATAGCTACATCTGCATTTTGACGGTACTCTTCTGTATCTAAATAGGCATCAAACTTACCCCAACCCATATCACGCCCATGCCATAACATCGCTTGCATACAGGCTTCTGCAAACTCCATATTAATGCGATCGTGCCAGAGATGGTGGGCTAGTTTTGACATTTTTCTGGTCTTACCTTTTTCCATAAACTCCAATAGTTCAGGATGGGCTTTACCCGTTCCTCGCCAAATCCTTAAATCCGCTTCATCCCCTGAGTAATGGTTAGGTAAATCTAGATATTCCTGGGGTAGAAAGTATTTAAAAAAGGGCAAAGGATTTAAAAATACTTGCTCGGCAATATACAGTAAATCACGCCAGTAAAAATCCATCGGCACTGCATAGGCTTTGTAAATACCGATAATTTGCATGAGGTTTTCGGGAGTATCGGGTAACATGGAACCTCCCGCTTCTAAACGGTGGATGATTTCCGCAAACTCATGGGTAGAAGGAGGTAATTTGGTTTGAATGAGAGTAGTTGTCATGGTATTCACTTTTGTAGGGCGATTTGTTCAGTTGCGGGCAAAGTTGCCACCATGGAATTAGTAGTAGTTTCCGTCCAACGTACTAGATAATTAGGGGCAATTCCTAGGAAAAAAATGAGGGCAATCAGTAGGAAAGCAGGGAGGTTTTCTGAGAGGGTAACTTTAGGATAGTAGGCTAATTTGTTATCTAACTTCCCAAAACAAGTCCGGTTGAGCAGAATGACAAAATAAACTGCGGTTAAACCTGAAGCGAGAATACAAAGCAGAGTAGGAATGGGGAAAATAGAAAAGCTACCCTGAAAAACAATAAACTCCGCAGCAAAACCCACTAACCCCGGAATCCCTGCACTAGCCATTCCTCCAGCAATTAGCAAAGCACTGGTTAGGGGTAAACCACGGATGGGATTCATTAAACCATTTAAAACATCTAAATCCCTGGTACCACATTTGCGCTCGACAATACCCACTAAATGGAAAAGTAGAGCCAAAATTAAACCATGGCTAACCATTTGGGCAACGGCTCCGAGTAAACTTAAATCAGTGCCCGCCGCCGCCGCTACGAGAATATAACCCATGTGGCCAATGGAACTATAGGCTACCATGCGCTTAATATCTTTTTGGGCGATCGCACTCAGAGCCCCGTATAATACAGTAATGGTGCCGATAACGGCTAAACCTGGGGCAATTATTGCCCAAGCTTCGGGGAAAAGTTGTAATCCAAAGCGAATTAATCCGTAGGTTCCTAACTTAGCTAAAATACCTCCGAGTAGGATAGCCGCAGCAGGGGAGGCTTCTGTGTAGGCATCAGGTAGCCATGTGTGCAGAGGTACTAGGGGAATTTTAATCCCAAAACCGACTAGAAGCAGTGTGAGGAGAATTAACTGAGCTTTAATGCCAAAGGATTGGGTAGTTAGGGTTTGATAGTCAAAATTAGCCGAGCCACTCAAGAAGCCAATACCCAGGAAAGCGGCTAAAACCAATAACCCAGACAGAGCCGTATATAACAAAAACTTAATGGAGGCATAACCCCGTTTTTCTCCTCCCCAAATCGCAATCATTAGGTAAAAAGGGATTAGCTCTAGCTCATAAAAAATGATAAACAGTAGCAGATTTTCTGCCATTAGTGCCCCCGAAATACCTGCATTAATTAATAAAATTAAGGCATAGTATAAACGGGGACGCTGTAGGGTTTCGCTGATGGTGTAGATGGCAATGAGGGTTAAAAGAGTATTTAGAACTAGGAGGGGTAAGGATATACCGTCGATTCCTAAGCTATAGTTCAAGCCAATGGGTTTAGCCCATGCCATGTACTCTTGAAATTGAAAGCTAGGATTGTATAAATCAAATTGGCTTAACAAAACTAGGGTTATTGCTAAAGTTACAACGGAGAAAATAGTTGTTATTTGACGGAGATTTTTATCCTCAAGTTTGGGTAAAAAAGCGACAAATAATGCTCCAATTAAGGGGACTAAAAGTAGACTACTTAACATGGTTTTTTAGAGCTAGTAAAAAGAATTTTAGTAGGGGCTTTAGCCCCATAAAACAGCGTGAAAACTAACTTAATAGTTCTACTTTACCTGTGTTCAAATCGTAGTAAGCAGCGACAATCTTTAACTAAAGAAACCTTGCGATAAAAGTGGCCAACCAATGACGGATACTAACAGGGCAATTCCGAGTAAAATGGAAAAGGCATAAAACTGGGTCTGTCCCGAAACATTGTATTTTAAAGTTTGTCCCCCAAAGACTGTAGCTAAACCAACTAAATTAACTACTCCATCTACAATAACGCGATCAAACCAGTTAATTATCTGGGAAACTAACCCCACTAAAGCCACGATTGTCACCTTATAAAATTGGGCTGTGTACAAGTCGTGGGTAAAAAAGTCCTGTAGGGCTTTGGGTTGGATCGCTATGGGTTTGGCAATGCTGTCATTTAGGTAGAGGTAAGCCGCAGTTGAGATACCAGCTACCGTTGCACCTACTAGGGTAGTTACAGCAGTAAGATTTAGGGTTTCCCAATTCGGCAATATCTGCCAAGTTGCCAACAATAGGGGAATATGTAAGGCGAATCCTGTTAATACGGTCATCGGTAAAACCAGAGGCCATAATCCCTCAAAGGAACGCACCGTAAAAGCTTTAACTTTACCCCGAAAGAGTAAGCAAAACTCCCGGGTAAGACTAAAGGCAGTTAGGGCTTCTACTAGGATAATTCCTAGGGCAATGGGGGGATGATTAACCCATTGATAGGAGATGATTTGAGCCAGAATCCAGAAACCTCCAAAGGGCGGTAAAGCTACTAAAGAGGCAGCCCCAACCATAAAGCAAAGGGCGGAAACAGGACGACGGGACCAAAGACCTCCGTACTGGGTTATATCTTGGCTGATATTATTCAGGATAATACCACCAATGCTCATAACTAAGATCGATATGGCGATCGCGTAGACAAAAAGTAGTTTTAAAGCCATGGCCCCTTGCCCCGTACCGACTGCCACTAACACCAATCCCATATAGGCACTGGCGGAATAGGATAAACAGCGTTTGAGGTCTATTTGGGCGATGGCAATCAAAGAGGCCCCGAGCGCCGTTGTCATGCCAATAACCACCATTACCGTATTGGTTAAGGGTGATAGGACAAAAAGAGGTTGTAATTTGATTAATACCCAAGCCCCCGTGACTACCACTAGAGCGTTACGAATAATTGAGGCGGGCATTGGCCCCTCCATGGCTTCGTCTAACCAAAGATGTAGGGGTAATTGGGCGCATTTAGCCACAGGACCTGCTAAAAGGGCAAGACATATTAAATTAGCTACCGTGGGGTCTAAATTAGCGGTAGTTGCCCACTCTGCTAACCCATCAAAGTTCCAAGTTTTGGCTAGAGGAAGGAGAGCCACTACCCCCATCAAGAGGATTAAATCTCCGACTCGTTTGGTTAAAAAAGCATCCCTAGCACCTGTGACTACCAAAGACTGGTTAAACCAAAAACCGATTAAAAGGTAGGTTCCTAGGGTGAGGATTTCCAGCACCACATAGGTAAAGAAAAGGGAGTTACAGAATACTAGGGTACACATTCCCGCCTCGAATAGGGCCATCAACGAGAAAAAGCGCGCCCAGCCCCAATCCATTTCTAAATAACCAATGGCGTAGATTTTAGCCAGTAGATTTAACCCCGTAATTACCAGCAAAGCTCCCACATTAATCGGGGAAATTTGTAAATCAAAGGCAATATTTAAACTCGCCGCGTGTAACCAATTAAAGGAGAGATTTTGCACCGGTTCATCCCCTAGGGCAATAAGTGCCAGTAAACTATGCAAAAAGGCGATCGCCGTCATGATAATACTTATGTACCCCGATGGCCGCGGTCCGGTTTCTCGAATAATACTAGGGGACCAGGGAATGGTCAAAATTGCCCCAATTGGGACATAACAAGGTACTAGCCAGATAGACTGGCTCAACACATTCAACATAATACCCCCTGCAAATGGGATGGATAATTATCTAAGGGATGCCGATGAGACTTTTATGATGGGCATTGAGAGATTCATATAAGGGCATTTTATCGCTATTGAGCAGCAAATACTCCCGAAAGGCTTCGGCAATAATGGATAGTTGCTTACCTGCTAGATAGCTGACATACCAATGGCGCGGGATAGGAAACTCTTGGATGTCTAAGATAGTTAACTCCCCCGCATCGGAAATCAAGGTATGCTTAGAAAGAGCCGAAATACCTAAACCCCCTGCTATTGCCTGTTTAATGGCCTCATTACTCCCTAATTCTAGGCGTGTCCTCACAGATACTTGATGTTCCGTAAACAATCTTTGTACTGCCTGACGAGTGCCTGAACCCGTTTCTCGCATGATAAAAGGTTCATCATTGAGTCGAGTGATGGGAATATTAGGGATTCCTGCCAAAGGATGGTCTTTTCGGGCGACAACGACGATGGGATTCTCCGCAAAGGGTTCCCAACACAAGTCAATGTCTTCCGTGGGCTGACTGACAATATATAAATCATCTTCGTTATTGAGCATTCGCTCCTCTAATTTCTGATGATTGGTCACTTCTAGGGCGATATCTATCCCAGGATACTGTTGACAAAATGACCCCAGTAACCTTGGTATAAAATATTTAGCAGTGGTAATCACTCCTAATTTTAATCGTCCTTGGCGTGTCCCTTTGAGATCCGCAACGGTCATCTCGAAATTATCTAGCCTCTCAAAGATTTCTTGACAAGTAGCCAGCAATGCCCCTCCTGCTTCAGTTAGATGGAGTCGCTTGCCGATTTGCTCGAACAAAGGTAGTCCTACTGCTTTAGTCAGTTGCTTGACTTGGGTGGAGACGGTGGGCTGCGTGATGTACAACTCCTCCGCCGCCTTGGTAAAACTACTATTTCTGGCGGTGGCTTCAAACACCTTCAACTGATGCAGGGTCGCTTGAATCACTGCTCTGCCTCTCTATTTACTAAAACTCATCATTTGTATTTGATACTACCCTATGAATAGAGTTTAGTCAATAGCCAAAAATATTAATATAGAGCTTAATATATATAAGTAAAATTTATGTTGCTGAACTCTACCCCCCTGATTTAGAGGGGTAAAGACGTTATCTAAGAGTTGAGGATTTTTTTACTGAGTACCTTACCTTCAGCATCTAAGTCATAGACAATGGGAACCCCCGTAATAAATTCTACCTGGGTTACTTCCTCGGGTGTTAGTTGCTCTAACTCCATAATCATAGCCCGTAAGGAATTGCCGTGGGCAGAAACTAGCACATCATCTCCTTCTTTTAGGTGGGTAAGGATACGACTCTTAAAAAAGGGAATCACACGATTTTTTGTGTCTTCTAGGCTTTCGCCCCCTGGGGGACGCACATCGTAGGAACGGCGCCATAACTTCACCTGCTCCTCGCCAAATTTCGCTACGGTTTCCGCTTTATTTAGTCCCTGGAGTTCCCCATAGTAACGCTCATCTAGGGCTTGGCTCGGAAAAATTGGTAATTCTTCTTCCTTTTTACCACTATAGTTGTTCCAGCCATGCCAGTCGGGGTCGTCGGCGGTGTGCTGCATGATGGGTACTTTTCCCCCGCGCACCGATTCACATTCCGTTAGGCAAATAATAGCCGTTTCTTGGGTACGGATTAACAAACTCGTAAAACAAACATCAAAATTGATCTTTTCGTCGTTGAGTTTGCAAGCTGCAATCATTGCTTCTGCTCTTCCTCTTTCACTTAGGGGTACATCCACCCAACCCGTGAATTTATTCTCTGCATTCCAGAGACTCTGTCCATGACGGATTAAAACTAGCTTAGACATAGATTCACCTACTTAATGTTATGAATTTTTAAGAAATTAGTACCCTTTGATATTTTCATGGGTATACCGCCTAAAATTAAAATGCGATCGCCAGATTCAACTAATCCTTCGCTCAGAAGTACCTGTTCGGCTTGCTTAACCGCCTCTTCAAAGGTTTCCACTTCTTCTTGGATAAGTATCGGAATCACCCCCCAAAACAGATTCAGGCGATGATAAACCTTTTCATTAGGGGTTAGGGCAATCACGGGCACGGAAGGGCGTTCCTTAGAAGCGAGTAAAGCTGTATAACCCGTGGAGGTAAAGGTGACAATGAAACGCAAAGCCAGGGTACTATCAATGGCGTTGAGAGCTTCACTAATAGCGTGGGTTTCATCGGAATCACTGGGGGGAACGTTAATGAACTCAATTTCATCCTCTACATCGGTGGCAATTCTCGCCAGCATTTGTACAGCCCGAATGGGAAACTCACCGACTGCGGACTCTCCCGATAACATAACCGCATCGGTTCCATCAATAATCGCATTGGCCACATCACTTGCCTCCGCACGGGTAGGACGAGGATTGTTAATCATGCTTTCTAACATCTGAGTAGCAGTAATTACGGGAATGCTTTTCGAGTTACAGAGTTTGATAATACGTTTTTGTAACATCGGCACCTTTTCGGGGCTCATTTCTACCCCTAAATCTCCCCGCGCTACCATTACCCCATCGCATTCATCTAAAATTTCTTCCAGATTCTCAATGGCCTGGGGCTTTTCGATTTTGGCAATAACGGGAACATCTCCATAACCCTTTTCCGTAAGCAAGTCATGGAGAGCAATAATATCCTCAGGCTTACGCACAAAACTCAAAGACACCCAATCAATACCCTGGGATAAACCAAACTCTAAATCCTGTTTATCCTTCTCGGTCATTGAAGGTAGTCGGAGATTTAGACTAGGTAGATTAACCCCTTTACGGCTCTTGAGAATACCGCCTTCAATTACCTTACACTTTACTGCATTGCCTTGAATCTCTTCAATGCGTAACTCTAATAAACCATCGTCTAACAGTATTTGCGTACCAGGTTGGGCATCGTCAGCCAGATGGGGATAATCAATAGCGATCGTTCCTGGTTGTTGTTTATACTCGTCTTGGGGAACTAGGGTCAGAAACTCCCCATCGTTTAAGGTCATTTTACCATCCGGTAACTGTCCCACCCGAATCTTTGGACCTTGGAGATCCTGTAGTAAGGTAATGGGTATATTCAGTTCTTTCTCGACACTGCGTAACAAGGTTATTTGCTTGGCGTGGTCCTCATAACTACCGTGGGAAAAGTTGAGACGGGCTACATTCATCCCTGCCATCACCATTTGCTTTAAAACTTCGGGGGAACTACTCGCAGGTCCAATGGTTGCAACTATCTTTGTCCTTTGGGTTGAAGGTTTCATGACTTATCTATTTTTCTCTTGGATAATTAGTTATCGCTATGGTAAAGGTTTTAGGTTAAGTTAAGATAAACTTCCCTTTTTATCTGCCCTATGTCGTCGTCCTCCCCTCGCTATGTGATGGTTTGTCAACATTCCTCCTGCTTGCGACAGGGTGCATCTGGGGTATTGTTGGCCTTTCAGGTAGCGGATTTACCCGATAACATGGAAGCTACCCATAGCCTTAAAGATATTTTAGAAGCACAGAAACACTACACTTTTAGTAAATCAATTCAAGGTTGTGGCGAGTTCTGAAATTATTTCCTATCCTTGGGATAAAAAGTCGGGAAAATAATTCATAATACTAAATCTGCTTAGATAAATATCTTATCACGAAGGCTAGGCGGTCGGCGGTCGGCAGTAGTTAAAGGATAGAGAAATAACTGGGGAATAAACTACATTCCCCTTTTTTATTGCCTAGATCTGTTCCCAACTTTGGTAAATTAACATGAAATCAACTTTTCCCTTTGTTCCTATGGCTTTAGTAGGATTATTAGCCTCCTTTGCTCCAGCCCAAGCAGCAACTCCCTTTCGCATTGCTACTTTTAATACTTCCCTCAGTCCTAACCAACAAAATGGCTTAATCCAAGCTCTTTCTAAAACCCCTAGCGATCCTGAATATAATACCCCAGGCACCCTAACCTATCAGGCGCGTCAGATTGCGGAAGTTATCCAACGCATTAACCCCGATATTGTCCTCCTTAACGAATTTAACTACGATCCTACCAACCCCACGGGTGCGGCTACTCTTTTCCAACAAAATTTCCTCTCCATCGGACAAGATGTTTCAGGAGATCCTAGTGGTGCTGCTAATGCCATTAACTTTAACGACTTTTATGTTAGTCCCAATGGCACTACCGACCCCTTTAATACGGGCATTTTCTCTGGGTATGCTTTGAATGTACAACAAGGAGGAGCGATCGCCCAACCCCCTGTAGAAACGGCCGCTTACGCCAATACCTCCTGGGGATTTGGTTTTTACCCAGGACAATACGGGATGGCGGTGTATTCTAAATACCCCATTCTAGAAAATCAAGCCAGGACTTTTCAGAATTTTTTATGGACCGATATGCCGGGGAACCTACTCCCAACGGACTGGTATAGCCCCACCGTCGCGGCTCAATTTCCCCTATCTTCAAAAAGTCATTGGGACTTGCCCATTGATGTCAATGGCGAAATTGTCCATGTCTTAGCTAGTCATCCCACTCCACCGGTTTTTGATGGACCGGAAGATCGCAACGGCAAACGCAACCATGATGAAATTCGTTTGTGGAATGATTACATTACCCCAGGACAGGGAAGCTATATCTATGATGATCAAGGTGTTTTCGGTGGTTTAACCCCTGGTTCTCGCTTTGTAATTATGGGCGATCAAAATGCAGATCCCTACGACGGAGATAGCGTGGATGGGGCAATTAACCAACTTCTGGATAATCCTCTGGTTAACACCAATGATACTTCCTCTAGTTTAGGAGGTGTGCAGTATTCGGGTAGAGATCCCAATCATATAGGCAATCCTGCCTACGATACTGCCGCTTTTACGGGAGGTTTAAGGGTGGATTACGTCCTTCCTTCTAACAATTTAGCCATTGCCAACGCTAACATTTTCTGGCCCGTTGACTCTAATCCCCTCTCTTCTTTAAATAGTGCCTCGGATCACCATGCGGTTTTCTTAGATGTGGCTCCCGTTCCTGAACCTACGGGTGTTCTAGGAATTTTGGCGGGAATCGGGGCCTTTGTGGTCCGTAGAAAACGCAATTCTAATTCATAATCCTATCCCCAGAGACAATCACCATGAAACAACTAATTATCACCCTAGGGGTACTGGGCGGCTTACTAAATACCTATTCCGCCCCAGCATCTTCCCTCGGATTAAACTATCTCGGTCAATCAATTATTCCCACAGGAACCCAGTATGGGGGAACAACGGTAGGGGGATTGTCTGGCATTACCTACAACCCTGCTAATAATAGTTTTTACACTATTTCCGATGATCGCAGTCAAATTAATTCGGCTCGGTTTTATACCGCAAGCATAGACGTACTATCAAATAACAAAATAATTAGTTAAACTTAACATTGCTGCTCAAACCTATTAACTCAAAAAATACTGGTGAACTTGACAAGATTTAACCGCCTGCTTTAAAATGGAGAAAAAGTAGGCAAGAAAGACCTAGGGCGATATCGCAAGATTATGCCTTCATCTTGACCAACTTATAGGACAAAAATTCTAATCAATTATTGATTAACTGCGCTGGATAAAACCAGCTTTGCTGGCAACAGCCTTCATGGTGATGGGAAACCACTGTTTATGGTCAGTACCTTACCCGCTGATGTTATGATTGAACGATTTTGTGAGAAACGTTAGGTCTAAATGTTGCACCCGACTCTGTTTAATGTTAATGGGGTCAATAATGGTGTGACTTTTACCGGTGTTACCACACTTCTACAATCAAACGGCCAACCTTTTCCCGCTTTGGGTCTAGATCCAGAAGGGATTGCTGTGGTAAATGGAGGTCAAGTTTTTGTTTCTTCTGAGGGTAATGCTCAAGCTGGAAATATCATTGATCCTTTTGTAAACCGTTTCGGGGTAAGTACAGGCCAAGAAAATGCGGCTTTACCAGTTAATCCTAAATTCAGTCCTATGTTTTCAGGAACAAATCAAACCTCTGGGGTACGCAATAACTTAGCCTTTGAAAGTTTAACCGGAACCCCTGACCAGCAGTTTTTATTTACTGCTACTGAAAATGCTATCTTCCAAGATGGTCCGATCGCTACTTTATCTAACGGGAGTCCTGCTCGCATTATCCAATACGGTCTTAATGGCTCCCAAGAAATTGCTGAATTTCTCTACAATACCGAACCCGTTGCCTTACCCCCTAATCCTGCTAATGGGTTTAATGTTAGTGGATTAGTGGACTTATTAGCCCTAGATAATTCAGGACAGAATTTCCTAGCATTAGAACGCTCTTTCTCTGTTGGTGCGGCAACTACTGGCAATACTGGTAATACCGTGAAGATTTTTCAGGTTTCTTTAGCTGGAGCTTCTAATATTATTAATAATAATTCCCTGATAGCTTCTGGAACATCGGGAATTATTCCAGCACAAAAGACCTTGTTGTTCGACTTAACAGACCTGAACATTCCTATTGATAATGTGGAGGGAATCACCTTTGGGAAAACTCTACCCAATGGCAAGCGATCGCTCATTTTAGTTAGCGACAATAATTTTGATACCACTCAGTTTACTCAATTTCTTGCTTTTGAGATTGAATCTGTGCCTGAATCTTCCACAGTTTTAGGTATTGTTGCCGTGGGAATTGGCAGTTTTTTAGTTTTCAAAAAGCGTAAATTTGATTAATTTTTGTTTGTAAGGAGTGTGCCATGTCTCGTTTTTCTACGGTCGCTAATTTAACCGCGTTTCTTGGTTTAGGAATTTTCTCACCGTCTAGTTATGCGGCTTTGCTCGGACAATATACCTTTGAAGGGGATACAGTTACGGCTAGTAGTGTTAACTCTGGTACGACTTTTAGCAATTTTGGATCGGCTGGAGTAACACCAAATAATGGTGGCTTTGTTGGCGGTAATCCTGGTCGGGCAATTACTCGGAATAATTGGACTACGACTGCAAACTGTTCCTGAACCTGGCTCAGTGCTTGGGTTCTTCCTCCTGGGAGTTTGGGGATTGGGTTCAAAACGTCAACGGAAAAAATCCTAGTGCTATAATGGGTATTGTATTTAAGACAATAACCTGCCGTCATGAGATTAAAAAGTTGGGAGTCTCCCCGCCGCCAAGGGAGAAATAATAAAGGTAAAGGTGGTTCTGCTCGGGCTAGACAATTGAAAAAAAGAGAGCAAATGCTCAGAAAGCGTCTTCGAGACGACCAGAATCAAAAACCGTTTACTAAGGGAGAGGATAAAACCTCTCCTTTAATTTTTAGTTATTTAGTAAATTCCAGTCGAGCAAGAATCTAAAGATGATCTAAAGTTTTTACCCCAAAGAGTCTTTTAATGTCAAGCTTATAGACAAGCAATCTTTAAAATTTATCTCCCATGAATACCACCGCCATTGGACAAAATCACCCCAATTCAGGCACCTATTCTCCTATTGAAGAGGCTAACTGGGCAAACCTACATTATCCCCTCGGCGCCCACCATCAGGAAGAAAACACTACCTTTGCCGTATATTCCCAACATGCTACCCATGTACTACTAGAAATTTACGGGCAAGCAATGGGAGAAGATGCTAAATATGACTACTGGATGAACAAAAATCCCCAGGATGATATTTGGCGAGCTAATATTGCCCAAGTTCCCCACGGTACATTCTACGCCTTCCGTTGTTGGGGATCTAATTGGGAATACGTTGAAGGTTGGCAGCGGGGTCATAGCAATGTAGGATTTAAAGCCGATGTCGACGGTGAGGGGAATCGCTTCAACCCAAATAGTGTTCTTTTTGACCCCTATAGCCGTGAACTTTCCCATGATAAAGAATCGAAAGCTATGGCGGCAGCAGGGGTAGATGGGGGAATATATGCCACGGGAGCAGGAGATTATAAGGGGATTGTTAGTCGTGAATACGATACGGGGAAATGGGTTCCTAAGGGGATCGTTTTAGCAAAAGATACCACATCTACAGGGATTAGGCCTTTAATTCCACCGAGAAATTCTATTATCTATGAAGCCCATCTGCGAGGGTTAACCCAACATTCTTCCTCCTCTCGTTTAGAGACAATCCTCAAGGGAATAGAAGGATTTGAGGAGGTCGTTAATGTTCCCGAAATCTACAGGGGAACCTATCGGGGTGCAGCTTACATGGCTAAATATCTTAAAGCTCTGGGATTTACCACGGTGGAACTATTACCCGTCCAGGAAACCGCTAATGATAATAATACCGAAGATCGACCAGGGGGAAATTATTGGGGTTATATGACCTTTGGTTATTTTGCCCCAGATCGCCGCTATGCCTATGATAAGTCCCCCGGTGGCCCGACGCGGGAATTTAAGGAAATGGTTAGGGCTTTCCATGAGGAAGGATTGGAAGTTTATTTAGATGTGGTTTATAACCATACAGGGGAAGGGGGAAACTGGGGGAGTAATGATGTTACAGGTTTTGTCAGTTTTGGCGGTTTTGATGTCCGGGCATACTATCAACTAACAGATGAAAACTATATCGTAGACGGGGCGACGGGTTGCGGCAATCAGTTGAACTTCTCGAATACTGTTACCCAAAATTTGGTACTAGATTCTCTTACCTATTGGTTACTAGAAATGGGGGTAGATGGTTTCCGCTTCGATTTAGCCCCTGTTTTGGGTAGAACTCCCGATGTCCATGAAAGGGAAAATTGGGCAGAACAACGGAAGTTTTTTAACAAACATACTCTCCTAGAAAGGATTCAAAAACTAGGGGAAGACAATAACGCCGAAATGATCGCCGAAGCCTGGGATATTTGGGGCTATGAGGTAGGTAATTTTCCCGACGGTTGGGGAGAGTGGAATGGACGCTATCGGGATGCTGTTCGTCGGTTTTTTAAAGGAGATCAAAATACCCTTAGTTTTATTGATCAAGTTAATGGCGATTACCACAGTTTTAATGATCAAGGTGGACCCCAACGCGCTATTGATTTTGTGGTTGCCCATGATGGTTTTACTCTGATGGATTTGGTCAGTTATAATCAAAAAAATAACCTCAATCCCTGGCCCTTTGGTCCCTCGGATGGGGGTAATGATAGTAATGATTCTTGGGATTCTGGGGGAGATGAAGCCCTAAGAAGACAACGCCTGAGAAATTTCTGGACGATATTGTTTTTGTCTAGGGGTGTGCCCATGACTGTCTGGGGAGATGAGTTGGGACGTACCCAAAATGGTAATAATAATCCCTATAATATTGATAGCGTGGCAACTTGGAATAATTATAATATGATTGCCACTCGTCAACCTACAGCCATTGAGACGGGTTACGGGGGCATCTATAATGACAATTTTGGCACGGGAACAAATAGCGAGGAACGTAATCCTTTATTTGTTTTTGTGCATTACATTACCCATCTTCGTCTTAATCATGTAGCTCTCAAACAGAGCAGGTATGGAGATATGATTTTAAACAGCGTGGACAATGTTACCTATCTGTTTAAAAAGTTGGATGGGGTTAGTGAATTGCACAATGGCGATCGCTGTGTTTGGTTATTAATAGATGGCAGTGGTGTCGGCGATCATGATTTTCTGGTACTGATTAATATGTACTCCGCCTCGGCTAATTTTTTGGTATCAAAACCGGCTCCTAACCACGAATGGAAGTTAATTATTGATACAGCTACCTGGGCTGAACCCAACTATAATTTTTGGACTGTTTCCCAAGCCCCTACCATAGATAAAGATTATAATGTCCATGGTTTTTCCATAGTTGTGTTGGAGGAAGTACCAATTATTTAAGGTGTGAGATCAACTTACAGCCAGCAGTTCATTAAGCTTATTTTTCAGGTTGGGGGATGTCATGAGCGGATTGTAGACTTCTCCTGCGTAGGGCTGCCAAACATAACTAGGGCTAAAGGAGCGAAATACTGGCAATATTCCTAGCTCTCGTTCGATTGATTGTGATAAAACCAGTCCTAACAGGATTTGGTATCATCCGGTCGGGTGCAGTTATTTGTTAGACCTCAAATTCGATTACAGTAGCAATGGAGGCCGTAACTTCCAACATTGTAATTTCGGAAACACTTCCTAATTTACGAATAAACCTTTGTAAATCCACCCCCCTTAGTTGGAGAGTATCAATTGCAGAAGCTTTATTTAACCCATTTATACTGTTGGGTTCAATTTTAACGTGCCAGAAATTTGGTGAAAAATATGTTTTCCAGTCTGTAATGGGAGCAATAAGCTTGATAGGAAGTTTTCCGACTGAATCCGAACTGATAACGATAGCAGGACGCACTTTTTTGATTTCTGCACCAACAGTAGGATCGAAGTTGACCAACCAAATTTCTCCACGTTTTGGTGTATCAGGGCTAATAGTCAATGATGTCACCTGCCATTAACTCCTGCCATTCAGAATCTTGTTGATAGTGAGAGAGCATTATCTCGGCTTGACTTTCGAGAATATGCCTACGTTCAGCCATTGGTAACTTCAGAAAAGCAAGACGCTGTTTTAAGGATGGAGAACACTCTTCGGTGGTAGAAGAATGAGGACTAACTTCTTGAACCAAAATAATGACTTCAACAGTTTGTCCTACAGTGAGATCTGGAGTTTGAATTTCAATTCTATTTCCTGGCAGGACTTTTACCGTGGTGTACAAAGTTGATTTGACCATCTTAAGCTCTCTCTTTACGTATTGTTGTTAATGTAGCCTACAAGATTCGTAGTAATTTTATATAGCTTAACACATTGCTTATAGGTCTAACATTACAAATTTTTACAAACTATCCGACTCGCCTTTCCTGGGTCAAGTGCGCCAAGTATTACGACTCAAAATTGCTTCGGAAAAAATAGCTTGTAAACTCTCAGATGGGGATTGGATTGTCCCCATTAGCTGGGCAATAATTTCCCAAGGAGTGGCAGAAGGTAAAGGCAATTCTAAGGTAAGAGCTACGGCCACTAGGTTATAAATACTAGCCTTTAAGACTCCCTTTAACTCTAAACCAAAAAGGGAAGTATTATGGGTTTCTAGTTCCACTCGTAGGGGAGGTTGGGTGATGGAAATGCTTTCCCATTGACGAAGAGAAACCGATAACTGACGAAAAGCGATCGGTTTAGAAATACATTTGGATACCGAAGCCAAAATAATCTCGTCTCCTAAGTCGTAGAGTTGACAGAGATTAATTGTTCCCGTTTCAAGATGTGGTAAGTTAGGGATATACATTTTTAAATTCTATTCTACTATCGCGGCGATCGCTTGTTCTAAAGCCAGGGAAATATGAGTCCAATGGGTACCCCCTTGACAAAAAACTATATAGGGTTCACGCAGGGGTCCATCGGCGGAAAATTCTGAGGTACTCCCATCAATAAAAGTCCCCCCAGCCATCACCAATTGACTCTCATAACCCGGCATCGTCGCAGGAACAGGATCTAGATAGGAGCCTATGGGAGAATAGGCTTGAATGGCACGACAAAAGGCGATTAATTTGGCGGCCGAACCTAATTTAATAGCTTGAATCACATCTCGACGGGGTACTAAAGGAGCGGGATTAACAGGATAGCCTAACTTGTCAAAAACGTAGGCAATTAAATGACTACCTTTGATGGCTTCCCCTACCATCTGGGGTGCTAAAAATAAACCTTGAAATAACAACCGATTTTGATCAAAGGTAGCTCCCCCCTCACTACCAATACCCGGAGCGGTTAAACGCCTCATGGCCGCTTCTACCAAGTCTCTTTTTCCCGCCAAATAACCCCCAGCTGTGACAATAGTGCCCCCTGGATTTTTAATCAAAGAACCCGCCATTAAATCCGCACCCACCGCAGTCGGTTCTACATTTTCAATAAATTCCCCATAGCAATTATCGACAAAACAAATAGTCTGGGGATTTTGCTGCTTGACAACTTTAATGATTTGTGAAATTTCAGCTATTGACAAACTTTGTCGCCAAGAATACCCACAGGAACGTTGAATTAAAACCATGCGAGTCTGTGGTAGTATGGCAGTAGCTAGACCTGTCCAATCTATTGTTCCTTGCCCCGTTAAATCTAACTGGCGGTAGGTAATCTTAAAATCCGCGAGGGAACCCTGTTCGGTTCCGCGAAGGCCGATTACTTCCTCTAGGGTATCGTAGGGCGCGCCGACTACGGAGAGTAATTCGTCCCCAGGTCGGAGGATACCATAAAGGGCACAGGCGATGGCATGGGTTCCTGAGACGATTTGTACTCTGACTGCGGCGGATTCGGCTTCCATGACTTCTGCGTAGACTTTATCTAAAGTTTCTCGCCCTAGGTCATCGTGGCCATAGCCACTGACACTGGAAAAATGATGGACTCCAACCCGATGTTCCCGAAAGGCTTGCAGAACTTTTTTCAAATTTTGCTTGACCTTAGTGTCAATTTCAGAAAAAATTGGAGAAAGTGCTTTTTCTGCTTCCTCTAACAGCATAAATCTGCTCATTTGTCAACTAAACTTATTTTAGGCTTGGTGGATGTTAAACGCTCTGATATCAATGGATTCAGTTTATGTATGTATGTCGCTTTTTCGGAAAAAGACACTTTTCACGGGCAGATTAGCTATACGGCTGAATTTTCATTGATTAAATTAGGTTCAAATTTCAGGTTACTACATGACTGTTACGACTGATAAAAAATTGCCCATAGACTGGGGCGTGATTACTTACATGGGCGTGATTCACCTCATAGCTCTCCTTGCTCTCTTACCCGGTAACTTTAGTTGGCAAGGAGTAGGCTTGGCCGTCTTTTTCTACTGGATCACCGGGGGAATTGGGATCACCTTAGGATTCCATCGCCTAGCCTCCCATCAGAGTTTTGACACCCCTAAATGGGTAGAATATATCCTCATCCTCTGTGGCACCCTTGCTTGTCAAGGCGGCCCGATTGATTGGGTGGGTTTACACCGAATCCACCATAAATATTCTGATACCGATCTAGATCCCCATGATTCTAATAAAGGTTTTTGGTGGAGTCACATGGGCTGGATGTTATGTAAAAATCCTGCCGATGAAATGATCCCCCGCTTTACTCAAGATATTGAAAACGAACCATTTTATCAATTCTGTCAAAAATATTTTATCCCGATTCAGGTAGTTTTAGGTCTACTCCTATTCTGGTGGGGGGGATGGCCCTTTGTACTTTGGGGAATTTTCATGCGTCTAGTCTTAGCGTTCCATTGTACTTGGTTTGTTAACAGCGCTACCCACAAGTTCGGCTATAAGAGCCATGAGTCCAACGACCACTCTACCAATTGTTGGTGGGTTGCCCTAGTAACTTGGGGGGAAGGTTGGCACAATAACCATCATGCCTATCAATATTCCGCTCGCCACGGACTAGAGTGGTGGGAGATTGATATTACTTGGATGACTATTCAGTTCTTGCAATTGCTTGGCTTGGCCACCAACGTCAAGCTCGCTCCTGTTAAAAAAGAAGTTTAGTTTTTTTTCAAGGTACTTGAAAGGGCGTTATGGATAACGTCTCTTTTTTTTGAGAATTTTCGGAGAGGGTGGGATTTAACTGACGCATAAGACTGGCCATTTCTAGGGCATTGAGAGCGTATTCCCAACCATGATTACCCTTAATTCCTGCCCTTTCTAGGGCTTGCTGCATGGTGTCGGTGGTGAGAATGCCAAAAACCACAGGTACACCCGTAGAATAGGAGACAGCAGCGACTCCTTTAGCCGCCTCGGCGGAAACATAATCAAAATGTGGTGTCTGTCCCCGAATCACCGCCCCCAGGCAAATAATGGCATCATAGCGGTGGGAGATGGCTAATTGTCTCGCCACTAGGGGCACTTCAAAACTACCCGGTACCCAGACATAATCGACTTGAGTACCCTGGGGATTGACATCAATACCGTGACGCTTGAGACAATCTTGACAAGCTTCTAGTAGTTTGCCTGTAATTAGATCATTAAACCTGCCAATGACTATGGCAAAGCGGAGGGGAGGAGATTGGTCAGCAAAAGATCCCTCGAAAACAGTCATAATAATTACTATAGGTGGGACAGGAGGCAGAAGGCAGGGGGCAGGAGAAATGTACCTCACATTATTCTAATTCCCCTAACCCTAGGCTTTTAGATGACAAAAAAGTTCAAAATACCCACAACAACCACCAAAATAGCCCAAATCCCAGAGCCGAGATAGAGTAGGGGTTTAGATTGATCCCAGTTTTGGGGAGAAGCATAGGCTACAGGTACACCGATAACCATCAAGAAAGAAAAGAGGACGAGCGCCGCTAGGGCAATTTGGAAAAGAATAGACATTGTGTTGTGTTCTCCGATAAGTTGGGGTCAGTACATTTTAGTTTTTTCCCATAGTTATTACGGTATCAAAAATTGACCTCCTCTGAATAGCCCTTAGAGCAATTCTAATTCTGTCTCTCGAAAATGAGCTTTAAACTTATTTTCAAATTGCACCAACATAGGCAGATTGGCACTAACAGGTCTTCCTTGCCATTCGGTGACTACTGCTATCACTTCCCCTTCCATACCCTTGACATCAAAACCTTGCTTTTTATGTTGGGGATGATGGTAAACCAGAATCGAACTACTGACACGGACTCGATTGCCTACTTCCATAATGCCAAAAATCTTGTGATGACAACCTTACCATTGTCGCATAAGATTAGCGTTCCAGAAAAAAACCTGAAACTTCTTGAACCAATTACCCCATCCTAGGGATGTTCTGTGGGGGTAACATCTTCTTCAACGGCATTGGGGTAGATCAGAGGTTCTACAGGGGAATCCTCGGCTAGATCATAAATACCGACAACAACCCGAGGGACTTCGGGAGTCTCAGGAGTAGAATGGGACGATTCTAGATTAATTTCGGAGGTTTCGGTAACTTCCTCATCCAAGGATTCTCCTTCTTCGTTGAATTGGACAAATTCCTCGACATTCGGTGCGCTCATGGGGATACTTTCACCAGGATTGCCAGGGAATCCCGATTTAGGGGGAACGGTTTCCTCCTCAACGGAAGCAGGGCTGGGGGGAATTTTTGTTTTGATTGTCTCCACAGCAGGTGTTGCTCGGGAAGTCACAGGCCCAAAACTACTTTGTAACCAGCTTAAAAGGAAAAAACCAAGATTTTGGGCATCCCCAGGTCCGCGTCTAAGTTGAAGAGTTTGCCAACCAAAGGAAATAATCAAAATAGCGGCGGCGGTTTGTCCGAGAAGCACGGCTCCAGTTATCCTCTCGGCACAAATCCAGAGGACTAGAGCATAGAATAGACCAACTCCACTCCAAAGAAAATCGTCTTGGCGATGAACATCAGGGGAGAAAAAGGCAATACCAAATAAAGTAAAACTGCTCAAGGCAATAGCTATAGCTATGATATAGGTCAACATGAAAATGACTCCTTTGGGGGCAAAAACTAACTCCCTTTTTATTTTGAATCATCTTGAGACAGATTTTCGATTTTTCCCCTTTCCCTATAAATATGTAAAAATGGGGTTTTGGGGGACAAGCTGGGGATGTAGTCCCAAAATTTTGCGGATTTTTTGCCGATTGTGTTTATTTCCTAGATAATTTGGGAACTTTAGACCTAGCAGGTCCCAGAGTCCTCAGAGGGCGATCGGCGGCAAGTCAAGACAATTTCTCAAAGAGCTAGGCAAATTCTTCAGGGGGAAATAATACCAAATCCGTTTTTAAAATCAGGTTATAATCCTCCTGCCTCCTGCCTCAAACGAGGATCTTTGTACCTCACTCAATCCTGAACTGCTGTAACGCTGCCACCCCCTGTAAAGACATTTCTCTAAGGGCAGTTACGGCCACATTAAAGATAGTTTGCGGTTTGATTTCATCCTGCACGAGCGACCAGAGACGTTGCACCTCTTCTGTGTGTAGGCGATCGTCTTCTGTAAGGGCTAAAAGTAGTTGATGACGGAGATAACTCCCATCATCAGAGAAGAGGAATTTTAAACCTAATTGGGCTGTGGGTAAAAGATCAAAACTACCATCGGAGCGGGCAATATTAATCATATTCTCTAGGCGTTGCCATTGGAACTTACCATCTTTTAAAAGGATATCTACTAAACGTCTTCTTAACTGGGGTGATTCTCCCGTTAATAGGCGTTTGGCTACATAGGGATAGGCAACTTGGACAATTTTAAAATCTGGATCTAAACTCAGGGCTAATCCTTCTTGGGTAATTAGTGAGCGGATAATTAAGGCAAATTTACAGGGAATACGGAAGGGATACTCATACATCAATTCCGAAAAATCGTCAGTGATAGTTTTGAAGTTAAAATTTCCCACACTCTGACTGAAGGCATTTCCTAAAACCCTTTCTAGGGCGGGTATAATCGGAGTGATATCAGTATTTGGGGCTAAAAAACCTAATTTAATAAAATCTTCGGCTAGGGCTTTGTAATCTTTGTTGAGGAGTTGGACAATGGAACTAGCTATGGTTTCTTTAGTTTCCTCTTCTAGTTGATCCATCATGCCAAAGTCAATGTAAGCCATGCGCCCATCTGGGGTAGCAAAAAGATTCCCAGGATGAGGATCTGCGTGGAAGAAACCATACTCTAGGAGTTGTTGTAAGCCGGCAGTTACTCCAATTTTAACGATGTCGTAGGGGTCAATACCTGCGGCTCTGATTTGTTCTGGATCATTGAGTTTGAAGCCATCAATCCATTCTAGGGTGAGAACATGATGACTTGTCCTTTCCCAGTAAATTTTGGGAACCTTGACATGGGGATCTCCGAGAAAATTATCGGCAAATTTCTCCGCATTATGTCCTTCATTTATATAATCAATTTCTTCAAATAACTTAGTTCCAAATTCATCCACAATCATGGTTAAATCATGGCCTAAATTGAGGGGAAGCCAGCGTCCAAAGGTTTTAGCCGACCAACGCATTAAGCATAAATCTAGGGTTAAAACAGGAAGTAAATCGGGACGTTGTACTTTAACGGCTACCTTTTCTCCACTGTGTAAAAATGCGGGATAAACTTGTCCTAAACTAGCCGCAGCAACGGGTTCGGGGGCTATTTCTCGATAGGCTTCTGCCACGGAAATACCTAATTCTCTTTCAATAATTGCCCAGGCGATTTTGTTATCAAAAGGAGGTAACTGATCTTGGAGTTTGATCAGTTCTTGGAGGAAATCTTTGCGGATAAGATCAGGACGGGTAGAAAGTGCTTGGCCAACTTTGATAAAGGTGGGCCCCAAACGGGTCAAAATTTCTTTTAATTCCGTGGCTCTTGCCGATTGATAATCCTCTTTTATACCCCTGAAGCGGTCTATCTGTAATCGCCAGAAAAACCAACCAAAGGACCAGAGAATGAGGATAGCACGCCCGATCAGTAACCATGGCCGATGGCGGTAGTAGCGGGCGATCGCCTTGAAATTGTAGCCTTGGGGTTCACTTAACAGATTTTGGCGTTGGTTCACGGGTTTTCTTTTGGCCTCTTAACTTCCACCGTAGGATAAATTTACGTCTTAACCCTAGTATACAAAACTACAGAAAATTTAACCTTTACATTTATTAATATTAATCTTCTCTAAAGGAAGTCTCTTTATATTATAGTATATAAGTATTGATTATTGGGAGTAGGAAATTGTACAGTCAAAACCCAATCGGAACCCTTTGCCGCCATGGAGACGTTCTGATTAAGCGGGTGGCTAATCTGCCAACAGGGAGCCAAAAGCGTTCTGGAAATATCCTCGCCCAGGGGGAAGTCACGGGCCATAGCCATCGGCTACGCCAAGCCGAAGCTATGCAGTTGTGGGAACAAAATAATACAATGTTCTTGGAAGTTATCGGGGGAGAAAGCCACCCTCGTCCACGAAGAACACCGTCCTCTGGAGTTAACAAGGGGAATTTATAAAACTATCTACCTCACCGGGCTTTGTCAAACGGTTGATTTTACCCTGAACTCGATAAAAAGTACCATCACTAGAGAGTTCTAAACCCTCTACCACATAACGAGCGCCTTCGGCCCGAATCGCTCTGGGAAATTGAACATTTTTGCCATTGTCGTAGCCTTCCGAGACAACCTTAATGCGGAGTTTACCCCCCGAGCGTACACAAGTCAGTTCAATCCCTGTACCCACGTCATTAACTACAGGGCATTCCCTGACAAGTTAAGGCTGTGTTGATTTTGTCAAGTCTATTTTCATGAAATGTTACCTTTAGCTGTAGTCCTTGCCATTTATGAGTTTTAGAATTTTGCTCATTTTGTTATCTGCTATGCGATCGCTTACTAGAGTAGGCGATCGCCAAATACTGGGTCTTTCTAAATCTATCATCCGATTCCCTGTCCTGTTAGGGACAAAATAGCTGATCCCTATCACAGCAAGGGATTGAGAACCCAGTAAAGATTGATTAACGGGTACTTGACAAAAGAGATTTTACCTTAACTTGTCAGGAATGGCCAGAGATTGATCGTCGTGTACGCTAGACTTTTCAATGTGCAGGTGTGGCAAGACAAATTCTTCTCGAGCAGGTCATCGAGATTCTAGAGCAAGAGGGGCTGGTATGAAGAACATGATGGAATATAAAGGGTATCTTGGCTCGGTGAATTACAACGACGAGGATGAAATCTTCTACGGAAAGGTCGAGTACATCCGCAGCCTCATCAGCTACGAGGGGTATGATGTCGAATCCCTTCGAGCCAGTTTTCACGAAGCGGTCGATGACTATCTGGAACTTTGCCAGAAGAAGGGACTAGAGACGGAGAAGCCGTTCAAGGGCAGTTTCAACATCCGACCTGGAACCAACCTCCACCGACGCGCAGCTATCGCCGCAGAGCAACGGGGAATCAATCTTAACAAGCTCGTGACTGAGGCACTTGAGCAGTATCTGGAGTAGTCCCAATTGAATAAAGGTGGTCCCCCCATGGAGCCGGAGCGATCTATCACTAGGGAAAGATTGAGTTTTCTGCGGGGAGATTCCGGTACATCCGCACGAAAACGCAGGAGGATGTTCGTCTTTAGTGAGGAGCCTGGGGTAAGAATTGGCAAGTCGTAGTCATAGCTTACTTTAATCACTGGATATACCTACAGGTTAGGGGTTATTTTTAGCATACCCAGAAACTTGGCAGGAATATCGGCTGTTCTGAAGCTTAATCTCATGCTAACCCTTATCCATTTTCGATAAGGTACTGAGTAAAAGTTTGACGGTTTCTTCAAGTTTTTCGACTCGTTGCTCTAGGGTAATAGGGGGATTTAGTCCCTGAATTGCTTTTAAAAAGTTATGCCAACTCCTTTGATATTTAAGTCCGTATGCTTGCTGATAGGCTTGGTTAGCCTTGTTTAAATTACCGTATAGTCTCACTATTTCTTCCTTAGTAATGGCACCTTGGTTAAGGGATTTCTGAGGAGGATCAAACCCATCTAAAACCTCTTGCAATCGAGTTGATAGAGTGGCAGCTACGGCATAGACTTGAGCAGAATTTTTGATATCTTTTTGGTCTAATTCTTCCAAGTTTTCTATTAATTTACCAAATCTAGACATTCTTTAAAAATCCTCTATTTATTTTCTAATAAACTTCTGTTATTACTAGCAGTATCTGTTTGCATTTGAGGTCTGTCGTCCTCCGGATCTAGTCTGTCGCTGATGGGACCTAACTCATGGAGATCATCTAAAAACAAGGATTTAACTAATGTCCAAAGTATCGTTAACTTCCCAAAGGTGTTTTTAGTATTTTTTACTCTTATGGCGGCCACTTGAACCTCGGTTTCAATGTGCTTTAATTCCGAGATTAGCTTTGCTCTTTCGGCGACTACCTTTTGCTTTTCCGCCGCCAAAGTCCCCATCTGTTGATTGAGGACGGACAATTCAGCGTTCATTTGCTCAATTTCTCGGCTAAGTTCGCCTTTTTCCTCTTTGTACCGCCCGTTCCACCCCTGGAGAGCCCCTTGGGAACGTCTGAGGGATTTAATTAGGCTTACTGCTTCTTGTAGGTGAGCATCTTCGGGGTTTTGTTTAGCTACTTGGTATATCTGGGTAACTCGTTCCTCTATTTTTTGCGGCCCTGGGGAAGATTTAGCGATCGCCATGGTTATCCTCTTTAGTCTATTGTTAAATTTATTGTAAGAAGTTCTCTGACTTTTGAGAATGAGTTGGATCACCTCTTGCAAGAACAAGGATACTATCACTGAGTAATTTGTGAGCGGTTGTAGCAGACATTGCTAGAATTAAGCTGTCTAAAACCCTAATTCATTTAATTATGCGAATCCTAGCCCTTGTCCCTGGGGGAATTAGTGAACAGATTCTCTTTTTCCCTACCCTAAAAACCCTGAAAGCAAAGTACCCTGACGCTTTAATAGACGTAATTGTGGCTCCTTTTGCCAAGTCAGCCTATCGGGTTTGCGCTGATGTCAATGAAGTTTTATTATTTGATGCTAAAGACCGTTATGGGTTGGCAGATTATCTGAATCTGTTAGGTATGATACGCGATCGCGAGTACGACATGGCCATAAGCCTTAAAGATGATTGGGCAATATCCCTACTACTTTGGCTGAATGGGATTCGGGTTCGGGTCGGTTATGGGGCTGAAAACTCTTTGTTTCTGACTAATCCCATCCAAATAACCCCAAAACAGGCTGATTTCCAACAACAATATGCCTTACTTAGGGGCTTGGGGATTAATCAATCTCTACCATCTCTAAGTATTGACATACCCGTTGATGCCAAGGAATGGGCAAAAAGCCAGCAAGAAAGGCTAAATATCTCAGAAAAAGGCTATATTCTAGCCTACGGAGATTCAGTAGATACCGTTGGTAGTGAGCAAAAACTGATCCAAGATATCCAAGGAAAACAGCCCGACGTACCGATAATGTTGGTACAGTCGTTGGAAAATCAGCAATGGGTACAAAAAATCCGCGAAAAATTCCCCAACCTGAAGGTTAGCCAACCCCTAGAGATAGAAAAAATAGCGGCGTTGATTGCGGGGGCGAAAACACTGGTTTCGACTGATATTACCGCTACTTATCTGGGTACTGCTGTGGGCACCCCTGTACAAAGCTAGGGATATAGAGGGGGATTTTCTCCTCCCTACTTGCTAAACTAGGACATATAAGCACTTCTACAACAGCTAATATGTCACCTATTCCCTTAATCTCCAAAGAAATCCCCACCCTAGAATATAAATTAAGCCGCGATCGCTTTGACAGTAGTTGGCAAGCGCCCCTCTCCACTCTTTTAGGGCTAGGAAGGGCATCGGGGGCTGATTTTGTGGAATTTTTCCTAGAAAGAGTCAACTATATTAGTTGTTTAGCCGAAGATGATACCATTACCAGTATTTCGCCCCGTCTTTCCACAGGGGCTGGAGTCAGGGTCTTTCGGGGTAAGGCGGACTGTTATGTTAGTACTAACGATCTAAGCTTTACTGGACTCAAAACAGCCTTAGAAAAAGGTTTATCAATTCTGGGCTTAGGTTTAAGTGGACCAAATGCCTACATTCCTGAGATTAATCTCGAAATATTTCGAGACTACGGAAGTGCCAAGCAGAAGGAAAACTGGTTAGCAGAGAGTAGCTCCATGCAGGAAATGGGAGATATTCTCCTCAGTGCTAATGCGAGTCTCGCCCAAAAAGCCATTCATGTACAATCGCGTCGGGCTGTTTATTTCCGTGATTGGCAAGAGGTATTAGTAGCCGCTAGTGATGGCACCTTTGCGCGGGATATACGCCATACCCAATCCGTTGGTTACAATCTTTTTGCCGCCGATGGAGATAATCGTTCCTCTATTGGTAAGCGAGTCGGTAATACAAGCGATCCTAACTTTCTCCGTAATTGGAATTATGATCTAGACGCGGAGGAAGTAGCCGAATCTTCAGGGAAAATGCTCTACGCAGACTATGTAGAATCGGGAACCTATCCGATTATTATGGCTAATGAGTTTGGGGGGGTTATTTTCCACGAAGCCTGTGGACATCTTTTAGAGACTACCCAAATTGAAAGAGATTCTACTCCCTTTGTCCATAAAAAAGGTGAAAAGATTGCCCATGAGAACCTTACGGCTTGGGATGAAGGCTTATCTAAAAATGCTTTTGGTACCATTGACATGGATGATGAAGGAATGCCGACCCAACGCACTCTTTTAATCGAAAATGGCATTTTAAAGAACTTTTTGGCAGATCGTACTGGTTCAGTGCGGACGGGACATCCTCGCACGGGTAGCGGGAGAAGACAGAGTTACGCCTATGCTGCGGCTTCTCGCATGAGAAATACCTACATTGCGACTGGGGATTATTCCTTTGATGATCTTTTATCTGGGATTAATTTGGGGATTTATTGTAAGAAAATGGGGGGAGGTAGTGTTGGAGCCACAGGGGAGTTTAACTTTGCTGTTTCCGAAGCCTATTTAATCGAAAATGGTAAGCTGACGAAACCCCTTAAAGGTGCTACCCTGATCGGCGAAGCTAAGGAGATTATGAATAAAATCTCTATGTGTTCTAACGATTTAGGATTAGCCGCAGGTTTCTGTGGTTCCGTCAGTGGTAGTATTTATGTTACCGTTGGTCAACCCCATCTCAAGGTAGATTCTATTACCGTTGGGGGAAGATAGATTATCCAACCCCAAAAGGGGTGAGAGTCATCACAAATTCATAAAAGTTAAGAAAAATCAATCCATTGCCTAAACAGTTTCTGATAAGCTGAAAAATGGCATGGAACAAATATGGTAGTACAAAATGACCGACTCGAATGAGATTCCCTATCTTCTGCGTGCTGCGAGGGGAGAAGTTTTGGAGCGTCCTCCCGTGTGGATGATGCGACAAGCAGGGCGTTATATGCAGATATATCGAGATTTACGCGATAAATACCCCAGTTTTCGGGAAAGATCCGAAAATCCCGACCTAGCCATTGAAATTTCCCTACAACCTTGGCGAGCTTTCCAACCCGATGGGGTAATCATGTTTTCTGATATTCTCACCCCTTTGACGGGTATTGGTATCCCCTTTGATATTATCGAAAGTCAAGGACCAATTATCGATCCGCCAATTCGTACCCAAGCTCAAGTCGATAAACTACACCCCTTTGATCCAGAAAGTTCTTTACCGTTCATTAAAACCATTCTTAAAACCCTCCGTCAAGAAGTGGGAAACCAATCTACGGTTTTAGGATTTGTGGGTGCTCCTTGGACCTTGGCGGCCTATTGCGTAGAAGGGAAAAGCTCCAAAAGTTATGCGGTAATTAAAGCCATGGCTTTTTCTGAACCCGCCATCTTACATCAGTTTTTAGGTAAATTGGCGAATATGGTGGCTACCTACGTCCGTTATCAGATTGATTGCGGTGCTCAAGTGGTGCAAATGTTCGACTCCTGGGCGGGGGAACTGAGTCCCCAGGATTACGAAGTCTTTGCTTTACCCTATCAACAAGAAGTAGTGCGTCAGGTTAAACAAACCCATCCCGATACTCCTTTAATTTTATATATTAGTGGTAGTGCAGGAGTTCTAGAAAGAATGGCTCTATCGGGTGTAGACATTGTGAGCGTAGACTGGACAGTGGATATGGCAGAAGCCAGACAGCGTTTAGGCAAGCAATTTAAGGTACAGGGAAATATAGATCCTGGGGTATTGTTTGGTTCCCAGGATTTTATTAAGGAGCGGATTCTGGATACAGTTCGCAAAGCAGGAAAAGGTGGCCACATTTTGAATTTAGGCCATGGGGTATTAGTGGGGACACCAGAGGATAATGTCCGCTTTTTCTTTGAAACAGCCAAACAAATTCATGCTTAATTTTTTACTGGGGGAAGGAGGAAAACTTTTTCCCTTTTTTTATTTTTATGAAGAAAATTTTTATTACGGGTTCTAGTGGTTGTATTGGACATTATTTATTAGAAAATCTAATTGAAAATACAGAGCATGAGTTATTTTTATTAGTTAGAGATCCAGATAAGCTAAAGTTTAATTATCAAAGTAGGACAGGTATTCATATACTCCTAGGTAATCTGGAAAATATTGGAGAACATGCCGATGTTTTAAAAACCGTAAATACGGCAATTTTGGTGGCTACAAGTTGGGGAGGAGATACAGAAAGTTTTGAGATTAATGTCCAAAAAACCCTAGAGTTGATTGGCTTGCTAGACTTTAGTATCTGCGAGCAGGTTATTTATTTTTCTACAGCTAGTATTTTAAATCGCCAAAATCAGCCCTTACCAGAAGCAGGAGAATTAGGGACTAACTATGTGCGTACTAAATATATCGCCCATGCTCGTTTAGAGGAATTACCTATTGCTAATAAAATTACAACTATCTACCCTACTCTAGTTTTTGGTGGGGACAAAAATAAGCCCTATTCCCATATTTCAGGAGGTTTACCTGAGGTAATTAAATTTATGGATTTAATCCGTTGGTTTAAAGCGGATGCAAGTTTTCATTTTATCCATGCTCAAGATATCGCTCAAGTGGTTGCTTATTTAGTAGATCATCCTCCCCAGGAGGGGAAAAACAGGGATTTTGTTTTAGGAAATCAACGAATTATGTTAGATGAAGCCGTGGCGGAAATTTGTCAATATTTAGGGAAGAAAGTTTACTTTCAGATTCCTTTTTCCATCGGTTGGGCTAACTTTTTTATTAGGGTTTTTAAGATAAAGATGGCGGCTTGGGATCGGTTTTCTTTGGAATATCGTCATTTTTATCATGCTAAAACCTTTACCCCTGCTAGTTTTGGCTTGAGTAATTATTGTGGGACGGTTGCAGAGCTTTTCCAAGAAAGGGGAATTTAGTTTATTCTAGTCTTGAGAGCTAACTTATCTGGCGATCGCCTAGCCTTTAAGTAACTGGTTATAATTAAATTGAAGTGATTATTGCGCGTTCGATCCCCCCTGCCCCCCTTGTTAAGGGGGGTGCCGATAGGCGGGGGGATCTGACGATTTTTAACACCTGCCTAGCCTTTACGATAAGATATTTATCTAAGCAGATTTAGTATGATTACCCCAAATGCTGTCTACAAAAAAAAGAGTTAATCCCAATCCTGAACATACAAATTGGTTTAGCGTCCTTTTACATTGGGAAGCCTCGGTTATTCCTGCTATTTTTCCTAGGGTTTTTTTCTGTTCACTTTTTGCGTTATTTATTTCTGTACTTTATCACCTAAAGATCAAGGTTGCCTTACCCCTAGAGAGTGGAATTGTTCCCAGTATTGTTTTGGGGTTACTCTTAGTATTTCGTACTAATACAGCCTATGAAAGATTTTGGGAAGGGCGGAAACTATGGGGAAATATTATTAATACTGTTCGCAACATATCCCGCACTATTTGGGTTTCTGTAATCGAAAATAACCCCCAAGATAGAAAAGAAAAAATCATCACTTTACGCTTACTTATTGCTTTTGCTGTGGCAACTAAACTACATTTGAGATCCCAACCTATAAATGAGGATTTAAAGACATTAATGCCTAGTAAGTGGCATGAAAAACTTAAATCCATCAACAATCCCCCTTTAGAAATTATTTTCTGGATTGCCGATTATTTACAAAAACAATATGAAAAAAAATCTATCAATTCCTACCAGTTAACTGCCATGATTAAATTACTAGATATTCTAGTGGATAACTTAGGCGGGTGCGAGCGCATCCTCAGAACGCCAATTCCCTTAGCCTATGCTATTCACTTAAAACAATTGTTAGTAATTTACTGTCTTACCCTCTCATTTCAATTAGTCGATAATTTTGAATGGTGGACAGCATTTTTTGTCGGTTTAACTAGCTTTACTGTGTTTGGAATTGAAGAAATAGGCATAGAAATTGAAAACCCTTTTGGTCACGATGCTAACGATTTACCCCTAGATCAAATCTGTAAGACTATGGAAACAAACATAGAAGATTTAATCAAATTAGCTCCCTGTACAAGACATTGGAAAAGCTATGATGAAGAAGAGTTTTCTGATGAAAAAATGTCAGAATAAAAGCCTAACTATACCTCTTTTCTCTCCGATGTTTGACCAAAGAGAACCTTGCGACTTTCCTCTGTAACAACGGGACGATTAGCAAAAGGCTCTCCCTTCTCGTAAGCTTGCACCACTGCGGGGCGTTGTTGGATAGTTTCCAACCATTGCTTAAGATTAGGGAAATCTTCTAAGTTTTGTCCCTGTCTAGCATGGGGAACAATCCAAGGATAACAAGCCATATCCGCAATAGAATATTCTCCGACAATATATTCTTTCCCCTGCAATTGTCGATCCAAAACCCCATAGAGTCGATTAGTTTCCTTAACGTAGCGTTCAATAGCGTAGGGAATCTTTTCAGGAGCATACTGACTAAAATGATGGTTTTGTCCCGCCATCGGTCCTAGTCCCCCCATCTGCCAAAATAGCCACTCTAGGGTAGATTTACGCCTTCTTAGGTCAGAGGAGAGAAATTTACCCGTTTTTTTCGCCAAGTATAATAAAATAGCCCCCGACTCAAAGACAGAAATTGCCTCTCCTCCATCTAGGGGTTTTTTATCAATAATAGCGGGCATCCGATTATTCGGCGCAATCTTGAGGAAATCTGGCTTAAATTGCTCTCCTGCTCCAATATTGACGGGAATAATCCGATAATCTAGACCAGTTTCCTCAAGAAAAATAGTAATTTTGTGTCCGTTAGGAGTCGGCCAGTAATACAAATCAATTGATGTATCGGATTCCATAATCTTGTAACGCCATTTAATTGTGGTTTTGACTTAATTATACCTGTACACTTTAAGGGGCTACAGTCAATAAGACTTATTTCGTTTTAGACAAGCTCGATCACGCTCTACACCTGCTTATTATCGAGTAGACTATAGGTATGAAAGAATCCCTAGCCCCTTGGCGTTCTGTTTTAGCTCGCGCCCTGCATCACAATCGCAGCTTACCCCATAGCCGTTACATCCAGTTATCTACGATCAGGTGTGATGGTAAGCCTTCTAACCGCACCCTTGTATTTCGAGGTTTTCGGGAGCAGAGCAATCAATTACAATTTGTTAGTGATACAAGAAGCTCAAAGATACCCCAAATTCAAGCTAACCCTTGGGGTGAGATATGCTGGTACTTCACAAAAACTAGAGAGCAATTTCGCATTCTCGGAAAAATAAACTTCATAGATGAATTAAACGAAAATATGGAGTTATTGAAAATTCGCCAAGAGCTATGGCAAAAATTATCCGATTCTGCTAGATTGCAGTTTGCCTGGCCTGGGCCAGGGGTAAAAAAAAGTGAGACTTTTCCAGTTACAATCACGGAGGGAGAATCCCCTTTGGCAAGTTTTTGTATTTTATTCTTTGAACCTACAGAGATAGATCATCTGGAACTGCGTGGCAATCCCCAAAATCGTTGCAGATACTCTCTAGACGATAATGGGGGATGGATAACTACTGCCATAAATCCTTAGATCCCGCGCTGTTGAGGATATGGTCAAGTTAACCCAAAATGCGTCATTTATCAAACCTTGGATAAACTTGTGGTCACTTTGACTTGTGGTAACTTTGACCTGAAGTTGGTGAAGAGCCGGTGAGGGGGCTGCTTCGCAGTGATGAAGGCATCGCATCACAGAAAATCCAGCACAAAAAATGAGTTTACTGCCTGAATCGGATAATTTATTTATTAACCCCACCAAAAGTTAATTACTTTGTTCTTCTTTAGATATCTCTTTAGCAATTCTAAACCGTGTTCTTCAGCGTCTAAGTCCACACCATCTATCAATTCATAAAAACTATCAGATAAGTCCATTTTTCCTTCCTGTCCAGCCTCTAGTATTTCTTTAAAATAGCCAAAATGTTGCTCAATGATATCTGGACAAAATTCATATATCTCTGTTACTAACAAGGTTACATCATCGGGAATATCTTTAAAGAGAACTTTAACCTTATCGTTTTCCACATTAAGAATTTCAATCCCGTATCTCTCATCCCATATATTGAGCTTCTCAATAATATCTTCCGTCTCTAAATCGCAGTTGATTCCGTGGGTTTGGTAAACTCTTAAGTCTTGATACTTATCCATATTGTTTGTTTGTTTGATTGAATAGAGCGAGGACAAGGGTGGGTTGGGAGGTCATTGCTCAGGGCTTTGGAATTAAAGGACAATAAATAGAGTGGTTGTCTCAACCACCCTAAAATCCAAAATGTTACCATCATTCTATCAGGCCTGTTTACAAGCCAGCTTGACACAAGCACAATATCTGACTCTACAAATTCTTATACTGCTTCTACAAAGCCATAGAGCAGTACAATATATTTGTAGTTACATTAGGGCGTGGGGCGAAAATTGCGTTGGACATGGGACGACGAAAAGAACAGGGCAAACAAGCGTAAGCACGGCTTGAGCTTTGAGGCCTCCCAATATGTTTTTGCCGATCCTTTAGCCGTCAGTCGCCCCGATCCATACCCTTACGAGGAACGCTGGCAGACTGTCGGCCTGATTGGGGAGCTAATGGTGTTTGTGGTACATACTTGGCCGGAATTTGATCTGGCAACTGGTGAAGAGACAGGACGGATTATCAGTGCACGCAAGGCAACAGCCCTAGAAAGGAGAATTTATGAAGAAGAAACATTCTAACCCAGTACCGCCAGAAATGCAGTCTGAAATCAATGCCTTGGCAGCTTTGCCAGAAGACAAGATCAATGTAGAGGATATTCCCGAAGTGTCCGATTGGAGCGGGGCTAAACGAGGGCTGTTTTACCGTCCCATCAAACAACAAATTACGTTGCGGCTCGATGCTGATTTAATCGAGTGGTTCAAAAACCATCATCAAGAAGGTGAAGGGTATCAAACCAGTATCAACCGTGCCTTGCGGGAATATGTTACAGGTCATTTAGGTTTGGATAAGCAGCGATGATTCCCTTAGAATTAAAGGCTAACAAACTAGATCATCTAAATACGGATAGGTATGGATAACCCCTTCGCTTAAAATTTCTATCTGTGGTCCAGTTAGCTTTAAACCCTCATTCATCCCTTACCTCCTTCACCTTGGGGCAATAGAAAATAACCCCAGGTTTGTAGTAAAGGCTTTGGACTACAAACCCAGTTTATTAGATTAGGCTTTCACCACACCTTGACCAAAAAACTTAGGAGGAGCAGCTAGGGTATAGACTTCAGGATTATCAATTATAGCCTGACGAATATAGAGAGGAGTTTGTAATATTCCCAAGAGAGTTTGTCCATCTATAAGCCTTAAACCGCCAATGGTTTTTTCTCCTAACAACTGATCTACCTTTTCGGGGTTAGGAAGAGTATCAAAAGCCTGATTAGCACAGAGAGTAAAGCCCCAGGGTGAACCATAGCTAGGGGTAGGAGCACAGTAGGAATGCACAAAAGGAAAAACGGCTTTGAGGGTATTAACTAGACGAGCATGGTACTTTACCGATGGCGGAGAAACAGGGCCCGATTGCACTACCACAAAACCACCTGGAGCTAATACCCGTTGCAACTTCTCAAAATACTCCTTAGTAAACAAAGGAAAAGAAGGACCTTCCTCAATGGGATCAACTAAATCAGAAATAATAATATCCCATTTTTCAGAAGTAGTATCTAGAACTTCTAGGGCATCTGCTACAATTAACTGAAAGCGAGGATCATCAAAGGTGCCCTGGTGCATTTCTGGTAAATGTTGCTTACAAGCCTCTACCACTTCCCCATCAATATCAATCATTACCACTTTTTCTACACCTTTCCAGCGCAGAATTTCCCTAGTGGTTGCACCTTCTCCACCCCCAAGAATTAAGGCGGTTTTAACATTATTATGGGTAATCATTCCAGGTTGTACGAGGGCTTCGTGGTAAATAAACTCGTCCCCTGTACAGGATTGCCATTTTCCATCCAATACCAAAGCCTTACCGTAGGCTCCCGACTCCACTATATACATTTCCTGAAATTCAGTTTTGCAATAGGCAAGAATACGAGAAACCCCATGACTATAAATGTCCCAGGGTGTAATATATTCATTTACCCACAGATCCGCTTTGACTTCACTTCCAGCCATTAATAATACCTTACTATATTTACAGAACCTACCATTATAGCATAGTTCTAACTAATTCCCAACTTTTGTAAAATCCTTTGGGTGGAGATAATATGACGCTTTAAGCCCAACTGTTCGGGAGAAATCCCTAAAGCCAAACCTATTAACTGGGGTAAGTGAAGAATAGGAATCTCCAATTTTTTACCCGTTACTTTTTCCACTTCCTTTTGACGAGAATCTAGATTGAGATGGCAAAGGGGACAGGGGGTAACTAAACAATCAGCCCCCGCAGTAAGAGCTTCTTCTAAACGATTACCCGCCATCTTAAAAGATTCTGTAGTAGCATAGCTAGATAGAGGCCATCCGCAGCACTTGGTTCTTCCCTCAAAATAAATCGGTGTTGCTCCCACTGCTCTAAAGAGATTTTCCATAGATTCCGGAGCAAAAGGATTGTCGTAGGGAAGGGTTTTCTGGGCTCTGAGTAGATAGCACCCGTAGAAAGCCCCACAATTTAATCCCGTCAGTTTTTTAGTTACCTTTGCTTCTAGGGCTTCTAATCCATAATCTCCCACCATAGCCCAGAGCAGGTGCTTAACTTCTGTACTTCCTTGGTAGGGGGAACAGTTTTCCTTGGTTAAGTACTCATTAACTTCCTGTAAATATTTAGGATTATCTGTTTTGGCTTCCTTGAGTCGTTCATCCACATGGCCAATTACGCCTTGACAGGTACTACAGTGGGTTAATAGGGGTAAATTCAAAGATTCCGCTAGGGCGATATTGCGAGCATTAATGGTATCTTCTAAAAGTTGAGAGTCTTCCTTATAGGTACCGGAGCCACAACAGGCCGCCTTTTTTAGTTCAATTAATTCTATCCCCAAAGCCTTGGTTACTGCTGCCGTTGAGTCGTAGAGTTCTCGACAGGCCCCTTGGGCTACACACCCTGGAAAGTAAGCATATCGCAACATAATTATTAGAACCCATAAAGGACAAAAAACACAAGTAGAGCAAGCACAAAAGCTTACCCTACCCAAAATCTATCAGCAGTTGCTGCGACTAACCAACAGTTACCTGATCGGTATTTACGTCGGTTGCACCGCTAACTTTACTGGCTACAGATACCATTTTGGTCAAAGTCGCCTGATCGGATACGGTTCCTTTAAGCACTACTGTACCGCCAGTTTGGGCAACCCAGAGTTTATCTTCGTCAGCTAGGTTAGGATCTTCATCAAAAGCTAAGACAACGCGCTTCGCTAAACCACTTTCGTCAAATTCGCCATTTAAACCTACCTTAGCCGCAGGGGTACTTTTGTCCTTAGCCACGGGAGCAGTGGTGCCGCCCGCGGGTTTTTCCATGCCAAAAATACGTTTTAACCAACCCATACCGATTTCTCCTTGTGTAAAAAATCACTTTCTAAATTCCGAGACTTGCCTTAAGTTTAGCAAGGGCAGCAGCTTCTGTGCTACTTACCTTGGTGGCACCTGTACCAAACAAACCTTCACCTGCGGCCTGGGCTACCCGTTCTGCCGCGGAGTAGATAAATTGCTTGTATTCTGCTACTTCCTCAGGGGTAGCTTTTACGTTCAGAATCGCTAAAGCCTCATTGACTGCTTTAATGGCAGTATCAACGGCGGTGTCGGGTTTTAGATCCTCAGGCTTGAGTTCTATTTTAGCAGGGGGCTGCGCTTTGGCCTTTTCTATGGCTTCTTGGGAAAAAAGACCCTGAATAATCGAGTTATTCGGATATTTTTTCGAGGCTCCTGCAACCTCTTTAGCTAGGGCTGCGGCTTCAATGGCGGTGGAAACAATACCAACGTCAACCATGGAGATGGCCATACCACTAACCATCACGCCTCCGGCTATTTTAGCTAACTCGTCTGAAGTGTAGTCTGCGGGGGTTGCCATACAACTAATTTCTCCTAAATAAAAAGATTTTTTCAGATTAAGCTTTGATTAAGCTCAATCTTGACAGTAAACAGGGGAATATGTAGATGAGTATACAATCTAAAGCTGTTTTTTACAAATTTGCAAAATCTTAAAAAAAGCTAAATTGCTCGGAAGTTCTCCTAGTATCATAAAATAATCTTTTAGATAAAGTAATCTGACGAAAGGATGGTATCATGGGTCTTATTTTCGACGTTTTAAGTTCTATCAACAATCCCCAGCAACAGGGGAGCGTGGATCAACTCTCAACTCTGCTCGGTGGTGTCAGTAAATTGGCAGCAACCCAAGGCTTAGATGCTAACGGTACCCAATCTCTGCTTTCTAATGTGGGAGGCGTTGTCCGTTCCCTCCTCAAGGACAAGGCGGCTACAACCGGCACAGGGGACTTAGAAAATCTCATTGGACAGGCAGCTAGTGATAATGTTTTGGGTAATTTGGTAGGACAACTGGCCGGGGGCACGGGTGTGGGCAATCTCTTAGGTAAGGTTTTAGGGGGAAATGCCGCCTTGGAATCTTTGTTTCCTGACGGGGTTCAAGAACAAATCAGTCAAACCGTAGCCCAAAGATCGGGATTAGGCCCCAGTGTCATTAAAAGTTTGTTACCTGCTTTGTTACCTATAGTTTTAGGTCTATTAAAAATGGGTTCGGGTAAGCAAGGAGGCCTACCTACCAAAAATGGGATTTTAAATGCCTTCTTGGATAGCGATCGCGATGGCGATGTGGATTTAGGAGATGCTTTTAAATTTGGCATGCGTTTTCTCAATCCTTTAGCCTAAGCAATTGAAACAGGGGAAGGGTCAGCTTTCCCCCAAAAGACTACCTAGCTAGGGATTACAGTAGGAACAATAGGTTGGGTCGGCTATGTTTATACCCTGGGGAAATAAACTCTCTTTTTTGTAGCCGCATCTTTGACAACGGTAAATATCGGCTCTTATAAGATCGGTGGGTAAATGGCATGCTCCGCAGGGTAAGCCCCTTTTTTGGGAAACAATATCAAAGCCTGGACAAGAACATTGCGGACAGAGTTGCCGTAGTTTGTCTAATAGATTTTGGGTAGCTTGGGCAATCACTTTCCTTCTGGTGGGGTTGAACATCGCCCGCATATCGGTTTCAATATGGGCAGTATTTTCGGGAGAATGCCGTAAAACCTCCGCCACGATCGCCAGCAATTCTTCGGTTTTGGTAATACCTTTAAAAATTTGCTCCAGGTTTTGGGTATTCGCGTCCGGCATTACCACCAGCCCATGGTCAGGAAAACCAACTTTTTGGGCAAAATCAAGGGCTTCTTCGGGAGATTTTATACTTTGATGGTTAAAGTTTGTTTCTGGGGAAATAGCTTGTCCGATGATTTCTAAACCATTTATCTCATCCAATAACAGAACTATCTCACGATCGCAGGGAACAAGGAACAAGCTAGGATGGGGGTAGAAGCTCCCCTCACTGGCAATCCCTAGGGTTTCTCCCGTGGCTGCTAGTAGGGAAAGGATTTTAGCCCTAGCCGTTTCTATTTGATTCCCTAAGCGTTTAATATCACGGGTAAAAGTCCCGAACTGATCCGTATTGAAGTCTTCAGGGACAACAACCTTAACTCCTAACCCTGGCTCTAGGATAGGTGCGATCGCGGTTTCCTTTTGGTGCATGGTAGCCAGTAATGCTCGGCGATTCTCAAATAGGGATTTTAATGTAGAATCTATCATTTACAAAAAAATTGTATATAGGGTTTCCTAAGCTACTGAGGTACATCTAACACCTGCCTCCTGCCTCAAACGAAGGCAACAGGAGGCATTAATTGCCCCCCATGCCCTGAAAAACTACTCAATCAGCTTCTTCCGTGGCTATATTATCTACCCAAAGTGAGTGAGAACGAGCTAAAGCCAACCAGCGTCCTTCGGGAGAAATGTAACCCAATTCCGCGACATAAAAGCGATCGCCCGCATAAAGACGAACCTGTTTCTGCTCATCGGCCTCATTGCATTCGTACTCCCAAACACTATCAGGACGATCATTGCTATCGGCGTTGGTCATATCATAAATGCGTAAAGCCAAGCGTTCCCCACCCTGGCTACGCACGGCAGCTTTTTGGGCTTCAGAAACCCGCCAAGAAACCAAACCATCCCTTGGGGTTGTGGAAACTAGGGTAATATCACCCTCATCAATAGTGGGTTCAAAAAGCTGATCAAAGCTATAGTTTTCGGCGGTGGTGGTCGTTGGAACTGCTTGCACAACTCCCCCAAAATTCTCCACGGTATCCGTTATTACAGGGGGGGGACAGGGGGGAACATGAATCGGCAAAGAGCGGGCTAAACTGAGCCAGTTGCCATCTACCGTCAGATAGCCGAGTTCCGCTACATAGTCCCTATCATCAAGGGGTATAGGAATATGTTGATCAGAATCTAGCTCATCAATCCCATAGATCTCGGTACTATGGGCGGGAGTCGTGTCTAAATTAACATTAGTCGTATCATAAAGCTTCAGTTTTAGCTGTTCACCGCCCTGGGTTCGCAATCTCTCCTTAAGCTCATCGGTAATTTCCCAATAGGCGTAGGCTTCTCTACAGCTACGAGCAACCAAAATCAGACGATTAGCATCATCTGGAGTAGTTTCAACCATAGCCGGTTCTACGGGACAAGCAGGAACATGAACCGAGTCGGATTTAGCAATACTCAACCAACCATCTTCCGGGGTGGTGTAACCTAGTTCTACCAGATAGTGGCGATCGTCCGTAGGGATAGAGACATGGAGATCACTATCTAATTCTGGAACATCTATCTGTTTCACAAAGGTAGGTTCTTGGGTATCTAAATTAATCCCCGTAGTGTCGTAAAGACGTAGGGCTAAATCGCGTCCACCTCGGTTTCTTAGGTCTAATTTACGTTCTTCGGGGACTTCCCAATAGGCATAGCCATCACGACAGTCGCGGGGGACAAAAACCAGACGACTAGGGGGAATTGGACGTGGTGGTGGGGGGGGTGGTGGGGGCGCTGCGGTGGAAATGGTTTCTGGGATAACCTCCTCATCCCGTCCACGCAGAAAGAAGAAGGGAATGGCTAAAAGGGGTAAAAGTAAAAGCCACCAGGGAAAACCCCCACGATTTTCTTCCACTACAGGAGAAGGTGTTACCACGGGAGAAGGCGTTTCCACCGGGGAAGGTGTTGCTTCCACTGCGGATTGGCGGGCTGCTTCGATTTCCGCTGCTTGTCCTGGGTCCGCCGCAAAACCTAAAAATGCCTTGACTGCCGGGTTAGGGGGATTTTTATAGACATAGTAGAGGGGTTGGGAGAAGGGATAGCGAGGATCATCGGGTAGGGTTTCGTGCATCTTCAGGATTTTGACATCGCTTTGACCCTCAACTTGGTCGGTAATAGCATAGCCAATCCCATTCTCTTTGAGCCCTTCTATAACTACAGGGGTTTTATCCTCGACAACTTCAGCATTAGCACCGGTTTTAAAGGGTTTTTTCTGAAAAACATCGTACTCAGCAAAGGCTCGACGGGTATCACTGTCTTCTGGCCTATCAATAAAGCGAATCGGTCCTGCTGTACCCCCAAGTTTTGACCAATCGGTGATTTCCCCCCGAAAGATTTGGGCAAATTGCTCGAAGGTAATGCTTTTATCAAAACTATTACCAGGAGCAACAATGATAGCGATTTTATGACGACTAATGGGTACAGGAATTAAACCTGCTGCTTTTTCCTCCGGTGTTAAGGGACGACCAATGGCAGCAATATCTAGGGTGCCGGCTTTTAATTCTGCCAAGGCTGCATCGGTTCCTTTTTCCCCCGTCACTACCTCTGTTCCTGTATAGGTTTTTTCAAAGTCATCCTTGAGGGCTTGGTTAATAGTATTCATACTACTAGAGCCATCTATTGTCACCTTTGTACCCGCTTCAATGCTTTCTGGGAGGGAAAACGCCGGTTTCGTGATTTTTGGGGCGGTTTGGGCGATCGCCAAATGTTGTTTAACCAGAGGGGTAAACGGGGCAGCCGTCGCCGTTATTGCCATTAAAAGGGTAAAAGCGAGCCAAGAGCGCTCTTTTTTCTGAGTCGGTTTCATGGGGAAGCTTATAGAAATACTATGATTAAGGCCATCATATAGTCAAATGCCAAGGGTTTTTACTGATAATGCAAAAATTTTAAAACAGAGCTGCTTGTTCATGGTGAACAGTTATCGGGCAACCAATCGGCTTTAAACTAAACATCAATCCATAGATAAATTAAAGCAGATGGTCAACCTAAATAGTGATTTGATTAATGAAAGCGATGTCCAACGGGTACAGATTCTCAGTGAAGCCCTACCCTATATCCAAATGTTTGCCGGGCGTACAGTCGTAGTTAAATACGGTGGTGCGGCTATGAAGGATGGTTCCCTAAAGGATAAAGTGATTCGGGATATTGTTTTCTTATCCTGTGTCGGCGTTCGTCCTGTAATTGTCCATGGGGGGGGACCTGAAATCAATACATGGCTCGATAAATTAGGCATTGAACCGCAATTTAAAGACGGTCTGAGGGTGACGGATGCCGCTACCATGGACGTGGTGGAAATGGTTTTAGTCGGCAGAGTCAATAAGGAATTAGTAGCTTTGATTAATCAAGCCGGAGGCCGGGCGATCGGCCTGTGCGGCAAAGATGGTAACTTGATTACGGCTCGTCCCATGGGAACCGACGGAATTGGCTTTGTGGGGGAAGTGGCTAGCGTGGATACTCGCATCGTCGAAACCCTCGTCAATAATGGCTATATTCCCGTTATTTCCAGTGTCGCAGCCGATGAAAGCGGACAAGCTCATAATATCAATGCCGATACGGTAGCTGGAGAAATTGCGGCGGCTCTAGGGGCGGAAAAGTTGATTCTTTTGACCGATACTCGCGGTATTCTCCAAAATTATAAAGATCCTAGCACCCTGTACAACAAGCTAGATATTCAGCAAGCTCGAGAATTAATTTCCGAAGGGGTTGTAGCCGGAGGAATGATTCCTAAAGTTACCTGTTGTGTCCGTTCCCTAGCCCAGGGGGTAAAGGCTGCCCATATTATTGATGGTCGTCTACCCCATTCCCTACTTTTGGAGATTTTTACGGACCAAGGTATTGGTTCAATGATTGTAGCTTCGGGGTATACCACTCCTTAGTAGGGATTTCCGTACTTTTTGCCTCTAGGGGCTTGCCTAAAGTAGAGGACTTGTGTAAATATATATCTAGAAACGCCTCTCTAGGCCAGTTCCATCTGGAGTAATTAATTGTTTTATAAGTGCCGGAGAGGTGCTGACTACAAAGTTTTTACACAATTCATGCAAATCAGTCAAAAAATTTATGCGTAACCAAGTCGCTCACCCCATGGTGAAGTTCCAGCGTAAAGCTGCTTCCCTTGTTGAGTCAAAGGTCATGAAGCCCAGTGACAGTATCTGGAAGCTTGCCCTTCTCTACGGCAACGAATGGACCCATTGGAAAAAGGAACTGCTAGACTTTGGTTTTAGTCTGCAAGATCCCATCAGCGAAGTGCTATTAGTCGAAGCTTGGGATGAAGAATAGTTCCTCAGTTGCATAGATGGTTAAAACCAGAGGGACTGCTCTAGGTCGGGTTGCACTTTAATGCGAATTACTATCCCCGTCAGGTTGTCATGACCATTCTTCTGATTTCCTAGGGTGATCAGTTTGTGTAACCCTTCTTCTAAATTTGTCCCCGAACTCAAAAGGGGAGATAGGTAGCTTTGCCAATGGGCTTCAATCAGTTCATTGTCGGAGAGTCCATCGGAACAGAGCAGGAAAAGAGTATCTTCGTTTAAATCGAGAAATCGGATATCGGGCTTGATATAGGACTGATCATGGGGGCCTAGGGCTTGGGTAAGTTGATAGGCATCGGGTCGAGCATAGGCCAATTTTGGGTCAACTCCATCTTGGATAGCCCTTTGTCCTACTTCGTGGTCAGTGGTGAGTTGCTCTAGTCCCCATTTGCGGTTAACTCGATAAAGTGGAGTCTGTTCCCCAGATTCGTCGGGTTGCGGAATCGGCTTTTGTTCCTATTCCTGATACCTATCTCAATAAGAGGAATATTAATTGTTTGAGTTCGGCGATGATTCAACTTCAGGATCATCCTTCTTTGTTTTTACTAGATGCCCAAGAATTAATGGCAGAAATATAGGAATCCTATTGAACTCATTCCCCTGACTTTTTAATTATTTGCCCTCTCCTTGTGAGGAGATTTCTGTTCTTCGTTTGACACGGAAAGCAATGAGATAGAACATCCAAGCTAGGAGAAGACTGCCAAAAACGTAAGTTATAAAGGGATGAGGATAACTAGAACTATCTGAAGACCAAGGCCAGCGCCAAGGTTTTTCCATTTGTCCAGAATAGGAAGCAATGATAGCCGTAGCACCTAGAGCCATACCAATAGATTCTACAGTATCTTGTAGTTTTTTATCTCGATCCGCTTCCCTCTCATTCTCATTTTCAGTTAGAGTTTGCAGTTCCCGCTCACATCTAGTCTGCTCGATTTCTAAATAACCACGGATAACGGCAATAGTTTGGTTGGCAAGGTCATAACTGGGAATAATGTAGCTCAAATCCCCTGAGATTTGTTTGAGAAACTGTTTCTGGCTACGGAGGTAAAATTCATAGAGAAAATGCAGGAAATCCCCAGGCAAAATATCTTTTTTTATTAGCCCTAACTCTGTCTGATAGTTGAAAGCATTTATATCAATAGTTCTATAGTTATATCTGAGGTAGCGTATTTCCTCGGATAACTTAAAACCCGCAATGGAGATATCTTTTAAGGATGTCTTCAAGAAATCTAGTTCTGCTAACCTTTTCTTTAGGGGAACTACTTGGGAGGGATCTGCACTTTGTAAATCAATTCGTTCTTTAACCCCCTGAGATAAGCCCTTGATGTTGGGGTAAAGGGAGTCAGCCTTTTTACTAGAAGCTTGAGCCTGTTGAAATGATTTTAATATCTTGCTACGATAGCAAAGTAGCTTTTTTAACTCATGTAATCTTTTTTGAACAAGATCCCTTGTTTGGCGATGAGATTCAAACCATAACCAAGTATGTTTAAAAGAAGCATCCTTGTCAAAATTTTCATGCTCATAAATAGTGCTCCCAAACAGTTTCCCCTCGGACAAGTAGGGCGAATCCCCAGGCTCACAGAGATGGAGATATCCAAGAAAATCTTGGGCTAGATTTAGATCAACGGGGCAATTCTCCTCTAATTTAGTCCAGAAAACCAGAGTTTGACCGATATTTGGGTTAAGTTGCTCTAACTTACCTCCCAAGGTCAATAAATTCAGTTCCTTTGGAGCTAGGAACTCATCTCCCCCGTCTGGCAAGGCAATTCTCAGTTCCAGAATTATACAGTCATGGAAATCCTCCGATGTTTTCTCATATAACAACCCCGCACCTTTAACTTCGTGGATAAGGTCTTCCGCTCTCTCTTCAAAAGCCCGCTTAGTATCCTTATTCTCCTGCGGGGATTTATCTGCATCCGCGATTAATTGAAACGCCAACAAGGTAAGATTTGTAGAAGTCTTCTCAAGGAGCATGAGCTTCCTCCCCCTTAGAGTTCGGATTGTCAGGGGGTTGGCGATCGCGCATTTTATTAATGAGTTCAGTAGTTTTTTCCCTGTAAAAGCTTTCTGGATCTTGTTTTGGCTCTTTTGCCCCGATAAAAAATCGGTCTGCTTCTTGGGGATTGTTTAACTTTTCATAAAACTTATTCGTTATTTCTGGATGCTTTCCTACCCATTCGTCAATCAATGCGGCAATCTTTTTGAAGTTGTAATCGCTTGCATTTATCTGATCTGCAAGAATGGTTAGGGAAGGTAAGGAGGGATCTTCATATACGAATGAATATAGGGCAGCCAGGGTTTTTAGATCATTGTTAGGCATAGAGTTTTTAAAATAAGTTAAAATCCGATGGCACAAAAAGCAGCCCAAAATTGAGGCTGGCTGAAGGGTTGTGCCTCCCCATCTATTGTACTTAAATAGGCAAGGAGATGGAGTCTAGATCCTGATGGTGGCATTCTCTCTACCCAATCCGTTAATTCTCCAGCCTTTGAATCTCTTAACCATATTTGGGCTTGATGTAGAGATACCCTGGGACAGAGGTAGGTCAAGGGGTTGTCTTGGTCCTTCAAAAGCTCATAAAAACGAACCATGAGGAGCGCTGTAGCCAAATCGCTGACTGCCCAGAGACTACTAACCACCGTGCGAGTACCGGCAAAAAGGAAGGCACTGGGCAACCCAACGTACTCATCGGTGCTAGAGCCGATATCGCTAAAACCCGTCTCACAGGCTGATAGAACAGCCATTCTGCACTGTCGTAGGTCTAACTCGAAGATGTCTTTGACGGTTAGACAGCGTTCCAAATCAATTACAGAACCATTCCGTAGGGGTAGGTAACGCAGGGGGTCGAGTTCTGGGGGTGGGGAATTAATCTCGCACTCGGCTAGTAAGAGGGCAGACTCCATCGGTTGCTCAAGATTAAAGTATCCATGACAAGAAAAGTGAAGGCATTGCCTTAAAGCTAGGTCATTATCGAGAATCGAATCCTTGGTACATTCCGACCCTAATAGAACGGTGTTTTGGTCGTCGGGGAAGTGGTTTTCTCGAATAGTATCCACCTCTAGGTCGGTATAGTCAAGGTCTTCCGTGGGGTTTTGGATAGCCAGAAAGGGTTCTAGATTGTTATCTTCTGGGGGTTTAATTGTTTTTTGGATCTGGCAACTAGGGGTATAGCTAATGCCTTGAGGAAAGTCTTCGATGTCAAAGAGGGCATGGAGCGGAAAGATGTGCAGATAGCGATAAGGGACGAGGAGCAATCTCTGACAATTTGGCACAAGTTCAGCAATCTTTCCTTTTATAGTGTCAATCCCTAAAATTTCTCTCATCCTCTGCATCCGATTTTGTAGTTCCGTCTTCCATTTAGTTTTATCTGGATCTTCTGAATTAAAATAATCCTGTAAATATTCTCCGGCAAGATTTTGTAGGTTTTCAAGGTTGGGCGCGATGTGGATCAAGACGGGTTGCTCTGGGTTATGGGTGATGATAAAAGCGTAGATATCATTATCGCTAAAGTACCACTGAACTATGGCAGTGGAGTCATTGGGTATGAGGGATTGAATCTCCTCTAACGAGATGGGGGTAACTTTTTGGGACAGGGAAAAAGTCTTATCTACTTCCTGAATGTGTTCTTTGATGAGGCGATCTAATTCCTGCTGTAGTTGCGGTAGACGGGATGAGATTATGCCACTCTCTATTCCCTTTGCATCTGACTGGGGGATGTTATTTTTAGCTCCCAGACGGCGCTGTTCAATGCGGACTTCTTTTCTCAATCGGTCTAGCTCTTTTCGGATGGTTTCTGGTATCTCTCCTTTGGGGTAGAGGTCTTTGGTGGCCAAGAGTTCCACTAGGTTACGAGCCTTACTCCGCTCTACATATTCTAGGGCTTGGGAGTATTGTTTCAGTTCTATGAGGGACTGTACAACTTTATCGTAGATTTCCTTGGCTTGTTCTTGGATTTCCTGCTTACTCTTTTCGGTAGTTGCCCAGAGCCGAGTTTGTTCTACTGCTTCAATTCCTTGGCTATAACCTTCTACAGCAATCTCCCACCAACCCTGGACAAATGCTAGGTTGCCGAGATTACGGGCAGTTGTGAGGCAGTCGGAAGGGAGGATATCTGGTTTTAAGAAGTTTAGGGATTCCCGATAGGCGGCGATCGCCCTCTCCAGGTTCTGGTTTGGGTCTATTCCCAGTTGGGCTTGGGTCTGTTGGGCAATCCCCAGATTGTTGAGGGTTTGGGACAGATCCCTCTCCAGCCTCGGTTGCCGAAGGATGCGGACCGCTTCCTCGTAGGCAGCGATCGCCCCCTCCAGGTTCTGGTTTGGGTCTATTCCCAGTTGGGCTTGGGTCTTTTGGGCAGTCCCCAGATTGTTGAGGGTTCTGGCTCGATTAGTAGGGGAGGATTCTGCTGTTCTCACTTCTAAAACTGCTTCAAAGCCTGTTATGGCAATTTCTAAATTGTTAGCGGGGTTGCCATAGGGGAAATTTATAATATCAATAGACAAGTTTCCTATTACCATTGCTACTTTATTGGAGTCTTCTGGGCTATTTTGGGCGAAATAATTCCTAGCCCATTCCCCTAGAAGTTGAGCAAAGTAAGGATTAAGTTTATCTAGGTTTCGTTGCAGAATGGAGTAAACAACTTCTGTATTGCCGTCACTTTCGTCTTCCGCCTGTAACACTTCTAGAAGGAAAGCTTGATAGGCCAATATTTGTTTTAATCCCTGACCTAAATTCTCACACCGTTGGGCTTCTTCTTCTCTTGCTTGTTCCCTCAGTAGGGGGATGATTTGCTCTAGGGTTTCAAGGAGATTTCCATCTAGAAGATTTTGATTATCGTTCAGGGTCTGACTGAAATCTTCTTGATTGTCGCAGCTAAGGAGTTGCCCGATTAGGTTAATGTAAGCCTGTAAGCGATCTTCTTCCATAGAGAGAGAATCTGGGAGTATCCCGTTGATTATACCATTTTTTGCTTTGTCAGGTTAATCTATTCTTCCCTTTGCTTAAGATATGCTGGTGACAAATTCATGAAAATCTCCTGCTCATCAATAGTTTTATTATCTATCATTTCTAAATTTTTGTGCCAGTTTGACAATATCTCTAAAAGGTTTTCCTTGTAAGGATTATTGTCTGGGAGATCGACTAATTCCTCTACAGCTTGTCTCTGGACATTCCCTCTTCCTAGCACCCTTAACCATAATGTTTCTTCTACTATCGGTAGCTGATGAATAACCACTAGGGCTGTTCTAAAAAGAGGGGATAAGAAATAGATTCCTCTAGTCCAATTTTCTGACTCAGATTCCTTGGCTCCCGCCGCCTCAATTATCCTTGAAGAACAAGTCGGGGCAAGAATCCAAAGGCTTGGCGGTTCAAGAAGAGGGGAATTGTCTTCTTTCTGGTCAGTTTCCTCGACAAAATCACTGTAAGCAATTAATGATTTTAAGATGTAGCTACGAATATCATTTTCATCAATGGGGTTTTGATAAGCATCAAAGAGAGAAATGCCACTCACCATTTTTCCTAAGATTCCTAAAGATATATCTGGAGACAAAGACGATAGTGATGGTTCAAACCAAATATCAACTTCTAGGACTTCACTTTGGATTTTTTGGCTCTTTCTAACGCTTCCTAAAGGTGATAGTAGCTCCTCCAGATATTCCTTGGGATTTCGATCAGGCTCCAAGGGAGAAGTGCCACTCACCATTTTCTCTAGGATTCCTAAAGGTATATCTGGAGACAAAGGCGATGGTTCAAACCAAGTATCAACTTCTAGGACTTTACTTTGGAGTTTTCGGCTCTTTTTAACGCTTCCTAAAGGTGATAGTAACCCCTCCAGATATTCCTTGGCAAACTGGTTGTGAATCTGTTGGTTCATTATTTTTATAATAAGGTTTTCATTCGAGAGTATTATTGTATCAAATTTAAGACTAGGCAGGAAGTTATTTTAGCTGACTTGATTGTTCATATCTTTGTAAGGCTTGCCACAATGGAGACAAAATTTGAACTTGAGGGGGAGGATAGGTTCGTGATAGTAACTGAGCGCGATCGCCTAGCCCTTAAGCAACCTGTTTTTGAGACTTCTGGTTAAACTCATCCAACAAAGTAAAGAACTTTTCAAATCCAGCCCGCTCATCGTGACAAGAAAGCATAATCAACTTCGCCCAACTTGTAACACTGCGAACCCCAAACCGCTCCTGTAGCCAAGGCTGAAACCCATCAAAGAACAGTAATTCATTATCATCTAGGTCTTGACCCATCTGAGTTCTGGCAAACTCATAACCGTTTAAAAACATAAACAAATCACTTACTGACGGGCGACCCAAATACATCCCAGGAGCAGAGCGAATCTGTTCAAGAAGACTGTATAAATTAGACATAAATTAATCTCCTAAAGAATCTAACTCATCAACTAATCACCTTATATCCTTGTAAGGCTGGCCACAATGGGGACAAAATTTGAACTTGAGGGAGAGGATAGGTT
>JBBAUO010000030.1:0-49315 GCA_040398185.1 Microcystaceae cyanobacterium | reverse complement strand
TTGAGCATTGATGTTAAGTTTTACTAATTATTTTGCTATTTGATAGCACGTCCTCTGGGAAGTGTGATTACCGTATATTTAGTTACATTTTGTGTCGTATTCAATCAATTCATACAGGAAATCAAACCCCCGCCCCTTACAGTGGTACCACAAGAGGATGTCCTATCCGTAGCATTGCGTGCCCCCAAAACTAATGATAAATACCAAAAAAACTGCTTTAATTTACTGCGAAAATCAATTTGGATTGATGGACGGAAAAACTGCCGCAGGATTGATTCGGCATTCCGAGACTTATACTATTGTGGGGGTTATTGATAGCTTCTTGGCGGGAAAAGATGCAGGGGAAGAACTTGATTCTAAAAAGAACCACATCCCCATTTTTAGAAATTTATCTGAAGCCCTAGAACAACTGACAGAACTGCCTCATTGCTATATCTATGGAAAAGCTCCCTTAGACGCTCGTATCTCCGTTGAAGAAAGAGTTCTAATTCTAGAAGCCATGACTAAAGGAATGGATATTGTCAACGGACTTCATGAGTTCTTTTCTGAGGATGAAGAGTTTGTTACTATGGCTACCCTCTGCGGTGTTGAAATTAAAGACATCAGGAAACCGCCAAAACTAAAAGACCTGCATGTTTTTAGTGGTCAAATAGCTCAAGTAAATGTCCCTGTAATTGCTGTATTAGGAACAGATTGTGCTTGTGGAAAAATGACCACAGCAGTAGAACTCAATAAAGCCCTCAATAAACTAGGGATAAAGTCGGTACTAATAGCCACAGGACAAACTAGTCTCATGCAGGGAGCGAAGTATGGAATATCTATAGATGCTCTGGTTTCCCAATTTGTGATTGGGGAAATAGAAAATGCCATTATTGAAGCTTTCAATACTGAAAATCCGGATATTATTTTAGTAGAGGGACAAAGTGCTGTTAGTCATCCTGCTTTTATGAGTTCCATTGGCATTTTAAAGGGAAGTATGCCGGATGGTATTATTTTGCAACATCCCCCTGCTAGGCAGTTTCGTTGTGATTTTCCTCTTTTACCAATGCCAAGCGTTGAAAGTGAGATCCAACAAATTGAAGCTATTTCTCGCTCTAAAGTAATAGCAATTACCCTAAGCCATGAAAATTTAACTCGTCAAGAAGTTCTAAAATTTATCCAGAGTTATGAGAAGTATTTGAGCTTACCTACAACAGATGTATTAAACTATGGATGTGAAAAGCTTGTAAGGATGTTAGGTGATCGTTTTCCTAAAATAAATACAAAAATTAATCTCAAGAATTTAGGTAAAAATTCAGTATTGGCAATCAATTAGATTCTATGAAAGTATCTTTGCCAAGAATAGAAGTTTCCTTGTCTCACATAAGAGATAATACTCGAATGCTAGTTAAACTTTATGCAGAAAAAGGAATTTCCTTGATGGGAGTCTCTAAGGCAGTATTAGGAGAGCCTTTGATTGCCGAAGCAATGATTCAAGGAGGAGTAAAGTTTATTGCGGATTCCCGTATTGAAAATATTCAAAAAATGAAAAATGCGGGAATTATTACCAAGTTTGTACTGTTGCGTACTGCCCCAAGTCAAGCAGAATCTATCGTTATCAATGCCGATATTAGTTTGAATACTGAACTTGAGACTCTTAGGGAACTATCCTACTACGCTAGGGTACATAATAAGATTCATCAAATAATTGTCATGGCAGAATTGGGAGATTTACGAGAAGGTATTCTCCAGGATGATCTTTGCCAATTTGTGAGAAAAGCTCTAGGTTTTTCCCATATAGAAATTATTGGCATTGGCTGTAATTTAGCCTGTTATGGCGGTGTTAAACCAAATCATAATAATATGGATAGATTAAGTCAATTAGCCATGGCTCTTGAAAAGGAATTTCAGATAAATTTAGCAATAGTTTCCGGTGGTAATTCGGCAAACTATGACTGGTATAAGTCCACCCAAGCAGTTGGTAAAATCAACAATTTACGTTTAGGTGAATCAATTCTTTTAGGTTGTGAAACTGCCAATAGAAAAGCGATTCCTGGCTTACATACGGACGCTTTCTTATTAATTGCTGAGGTGATTGAGTCCAAGGCCAAGCCATCTGTACCAGAGGGAGAAATCTGTCAGGATGCTTTTGGAAATTTTCCCGTGTTTCTAGATCGAGGTATCCGTCAGAGAATTATCCTTGCTTTAGGAAGACAAGATACTTTAGTGTCTGGTTTAAGAGCAGTTAGGGACTTTGAAATCCTAGGAGCGAGTAGTGATCACATCATTCTCGATACCAACAACTATAAGCTAAAGGTAGGAAATGAAGTAACGTTTAACCTAGATTATGGGGCACTTCTGACCGCTATGACTTCTCCTTTTATTGAAAAGCGATTCAACCCTTACCCCTTGTCCGAGCGCCTATTCCCAGAAACGGTAACGGTATAGGATATGACAAGGCCAGTTGGTGTTAATGTTTGAGTGTAGTGCGCCATTTGGGAGAGATTGAACTAAAATTGAGTTTATGAACTTACAATTTGAATGGGATGAACCAAAAGCAAAACTTAATTTCAAAAAGCATGGCATCGATTTTGAAGAAGCCAAGGCCGTTTTTCGAGATCCTCTAGCCTACATTTTTGATGACGAGTGGCATTCTGTCGGTGAAAAACGAGAAATTATTATTGGACACGATAACAAGAATCGTCTTTTATTAGTTTGCTTTACTGAAAGAAATCAAATGATTCGTATTATCAGCGCACGTTTAACAACCAAAAAGGAACGCCAAGACCATGAAGAATACACAGGATTCTGAAACCAACCAAAATTTAGAGGATGACCTACTTCCTGAATATAACTTTAATTATAGTAAGGCTCATCCTAATCGCTTTGCTGCTCAGGTAAATGAGACAAAAATAACTGTTACCTTAGAATCAGATGTCGCAAAAGTTTTCAAAACTTCTGAAGATGTAAACAAAGCACTTCGAGCTATCCTATCCGCTATCCCTGAAAAATAAATGTGGTCAAGCGTAGTTTACTACTCTGCTAATACACCTTATTAACCTTCTAAGTCGTACAGGATAAACAAATTTAGCATAAAAGGCTGTGCTACCATGGGGATTGTCAACCCGATAATGAAGCCAGTTTTTTACCAAACAACTATGAACCAGGAACTCAAAGCTAAAATCGATAAGTTGCTCAAAGACAACAAAGTGCTTGTCTTTATGAAGGGTTCAAAGCTCATGCCCCAATGTGGCTTTTCTAACAATGTAGTACAAATTCTCAATACCCTAGGTGTATCCTACGAAACCATTGACGTTTTGGCAGATTCTGAAATTCGTCAAGGTATCAAAGAATATTCTAATTGGCCGACCATTCCCCAAGTCTATATTAACGGCGAATTCGTGGGAGGCTCTGACATCTTGATTGAATTATATCAAAATGGCGAACTCGAGCAAATGGTAACAGTAGCCCTAGCCTCCTAGAAGTGTCTGGGGATTGGGGTAGGGACAACCTACCCTCTTGGGAATGCTAATAATAATCCCGTTCAGGTTGAGTTTGGGGGATATATAACTCAAAATTAGAAGGATCTCGCAAAAAACGCAGAATATCTTCTTCTAAACGATGGATCATATAGGCTTCGAGAATATTAGAATCCCTCAGACAAGAAAGATAACCTTCCATATAGGCTCGGATATCATCGTAACGAAGACCTCTTTGCCATCTATCCACCATATCATCGGTGAGGTGTTGATAAAATCGAATTGTTTGGGTATCTTGTAGCATAGTTAGTATCCAAAATCAGTTTTTAAATTGAGAAAAGCAACAGGGATTTTGAAAACTTGGCTCTGTCTTTACCTTTATTGTACCCATCTCCACCCCCAGAAACTACTTGCTATCTTTTTACAATTATTTCTCCAACTTCTCAGTAGCGAATGTTACAGCACCTTGACAATAGCTCTGGTAGCCTGACAGATGTGTCATCAAAGAGGATAGAACTAGAGTGGGATTAGTTCAAGTTGCCGTGGTGGAAGGAAACCCGCATTTGCGATCGCTCTTGGCGTGGCATTTGCAGCAGTCGGGCTATATAGTACAACAATGTGCGACAATCCAACAGGCGAGAAATAGCTTTTTACAACGTCCGCCGGCGTTAGTCATAGTCGATTCGGACTTAAGTGATGGGGATGGTTTGGAGTTGTGTCGTTGGCTCTACCAACAAAAACAATCAATAATTTTCATGCTCTCAGCCCGAAATAGCGAGAAAGATGTGGTAGTGGCACTGAAGTCGGGGGCGGATGACTACCTAAAAAAACCCTTTGGTATGCAGGAATTTATGGCGCGGGTAGAATCCCTAGCGCGTCGTTTAAAAGTAACTGTCGCACCCCTACATCTCGATTACGGGCCACTAAAAATTGATCTAGCCCAGCGTCGGGTTCAATTTAAAGGCGAATATATTGACCTAACGCCCCAGGAATTTAGCCTTATCTACGTTCTGGCCCAAGCTGAGGGTAACGCCTTAAGTCGCTCAGAATTGCTTCGTCGAGCTTGGCCCGATGCCATTGATAACCCTCGTACTATAGATACCCATGTTCTCTCCCTGCGGAAAAAGATTGAAACCGATCCCCGACAACCTAGCCTCATTCAAACCGTTCGCAATGTCGGCTATCGCTTTAATATCGAAACCCTACAAGGCCTAGCAGAGCCCACCCCCGAAAACTTGAATGGCCATAGATTACCCGTAGGTACCTTGGATGTCCTGCCCAGATAATTGATAGCGCTCCTCGGCAACTCTTTTGAGACGTTTGAGTTGCGCCTTCATATCCCTGCGCGTCCAGTCAGCCCCGAGGCGGTTAAAACCCCAACTAATTAACGGATTAGATACCTCAAACTGAAACCGATTCAGCAATCTCGTTCCCTCGGCTTCGGGTTGGCATTCCCAGCGATCGCGTCCTTGAAAAAATCCCTCAAATTCCCACACCACAAGACCTGGCTCCCGTTCGATGACGACACTTTTAAGGGTCGGTTCTAGCAGGGGTATTAAAATAATAAAGCGACTGCGGCCACCCAAATTAGTGCTCCATTCTCCCAAGGGCTCACAGCGCAGGAGAGGGTTAAGCCAACGGTGCATTAATTCTAGATCCGTAAAACACTGCTCAACTACCGTCGCACTGGCGTTAATTAAAATAGATTGCTCAAAAACAGTCATAAAATTCAAATTATACTCCCCTATCCATCTTATAGCTCGCCCCTTGGGCATGCAAAATTTTTTCCCATCTTCGATCCCTTTAAAGGATAATGTTCTCTAGCTGTTTTGGTTGGTGTGAGTAAGTTTGAAAGTTTTATCCTCAGAAAAATGGTTATTGGGTATCTGGATTTTACTAGGGGGAATTTTACGATTCCTCAACCTAGGTAACAAACCCATCTGGACTGATGAAGTCGCTACTATGGTCTTTAGCCTAGGGAATGATTATGAGAGTATCCCCTTAAATCAGGTGATTTCCCTAGAACAACTCCTACACCCGCTCCAAATTAACCCCCAAGCTACCCTTGTCGATGTTGCTTTCAACTTAATTACCCAAGACAACCACCCCCCCCTGTATTTTCTGCTCGCTCATCTCTGGCTGCAAATTTTTCCCTCTGCTAACTCCTATCTCTCAGTCTGGGTAGCTCGCTCTTTACCCGCTATCTTGGGGATTGTCTCGATTCCTCTTACCTATTTTCTGGCTAAGTTATCTTTCCGCTCCTCTTTTGTCGCACAATTAGCCGCAGGGTTAATGGCTTTCTCTCCCTACGGCATTTTTTTGGCCCAGGAAGCCCGACACTATACCCTAGGCATTCTTTTAGTTATTCTTTCTTTATCTTGTTTAATCATTACCGTGAGAATCCTTTACCAACATCAGGTTATACCCTGGGGATTGGTTTATAGTTGGTTGTTGGTCAATTGCTTGGGCTTAGGGATTCATTACTTTTTTAGTCTGACTCTCTTAGCCCAAAGTTTACTTTTAATCGGATTACTGATTTATCAAATCAAAGAACAAAAGATTTCTGGAAAAAATTGGCTACGGATTGCCTGGGTAATTCTCGGAACTTTACTTACAGCTTTAGTCTGGATTATTAAAATTCTTCCTCCAGATTTTGGTAATGGTATGACGGATTGGTTAGAGCCAAGTTCCCTGAGTTTTCGAGCTTTAATTAGTCCTATTTTTCAGCTACTGGCCGCTTGGGTGACGATGATTTCTTTATTACCCATTGAGTCCTCATCCCTAGGAATTGCTATTATTTCTGGATTGCTTATGACTGGCTTTTTTATTAAGCTTATACCCCATCTAAAAATGGCTTTATACAAGTCTTGGCTGATTCCTAATCATCGTCTAGAAATCATGACTATAGGTGCATTTATTGGGGCTGCGATAATAATTTTTTTACTGATTACCTACAGTTCAGGTAAAGATATTACCCGAGGAGCTAGGTATAGTTTTGTTTATTTTCCCGCTCTAATGGTTTTAATGGCTCTACTTTTGGGTAATCTTTGGAAATATCAACAACAACCAAAGATAGTCATTATGGTTTTTTTAATGGCATTTCTAAGCGGATTGACTGTTGCTAATGACTTAGGTTATAAAAAATATTATTGGACCGATAAGTTCTTGGAAGTTATTCAGTCCAACTCTAATTATCCAATGCTCATCGCCACTACCCACACAACTTTGGTACAAGCGGGGGAGATGATGGGATTGGCTTGGCAAATAAAACAACAGGATAAATCTTTAAACCCAAAATTTCTTTTAGTCCAACAACAAGAGAAAGATGCTCCTGAATCTACTAAAATATTAGCTGAATCTATAATGAAAAGACCTAAACCCCTAGAAATTTGGACGGTTAACTTTCAAGCACCTATAGATTTAAAGGACTGTGAATTGTCTACTGAGAGCTTTCCCTATATAAGTGGTTATAATTATCAAAAATATATCTGCGATCGCCCTAGGGAATAAAACAAGTTAGGATAGGGAAAAATTTTTATGTCACTGCCGATTTGGTTAGGTATAGATCCAGGTTTAGCTATTCTGGGTTGGGCTATTTTACAAGCCCAGGAAGAGGGGGAACCGCAATTAATCGACTATGGCGTGATTGAGACGAATAAAAAAATCTCCACTCCGAAACGATTAGGGGAAATTGAAAAGGATTTACAGGGATTAATCCAAGAGTTTCATCCCGATGGGATTGCCGTAGAGATGCCCTATTTTAGTCGAGAAATCAAGGCCGCCGGGGGTGTTATCCAAGCTCTGGGAATCGTTAACCTGGTGAGTTGGCGGGATGGGGGTGTGGAACCCATTTTTTTACATCAAGCTAGTTGGAAATGTCACCTAGGTAATGGTAGAGCCACAAAAGCAGAGGTAGGGGAAATAATTCAACACTTGTTTAACCTGAAAAGTTTACCCATTGATGATAGTGTGGACGCGATCGCCATCGCCTATGCGGGTTTGTCTGGCTTAAGGAATAATATTCGGTAGATGAGTTGGAACAGACGGGGAGACGGGGTGAGGGGGAGACGGGGTGAGGGGGAGACGGGGTGAGGGGGAGACGGGGTGAGGTTTTTTCCCCAAGGAACCGACTAGGAGTTTGTGTCGTTAAACTTGGGATAGAATACAAGGGCAACCAGAAAGATGATGATTAGAGTTAAGGATTCATAAATCGTGACGCAAACTAACCTAGATTACTTAGCTATCACAGATCCAGCGATCGCGCAAATTATTGGACGAGAACTCCAAAGACAACGAGATCACTTAGAATTAATCGCTAGTGAGAACTTTACCTCAGCAGCAGTCATGGCAGCCCAAGGATCGGTCCTAACCAACAAATACGCGGAAGGACTACCCAAAAAACGCTATTATGGGGGCTGTGAGTTTATAGATCAAGCCGAACAATTAGCCATAGATCGCGTTAAACAACTCTTTGGCGCGGCCCATGCTAACGTCCAACCCCACTCCGGAGCCCAGGCTAATTTTGCCGTATTTCTCACCCTGCTCCAACCTGGGGATACAATTATGGGGATGGATTTAGCCCACGGTGGACACCTTACCCACGGCTCACCCGTTAATGTTTCTGGAAAATGGTTTAAGGTAGTTCAGTACGGGGTTAGCCCGGAAACCGAGCGCCTCGACTACGATAAAATTCGAGAAATTGCCCAGAAAGAACGGCCAAAACTGATTATTTGCGGTTATTCCGCCTATTCTCGTACCATTGACTTTGCCAAATTCCGAGCGATCGCCGATGAAGTCGGGGCTTATTTAATGGCAGATATTGCCCATATTGCGGGATTAGTTGCTACAGGGCACCATCCTAACCCAATTTCCCACTGTGATGTCGTGACTACCACTACCCATAAAACCCTGCGCGGTCCAAGGGGTGGTTTAATTATGACCAAAGACGAAGAATTAGGTAAAAAATTTGATAAAGCGGTTTTCCCGGGTACCCAAGGCGGCCCCCTAGAGCACGTTATCGCGGGTAAAGCGGTAGCCTTTGGAGAGGCGCTCAAACCTGAATTTAAAACCTATTGTGCTCAGGTTATCGCCAATGCCCAAACCTTAGCCCTGCAATTAACCAAACGCGGCTTTAAAATTGTGACTGGGGGAACGGACAACCATCTAATTTTAGTAGATTTACGTTCCATTGGCATGACAGGGAAACGGGCGGATCAGTTGGTGAGTGAAATCCATATTACCGCCAATAAAAATACAGTTCCCTTTGATCCAGAATCTCCCTTTGTCACCAGTGGTTTACGCCTAGGCTCCCCCGCCATGACAACCAGAGGCATGGGATCGGTAGAATTTAGCGAAATTGGCAATATTATCGCAGATTATCTGCTAAACCCAGAAGATGAAACCGTTAAGCAGGATTCCCTGGCGCGAGTAGCTAAACTCTGTCAATCTTTCCCCTTATATCCCCATCTAGAGATACCGATTCCTGTCTTGGCCTAATTTCCCTGACTTAAAAACTACCCAAAAGGGGTTTCTTAAGCTAGACTCTGCTTGGATGCCCCTTTTTTTCTTTACCCCTCATACCCAAAAATGTCTGGAGAGCTCTACCACATTATCGCTTTTTTGCTGGCTCATACAGTTGTCCTCTGGAGTACCCCGGTTGTTAAAACCGTTGGCTTAAAAAGTGGCTATGTGGATAAACCGGGGGAGCGAAAAGTCCACGATCGCCCGATGGTAAGATTAGGAGGAGTTTCTATCTTTATCGGTACCCTCGTCGCTTTGCTATTGGTTTGGTGGTTGGGCGCGTTTAAAGGATTACCCCCCCAAAAAGAATGGGAAGTCTGGGGAGTCACCATTGGGGGATTGTTTTTCTTTTTAATTGGTTTAGCCGACGATTTATTTAACCTTACTCCCATCTCTCGTCTGATTATGCAGATAGTTGTCGCAGTTTTTGCCTGGCAGACGGGAGTACGCATAGATTTTTTATCGGTACCCCTGGGGGGACTTTTTTTTCTGGATTGGCTTAGTCTTCCCCTGACGGTGATTTGGCTGGTGGGAATGGCTAATGCTATTAACTGGATTGATGGCTTAGATGGCTTGGCCGCAGGGGTTTCTGGTATTTGTGCAGTGGTAATGTTGATGGTAACTCTAGCTATGCACCAACCGGCGGCGGCTTTGATTGCGGCGGCTTTAGCTGGGGGAGCTTTAGGATTTCTCCGCTACAATTTTAACCCCGCGCAGATTTTTATGGGGGATGGGGGGGCCTATTTTATGGGCTTTACCCTAGCGGGAGTTGGGGTGATTGGTTTGGTGAAAACTACTGCTATTACGGCGGTAGCGGTGACGGCGGTTTTACTTCCCTATTTAATTTTAGCGGTGCCGATTTTGGATATGTTTACGGTGATTGTCGGCCGTTTAAGTAACGGAAAATCTCCTTTTATCGCAGATAAACGCCATCTACACCATCGTTTACTAGAAGCAGGGCTTTCCCATCGCTCTACGGTTTTATTTATCTATTCCCTCACTTTTTGGGTGGGGAGTTTGGCCTTGGGTTTTTCTAATGTACCCAGTGGTTGGGGTTTTGCGATCGGCGCGACTCTACTTTTGTCCTATACCAGTTGGCAATTTTGGCGCAGTCGTCGGGATGGGGAGTAGTCCATGAAAGTTAAAGTTAAAAACCTCTGTCCTTTAAAACAAGCTGAATTTGTCCTTGCTTTACTCCCCCAAGCTAATTTACGCATCAATTAAATCGTGTTCTTGTGTTTTACCCGCTTTATATTCGGCGATCGCTTCTTCTAAATGTTGAGCATTAGCAGGTGATTTTAACAGATAAACCGTTTCCATCAGACTGTCATAGTAACTTTTAGACATTATGACGGCATCTTCTGCATCTCTTCTAATAATCACAGTACAGTTTTTGTCATTAACTACTGTATCTAGTACAGATTTAAAGTTTTTTCGGGCTTCGCTAAAATTTACTATGTTGATGCTCATCAGAGTTGTACATGGTTGAGTACAAGTATTATTATAGCTGCTCCCAAGGGGGAAATGGAAATTGTCGGGGTAATTAAACGAATGGCGATCGCACTGGCTTTGTTGATGTCCTTTCGACTCGCTTGGCTTTTTTGAAAAATTCTTCATCTAGTGGCGGAATATCCGAGTAATCGATCTCTTCATCGGGCATAGTTTCTAATTCTTTTGCCCGTTCTGCACTCATGGATGGAATGGCAATTTTATGAATGCTTTTGATTTGGCTGAGACGGGCAGCGAAAAGTAAAACGGCTTGAATGTCAAGTCTTTCTAGATCATCGTAGTCGGCTAGGATTTCTTCGGTTGTCATGCCTGAGCTAAGAAGTTCGAGAATAAATTCAACAGGGTATCTTAATCCTCGAATACAGGGTTTTCCATGACAAATATCAGGATGATGAGTAATACGTTCTAAGAGTTGATCGCTCATACGTTTTGAGGTTGTAGGCCCCCCGAAAACCAGTAATTCACCTATTGCAATTATATCTTAATTCAGTCAAAAAGGCCAGCCATCGAACTATATAAAATACTGATGGGATTGTAGATTTGTTATTAAATCTCTAAACATTAATTCTAAATCCAGAGCGGTTGACAAACCCAACTATTGCTAAAATAGTAACTAAAATCATTAACTTAACTGAAAAAAAAGTAAGTTTCTTTCAACGAAGTTGTGGTGGCGATCGCACTCAACTCAACCTAGGAGGGCAGCACTTTTTATATAAATTAGGTTATAATCAAGAGATAAATTCATCAAAGAGGTGATTCTCAAATGAATTATAAGATCGAAATAGAACAAGAAGAGGATGGACGTTATATTGCCGAAATCGTCGAACTTCCTGGAGTTTTAGTTTATGGTGATAGTCAAGAGGAATCGGCGGGGACGCTCCGCGCACCTGCGGTGGGAATTGCGGGCAATATCTAAGTAGTATCATCTCAACAGGTTTATTTCCTTCAGCAAAATCACTTGCATCATTATTCCAGAGGCGAAAAGTTATTTTTTCTAACTTCTTTGGTGTCCCAGTTAGATTTATTTTGATAATTTTCGGGAAGCGAAAAGGTTTCCAAGAACCATAGAATCATATTTTTTTGGTGATGTTTAATGCTATCTTCATTCCAAATATCTTTGTTTATTACGTCCAATCTGTAATTTAACGACGACTTACTTAATTGAGATTTCTTTTCAGTAAATGGTTTATTCCCTATTTCGCTGTTAAACTCTGTAAGTATTAAATTGCCAATATTATGGACATATTTTTTATGGATATCTGCGTAATTGTCACCTAACTCACTCTTCCAGCTTTCATTAAGTTTCTGTGGCATAATATGCTCTATTGTAATGTTCGGATTGCGAAAATCAACTGCTACTTTTGTGTTGTTTTCTTCTATTTTTCCTAAAATAAATTTTGAATATTTTTTTAATTGCTCATAAAAATTTATCGTACATAACACATTTTCCATTTCATCGTCGTTTGGCAATCTCAATCTATAAGACATATTAGACAATAAATCAATTATAGATATATTTCCTTTTGATAGTTCTTCAATGCGATCACTTAATAATACTATACTTTTATTTTCGCCTTGTGTTAACCCTAGAATTCGTCGGCGTATTAAATATGTAGAGATAATCTTTAAAATTGAAATTAGCATATCATCACTCAATCTAATACCATTATAATTATTTTGATGGTACGATAAAAGCCCCATCACAAATGGTTTAAATGCTTCAGACTTAATATCATGAAAAATATTCCTAATAAGTTCTTTTATTACACTATTTTTTGAAGTATCTAATGATATTGAGTCATCGCTGCCTTCAGAAACAATCCATCTGTATAATTTTACATAACTAACAATATCCTCAATGAAATTCTTATGATTAGAAAATTTTTCTGCAACAAAATTTTTAAATAAATGGTAAATCTCCTTTGTATTATTGTCACTAACAGCTTTTATGGGGCTTGCAGTTTTATATTGCAGATAATCACGGAAAAATCCAGAGGTATTTTCATGTAAAACCTCTTCAATTTTTGGATGCCACATATTTTCATATATGTCCGATTGACTATCACTATCCATATTTAACAATACAAAATTTCTAACTAAATCAGATAATGTTAAGGGTTTGCCAAGAGAATTCAATGTTTCAAAAATAATTTGAGGATCTTCACCTTTAAATGGCCGTTCATCCAAAAAAATAACCGCTACATTCATTCTCCGTATTGCTTTAATATAATCTTCTAATTCTATTTTTGGGTTAGATTTTTTTTTTATTGCTTAACATTTTGGAGAAAAGTTGATAAGCATTGTTAATAATACTGGGCTTAGGTTCTTCGTTATTTACTAATGCTCTATATGCTTCCCAGTCTTTTGTGACCTGTTTTAATTTTATTTTATCTTGAAACGTAGATGCGTTATTTATTAAATAATTTTGCGTTATAAAATCTTTGTTACTTGTGTCTGGTTCAATATCTCGCAGGGCAATTAAAAATAATAAGGTTGTCGTAAGTCTTTGTTGACCGTCAACTACTACTGATTTATTTGCAAAACCAGCCTTTTCTTCTTTGATTACAACTGTTCCAAAAAAGTGTTCCAATTTGTCATGATGATTAGGATTTAATTCAGAATCAATTATCCGACATATATCACTAAAATACCTTTCTATTTCAGGCTTTCCCCAAGCATAGGCTCTTTGAAATGGAGGAATAAAGAATGAGGTAGCATTTTTTGCTAACACATCATTAATAGAGTGATTTTCAGTCTTCATATATATTTCTCATATGAAATGATCATAAAAAAGTTTCCACATAACACTCAGAATTAGAGTGATCGCCTTTTGGACGATCTCATCAGGGTGATCGAGGAACTGAGCCTGCTCATTACGTTCAGCTACCTGACCCTGCTCGGAATCATTCAATTTAATGTATTCATTGTAAGCGTTCAGAGGGGTATGAGTCAAGCAGCCACAGATATTGGGGGCACCTCAGAATTCGGAAAAAATCGTACGCTAAGGATTTTCAACTGTTCTGAGTGGGCGAAACTCTCCTTTTCCGACCTTTTGACTTTGCGTCCAAATATAGTCACCTGTCAGATTGATATGCTCCCAGCCCAGGGATGACAGATATTGCAGTAAGTTTTCATCAATTGGCTGACCATGCATGCTCTTTCAGCTTGTTAATACCAAATCCGTATAATAAATCCCATATATAAATATATGAAACGCTTCGGAAGCAAGCATTGCGCCTACAGACGCTCTGCCAATTCTAACCATCTTTCTGTGGATTTATCAATTTCTTGATTTAATTGGGCTAAACGCTCGGATAATTTACTTATTTCCTTGAAATCCTGGGGAGGACTATTGGCCAGAATAGTTTCAACTTCTTCTTTTTCCATCTCCATTTTAGGTATTTTTGCCTCTAACAATTCGTACTCTTTTTTTTCTTTAAAGGAGACTTTATTAGTTTTAGAAGAAACGTTTTCCTTGCCAGGAGTCCCGGACTTTTTGACTTTAATCTCCTGGGGTTGTTCCTCGCTTTTTTTATAGTCCAGATATACGGAATAATTACCTGGATATTGCCTTAAATTTCCTTCGGATTCAAAAGAAAAAATTGTATCCACGGTGCGATCTAAAAAATAGCGATCGTGGGAAACAACGATAACACAGCCATTAAACTCCTCTAAATACTCCTCTAAAACCCCTAGGGTTTGTACATCTAAATCGTTGGTAGGTTCGTCTAAAATTAATACATTAGGCGCGCTTAATAATATTCGTAATAGAAAAAGTCTCCGTCTTTCTCCCCCTGAAAGTTTGCAAATAGGAGAATATTGCTGATTAGGAGAGAATAAAAATCTCTCTAACATTTGGGAAGCAGTAATAATACTTCCATCGTTAGTTTTTACTAATTCTGCTACTTCCTTTAGGTATTCAATTACCCTTTGATTTTCGTTAATACCTAGGTCTTCAGAATGTTGATCAAAATAACCAAAATGAATAGTAGAGCCAATTTCTACCGTCCCAGTATCTGGTGGTATTTGTCCCGTGATAATATTCATCAAGGTTGATTTTCCCGCACCATTTTTACCGATAATACCAATTCTATCCTCCTGGCTAAAGATATAGGTAAAATCCTTAATTAATAGGCGATCGCCATAACCTTTATTAATATTAGTTAAATCAATAACTTTTTTGCCAATCCGTCGTCCCACGGTAGTAATTTCTACTTTAGCATTAGCCTGTTTAAACTCCTGCTCTTGCATTGCATGGATGCGGTCAATACGAGCTTTTTGCTTAGTGCTACGGGCTTTCGGTCCTCGCTTTAACCATTCCAACTCCCGTCTTAGTACCCCCGCGTGTTTGCGTTGATTACTAACTATCTTGTCCTCGGCTTCGGCTTTTTTCTCCAAAAAATAGGCATAATTTCCTGAGTAGCCCGAAAGCTCCCCCTGATCGATTTCTAAAATCCTATTTGTCACCTGATCTAAAAAATAGCGATCGTGGGTAATTAGTAGTAATGCGCCGCGAAAACGCTTTAAATAACTTTGTAACCATTCTACCGCTAGAGCATCTAAATGGTTAGTCGGTTCATCCATTAATAAAACATCTGGCTCACACAAGAGCGCGGAAGCGAGAGCAATGCGTTTACGATATCCCCCCGACAAATTACCAATTTTTTCCTCTAAATTTTCAATACCTAGCTGACTTAAAATAACCCTAGCATCGGTTTCTAAATCCCAAGCACCGAGGATGTCGATTCGCTGACTAACAACGGATAAACGCGCCATAAGGAGGTCGGTAGATGGGGAAGAATGGGCTAATTTATGGGATATTTCTTCATACTCACGGATTAGAGCCATCTTTTCGCCACTATCAGCAAAAATCTGTTCCAAAACGGTTTTATTTGCGTCTAAGTTCGGCTCCTGGGGAAGATAGACAATTTTGGCGCTGGCATTGACCCAGATTTCTCCGGCATTAATGGGTTCTTGCCCTGCTATGATTTTCAGTAGGGTAGACTTACCAGAGCCATTGGTTCCAATTAGTCCGACTTTATCCCCTTCGGCTAGGCTAAAACTAGCATCCGTGAGGATTTCTTTAATGCCAAAGTCTTTTTTAACGGAACGTAGTGTAAAAATAGTCATGACCCAACAATAGCACAAGTTTCAGGATTGAGAGCATGGACTTTTGGGATTTTACCCCACCTCCAGAATCGGCTTTAGGAGATCATGAGGTACCTCTAGAGGGCAATCATTTATTAGGTAAACGTATAGCTCTACTGATTACAGGGAGTATAGCAGCAATCAAGGCCCCGTTACTAGCGCGATCGCTCAGAAGACAAGGAGCAGACGTGGTAGCCTTTGCCTCCCCAGAAGCCCTCAGATATACCACCATTGAGGCCTTAGAGTGGAGTACAACCCACCCCGTTATCACCCAACTAACCTCAAAGGCCGAACATTTAAGCGATAACCATCCCTTTGCGCTCTATTTAGTCGCCCCTGCTACCTACAATACTATTAATAAATTTCGTCATGGCATTGCCGATGGGGTAATTACCGCTACCTTGGCCTCGGCTTTAGGGCGCAAAGAAAGGGGGAAAGCTGAAATCATGCTCGCTCCTACTATGCACGGGAGTTTACACAATGGCATTTTAACCGAATCTTTAAAAACCCTAGCCCAGATGGGGATAAAAATCCTCACCCCCAGGGAAGACTACGGAAAGCATAACCTACCTCCAGAAAACCAGATTGTCGTAGAAGTTTGTCGTACCCTGAGTCAGTCTCCCCTCAGGGGAAAAAAAGGCTTAATTACCGCCGGTCCCACCCCCGTCCCCCTGGATAGTATTCGTCGTCTTACCAATCGTTTTACAGGCCAGTTAGGGATAGAGATTACTAAAGAGTTATATTTTAGAGGGGCTGAGGTTTACTTAATCCAAGGAAGAGGTGGCTTAATTCCTCCTGAATATCTCCCCCATGAGATTGTCGAAACCTACAAGGATTATTTTCAGGCAGTTATCGCCCAGTTGCGGGGAAATAAGCATCAATTTGGCATTTTTTCGGCAGCAGTAGCCGATTACCAACCAGAAAAGGTACTAGACGGGAAAACCCCTAGCGGCAATAGGCTCAATATCCCTTTAGTGCCCACAGTTAAAGTAATTGAGGCGGTTAGGGAAAAGTTTGACGACTTATATATGATTACCTTTAAATACCAAGAGCAGGTAAGCCAGGAAAGACTGCTAGAAATTGCCAGGGAAAGACTTGGGAAGGGCTATCAAACTGTTATAGCCAATCGAGGCGAAGAACAGGGGAAAAATGGCGAACAAATTGCTTATTTACTTACTTCAGATCAAGATCCGGAGCGGCTCGTCGGGAAAAAAGCGATCGCGTTAGGGATAGTCAATCATCTAGAGACTATCACCTTTTAGTATAAGCCATCCAACCAGTCTAAGACCTTGCCTAACTGTTCTAAATCAATTAATCCGTACTGCCACAAAACCATGGGAAGAATGCCAACGGACGTATTACAGCGACGCAGGGCCATTTCTAGGGATGAGGTGGGGATGGACATCTCTTTGGAGAGAAAGTCGATAAGTTGTCTTTGAGTGTTTGTTTCCATGGTTGGAATCCTTTGTCTTAATTGGGCAGAAAGTTTACATAGAACTTATGGGTTTATTACGGGTTTGTCTTCCTACTCTCGGTTCACCCACAGGGGTGAGATAAAATAGAACCACTACCATCCCAGATGACCGAATTATAGGAAATGCTTTGGGTTAGGTTATTCGTAATCAACTCAGGTTTAATATCGCTTCACATCCAAGTCTCGGTAGTCTTGCGGATCAATACAGAAATCTTGCATCTAAAGCTTAACAGGACTTATTAATTCAAAGTATAAAAATTAACTTGTCAAGTACCTTTAAAGGTTACTCTAGATTGGTTCACCCATGGTAGTGGTTTGGACAACCTTAATAAAGTCTTTATCTTTGGCATAGTTCCTCTAAAACCCAAGATTGTATTAAATTATTGACTTCTGTGGGGATTTCATCGTGGGGACAATGACCAGCTTGTAGGTAATATTCCGTTAAATTAGCGTAATATTCCCGAAATTTAGCACCTCTTTCCTGGCTATTCATCCAAGGGTCCGCCTCACCCCAGAGTAAAAGTAAAGGACATTTGATCTCTTGTAAGAGCTTATCTACAGTTTTCCCCTGGGGAGTTTTGAAAACCGAGGCAAAAACTTGGGCGGCCCCCGTATCGCAGGAAGGACGATAGATATCTTCTACCAATTCCTCCGTCACAGCAGTTTTATCTAAATAAACTTTCTCTAAGGTTTTACGGATATTCCCCCGTTGGCGCATATATTGGAACAACCAATAACTAGCCCAGGGTTGTAAAAGAATTGAGCGGACTAGGCTTTGCAATGGGTTCGGCTTTTTGCTTGTCATCCCATCATTAAAAGGTCCAGCACTATTGAGTAAAATTACCCCGAGGACAGTTTCAGGATATTCGGCCGCTACACAGAGGGAAATATAACCCCCCAGGGAGTTACCCGCTACAACTACCTCCGTACCGATTACTTCCCTAATAAAATCCTGTAACTGATCTCGCCATAGCTCCCCACTATAGGCCAGTTCTGGTTTAGCCGATCGCCCAAACCCTAATAAATCTATCGCCCAGACTTCAAAATCGGCTTGGAGCGCCCAGATGTTTTTCCGCCAGTGGTCCGTGGAAGCCCCAAAACCGTGTATCAACAGTAAAGGTGGGCGTTGGGCTTGTTTTGCACCTGCTTTTAGGTAGTAGATACGATGGCCGCGCCATTGCCAATAGACTCCTGGGATTGAGGAAGGAGAAGCAACTTGCATAACTTAAAAATAATGTTAAGTAATGTTAACTTCTCTATTTTAGTGTTTTTTCCCGAGGAATAACTAACTCTTCCCCAGGCTTACCTCTAGGCGTTGGCTATCCCATCCCCGTTGATTTAACAGCAACCAAGAAGCAATCAAATCAGGTCCGTGTAATTCTCCCATTAAACCCACCCGTAGAGATTTCATGATTACTCCCTTCTTCACATTCTGGGCTTTAGTCACTGTGTTAATAATCTCCTTGGCTCCCTCTTCGCTCAGGTTGGGTGTAATAGCTGCCAGCAAGGATTCTAAAATTGGTTTAACCCCTTCCTGTTGCAGTTGTTGTAGGGCTTCCTCGGTATAGTTAACCTTTTCTACAAAAATCTGGCGACTTTCCGCCACGGCATCGGTAAGACGAGTTAAACTAGGGGCAATGAGAGCCGTTAACTGTACTAACCAAGGGCGCTCCATCTCCTCAACGGGATAACCTGCTGCTTGCCAATAGGGGATTAATAAATCTACCAATTCCTCTGGGTTCATTTTGTGGAGATATTGGCTATTAATCCAGTCCAATTTGTCCCAGTCAAATTTAGCCCCGGCCCTATTCACCCTTTCTAAACTAAATACTTCTGAGGCTTCTCGGAGGCTAAAAATCTCCTGGGTAGAATCAGGGGGAGTCCAACCCAAAAGAGTCATATAGTTAGCCATAGCTACGGGTAAAAAGCCCATCTCCCGAAAGTCATCAATGGAAGTAACGCCATCCCGTTTAGAAAGCTTACGGCCTTCTTGGTTTAAAATCAGGGGTGTATGGGCAAATTGGGGTATTTCTTTGCCTAGGGCTTCGTATAGGAGGATTTGTTTAGCGGTATTGGCAATGTGATCTTCCCCTCGGATAACATGACTTATTTCCATATCAATGTCATCTACTACCACGGCTAAATTATAAAGAGGTTGGCCAAAGCTTTCTGTATCGCTTTCAGAGGCCCTTGCTACTACCATATCTCCCCCTAAGTCGCTTCCTTTCCACACAACTGTCCCCCGCACAAGATCATTCCAGAGAATTTCCCGATGATCCTCAATAATAAACCGAATTACGGGCTTTCTACCCTCTTTCTCAAAGGCGGCGCGTTCTTCTTCGGTAAGATGGCGATGGCGATTATCGTAACGGGGGGCCATATTCCGAGCCTTTTGAGACTCTCGCATTTGCTCTAGTTCCTCTGGGCTACAATAGCAGCGATAGGCTAATCCCTTGTCTAGTAGGGTTTGAATGGCCCGACGATAGAACTCAAAACGCTCAGTTTGAAAAAAAGGTCCTTCATCCCAGGTCAAACCCAACCAAGTTAGTCCAGATTTAATATTTTCGGTATATTCTGGGCGGGAACGCTCTACATCTGTATCTTCAATGCGGAGGATAAATTTCCCCCCTCCATGGCGAGCAAATAACCAGTTAAAAACGGCGGTGCGGGCGGTACCAATGTGTAAGTTACCCGTAGGGCTCGGAGCAATGCGGACTCTAATGGTCATTATTTACCTCTTTTAAGTAGCGTTGATATCCCACCTGATCTAGATTAGCTTGTTTTTCTAAGACTATCTCCGCTAAACTGTCTCGGTATTGTTGGATTTTGTCGAGTAATTGTGGGTTGCTGGCTCCTAAAATGGCAATCGCTAACAGTCCCGCATTTTTGGCATTATTGATACCCACCGTCGCTACAGGTATCCCCCCAGGCATCTGCACAATAGAATATAGGGAGTCTAATCCCTTTAAGTGTTTCGTGGCCACAGGTACCCCAATTACGGGTAAAGGGGTGAGCGCGGCTACCATACCGGGCAAGTGGGCTGCTCCTCCGGCTCCCGCAATAATGACTTTTATTCCCCGATTACGGGCAGTTTTGGCATATTCTACCATCCTCTCTGGGGTACGGTGGGCGGAGACTATGCCTACCTCACACTTTACGCCGAATTGATCAGCTATGGCGATCGCTTCTTGCAAAACGGGTAAATCGGAATCGCTACCCATAATAATACCGATTTCAGGACGGGGGGTTATTTCATTCATAATTTTATGGGGAAAATGAGGATAAACTATGAAATTTAAGGTTTCACGGAAGTTGTGGACTCAATCACTTCTAAGATAACAGTGCTTGGAATCTGTTGGGCGATCGCCATAATAACCCGACACAGATCCCTCTTATATTCAACGATATTTTCTATATTTGTTGTTTATAGCATTTTAGTAACTATGATCACGGTGCTTGTATTGATACCAAATCCGCTTAAGTAAATATATTATCGTGAAGGCTAGGCAGGAGGCAGGGGGAAGGAGAAGAATAACTATGGTATTAAAACAGGATTTAGTATGATATACGACGAAACTCATTTAATTCTTGTTGAGATGAGGGAAGACAGTCTGAATCTGCTTCGGCTGCTTTGTCAATTTCCCCCTCAGTCATTGCTGCAACTTTTTCCCAATCTGTCTTACCATGACTGGTATTTTGGGAATCAAGTTTAATCCTGGTAATATTGTCGTCGTTCAAGTTAATAACATTTGGGATTATACAGACAAATTACTTAGGTTCTCCCTGACGAACTGGGGGAGAATTTTGTTGTAACTGTTGCTGTTGAAGACGCTTAAACTCCTCAGCTTTTTTATCTAAAACATCGCGGCTATCGTCTTGAAATTGACTAGCATCCCGACCACGGTTAAAATTAGCATTATGGATTAAGTTCATAGGATTAAAAGAGCCATCTCCAAGCCCACCGGAGGCGGGATTGACCTCATTTTTCTGGAAATCGCCTGTAGTTGTACCATTATAGGGTTCAGCCAAGGTAGGAAGGCTGCAAAAACCGAGGAAGCCTAGGGTTAAAAGAAGAGTTTTCATAATTTACCTCAAGCAAAACGACGACGTAATAGGGGTTGAACCATTAATAAAATTATTGCGTCAAAAGCCAAAAGAACCAAGATTACCCCCAAGAGACTAAAATTCAACCAAGGAGTGGATAGAACCAGACTGTTAAAAGACCAATCGGGATTAAAATAAATATAGCGTATTGGCTCGATCGCGTAGGTCAGGGGATTAAGACTGGCGATAATTTTTAACCAACCTGCCATAAAAGATAAAGGAGCCAGGGCGGTACTGGCAAAGAGTAGGGGTAAATTAGTCACAAAAATCACAGCAATTAACTCTATATGTCCGGGTAAAGCAAAAGCCAAGCCCAAACTGAGAGCCGTCATTCCTAGGACTACCAAAAAGACAATCAAGGCGATCGCCAGAAGCCCCGATAAACTAGGCCAACCTGCCCCTAAAAAGGCACTAGCGGCGATAATGACAGCAGTTTGTATAAAACTGAGGGCGATAATATAAATAGTAGAAGCAGCCACGATGGAGAATCGGGAAGAAAGGGGAGCCACCAGTAAGCGATTCAAAAAACCGAACTCCCGATCAAACATAACGGGTAATCCCGCATTCAAAGCACCCGAAAAGGCGGTAAAGACAATCACCCCAGGGGCGAGGAATTTAGCATAACTGAGATCATTGCCAAATAAACCTTGGGGAGCATGGGCAAATAAAGCCCCAAACAAGACTAACCACATAAAGGGCTGAATAATGCCCGCAATTAGGGTAGAAGGGCGACGTTGTAGCTGAATAAACAGCCTTTTGGTCATGGCTAGGGTTTCTTGAACGAAATCCCCGAGACTATTATTGTTATCCTCGGCTAGGCGTACCCCGACACCAGCACCTGGGGCTAAAACCTGATCATAATTGGGGGTTGTTAACATAGTTACTCCAAAATCATTTCATCTGTTGTTTTTTCTCGGCCTTGAAATCCCGACTATTGGCCGCCGCCAACTCAGCATCCATGAGGGTTTGTCCCGTAGCGGCCAAATAGACATCATCTAAACTCGGACGAGATTGGGAAATACTAAATATAGGTAGCCCCCCATGGTCTAGTACCTGTTCTATTTTAGTCAAGGAATTACTCTGATTACTCACTACCAGATTGAGAGAATTGCCTTGCTGAGGATTAATAATCACCTCTTCCACAAAGGGGAGAGTACCTAGGAGGGTTTTCGCGGTTTGAGATTCCTCGATACTGGTAAATTCTCGAATCCTTAAGGTCACACGATCGCCACCTACTTTATCTTTTAACTCCGAGGGAGTCCCTTGGGCGATAACCTGTCCTTGATTAATAATAGCCACCCGATCCGCCAGAGCATCTACTTCTTCCAGATAATGGCTAGTAATCAAAACAGTGGTTCCCGCAGTACGCAGTTGACGCAGGAATTGCCAAACCACAAAACGGCTTTCAATATCTAATCCAACCGTCGGCTCATCTAGTACCAAAACATCGGGCTGATGGAGTAACCCAGCCGCTAAATCTAGGCGTTTTTTTAAGCCTCCGGAATAATTTCCTGTTTTTTGGTTGGCATAGTCTTCTAACCCCAACAACAACAGCAGTTGTTCAATGCGTGGTTTGGCCTGGGCGGGGGGAATATGGTATAGATCAGCCTGTAGTTGTAATAACTCTTTACCCGTGAGAATTTTGTCTAGGGCGACTTCTTGGGCCACATAACCTAGGCGTTGCCGGACTGCCTTGGGGTTGTCTACCGCCGAGATACCACTAACTGCGATTTTGCCGCTATCGGGTTTAGCTAGGGTGCACAGACAGCGAATTGTGGTAGTTTTTCCGGCGCCATTAGGTCCAAGCAAGCCAAAAATCTCCCCCGATTGGACGGTAAAAGAGATATCCTTGAGGGCTTCTACCTCGCCGTAACGCTTTCTGAGATGGTCAATAACAACAGCAGCCATAATTGATTATGGTAAATTAAAGTAAATTCTAACAACAATGATGAACTGTTCAAGTCTAAATTTTTGGGGTTTAAAGGTCTTCTCCTTGCCCTATCTGCTCGAAGCAGCACCGGTTGCCGAGCCAAAAGCCGATGGAGCCTTAGTGTTGGCGGGAGTTTTACTGAGCTTGGTAGTTATCTACTTTGCCAGTAAGTTAGGGGGAGAAATTTGCCTACGCTTGAACCTACCGCCCGTGTTGGGGGAATTAATCGGGGGGGTACTGATTGGTATCTCAGCCCTAAAACTATTGGTTTTCCCCGAAGCTGGTTCCATGGCTACAGACTCTCTAGTCATGCAGTTTTTAGAAGCCACCTCCAGTCTAACCTACGAGAACGCCGAAGCGGTATTTAGAGCCCAAAGCGAGGTGATTTCAGTGCTCGCTGAACTGGGGGTAGTAATCTTGTTGTTAGAAATTGGCTTAGAATCCGATCTTCAGGAGTTGATTCGAGTCGGTCCTCAGGCTGCGGTAGTGGCGGTAGTGGGAGTAGTTGCGCCCTTTGTAGCGGGAACCGTGGGACTTGTTTATTTGTTTGGCGTACCTGTAATTCCTGCGGTTTTTGCCGGGGCCGCCCTAACGGCTACCAGTATCGGGATTACGGCTAAGGTTTTATCGGAAATCAATCGTCTTAGTTCCCGCGAAGGTCAAATCATTATTGGAGCGGCGGTACTAGATGATGTTTTGGGGATTATTATTCTGGCGGTAGTGGCGAGTTTGGCCAAAACTGGGCAAATTGAAATTACCCAGGTTATTTATCTGATTCTCAGTGCCGGAACTTTTTTAATCGGCGCGATTTTATTAGGACGTTTTCTTAGTCCCTATTTTGTGGGTTTGGTGAATGGCATGAAAACCAGAGGACAATTGTTGATTGCTTCCCTCATTTTTGCCTTTTTCCTCTCCTATATTGCCCAAGTTATCCAATTAGAGGCGATTTTAGGCTCCTTTGCTGCGGGGTTAATTTTAGCCGAGACGGAAAAACAAGCGGACTTGCAGAAACAAATTATTCCCATTGCGGATCTTTTTGTGCCGCTCTTTTTTGTCTGTGTTGGGGCGAAAACGGATTTAAGTGTGCTCAATCCTGCCATACCCAGTAACCGCGAGGGGCTAGTCATCGCCGCCTTTTTAATCGTTGTTGCTATTGTAGGTAAGGTGATTACCGGTTTAACGGTTTTTGGTCAACCAGGTATTAACCGTTTGGCCATTGGTGTGGGTATGATTCCCAGGGGAGAAGTGGGTCTAGTTTTTGCCGGAGTTGGTTCCGCTAGTGGTGCTTTATCCCCTGCTACCAATGCCGCAATTATTATGATGGTTATTCTGACAACTTTTATTGCTCCCCCTCTACTAAGAGTGGTTTTTGAGCGAGAAGCTCCCATAACAGAGAAATTAGATCCTAGCCCATGAGAAACATATTCAAGGCCTTGTACGTCGGGCAAAGTGTTCCCCCTTCTCAGGAAAGGGCATTTTTATCCCGTTTTGATCCTAATCAAAGTTGCCCTTTGTCTCACTTCTCAAGAGGAGCGACCATTGTGAGAATGCACTGGTTTCTACTGAGTTTTCTTAGTCTGTTTTTGATGGCTTTGCCGGCCGATGCGGCTAAACTTTTGTTCTGGCGATTTGAGTCAGAGCAGAATCGTCTTGTCTTTACTACCGATGAACGGGTACAACCGAAAGCCCAACTGATTACGAATCCCACACGAATTGTCATTGATTTGCCGGAAGTAACCCTAGGACGACCCAGTGTTACGCAAACCTTTAGTGGCAAGATTAAAAGTGTTCGCATTGGCCAATTTGATGCCCAGACTACTCGTTTGGTGATCGAGTTAGCCCCAGGTTATACAGTCGACCCCCAACAGGTTAAAATCCGCGGACTCTCGCCGACCCAGTGGACAGTAGATTTACCTAGTCCCGAAAGGGTGGATGCGGTTCAGTCTCCCCCTTTACCGAAACCACCTTCCCCTCCCCAGTCTTCGATTTCTCGTCCTCCTAGTAATCCTCCTGGAGAGTCGCAAAATTCCCAGGATTTTCAAGTAACTCGTAATGGTTTATTTGTTCGCCTCGATCGCAATGGGGACGAGCGCAAAATTCGCATTAAACGCAGCCGCGATCGCCAAAAAATCCAGATCCAACTGCCTGGAGCTACCTTACCGAGTGGTTTAGAGGGAAAAACCCTGGGGGTTAATGACTATGGGGTAGAGGCAATTGAGTTTGCCCAAAGGTCCGGGCAGCAAGTGGAATTGACTTTAACGGTAGACAAAGAAAGTCCCGACTGGCAAGCCTTGTATAGCAAGTTTGGCGGTTTAGTGCTGCTCCCTAGGGGGGGTTTGTCTCGGGGGGAAAATCCTGACCCCCCCATCACTGCTCCCCCTGCATCCCGTTCCCAAGCTACGATTAAATCCCTAGATCTGGCGCCCAATAATAGTCAACTGAATATTCGTTCTGAGGGTGCAATCCGGGGAAATGGCAATTGGAATCGTCGTCAAGGGATTTATGAAATTCGTATCCCCAAGGCTCAGATATCTGATTCCTTCCAAGGTCCGCGTTTAGGAAGTAATAGCCCTATCTATCAAATCCGTGTCCTCAAGGATGGGGAGGACGGGGTGATGATTACCATCCAACCCAGTCTCGGCTTTCAGTTGGGGGATTTAAGCCAACCTAGTTCCCAGGTTCTCGTTTTGAACCTGCGTTCTCCTCGGGGTGCGACGGGGGATAGTTCCTCTAATATCACCATTATTCCCGTACCTCCTCCTCCCAATCGGCCCTTACCCCCCCTGGTGGTGCAATCTCCCCCAAGTCAAGCTCCTACCCCCTCTCCCCGTGCTGCTAAACCCCGTAATGGCAAAACCCTAGTAGTCATTGATCCAGGCCACGGAGGCCAGGACCCTGGGGCGATTGGGATTGATGGTATCCAGGAAAAGGACGTGATTTTGCCTATTTCCCTAGAAGTCGCTCGTTATCTGGAGCAGCGAGGGGTTCAAGTCCTACTGACCCGCAATAGTGATTTTTTTGTGACTCTCCAAGGTCGTACAGAATTGTCAAATCGGGCTGATGCCGATCTTTTTGTCAGTATTCACGCCAATTCTATGGGTAAAGGCCGCCCCGAAGTCAATGGTTTGGAAGTCTACTATTTTGGTAATCGGGGTTTATCTGATACCATCCATCAAAATATTCTGCGGACAGTGGATATCCGCGATCGCGGGGTACGTCGTGCTAGATTTTATGTACTGCGAACTTCTAAAATGCCTTCAACTTTGGTAGAGGTCGGTTTTGTCACGGGAACTGAGGATGCCGCTAATCTGCGAAATCTTGCCTATCGGAATCGGATGGCGGAAGCTATAGCTAGGGGCATTTTGGAGTATATTCAACAAAATCTGTAGTTGTAGTCTTTACTTAAACGATTATTCATGTTTCAATAAAACAATTTCTCTTTAACTCCAATTCTCTTTATTTTTATAATCCATGCGAGAATCTCAGCGTCGTCCCATTGGTATTTTTGATAGTGGTGTAGGTGGACTCACCGTTCTCAGGGAGCTTGATCGTCAGTTACCTGGGGAGTCCATTCTCTATTTTGCAGATACAGCTAGACTACCCTACGGTAGCCGCTCTAGGGAAGAAATTTTACAATTTGTGCGGGAAATTCTGCTCTGGATGCTGGAGCAAAAGGTAAAAATGGTAATCATGGCCTGTAACACCAGTTCGGCTCTGGCTCTAGAGGCTGTGCGGGATGAATTTAGTCCCTTACCGATTCTGGGCGTGATCCTACCAGGGGCAAGGGCTGCGGTACAAATGGGTAGGCGCATTGGGGTAATTGCCACGACGGCCACGACCAAAAGTAATGCCTACGCCCAAGCGATTCAAGAAATTCACCCCCTGGCTCAGGTTTGGCAGGTAGCCTGTCCGGAATTTGTCCCTTTGATTGAACAGAACCGTATTTATGATCCCTACGCACGGGAAGTGGCTAGGGAATATCTACAACCCCTTCTGGAAAATCAAATTGATACCCTAGTCTATGGCTGTACCCACTATCGACATTTAGCACCGATCATCCAAAGTTTGTTACCATCCTCGGTTCGGTTCGTTGATCCTGCCCAATATGTGGTAGAGTCCGCCGAACAGGAGTTAGAATTGTTGGGACTCAAAAATACCGAGCCATCCTCACCAACCCGTTTTTTTGTCAGTGCCCACCCTGGGGATTTTGCCCAACTCTCTCAGCGTTGGTTAGGTTATTCTCCTTCGGTGTCTAAAATCCTACTTCCGACTCTGAATAAAGTTTCTGCCACTGTGGAATCCACCTAAGATTCCTAGGGAACGAATTGTTCCCCTGGAATTTCTAGTCCGGCTTAATCTTAATAAAATTAAAACTCCGCTTGGCTACCGTCAGGAGAATATAGATAGTCAGCAGGTAAATAATCGCTAGAGACAGGATAATGGTCAGCATTTGCATTAATAAGGTGGATGGGATGTTAAGAAACCACAAAAAAGTTGAGTACCAACGTCTGTATCCGCCAAGAAAATAGCAGACAGAAGCACTGACTTAGCCCAATATTCGTCCACGAACCCATCTAACCGGAAACCTTCGCCCGACGAGGAACAAATTTCTACCGTTTACGGAAAGTTGGAGTTTAGGAAATTTTCTAAAGTCTTAAGATTTATGATAACACAAGATTCTCAGAAATTGCTATGGGGTGTTTCGGCATTTTGGCGATTTTACCCAAGGAATTTTTGCTGATTCTTCCCTGTCTGGGACGGTTAGCTTAGAATGAATGTAAGGATATGTAAACTTTCGTAACTATCTCGCCCTATTTGGCTGCACGAATGATCTCAACTACTTCCCTGTTTTCCCCCGTTGACCTTGATTTACGCCTACTTACTGAGAATCTTAAAAACCTAATTGGTGCCCGTCACCCCATTTTAGGGGCTGCTGCGGAACATTTGTTTGAAGCTGGTGGTAAGCGTATCCGTCCGGCAATCGTGCTGTTGGTATCTAGGGCTACCCTTGTGGGCTTGGATATTACCCCCAGACATCGACGACTAGCAGAAATTACAGAAATGATCCATACCGCCAGTCTCGTCCATGATGATGTAGTGGATGAAGCCCAACTGAGGCGGAATGTCCCCACGGTAAACAGTTTATTTGATAACCGTATCGCCATTTTAGCGGGAGATTTTCTCTTTGCCCAGTCGAGTTGGTATCTGGCTAATCTGGATAACCTAGAGGTGGTGAAATTATTATCGGAAGTAATTCGAGATTTTGCCGAGGGGGAAATCCAACAGAGCATTAATCGCTTCGATCTAGACATTACCCTAGAGGCCTATCTGGAGAAAAGCTATTATAAAACCGCTTCTTTAATTGCCAATAGTGCCAAGGCTGCCGCCGTTCTCAGTGACGTTTCTCGGGAAATTATCGAAAATTTGTATGATTACGGTCGTTATTTGGGGTTAGCCTTCCAAATTGTCGATGACATTCTAGATTTTACCTCCCCTACGGAAATCCTCGGCAAGCCATCTGGCTCAGATTTAATTAGTGGAAATATCACGGCACCGGCGCTATTTGCCCTAGAGGAAAACCCCTATCTAGAGGTACTGATTGAGCGAGAATTTGAGCAAGCAGGGGATATAGAAAAAGCCCTCAACCTGGTCCTAGAAAGCCGAGGTATTCAACGCTCCAGGGAATTAGCGGCCCATTACGCCCAATTGGCCCTTGAACATTTAACTTGTCTTAGTCCCTCGCCCTCAGCCCAAGCCCTGGCAGATCTTGCTGATTACATTCTCAGCCGTTTGTATTAGTTTTATTAATTTTTGTTAAACAAGAGCATTTTGTAACATTTGCTACAGAATTTTGTGTTATATATATTAGTGAGGGTGAAAACCAACAATCTACAATTTAGAGGACAAGACTATGTCTACCGAACAACAAGCCCGCTCTTTGATGTTGCGTCGTCAGCAAGGGCTCAAAAATCGTCAGCAATCCATGTTAGGGCGCGCCGCCGCGGAGATCGGTCTAGGCAATGCTAACCGCGCTTAGTTATCAAAACCTTTGCCCCTAGGCTCGAAATTTGTTAGTCTGGGCTAAATAGATTTGCTTCGAGAAATAAACAGCGTGGAAACTATCATTGGACGCGGTAAGATGGCTCGCCGAGCCTACGGAATTGATGAAATTGCACTGGTCCCTGGAGTGCGTACCCTAGACCCTAGTTTAGCCAATACCCACTGGACGATAGGCGGCATTGAGCGGGAGATTCCCATTATTGCTAGTGCTATGGACGGGGTAGTGGATGTAAGAATGGCAGTGCTGCTCTCGGAATTGGGGGCCTTGGGAGTTCTTAACCTAGAAGGGATTCAAACTCGTTACGAAGATCCTAATCCGATTCTAGATAGGATTGCGTCCGTCGGTAAGTCGGAGTTTGTCGGACTTATGCAGGAACTTTACCAGGAACCAATTAAACCCGAATTAGTTGCCCTGCGTATCCAAGACATTAAAGCCCAGGGTGCAATAGCTGCGGTCAGTTTAACTCCTGTGGGAGCTTCTCGCTTTGGGCAAGTTGTAGCCCAGGCCCGGGCGGATTTGTTGTTTATACAGGCAACGGTGGTTTCTACAGCCCATTTAGCTCCCGAGGCGATCGCTCCCTTGGATCTACACCGATTCTGTCAAGAAATGCCAATTCCCGTAATATTAGGTAACTGTGTCACCTACGAAGTCGCCCTGAATCTGATGAAGACTGGGGCGGCGGCTATTTTGGTGGGAATAGGGCCTGGAGCCGCTTGTACCTCTCGGGGAGTATTAGGGGTAGGAGTGCCCCAAGCGACAGCAGTAGCTGACTGTGCCGCAGCGAGGAATGAATTTTGGCAGGAGACGGGTAAATATATTCCCATTATTGCCGATGGGGGCATTATTACGGGGGGTGATATCTGTAAATGTATTGCCTGTGGTGCTGATGCCGTGATGATCGGCTCCCCCATTGCCCGAGCCGTAGAAGCTCCAGGCAGAGGTTTCCACTGGGGAATGGCTACCCCTAGCCTGGTGTTGCCCAGGGGTACGCGGATTAATGTGGGAACAACGGGAACAATTCAAGAAATCCTGACAGGTCCTGCCAGACTAGATGATGGAACCCATAATCTCCTTGGTGCCCTGAAAACCAGCATGGGAACCCTAGGAGCCAAGGACATGAAGGAAATGCAACAGGTAGAAGTAGTAATTGCTCCTTCGCTCTTGACGGAGGGTAAGGTCTATCAAAAGGCGCAACAATTGGGTATGGGTAAGTAGTTCCTAATCTTCCTGAAAACGCCAATTACAGCGATTCCATTGGTATATGCCGCTAATTTCCAACTCCTGACCGTTGGCAAACCGTACTAAACAACCCTCCCTCCCTAGTTCCGGTATCAGCTGAATCACCTGACAGTCAAACCATTCCCTTTGGCGTGGATCATTATCTTGTACCCATTCCCAGAGGGCGTTACAAACTTGGATGCAGTCGCCAAGATTTAAAATAGCTTTCTGATTTTGCCAATGTTGGGGCTGAACTCGATTTAACCAACTAAAACCGTATTCTTCGCGAATAAATTGTACAGGGCCTGAATCTTGATTGTTTAACCAATCATTTAAAATACTGGCTTTCCAAGAACGATTTTCCTGCTCGGCAAGGGCAATAAAGTCTAATAGGGCTTGTTGCTGTTGGGTTGTTAGTTCCTCTAGGGGATTAGTTTCCGAGTCAGGATTGGGAAATAGGGTTTTTAGAACCACTGTGAGGAGCAATTCCTGCTGGACATCACTCAACCCATAGCCCTGGGTAAGACATTCTTTAAAAGCATTGGTTAGGGCGGTTTCAATTGCCGATGGGTCCATCTCAATGAGATTCGCGTTAAGCTGAGGGAAAGAAATTATTATCCTTATACTATAAATCTATGCGATCGCTTACCCTGGCAACTTTAATATTCTGGCTATGGAGTTGGGTCATTACACCGATGGCTTTTGCCCTTACTCCTATCCAACTCTATGATATCTCCTACAAAGACTGTCCTCCCGAATTGCAAGAAGGTAGTGTCACCAGTGGAGGAACAGCCTTTCCCGCCACTTGCTACATGGTGATAGGTAAAGCCAAGAACCCATCGGCTAAAACCGTCTATGATGCCGACGTTTTTGGTCGTATCTACGATGCTAATGGGGAACCCGTCCTACAAAACCGCAACAGATTAGGCTCTATCGCCAAAATCCCTCCTGGTGTCAGTGAGTTTGAGTTACGGATTTCCGTAGCTGCCAATCAACCGACACCCTTAAAACTAGAACAGTTCAAAGCTTCTGGGTTTAGTGGTAGTGTACAACCTTCTATTTACTAGGGAAATGAGCCAGTAGGCATGGCGGACATTAGTAAAGATTGCAGGACATTGAGTAAAATAAACGCCAAAAACGGAGAAAAGTCCAGTCCTCCCAAGGGGGGGATAATGGAGCGAAAAATATTCAGGTAGGGGTCGGTAATGGGGCTAAGGAAAGACATAATTTGCATAGCCCAACCTGCGGTTTGAAACCAACTCAGTAAAATTCTGACAATCAGGAGGACGTTATAGATCTGAATAAATCGGACTAAAACCGTAATTACAAAGCTCAGGATATCAGCACTCATAGGTTAAACCGTGGATTTTTCTAGGATAGATGGGCTTAATGACAATCTTATCAAAAAAATGGGCTAGGGTTGCGGATTTGGTATTGTATCACTTAGGAACCGCCGCCGTGAGGACTTCATTACCTGTTTCTGTAACCAGTACATCATCTTCAATGCGAATACCAATACCGCGCCACTTTTGGGGAACTTCTGGCTGTCCCTCTACGGGCTTAATGTCCCGAGCGATATACAAACCAGGTTCAACCGTCAAGACATGACCGGGTTGCAGGATTTGCCAATTTTCTTCGGAACACTTATAGCTCCCTGCATCATGGACATCTAAGCCTAACCAATGCCCGGTTCGGTGCATATAAAAAGGTTTATATTTTTCCTCTTTTATAATTTCTTCAATGTCTCCCACCAATAAACCCAAGTCCATTAACCCTGTCACCAAAACCCTGACGGCGGTATCATGGAAGAGATTGTAGGGATTGCCCGCTTTAACCACTGCGATCGCCTGGAGTTGAGCCTCTAAAACTAGGTCGTAGAGGATTTTTTGTTCGGGGGTAAATTTGCCGTTGACGGGGAAAGTGCGGGTAATATCGCCATTGTAATAGTCGTAGGCACAACCGGCATCAATTAGAAGTAAATCCCCATCCTGTAACTGGGAGTTATTCTCAATGTAGTGGAGAATACATCCGTTCGCACCACTGGCTACTATGGAGGGATAGGCAGGTCCCATTCCCCCCTGTCGTCGAAAGGTATATTCAATTTCCGCTTGGATTTCGTACTCATATTTTCCCACCTGGGCAAATTCCCGAGCACGGTTATGGGCTGCGGCGGAAATGGCCGTGGCTTTGCGTAAAAGCTCTAACTCAGTTGGGCTTTTTACCTGACGGAGCGGATGGAGAATAAAGCTCGTGTCATCAATACCCACAGGACCTGTGCCCCGTTTAGGATAAGTTACCAGTAAACGCTGCCAATGGCGGAGTATTGTCTCGTTAAAGGCTTGATCCCGTCCAAAATGGTAATAAAGGCGATCACATTTTTCTAGATACTGGGGCAGTTTTTCCTCCAGTTCCGCTATGGGGTAGGCCGCATCGGCGCCAAAATGTTCTTTAACAGCGTCTACACCCCAGAGATAGCCGGTCCAAGTTTCTTTTTCTGGATCTTTGGGTTGTACGAAGAGAATAAATTTATGTTCAGGATGTTCGGGAGCTAATACAGCCACGGAGCCGCTTTCATTGAAGCCCGTTAGATAGTAAAAATCACTATCTTGGCGGTAGATATACTCAACGTCATTGTGCATGACCGCCGTGGGAGCGCTGCGAAAGATAGCTGTTCCCTTACCGATTTTTGCCATTAAGCGATCGCGTCGTTGACGATATTCCCCTTGATCGATGCCCATATTTTTCCCTGGTTTTCTTTACTGCTTCTAGTTTAATAAAAAAACCGCCAACTCAATTTACAAGTGGCGGTTAGGCTAAAAATTGGGGAATTTATTTATAGGGCAGAGCCTAAACCAGCGTAGGCTCCGTAGAAAAAGAGTCCTAATACTCCAATTGCTCCTAAACCGGCGACTGTGCCGACGATCCAAAGGGGGATTCTTCCATCTGCGAACATAACTGGAACCTCCTAAATTAGTTAAAGAAATAACTAGAGAATAAAATGCCGAGGACAGCCACCAAGAGTAAACCGAGGTATAAGGAAGTACGGTTTAACTCTACGGGTTGTCGGTTATTGTTGGGTGTTCTTTCCATGATTTTACCTAGCGTTGAATAAACTGCATAGCGGCGATCGCGCCCACGAAGAACACCGTTGGCACCGCTAGGGTGTGAACCGCTAACCAGCGGACGGTAAAAATCGGGTAAGAAACGGGTTGATTGGGATTTTGGGTAGCCATAATTGTTATCCTTTATTTCACAAACTCTTTAATTTGTTCCCCAGCACCATAGCGATCGTTGATGATCGGCAATTCCTGACGGTTTTGGGTAAAATACTCATCGGGACGGGGAGTGCCAAAGGCATCGTAGGCTAATCCGGTGCTGATAAATAGCCAGCCCGCGATAAATAACATGGGGATAGTGATGCTATGAATAACCCAGTATCGAATACTGGTAACAATATCAGTAAATGGACGTTCACCAGTGGTACCAGACATTACCTGCTTTCCTCCTACATGAAAAGACACAAGACACCAATTTCTATGATAAAGGTTTAGGTTGCCTTTGGGGTGGGATCATACTTAAGTAAGATTCCGTTTTGACCTAAAACAAATCCTTTTTCCTGGTTGAGAAAAACGATCTTGTACAAATTAGACGGAACTGTTTCCACAGCCCGATCTTTTTTCCAAGTTTTCCCCTGATCAAAGCTTACCAGTAAGTTGCCACTTCCTCCTGAGGCCCAAATTTCCTCTGGGGTACGAAAGGACAAATCCAATAGCCCCCAACTGGTGGAAGGTTCTGGATAAAGGACTTCATCCCAACTTTCGGCATCTTCGGAGGTCGTAAACTGTAACTGTCCACCTCGGGCCAGCAACCAAAGTTTGCCATCTTCGCCAAAGCCCATAGTTTGTAGGCGACGGGAAGAATTGCGATTATAGGGAGTCCATTCTGTCTGTCCAGGGGCCCAAGTGGAGTAGAAATTTCCTCGAGCGGAAACAGCCACATAACGGCCATCTTCGGAACGGTTAATGGTACGGGCTACTCCCACCGCTCCTTCTACTAGGGCTTGCCAAGTTTTCCCCCCATTATTGGTTTGATAAATCGCTCCCAAGTCCGTCACCATTTCGGCACTATCCGGGGCCAGAGCCACAATCCCATCCGGTGCCCCTGGGAGTTTTTCACTCAAAGGAATCCGTGACCAATTTTTTCCCCCATCTAGGGTGTGGAGGAGTAGGGAAGGCTTACCGGTAATCCAACCTTCGCGCTCATAAAAACTGACCGCCGAGAAACTCACCCGGTCATCTTCTAGGGCTAAGGTTCTTTCTTGCCAAGTTTCGCCGCCATTATTGGTTTCAAAGAGGGAAGCCTTACTACCTACTAGCCAACCGTGGTCGGGATTGTCAGTAAAAGCGACACCCGCAAAGGTAGCCGTGGTATTTAGGTTGAGAACTTGCCAGGGATTGTAGTCGATGGACTCTACCCTGCTGCAACTGAGGCAGAAGAGGGAAACCGCCAATAGTATTACGATTTGTTTTAATCTTCTCATTAATAATTTCATGTATATCTAAAAGTCAACTTAAACCGTATAAGCTCATGAAAAACAAGAATCCCAGGACTAAAGCCCCAAAAATTAGCAGATTTTTTTGGTTAGGAGTCAAAAGGTTAACACCCAAACCATAGTTGAGATTTTCCGCGAATCCTGAAGCCACGTCAGCAGCGCCAATATTGACAAACTGACTCCGACGAACGCCACAAACAGGACAACGCCAGGTTTCGGGCAAGGACTCAAAGGCAGTACCACTGGTGATATTGCCTGCACTGTCTCCTTTACTTGGTTCATAGACATAGCCACAGGCTCGGCATTCATAGCTAGATAAAGCTTGTTCGGCTAGGGTTAGTTCCTTGGGTCGCTCAGTCATAACTCTTTTAGGGGAAATCTTAAAATCTCTGTTAAAAATTATGGCATAAAAGAGAACCCTCTGCTAAGAAAGGATATTCAAGCAGCAGAATGATAAAGTAGGAAAAACTGTTTTCTATCTTTTAAAGAATCATGCGCGTATTCATACTCTTATTCAATGCGGGAACAGACAACGAGGGGATTCATACGGTTCATGCAGGGGGACGGGATAAGATTCTCATGTTTGTAGCGGAAGACGATGCTACCCGTTTCTCCCTACTTCTAGAAGCCCAAGACTTTCCGGTTCCTGTGGTGGAAGCCATTGATTCGGAGGAAATCGAGGCTTTCTGTAAGGAAGCAGGCTATGACTGGGAATTGATTGAATCGGGGATGTTGGCCATTCCTCCCGTGAGCAATGTTGAGGAACTAGATTGGCAAAAAGAGAAGGACCAAACAGATTCGGAAATATCTGATCGGGAACTAGAGACAATTCGCCGTCGGCTGGAAGGGCTTTTGTGAGTATGAATCCTACTACCTTAGAATCTAGAGGACATCTGTTGACAGAACAGATAAATCCCCAGAGTCAAAACCTGGATCAATTAGACAGTCTGGCCCTTGTGGATCTCTTTAATCAAGAAGATGCCCAAACTATTAAAGCGATCGCCAATGCCCGTCAGCAACTCGCCCAGGCTCTGGATCTCATTAGTCAATCCTTGGGTGGGGGGGGTAGATTGTTCTATGTGGGAGCGGGCACCAGTGGACGCTTAGGAGTGCTAGATGCCGCCGAATGTCCCCCCACCTTCTGTACAAGTCCCGACTTGGTACAAGGGATTATTGCCGGGGGTGCTAATGCCTTACTAAAAAGCTCAGAAGCCCTAGAAGATCGTGCTGAAGATGGTAGTCAGGCGATCAAGATTTTGGGCATTAATTCCCAGGATGTAGTGGTGGGGATTAGCGCGGGGGGTACTACTCCCTACGTCCATGGAGCTCTTGCTGAAGCCAAACAACTGGGGGCGGCTACCATTGCCATTAGTTGTGTTCCCGCGAAGCAGGTTAAAATTAATGCGGATATAGATATTCGCCTCCTAACAGGTCCTGAGATCCTCGCGGGTTCGACTCGTCTTAAGGCTGGTACCGTCACGAAAATGGCCTTAAATATTCTCTCCACGGGGGCGATGGTAAAACTGGGGAAAGTTTACGGTAATCGCATGATTGATGTGGCTGTCACCAATCGGAAACTGGAAGATCGGGCCTTGGGAATTATTCAAGATTTAACCGGGGTAAATCGAGAAGATGCTGCCCATTTATTAGCACAAAGCGGTAAACGGGTTAAACTAGCTTTATTAATGCAGTGGACAGGGCTAGATGCTGAAGCTGGCGATCGCGCTCTAGCGGCCCATAACGGTCATCTGCGTTCTGCCTTGGCAGACTATCAAAATCAATCAGATCCCCAAAACCCATGGTAAACTTCCCAGAAACCTCCGCAATTTTCGCCGTTTTGTTGGCTGCCTTTGGGATTTTAGCCTGGGGGTTCTATCGAGCTAAACCCTACGGTAAATCTGGTATTCTTGCTTGGCTACAATCGGTAATTCTGATGACTCCTTGGGTGATTTTTCTCGGGCTATTTGCTTTGGGAGTTTACCTCAATTTAGCGACGATTTTGTTACTCCTAGTCGGCTCAGTTGTTGCCTACATCTGGTTAGGAAGCCGTTTAAGAAGCTCCAAACAGGATATTTTACTCAAGGAAAAAAAAGTAGAACAGTCTACATCCCCCCTACCTAACCCTGGGGCTTTAGATAATGCCGTTCTCAGTGAATCTATCCCAATTCCTGAAGAGGATTTAAAAAAACTTCAGAGCATTTTTGGTATTGATACTTTTTTTACTACCCAAACCATTCCCTATCAAGAAGGGGCAATCTTTAGAGGCAATTTAAGGGGAGAAGCCGATGTTGTTCAACCCTGTCTAGCAGAAAGACTAGAAGCTCATTTTGGGAACAAGTACCGCCTCTTTTTAGTAGAAGGAGTTGAAGCTAAACCCGTGGTAATTGTACTACCGAGTAGTAATGATCCGCAACCGATGACCCTAGGACAAAAAAACCTCGCCCTGGTGCTCTTTATCGCCACCATTGTCACTACTTTAGAAGCGGGGGGAATTTTATTAGGATTTGATTTATTCAGTAATTGGCCCCGTTACCTAGAACCTCTTCCCCTCAGTTTAGGATTGTGGTCGATTTTAATTGCCCATGAAATGGGTCATCATTTAATTGCTAGAAGATATAATATTCGTCTCAGCTTACCGTTTTTTCTTCCTACTTGGCAAATCGGCTCCTTTGGTGCTGTTACCCGTTTTGAGTCCTTAATTCCCCACCGAAGTGCCCTATTTGATATCGCTTTAGCAGGTCCTGCTTGCGGGGGTTTGGTGTCTTTTATTTTGTTAATCCTAGGACTGATTCTCTCCCATCCTGGGAGTTTATTTCAAGTTCCCAGTCAGTTTTTTCAAGGCTCTATCCTGGTGGGAGCTTTAGCTAAAATTGTTTTAGGAGATGCTTTACAAAATCCCCTAGTTGATGTGCATCCTATAACTATTGTGGGCTGGTTAGGTTTAGTGATTACGGCCTTAAATCTGATGCCCGCAGGCCAACTAGATGGCGGTAGAATAATACAGGCAGTCTATGGTCGTAAAATTGCACGGCGCACTACTTTAGCTACTTTAATTATTTTAGGTATTGTCACCTTAGTTAATCCTAGTAATCCTATTCCTTTGTATTGGGCGGTGGTTATTATTTTTCTACAACGGGATTTGGAACGCCCTAGTTTAAATGAATTATCTGAACCCGATGATGCGAGAGCCGCCTGGGGACTACTGGCTCTGTTTTTGATGTTAGTGACTTTAATTCCCCTGAGCCCAACTCTAGCAGGTAATCTAGGAATTGGTGGTTAATGTTGGAACTTGCAGAGGTTAGCCTAAAAACGGCGATTAGCTCGGAACTTCTTTTAGAGCGGATTTCTTTTCAGGTACAATTAGGGGATTTTTTGGGGATTGTTGGACCCTCTGGAGCCGGGAAAACGACTCTCTTACGGTTACTAAATCGCCTGATTGATCCAACTTCAGGACAGATTTATTTTCGATCTCAACCTTTACAGCAAATTCCTGTTATCACTCTCCGCAGAAGTGTGGTTTTGGTACCCCAAGAGCCTAAACTTTTGGGAATGACAGTAGAAAATGCCCTAGCTTATCCTTTACAACTATTAGAAAAAACTCCTAGGGAAATTAAGGAAGCGATCGGTATTTGTTTATCTAATCTTCATATTCCTTTAGAATGGTTAGAGCGTTACGAAACTCAGTTATCTTTGGGTCAAAGACAGTTGGTTTCTATTGCGCGAGCTCTTATCTTACAACCTGCTATTTTATTACTAGATGAACCGACTTCGGCTCTGGATATGGGCACTGCTAGTTATACTCTACAGGTGCTTAAGGATTTAACGAATAATCGGAGTTTGACAGTGATAATGGTAAATCATCAGTTGGATTTTGTCAAGGGTTTTGCAGGGGAAATTTTATATTTAGAAAGTGGTAGAACTTCAGGTATAGTTCCGATTCAATCTATCAATTGGGATGATCTTAGGAATAAGTTAATCACAGCAGAAAGTCAGAAAATGTCAGGGGAGGATTGGTAACAAAATGAGTAAGTTTGCTCGGTATGAAGCGGAAAACCATTCAATCTTTCACGGTGATTCCCTAGCTATTTTATCGGAGGAAATTGCTCCTGAGTCTGTGGATGTCATTTTCCTTGATCCTCCCTACAACATTGGTAAAAAGTTTGCTGATTTTTATGATAAATGGAACTCTGAAGAAGATTATATAGATTGGGCTTATCAGTTATTAGATAAGTGTATTTCAATATTAAAGCCAAATGGAAGTCTTTATGTGATGGCTAGTACCCAAGCGATGCCTTATTTGGATCTTTACTTAAGAAGAAAAATGATAATTTTAAGCAGAATTGTTTGGCATTATGATAGTTCTGGAGTCCAAGCAAAAAAATACTTTGGCTCTCTCTATGAGCCGATTTTACACTGTGTTAAAGACAAAAATAATTATATTTTTAATTCGGAGGAAATTAAAGTAGAAGCAAAAACAGGCGCGCAACGCAAACTAATTGATTATAGAAAGTCGATTCCTAGTCCATACAATACGGAGAAAGTACCAGGGAATGTTTGGTATTTTCCTCGGGTGAGATATCGTATGGAAGAATATGAAAATCATCCTTCACAAAAACCTGAGTCATTGTTAGAGAGAATCATTTTAGCTAGTAGTCATCAAGGTAGTTTGATACTTGATCCTTTTGCTGGTACTTTTACCTGTGCTGCTGTAGCCAAAAGATTAGGAAGATTTTCTATGAGTATTGAATCCCAAGAAGAATACCTTAAAATTGGACTACGGAGGATTTTAGGATGGACTGAATATAAAGAAGAAAAACTGATCCCGATCAGGAAAAATAATAAAAACACACAAACCACACAGGAGGGCTTATTTAATGCCAATAGTACAGCATGAATTTACCCATAAAATCCTTGAAATTGTTAATGCTTACTTTCCCAATCAAGCAATGAAAGTTTTAAACTCTAGTGAACTATTGCAGTACCTAAATATTAAAACAAAAGCAGCTAACAAAGGTTCTAAGTCAAGAGCAGGATTGGCTAACCATTACGCAATTTATGTTTTAGTTGAAGATTATTTAAAAAATGAATTTCATATTCATGATGGTTACGACAATTATGAAGGATCTCAATTTACTAAACTGCTTCAAAGACAGCGAGAACTTCCCTTCGGCAGTAAACTACAAAATCATGCCCTCAACCATCGGCTTAACGAAGAATTTAAAAAATACTTTCCAATATTATCCTTTGTACCTATACTAAGGGATATTAAGACAAATAGATACTGGATTAATGAGAATTTGATAAAATTTTATCTTGACGATGAGCAAATAAATATTGCTGAAGCTATTAGAGATATTATTGATGCTTATATAGGTGTAAGAACAGAAGCATTTAATGAATTTATGATTTATTGTCAGCAAATGATTAATATCCAAAAACAAGAGCCTTCACGAACAATTGAATTTATTAGAGATCTACTAAAACCGAATGTAGATGCTAGAATTTTTGAAATTGTAAGCTATGCTATTTTAAAGGAATATTATCTAGAACAACAAATATATTGGGGTTGGTCATCAGATGAACTAAACACAGAGTATTTGATTCTCTATAAAACCGGCCGTACAAATGCTAATGATGGCGGTATAGACTTTGTGATGAAACCTCTGGGACGATTTTTTCAAGTAACAGAAACTATATCAGTTAGCAAATATTTCTTGGATATTGATAAAGTTCAAAGATACCCGATTACCTTCGTTGTTAAAACTAAACAAACATCTCAAGAAATTCTAAAAATACTTGAAGAACAAGCATCCCAAAGATATAAGGTTAAAGCTATTGTGAAAAGATATATGGAAGCGATAGAAGAAGTTATAAATATTACGGAATTAATGCGCCGTTTTGATACAGTTTTAGAACGTGGCAAGGGAGCAGCCGTTATTGAAGAAATAGTTTTACAGAGTCGGATTGAGTTTAATGTAGAAGCAGAGGATTAAAAATATGAATACTAAATTAGGGATTACAAATAGCCTACTCGATTTCTTGAAATTTTTGCATTAACCACATACCTACCTCAGAATGAGTGATCTCCCTTGTTTTTCTTAACCCTTCTTCCAAAAGCTGCATCGACAAACCTCTTAATAATTGTGATTCCTGTATTCGCCAACTGCCCCCATTTTCAATTTTAAAGGCAATAATTTCCGCCATTGGTACATTAACTACCCAATATTCTCTAACGCCTAAATCTTCATACAAAAGACGCTTCTCACCTAAATCATCTGCTAAGGAAGTATTAGCAATCTCAATAACTAAATCTGGCGGGGGGTATAAATCTAAATCAATAATAGATATTCCGTAGGGAATGGCTTTAGCATTTTCACCGATATAAAAAGATAAATCTGGCTGTGCTTCTCTGATCCCCGCCCGACGATAGGAGCAGTTATCATTACCATTTAAGGGTATTTTTCTAATGCCCGCATAGAGATAAACGGCATGATTAATAATACTATGATCTCTTGAGTGATCGTTGCCAATGGGAGTCATTTCGATACGAATCCTTTGGGAAAAATAATAAAATTTGGCTTTAGTAAAGCGAGGATCATTACAGAGTTGCAAATATTCTGGCCAAGCTCGGTGTACCCAAGTGTCAGTACAGATTGTATCTAATAACAGTCCCTGGTTAATTTGGATCATATCGGACTTCAAAGCATTTTCCCCGCGATCGCCTTTAATGTTCCCAAAGATATGCTATCTCGATAATTGCGGTAATGGGAAAAGTTTTGGTATGTTGGACTCTGTACCTCTGTCTAAAAGACCCTTTCTATGACCACATCCCCCTTAAGTTGGACAGAACTAGAAACTATCAAGGATTTTCAGCTAGAGCCCCTGAATGGTCCCACCAATGCCCAAGCCAGATTACGTCTCTTTGGCCGCCCTGAATCCGAGGTGCGGGTGACACTTTACCGAGATCACCACGCCTGGTGTCCCTACTGCCAAAAAGTCTGGCTGTGGCTCGAGGAAAAACAGATTCCCTACCGCATCGAAAAAGTAACCATGTTTTGCTATGGGGAAAAAGAAAGCTGGTACAAGAAAAAAGTCCCCTCCGGTATGTTACCCGCCCTAGAGCTAGATGGGCGCATGATCACAGAAAGTGATGATATTTTAATCGCCCTAGAACAGGTTTTTCAACCCCTAGGATGGTCAATGCAAGATCCCCTGGTGATCCCCCTACGACGACTAGAAAGGTTACTCTTTCGGGCTTGGTGCTCATGGCTTTGTTATCCCCAGCAATCCCAACAACAGGAGCAACGTAACCTGGGGCAATTTATCGAGGTAGTAGCCAAGGTAGAAGAAGCTTTAGCCCGTACCCCAGGCCCTTACTTTTTGCAAGATTTCAGCACAGTAGATGTCATTTTTACCCCATACATAGAACGGATGAACGCCAGCCTTTTTTATTACAAGGGCTACTCTTTAAGGGAAGAAAATCCCTATCTTTCGGCTTGGTTTGACGGTATGGAAAGCCGACTTACCTACCGAGGTACCCAGAGCGATTTCCATACCCACGCCCACGATTTACCACCCCAGATGGGAGGATGTTGGGAAAATGGCTCACCCCAAATGCTCCTCAACAAAAAACGGGTAGATGAGGGGCCCTGGTTGGGATTACCCGATGTCACCTATACCGAACCCGAAACCTCCCGCGCGGAAGCCGTCCAACGGGTAGTCAAACACCGAAATAATATTATGCGGGTTAATCCCCTGAGCGGATACGATGAAGCCCTCCGTTGTGCTTTGACTCATTTGATTAAGGGGGAAGTTTGTATACCTCCTACCGGCTCTGATGTTGCTCTGCGCTATCTACGCGATCGCATTAGTGTTCCCAGGGATATGTCCATCTACGCAGCTAAACGCCTAAGGGAATCTTTGGAGTTTACGGCATCCTTAGTGGGTAAAGGACAGGGAGCCCCTATTCCTGTTCAACATCGACGGGATCAAGATCCTGCCAACTTTACTCGTTCATAGAAACACAGTCTGGGCTGATAAAATTTGCACGATTGGACACAAAATCTGGTAATCCTGGCGGGGTAATTGTTTCCCCGTTAGCCTCTTTTGCTGTGACTTGAAGGTTAAGATTTAAAAGAAATTGTAAGGGTTCTGTTTCAGGTTCTATGCCATAGGCCAGGGCGACAGTTTGATCTAGGCGATCGTGGGCTTGTTGTAGAATTAAAGTATCCGATAAATGGCGATAGAGGTGACGCAGATTCCATTGATTTCTAGCCATAATCTGTCGTCGAATTTGTCTTAGACTAACTGCCGCCTCAGCAACCTGTTGAACTTGTAAAAGCGTCGGGGACTGGGGAAAGGGAAAGGTATCAAAAACTGTGTCAGAGGTATAGCGAAAGTCTTTTTTTAAGGTTGAACAACGGTTAGTAAGCCATTGCCAATGGATGTTAGATTGCAAAATACCGAACGAATAATCATCCTCTAAAGAAAAAACAATCAGAGCAGCATTAGGTCTAATACTTGCACTAATAAATTCAAATATTGGTCTTTTAGTTACTTGTCCACAAACGATATAACGAGAGATGGTATTAATTTTTTGAATCAGTTCAGGGCGAGGATAGGATAATAGCCACCACTTTGCTAAAAAGTTTTGATGATGACGATTAACCCGTGCCGTTGGATTGGTCTTTAATAATTCTTGGTTTCTTTTAATCTCATTTTGAGCCGCAATTTTACGAGTTGGTAAAACATGATTTTCTATATGTTGTAATAAGGAGTTGTATAAACTAGATTCCTTTAAGTTTCTAGGATGAAAATCAATAACATACCGTTGAGGTAAAGGCGGATAGGTTGAAAATAGTTCATCGGCTGTTAAATAAGGAAAGATAACCTCCTGATTAATGATCTGTTGAGTCACAAAAAATAAAGACTGCGTAGGGGTTAATAAAAAGCCTTCATGTCCATGGGTTTGTCCCTGATAGCAAGTCCCAGAATTAGCATTTACTAAAATCTTTTTAGCTTGAGAAACATCTGTTGTCGCTGACAAAGAAGAATTAATATAATCTAATTCCCACACCTGCCAAGGACTATCTAGAGAATCTCCTAATTGCGCTAATAATTTCTTTTTACCTGCTTTTTCCCCCTTAACCCAATTAACAATAGAAACATGAACCACCGCATCACCTGACCACACCTGAGTTGAAACCGCTTCAGTAATTATTCCCCCGTTATTTACAATATAATCTAACCCCCCTTCACGGGAATAATTTTGACGAATAGTATTAGTTCCCACTAAACCGGCACAACCTTCTTCTGGTAGTTGTTGATGAGCCTTATAAAACCAATACACACAATAGTCGGCCCGTCCTGGAATAGATGGATATTTGTCGCGGATTTGATTAACGTATTGAAGTCCAAATTCCTGCTTTATTTTATTCTTAGATTGAAAGGGGGGATTGCCCACAATCGCCTTAACAGGCGGCCAATCTATTAATAAAGCATCCCCTTGAATAATGTTTTTGTCTAGACTATCTAAAGGGAGGGGATTTTCTGTTAAGCCCAATTTATCAATGGCTACCTTACGAGCAATTAGTAAAGTAATTCTAGCCAACTCCACAGCAAAAGGGTTGCGATCAATACCATGAAATTGCAAAGGAGTGACAAAACTAATTTCTAGTTGATCTGTTTTTTGTAATTCGGCATATTTTTTTAACAATAAATATTCAGCTTGTTTCAATTCTTGATAAGCCATATAAAGAAAATTACCTGAACCACAGGCAGGATCAAGTACCTGATACTGACTCAGGGCAACTTTTAGTTTTTCTAAATCTTTAAGACTATTAGATTCATCAATCTTTTCTTCCCAATACCGACTAATAGTAGGGCGAATAATTTTCATGATGTCATTTTCAGAAGTAAAGTGAATCCCTCCTTGATGACGTTCCTCCTCATTAACGGTACTTTCAAAAATACTTCCAAAAATTGCAGGCCTCACCTTACCCCAATCCTGATTAGAAGCTAATTCTAAATAACCTAATTCCTCTATGTTTAATTCAATAGCATAGACTTCCCCAAACAAACCACCATTAAAATAATCTACTCCTTGAAAACGTCCTACTGGATTAGACAACATATTCATTCGTCGAAACAGACCATCATTGAGCAAATCAAAACTACTTTTTCCCTGTAAACATTCTTCTAAACATTGGGAAAAAATATTATTCTTTAAGAGTTTCGTATCCTCGGCAAACATCGCCATCACACACTGAAGGGTAAATTTTTGGGCTGTTGTTACGTTAAAACCGGCCTGATTGCTTCTAGCCTTTAACGATTGATAAAATTCCCCCATCCGTTTAGCTACAACTTGAGTAATTTCTACCTGATTATTCTTAAATACAGGAGCTTCTGCTGTAAACTCCATAAACCGAAAAGTCTCTAACCTTTCATATAAATCTTCTAGACGTATTTTGTCTAGAGGAGTATCAACTTGTATCTCGAAATCATAGATCCAAAATTCGTCAAAATTGCATAAAATAACGTACTTAGGTTGAGGATTTAACTGTTTACAATAGTCCCAAGCTTGTCCATAATGTCTATGGAGGTTTTCCCCCCTAGATTTCATTTCGATTAGTAAAGTTGCTAACCTATCTCTGGGCCACCAAAGATCCGCATAACCAATATGTCCCCTTGAACTTGCTTTAGGTATGGGTAGCTCAAAAGTTGCCCCTGCTTGTTTTGCCCCTGCATGGCCAAAGGCTTTAAAAAACTCATTGAGAAAACTTTGGGCATCTGCTCGTTCTTTGCCTTGAATATGTTGTTTGCAATATTGCACGAATTGGTAAATACTTTCACGAGTTGCTTCCATAATACTCATCTAAATAATTGTGAGATATGCCATTAAGATATACTATCTGAAGATCAAAAAATAAAAGGTAGAAGAAGCGATGGGGCATTTTTTCCAATTTGAGGCAGATTTTGTCGAATCTTTACGATGTATTCCCATGCAGGTAAGGATGAATCTGGATAGCTGTGGAGTGAAGTTAAAGTTAGCTCATTGGAATCTCTTTAGTGCGGATGAAAAAAGCACCCTAGTCTCTCTTGCCTGTACAACTCCCCACGAGGTACAAGCTTACCATGATTGGTTACAAAATTTAGTCACGGCGAAAACGGGGGCACCCGCCTCGGAATTACCCAGAGATAACCTACCTCTTTGGTTAGATATTGAGCAGATTCCTGAGGTAGTCCAAACCAAAGCCGCCGAACTCAACCTTCCCAAGCTTACAACCGCCCAATGGCAAGCACTGAAACCATTACAGCGTTTTGCTCTCATCAAACTAAGTCGCCCTAGCCACGAAAATCATAATTTTGCGATCGCTTGGCAAGAATTTGGCTTAGGTGGTAACAGGTAACAGATTAATGCTAGGATTGCCAGAGAAAGAGAAAAGTGGAAATAAGGAATAATACGCTGCATGAAAGAATTTGATAAGTCAATATCCTTTGATGGAAGAGACATAAGACTGAAGGTAGGACTTCTCGCTCCCCAAGCTGGGGGAAGTGTTTTGATCCAATCAGGTGATACCTCGGTCTTAGTAACAGCAACCAGAGCTGCCGGACGGGAGGGGATTGATTTTCTGCCCCTAACGGTAGATTACGAGGAAAGACTCTACGCTGCCGGGCGCATTCCTGGGGGGTTTTTACGACGAGAAGGTCGTCCCCCAGAAAAAGTTACCCTTATTAGTCGTTTAATTGACCGCCCCCTACGTCCCCTCTTTCCTAGCTGGTTAAGGGATGATTTGCAGGTGATAGCGACTACCCTGTCTATGGACGAAGAAGTTCCTCCAGATGTTTTGGCAGTAACAGGAGCTTCCGTGGCTGTTATTTTAGCGAAAATTCCTTTCCTCGGTCCCATGGCCGCCGTGCGAGTTGGCTTAATTGGGGATGATTTTATTATCAATCCTACCTATAAGGAAATCCAAGAAGGGGATTTAGACCTAGTGGTAGCAGGTACTCCCGATGGGGTGGTAATGGTCGAAGCGGGTGCCAACCAACTCCCTGAGCAGGATATTATCGAAGCCATTGACTTTGGTTATGAGGCGGTACGGGATCTCATCACTGCCCAAAAGGAAATGATGGAGCAGTTGGGTATTACTTTAACCGTTGCGGAGCCAGAGGTGGTTGATGAGGTTTTACAGTCCTTTATCGCCAACCAAGCCACAGAATCGGTGAAAAAAGTGCTCGCCCAGTTTGATCTCGGTAAAATTGCCCGGGATGAAGCCCTAGATGTGATTAAAGATACCAATGTCAAAGCGGCGATCGCCGAACTCCCCGAAGAAGATCCCGTTAAAGTCAGGGCAACGGAAGCTCCTAAGTTAGTTTCTAATCTTTATAAAGACTTGACCAAAAAGCTCATGCGAGCGCAAATCCTCAACGATGGGGTACGGGTTGATGGACGGAAACTAGATGAAGTTCGTCCTATTACTTGCCAAGTCGGTCTTTTACCCCAAAGGGTTCACGGTACGGGGCTATTTACCAGGGGCTTAACTCAGGTTCTTTCCATTGCGACTTTGGGAACGCCAGGGGATGCCCAGGAATTAGCCGATGATTTGCACCCAGAAGACGAGAAACGCTACCTCCATCACTACAACTTCCCTCCCTACTCCGTAGGTGAAACCCGCCCCCTCCGTCCCCCAGGCAGACGGGAAATTGGTCACGGGGCTTTAGCTGAACGGGCCCTTTTACCAGTAATTCCTCCCCAGGAAAAGTTTCCCTACGTTTTGCGGGTTGTCTCGGAAGTGCTTTCTTCTAATGGCTCTACTTCCATGGGGTCGGTTTGTGGTTCAACCCTAGCCCTAATGGATGCGGGAGTTCCCATTACTAAGCCCGTCAGTGGTGCGGCGATGGGTTTGATTAAAGAAGGAGATGAGGTCAGAATTTTGACTGATATCCAAGGTATTGAAGACTTTTTGGGAGATATGGACTTTAAAGTCGCGGGAACTGATACCGGGATTACAGCCCTACAAATGGATATGAAAATCTCCGGGCTAAGGATGGAGGTAATCGCTAAGGCGATCCAACAAGCAGGTCCTGCTCGTCTTCATATCCTAGAAAAAATGCTGGCGGTTCTCCCTCAGCCTCGTCCCCAGTTATCTCCCTTCGCGCCGCGTCTACTGACGATGAAGATCGATCCCGATATGATTGGTTTAGTCATTGGGCCTGGGGGTAAAACGGTTAAAAGTATTACCGAACAAACCCGTACCAAAATTGATATTGATGATGATGGTACCGTAACAATTTCCTCCATTGATGCCGAACAGGCCGACAAAGCTCGGAAAATTATCTACAATATGACCCGCAAACTCAATGAGGGTGAGGTCTATGTAGGGCGAGTTACCCGTATTATCCAAATCGGGGCCTTTGTGGAGATTATGCCAGGAAAAGAAGGCATGATCCATATTTCCCAATTGGCTGAAGGGCGTGTGGGTAAGGTAGAGGATGAATTGGCGGTAAATGATGAAGTGGTGGTTAAAGTGCGAGAAATCGACAACAAAGGCCGCCTGAATCTCACCCGTTTAGGTATTCATCCCGATGAAGCTGCCGCCGCCCGCAAGGCCGCCGCGATCGCCTAGTTTTTTCGTTGTTTCTGGTTCATGGTTTCGTCTTAAAATAGAGGGAACTTTGAACCTTTTTTTTGTAGTAATTTAGCTTAAGTTTTATGTTTTCTTCTTGTCAAATACGTTCTTTTAGTGTACTGGGAATTATTGCTACGGCTCTAACTTCGGCTTCTGTAGTAACAGCATCCCCGGAGCGTTCTTTTTTTCGGAAATCTCCCCGTTTATTAAAGGTAATGACTACATATAGTGAGGTTAGCGTTAGGGTAGCTAAGTATTATATAACTATTGATCTTCCCGAAGATGCCGGTCAATCCTTGGGAAATGTGACCATCTCTCAAAGACAGGGTTTTCAACAATTTGTGTTTATTCCCGATGAAACCTTTGCTTTTATGGGAACCAGAAATCAGCGAGGAGAAGCTATAAATATTAGCCGAGTTGATTATAATCCTCGCAATAAAAATACTATTTCGATAACCTTTGATCCTCCCATTCCCCCGGGGAGCACCTTCACCCTGGGACTAAAACCTGAGAGTAATCCCGATTATGATGGCATTTATTTACTGGGAATCACAGCCTATCCTGTGGGAGAAAAGCCTGAGGGTTTATATTTGGGAGTAGGAAGACTAACCTTCTATCGTAGCGGAAATTCTTGGTAAAATCGGTAAATTTCAATTTTAGGCGAGGTTCAAAGGTGGGTAACACTTTTTGGAAGAAATTCCCTCTGACTAGAG
>JBBAUO010000029.1:43787-50479 GCA_040398185.1 Microcystaceae cyanobacterium | reverse complement strand
TCAAAGTGGTTCTTTTGTACTTACTTCTTTCTCAAATTAGTCTAAACTCAAGTTATAGGGTATAGGTCTTCTCGTTCTATATCCTACCGCTTCACCCGTTCTAAAAATATGAATCTCTACTACAAAACAATTCACTCTCTCTGTCTATATCAAGGTGTTTTTGCCAATCCCATCGGTCAAGCTCTGATAAACTTTTTAGAATCTTTAACGCAGGATAATTCCATTAATACCCTTAAATCCTACGGCTATTTATTTAATAAGTTAGCCGATAATCAACAGAGTTGGCAAGATTATCTGGTGACACAAATACTTTTAGATGACAATCCTTTTAGTAGACAAGTTCAACGAAAAAATATTCAGGATTTACCCCAGTCTTTAATTAAGGCAGTCAATCATGATTTATTGATTTTGCAGAATCTGTATGACTTTCAGATAGATTTTTACCATGACATTCTTTGTATTTGGCAAGAGAAAAATAACTTAGATAACTTTTTGCATAGTCCAGTTCCCTGGCCAAACGCCTTGGAGGATTTAGCCAATTATTATAGACGGTACGGAGTGGGAATTTTTGCCCAATATAGAGCCTTTCAATGGCAAGATAAAAAATTAGTCGGTATTACCCAACCTGATATAATTAGTTTAAATGAATTGGTAGGATACGAGGAACAAAAAAGGGTTCTAAAGCAAAATACAGAATGCTTATTAGGTGGTTATCCTGCTTTAAATGTATTACTCTATGGTAGTCGCGGCTCAGGAAAATCGTCTTTAGTTAAGGCTTTATTCAATGAATATAGTATCCAAGGATTGCGGTTAATTGAAGTTAGTAAAGCTGCCTTGAAGGAATTACCCTTAATTTTAGAATATTTGCGGGATGTTCCCCAGAAATTCATTATTTTTGTCGATGATTTATCCTTTGAAGAAGATGATGATGCTTTTAAAGCTCTAAAAGTAGTGCTAGAGGGAAGTGTCATCGCTAGGGCGGAAAATGTAGTGGTGTATGCTACTTCTAATCGTAGACATTTAGTGAGAGAATTTTTTGAAGATCGTCCCCGTCCCCAAGATGCTGATGAGATTCATACTTGGGATACTGTACAGGAAAAACTCTCCTTTAGCGATCGCTTTGGTTTAACCCTTACCTTCGAGCCCTCTAGTCAAGATACTTACCTAGAAATAGTTAGTCATTTGGCAGAGCTTGCGGAATTAAATATCGAACCAACGGAATTACAATTTATGGCTAAACAATGGGCAACTCGCCATAATGGGCGTTCCGGAAGGACTGCGCGACAGTTTATCGACTTTTTAGTAGGAACTAGGGGTATGTATGGAGAGAACACCGTTGACATAAACCAAAAAACTCAAGGGTATGGTAGTATACCTTAAAATGGTGGTCTTTTTGTAGTTTATCTTCCAAATCATGGACAGGGCACTCGTTAATGGGAATTGATTCCCCGCAGTCTACACAGGTTATATGGTGCTGATCTTTTTGGATAGAGCTATAGACAGCCTCCCCCGATGCGAGGGTACGGGCTTTGACGACTCCCTGTAACTTGAGAGCATCTAAGGAGCGGTAAATCGTCGCTAAACCTATATTCTGCTCGCGCTGGCGCAGTTCAACATAAAGCTCTTGGGCGGATATGGCCCGATTCAAAGCCGTCAAAATCTTAAAAATTCGTTCTTGGGAAGGGGTACGCTGAGGTTTCATACGCTTCGGTATTTTAGCCCATTTTAGCAATTACTAGGACTTTGTTCCAAGTAACTACTGGCCTGGCGGGTAAACATTTGATAATACTTCCCCCGTAGCTGCATCAGTTGTTCATGATTCCCCTCCTCAAGGATTTTACCACTTTCTAAAAGGATGATGCGATCTGCTAGGTGACAGAGTGCCAAACGATGGGTTATAATCAGCCCCATTTTATCGGCGAGAATAGAGCGGAAAATATCATAAATTTCGTACTCCGTATTAGGATCTAGACTAGCGGTAGGTTCATCGAGGATTAGTAGTTGGGTTTTTGGTAATCTTAGTAAAGCCCTAGCAATTGCTAATCTTTGTAATTGTCCCTGGGAAAGTTCAATTCCTACTTCCAATTCTTTGCCAAGGAGGGTATCTAATCCTGCGGGGAGTTCGGTAATTATTTCCGATAGACCTACTTGAGTTAATACTTTTTTTATGGTTGCTTCATCGGCTAGTATGGATAAATCTCCAAATCCTATATTTTCCCTAATGCTAACAGGAAAGCCGACATAATCTTGCATAACTGTGGTAATTTGCGATCGCAATTCGTTAAAGGGAATTTCCTTGAGGTTTCTGCCATTCCAAAATATATTACCTGCATCGGCATCGTAGAGACGGCATAATAGCTTAATTAAGGTAGTTTTTCCCTCGCCATTTTCCCCCACTAGGGCAATGATTTCTTGGGGTTTAATTTCTAGGCTAATATCTTCTAAAATTGTGCGATCGCTGTTAGGATAGGTGAAGGACAGATTTTCAATTTTAATACCCCTTGTTCCTTGTTCAGATGGAGTAACGGCGGGTTCAGTGGTTAACTTTGGCTGGATATCTAGCACCTGAAAGAGCGGGCGAATATCCAGAACTACTGCGTATAAATCCGAGGTATCGTTAATTAGGCTAAATAGGCTTCTCCTTATCTGTAAAATCAATCCAGCATAGAGGGCTAAATCTCCAAGGGTATAGGTATTGTTTAGAGTTCCTAAGATAATATAAATATAGGGTAAGATAATTCCGAGTCCACTAAAAAAAGACCAAAATATAATCAGAAATGTTCCCTGACTACGAGTTTTCTGTAATCCAGAAAAGACACTTTTAAAAAGGCTATTCCAACGTCCTAAAAAGAGTTCCTGTAAATTAAGTAATCTCAATTCCTTAGCATATTTTTCATCCATTAAAACTTCCCTATAAATTTTCATTTGCCGAGCTTGGGTAACTTGGCTTTCTTCTATATCCCAAGTTTTTTTACGATACTTCAAATCTACATAGACGGAAGGAAAGGCCGAGATAAGCAATAGTAGGGGTATCCACAGGGCGATCGTCCCTGCTAAAATGACCGTAGGGATAAGGACAAATATACCCCTAAGACTGGTCATAATAATAAAAGCTAGTTCCTTGAGAGAGGTTTTACTTTTTTCTGTTAATTGCACCAAGTTGAGGAGTTGCGGGTTTTCAAAAAGCTCAATATCTGCAAAGTAACTCACCTTACTTAAAATTATCGCCTCGGTGTGACCCTGTAGGCGATCGCGGAGGCTACAAACGATGAAGTTAGTAATTGTACTTAGAGCATCGGTGACGAGACTGAGGATAATTATGCCCAAAATACTCCAAAATAGAACAGACTGATACAGAGTTAGGGAGTCAATGATAGTACCCTGGGCTAAGAGACGGGATACTTCATCAATAATGACTTTATTGAGAAACAGGGATACAGAAGGTACGACTCCGACAAGGAATGTCAAACTAATCAGCAGACAAAGCTCTGAGGGGCTGGCTTGGAAAATCAGCTTGATGGCGCGTTGAAAGGTTTCTGAGAGGGTAGGTTTAGGTGGTTTCATAGGCACAGACAAGCGCATCTTCCGATAAAAGTGGTATAATCAATATAAATAGAGTTAGCCAAAAGCGCGAGGTAAAATTTTATGTCTAAGCAAAATGAAAAAACTACGGAAAAGTCAGTTAAGTTAACCTATAACTCTCCCAAGGTTTTTGAGATGGGTTCAATTGAAAAAATCCAGAGCGGGAGAGACGGTAACAGCAGAGACGGAAGTGGTGGTTACTACTACGGTTGAAGCGATTTAGAAGAGTTGGATAGTTATCTATAATGTTGGTTATCACCCCCTTAACTTTCCCTTAAAAAAGGGGAAATTTCTTTGTGTAGTTCATGATTTACAAACTGGATCTGAAGGGGGTTTAATTCCTTCGGGGAATTGGGTGAGCTTGTCGTGGCAAATATCCTTTAACTTCTCAGGGGATAGAAGCACTGCATCACTCAAGTCTGCACCTCGTAAATCGGCTTTGGCAAAGTCAACCCCACTCAAGTCAACGCCTTTAAAAGTAGCATTTCTTAAATCTGCACCTGTAAATTTAGCCCCCTTTAAGTTAACATCCGCTTTCCAATAAGTTCCTCTGAGATTGGCACCTGATAAATCAGCACCACTTAAATTAGCATTTGTAAATTCTACTCCTGGAAGATTAGCTCGTCCAAGCTTTAGGAAACCGTTATCACATCTCTTCCAGTTATTACTAGGAATGAATATCATATTATACTCATCCTGAGCTTTCTCAATAATCTCCTCGGTTAATTCGTCTTTGTCTACACAGATTTTCTTAGGTAATTGCGTTTTCTCATTAAAAAGTGCACCGTCCAATCTAGTTTTATCATCAATAACTGCATCACATAAATTAGCACCTCTGAGATCAACTCCCCTGAGTATTGCCCCTTTTAGATCAGAGCCAGGAGCAATTTTCCACATTCCATAATCGTTAGCCATTTTATCTGAGAAAGGTAATTCAGTGTCATCATCATAGATAGCATTCTCTAATTTAGGTAGCCTTTCTAATATTGCTTGTGAAAGGCTAGCTCCACGCAAATCAGTCCTGATTAACAAAGCCTCTTGTAAATCTGCATCTGTTAAAATTGCATTGCGTAAATTAGAGTCAATCAAGTTTGCTCCCTTTAAATTAGCGTCAGTTAAGTTTGCTCTAGTTAAATTTGCTCTAGTTAAATTTGCTTTTTCTAATTTTGCTTTAGTAAGTTTAGTAAAAAAAAGACGAGCATAACTTAAGTTTGATAACTGTAAGTCTACACCAGTTAAATTTGATTGAGATAGGTTTGCATACTGTAAATCAATAAAAGATAAGTCAGTATTATTTGGGAGAGTTTCTTGAGGAACTTCATCGTAATCGGTAATTTTTACTAATCTATCAACTCTATCAACAAATATTAGGATTTTTAGTAATTTCAATAAATCTTTTAGCTCCTCTTTTTTTTGTAACTCTTCTTTTAGCTTCTCTTTTGGTAAATTTTTTGGATTTTTTAATAAGTTTTTTAGCTCCTCTTTTGGTAGACTTTTTAGATTTTTTAATAAGTTTTTTAGCTCCTCTTTTGGTAGATTTTTTAGATTTTTTAATAAGTTTTTTAGCTCCTCTTTTGGTAGACTTTTTAGATTTTCCAATAAATCTTTTAGCTCCTCTTTTGGTAAATCTTCTTTTAGCTCTTTTAGCATTTTTAGCTCTTTTAGTAAATCTTCTTTTAGCTCTTTTAGCATTTTTAGCTCTTTTAGTAAATCTTTTAGCTCTTCTGGTAAAACAGTTGTTTTATCGTAAATGGCATCTTCAAAATGGGTTTCAGAATCAAAATCAATATTTTTTAAATTAGTACCTCTTAGATCGGTTTTTCGCAAGTCAGCACCTTTAAGGTTAGCACCTTCAAGACTCTCACCAGATAAATCGAAGCCAGATAAATTGGAGTGTGATAAATCTGATAAATTAATCTGTTTAGTATCTTCAGCCTCTTTCTTAGAAGTAATTACTTTCATAGGACAAACTTGTATGAAGTCCTTAGGCAATTTAAGATAAGATTTGATATCAATGATAGGATTTTCGCACTTAATAAAGTTTAATAGCAATAAAAATAAAAAATTTCTATATTTTATTCCCTTTAAATCTGCCTCTCTCAAATCAACTTTTATTAACTGCGCTCCTGCTAGGTTAGCCTCACTTAAATCAGCCCCTCTTAAATCAGTTATATTTCTCGTTGGAATGTTATCCTTATATGATTCCCTATTTACTCCCAAATAAGCAGATGATAGATTAGCATTAGATAGGTCAGCATTTCTTAAATTTGAACCTACTAACTCTGCTTCAGATAAGTCTGCATTACTCAATTTAGCTTCCTTAAGAAATGAAATTGAAAACACCGCTTTTTTAAGTTGAGTACAGTTCATACTTGCATACTGCAAATCCGTATTTAAAAAAATAGATTGATCTAGAATTGTGTTATCAAAAAATGCGTGATCTAATTGAGCTCCACTAAATACAGAATTTTCTAAAATAACTTCTCTAAAGTTAATGTCTTCCAATATCATATTACTCAGATTTATCCCGCTCAAATCTATTCGACGTTCCTTGTCTATTGCTGCACATTTTGACTTTTTGTCGTCACTAATAGACGTTTTTTGATCATTTGTTAGATTTAACGTGCATAAAAAATCTACATAGTATCTAGATTTAACTTTGCTAACTCTACTACAAATATTATCTGGAAAGTGAAGCGGATAAAGATAATCGGGCATTGTTGCTATAGATGAATACTTTAAAAAATTAATTAATCTTTGCCTTTGTTCGGCATCAGTAATACTTTTTAAAAGTGAGCTCGTTTTAGATGCTACAAAATTAGCGATCTCTGCATGGGTGATTTCTGGATCTATACTCTTACCTGGGCTACGGTACTCTTTTAACAGTAAGCCCTTCACGTCTTCTGTATATTTATTGACTAATTCCTGCTCATACTTCACCTGATTTGCCTTATCTTGTTGATCGGATGTACATTTCTGAAAGATTCCAGTCAAAACCACACCCGTCAAAAAGAATTTAACCAATTCACCCCAAAACTTATAATCATTCTCAAACCAACCACTTACCTTTGTAAAGAAATTTTCTTTCTTCTCTTCTTCATTAGGGGGAT
>JBBAUO010000029.1:0-43687 GCA_040398185.1 Microcystaceae cyanobacterium | reverse complement strand
TTGCTCCCTGCTCATTTGTATTTTCAGTTTCAGACACAACAAAAACTCCCTTAAGTGTAAAGAAATTTTCTTTCTTCTCTTCTTCATTAGGGAGATTTGCTCCCTGCTCATTTGTATTTTCAGTTTCAGACACAACAAAAACTCCCTTAAGGCCTATAAATAGTAAAATGTTAAACCCATCCACATTCACTGACAAAGTTTAAAATGCACATTTTAATCCTAGCCAGCCCTGTGATGTTTCATGCTATCTTATAAATCTATACTTGTCAACCCCGAAGAAATGAAAATTCACACTTCTTCCGTTCTCCAAAACATTCCTTATTCTCTTTCCCCAGAAGTCCATCTAGTTTCCCAAGAGGATAACGCCTACCTACTAGATTTAGAGAGGGGAAAGTTTTATGGACTAGATCCTATGGCTTATATTATGTTGTCCTCCATTCTAGACAAAAATGTAGAAGATACTGTATCTGAAATTACCCAAACCTATACAGTTACCCCAGAGCAAGTCCAATCAGATTTAAAAGCCCTCCTAGAGGATTTAGAAAAAAAGCAACTACTTAATACAACACCCACTCATTTACCGATTCCAAGCACCATCCTGAAAACCCTAGCCGCAATGGTAAGCTTTGCTGTCAACCCTTCCCCTGAGCCGAATTACCTAACCGTTAGTCTTTTACTTATCCTCAGTAACCTAAGCTTTCGTCTACTCGGTTGGAGTCGTACCCTCTGGCTCTGGCAACAATGGCATAATCAGGATAAAGTTACTCCCAAAAATATACCCAATATTTTAGATAAAGTAGATCACCTAGTCAGGGAAGCTGCCATTAATCAACCTGTAGTCTGTCGGGAGCGGGCATTGGTGGGGTATCATTTACTTCATGTTTACTATGGCATTCCTGCCGAATTAGTATTAGGTTTTAATATGTATCCGTTTTTGGTTCATGCTTGGGTAGAATGGCAAGGAAGGATTATTACTGATGATGCAGAACATTGTCAAACTTTTACCGAAGTTACTCGTTATCCCTAGTAAGTAGAGTAATTCATGAAAACTGGATTTAAAGTTAGCTTAAGCTCAACGGGTGAAGTATCTTTTCAAACCTTTGGCGAGCCTCATCCCTTAGTAACCTATTCTGAAAACACAGCTATCGTTATCGGTAGAATTTATTACCAAGAAGATTTAAAAAAACAGTTCCCCAAAGCCCTAGTAAATAAAATTACCTCGGCGGCCGATCTGGTTTATTCCCTATACTTAAACTATGGATACGAGTCCTTAACCTATCTAGAAGGAGAATTTGCCCTAGTTATTTACGATGCTGAACAATCTTGTTTATTAACCCTACGAGATCCCTTGGGGAGTTATCCTTTATACTGGACACTTCAACAGGATAATTTAGAAATAAGTACCCATTTAAAGCAATTACCCCAATCTTCGATAAATCTAGACTTTCTCGCATCCTTTTTAATAACTCCCTTTGCTTTTGTGGAGCTAGATACTGAGCAAACCGTAGACAAAAAAATACAAAGAGTCCTACCAGGAAAGCTCTTAAACCTTAACCATACCTACCGCGTCAAAAAACTATGGGAATGGGATTGGCTGACAAAAATTGTGCCTATTACTGATATTGGTTTACCCGCAGCAGCAGAGAAATTTTTAGAACTTTTACAAAAAGCGATCGCCGAACGCATGAACTATGGTAAAACCGCCAGTCATCTATCAGGGGGAATGGATAGTTCTGCTATTACCTGTTTAGCCAAGGAATTAACTACCCTTTCCCTAGTCTATAAAATCCCCAGTTTGGCACCAGAAACAAAGTATATTGAAATGATCTTAAAAGACAACCCAGGGCTAGACTCCCATTATGTAGATGGGGATAACTGCTTAGACTTTCAGTGGTTTGAGGAAGCCATACCCCTCCACGATGAGCCCTATCAAGGTTTGTGTAGTTTTCCCATGGACAGAGCCATAATCAAAGCCAGTGCCGAATTGGGGGTAAATACTATCCTAACGGGGATAGGCGCGGAGATTATTACCCAGGGGAATCGTTATTACCTAGGGGATTTATTGCTTCAAGGAAAATATAAAAAACTTTTAGATACAGCGAAAGCATGGGCGAAGGCAAAAAATACTAACTTGTGGGCTATTCTATATCCCTTTGCCCTATACCCCCTAACTCCACCCCTTTTAAAGCAAGGAATCCCTACCCTACTGCGAAGGGGATATGCTCAAGATATTAACCTCAGTCCCTATAGTATTCCCCCTTGGATTAAAGCAGATTTTGCCAAAACCTATCATCTTTGGGAAAAATCCTTAGATTTAATGACACCATCAGGAAATACATCCCTAGAAAGCTCCTATCAAATTCTGGGTTTAAAGGCCTTTATGGGTAATTGGAATAACTGGTATTTAGCCAATGATGTTAACATTGATCTTAGTCACCCCTTTTTAGATCCACGCCTAATTACCTTTTGTCTCGGTCTTCCCACGGCTTTACGAGAAAATCCCTATCTGGCTAAACCCGTCCTACAAGAAGCCATGAAGGGTGTTTTACCCGAACCTATCCGTACTCGTCGTTACAAGGCTAATTTTAATGAAGTTTACGGGAAAGGTTTAAACCGCCATCTTCCCCAACTCCGAAAGCTAATTTTAGAGTCTGGGGTAGAACAGTTAGGGATATTTGACAAACAGATACTTATAGATAAGATAGAACAACAGGCGATCGGCCTGGGAAATGTAGTTAGTGGTAGTCGTATTAATAACTCCTTAGCCCTAATTGCTTGGTATCAGCTTACTTTCGGACAAAAAACCTAAATTTCATCAGGATCAATCCCCAACTCTCTTAGTCTTTGGACTAATTGGTTAGTTCGTTGTCGTTCTCGGTTAAGTTCAAGTTCAGTTTCCGCCCTTTGTCGTTGTCGATTCTCCCTCTCCTGGGCTTCTAAGGCTACCTCTTGGGATGTGGGAACTAATTCCCCAGATGCCTTGAAATATCGCAATTTACGGTCTAAAAGTCCTAAATATAATCCTAATTGCTCACTCCACAAATGTCCTAACGTATTAGGTGCAATTGCCTCATATTCCGCATTAATCAGCCTAAATCCTTGAAATTCTAAAGTATCAGGGTCAAACCAGAAATATTCTGAAGTACAGAAGGTATTTTGGTACAGTGCTTTTTTCTGGGTACGATCTATCTTAGCCGTAGAATCAGAAAGAAGCTCAACGATAACATCGGGAAATTTTCCCCCTTCTCCCCAAACTACCCAACTTTTACGGGGGCGTTTTTCCGCATTCAGTACCACAAAGAAATCTGGCCCATCAAACTCCCTTTTCTTAAGTTGACTTGGGCTATAGTAAATAGTTAAGTGACCTGTAGCATAATAGTCTTGTCTTTCTTGCCAAAGCCAATCTAGGCAATCGAGCAACAGAATAATTTGTCGTAGGTGTAAGTCACTTTCAAAGAGTGGCTCATCGCTCCATAAATCCGTAGGGAGAGAGTTTGTTTCCGTGGTGAAGTCTAGGGTGGTCATTGTTTTTACCCTGAGCAGGATTTAGCTTCATCTTAGCAAATATCTAAATTTCATCAGGATCAATCCCCAACTCTCGTAGTTTTTGGGCTAACTGGTTAGCTCTCTCCTCGGATGTGGGAACTAATTCCCCAGATACCTTGAAATAACGCAATTTACGGTCTAAAAGTCCTAAATATAACCCTAATTGCTCACTCCATAGATGTCCTAACGTATTAGGTGCAATTGCCTCATATTCTGCATTAACCAGCCTAAATCCTTGAAATTCTAAGGTGTTGGGGTCAAACCAGAAATATTCCGAGGTGCGAAAGGTATTTTGGTACAGTGCTTTTTTCTGGGTACGGTCTATCTTAGCCGTAGAATCAGAGAGAATTTCAACGATAACATCGGGAAATTTTCCCCCTTCTCCCCAAACTACCCAACTTTTACGGGGGCGTTTTTCTGTATTGAGTACCACAAAGAAATCTGGCCCGCAAAACTCCCTTTTCTGAAGTTGATTTGGGCTATAATAGATGGTTAAGTTACCTATAGCATAGTAGTCTTGTCTTTCTTGCCAGAGCCAATCTAGGCAATTGAGCAACAGAATAATTTGTCGTAGGTGTAATTCACTTTCCAAGGGTGGCTCATCGCTCCATAAATCCGTGGGGAGAGAGTCTATTTCTGTGGTGAGGTCTAGGGTGGTCATCGTCTTTACCCTGAGCATGATTTAGCTTCATCCTAGCAAAAAACTTTTATGGTTTAATGTATATGGAGCGATCGCCTAGCAAAAAATCTAAACTTCATGACGCAAAGATACAAGTGCCACATTTATGTCACCCTGCGCCCCTCGGTCTTGGACCCAGCGGGAACGGCCGTACAATCCGGACTAAAACAACTAGGATATGAGACAGTAGAACAGGTACGCATTGGTAAGTATATAGAATTAATCCTGACGGCGACGGATGAAACCCAAGCCCAAAAACAGTTAGATCAAATGTCCGATCAGCTATTGGCTAATCCTGTCATTGAAAATTATCGCTTTGAACTAAGTCCTGTAGAGTCGGTGCTATGAAATTTGGTATAGTGGTTTTCCCTGGCTCTAATTGCGATCGTGATGTAGCCACCGTCACCCAGGGGTTGCTCAAACAGCCTACCCGTATGATTTGGCATCAGGAAAAGGATATTCAAGACATAGATGTAATCATCCTACCAGGGGGCTTTAGCTATGGGGATTATCTGCGCTGTGGGGCGATCGCGCGTTTTTCCCCGATTATGGCGAGTATTGTCGCCCATGGGGAAGCAGGAAAATATGTTTTAGGGATTTGTAACGGCTTTCAGATTCTCACCGAGGTAGGACTATTACCTGGTGCTTTAGTTCGGAATCGGGATTTGCACTTTGTCTGTGAGCGAATTTCCCTGCGTGTCGAAAATAACCATCTTCCCTGGACTCGGGCCTATTCCCCAGGCTCTGTGATTACCTTACCCATTGCCCACGGTGAAGGACGCTACTACGCCAGTGTTGATACCATTAAATCCCTAGAAGATCATCAACAAATTCTTTTCCGTTACGCCTCAGAGGAGGGCGAACTCAATGCCCAGTCTAACCCCAATGGTTCCCTATCACATATTGCAGGAATTGTCAACCGTAGAGGCAATATTTTGGGTATGATGCCCCATCCCGAAAGAGCAGCTGATCCTCTTCTGCAAGCTACCGATGGACTAGGGTTATTTGCCGGGTTGCTGCGCTAGGGGAACTTTTTTTGTTCTTATCCCCTAGGGGGGGATATAATAAATGTGGTATATTAGAGTAAGTAAAGTTTTGTAAAAATTCTTAAAACCCTTGTTTAACAATTTCCTCCTATCGGCGTTATCTGGTTTCCTGTTAGAAGAGGTCTTGTCCCCTGGAAAGTCCTCCTGGGGAAGGGATTTTGTCCAAAGGCAAGAAGTGAAAATCTTCCTAAGCGCGGGGTTTTTAGTCTCAGTACCCGTTTTTGTGCAAGCACCCTTAGTACGTTTATTTCCCTGGTTTAGCCTCCTCTTAACAGGTGTTTGGGTAGGCTTGGGGTTACTGCTCCTCAAAAAACAACAAACCCAAGTTTGGGGAGACTTACTGCTCGGATTTAGCTGGAGTTGGCTTGCAGGTTCAATTTATTGGGGATGGTTTCGCCATGAACCCTTAATCCATCTACCCATCGAAGCGATAGGATTACCCTTGGCTGTGTGGGGATTGAGTCGAGGTAGTTTGAGAGTTGGTAATTTATTTTATCTCGGCTCACTTCTAGGGACTGCTATTACAGACATATATTTTTATATAACTAATCTAATTCCCTACTGGCGAGAGGTAATGCAGGTAGAGCCGGAGTTGGCGGGTTCTGTACTTCAAAGAGCTCTCATGGAAATCAGTAATCCCTGGGGAGTGGCTTGGGGGCTGGTTTTAGTTAGCCTTCTCTTGGCGGGGGGTTTTTTCAGTTGGCAAAAGGGTCGCGGTGATTGGTTGGCCTTTAGCGGAGCAATATTAAGTACAATTTTAGTAGATAGTTTATTCTTAATAGCAGCATTTGTAGCCTAAATAGGGAACGCTAGAATTAGATTTGATCTACCACATTGTCTTAGCGCTCATGAACCCGTGGAGAAATTAGCCCAAAACCCCTACCTAATCTTACATACCGAAAAGGGTCAGCGATATTTTCCCTTAGTCACCAAAAGTTACTGGACTGTCGGGCGCAGTCGAGATAATGACGTTATTATTAAAGACCATTGTATTTCCCGTAACCATGCCATTTTACAATCCACGGAAACAGGGGACTTTTATTTGATCGACTTGGGGAGTCGTAATGGTACCTTTGTAAATGGTAGACGAGTCGGTATTCCCGTTACCCTAGGCAATAGTGATCAAATTACCTTCGGAAAAACAGAGGTACAATTCTACCGTCCTTTGCCCAAGCAGTTAGAGTGTCGCACTTTAGATGAAGAAAAAGATACCCAAACCTCCGTGCTCCATGAGCGTCGTTTGACTTCGGTGATGGTAGTGGACATGAGAAACTTTACCGGATTAACTCGCCAACTCGATGAGGAGATCCTGTCCTCCCTGATTGGGAGTTGGTTTCGAGAAGCGGGTAATATTATTAGGGATTCGGGAAGTTGGGTAGATAAATATATTGGCGATGCGGTGATGGCAATTTGGTTCCATGGACAACAGGAGATTAATCAAAGGGAAATAGTGCAGATTTTTCGAGCCGTAAGTCTGTTAAACCAGATGACTCAAGCCCTTAGTCAGGAATATCCTCTCCCCTTTGGACTAAAAATTGGGGCGGGGGTGAATACGGGGTATGCCATGGTAGGTAATACAGGGAGTGGGGCGCACCCCGATTATACGGCGATCGGCGATACGGTGAATGCGGCCTTTCGTTTGGAATCTTCTACTAAGGAAATTGGAGTAGATATGGCGATCGGTGAGACAACCTACGAGTATCTCACGCCCATGGAGAAATCCCAAGAGATATTTCAGAAAAATACCGTCAATCTTAAGGGTTATGATGAGCCTACCCTAACCTACGGGGTGACATTTCCCGAACTGGAGACTTTTTTGGCAATTAATCAGATGCCAAAGCCAATTTTGTAAGTAAAAAGAATCCTGCGGTGGAGTTACCATCTGGATTTAAGGGGGGGCTATAGGAAACCATAACTCCTGCCGGGGGGAATAGGGATAAAATCAACCCACTCACTCCTGATTTAGTCGGAAATCCGAATTTTGAAGCTTCATAGAGTCCGCAGGTAGTCATAATCCCTTGGGTGATTTGGCAATGCTCCGGACTTAGGGGGGGAGGGGATGTTAATAACATCAATCCTAAACGGGCTATATCTAGAACTGTGCCCGATAGGCAACATAGATAGTTGTAATTGTCCAGGGCCAGTTGGGGATTTTCTAAATAACCTCGGCTCGTCATTTCTTGAGCTAGGGCTAGATTACGATGATTGCTTAAGGATTTTACCGATGCCAACATAATCCGATCTAATTCTAATTGGAGCCATTGGGAAAGCTTTTCTGGGTTATCTATTAAACCCGCCAGACAAATGGCACCACTATTGATCATGGGATTTCTAGGAAAGCCTTGATCCGCTTGGAGTTGTTCTAGGGAATTAAAGGGATAATCTGAAGGTTGTCTACCTACTTTTTGAAATAGTTCATCTGTTCCTAAATTATTTAGTAGGTAAAGTAGTATAAAGGGCTTAATAACGCTCATTAAGGGAAAGCGCAGGGTAACATCCCCCTCTAGATATTTTTCTCCCTCAGTACCTAGATAATAAAAGGCAAATTCTTCGGGGTTTTTCTGGGCGAGTTCGGGAATATAGGTGAGGAGTTTACCTTTTTTTGCTTCTAGGCGAGCTAGATCAATCCATTCTGCAAGTTTTTCCATAATTTGTGGGGTATACCAACTAGATCGTATTCAGGGCAAGTATGGACTACAATTGGGACATACTTCCCATTGGTAATAGTGTCTCTAACCTTTGCAAGACCTACACCCCTTTACTGACTAAAAATAATTCCCCGTTCCCGCAATTGACGAATAAAAAATTCTTCCAAGGAAACCCTAGAGCGGTGGAGAGTAATCAACTGGGCATCCATGCTCCCGATCGCCGCTAGAAAGGCCTGGGGATCTCCTATAAGTTGACCATGCCAATAGTTATCTTGTTCGTTTAAATCTTTGATCCAAACCTTTAGTTTTTCCGCATTTGCGCCCTTGACTACTACTTGATAGACATCAGCACGGCCTAAAATTTCATCCAAGGAGCCCACAGTAATTAACTCGCCGCGAGCTAAGATGGCAATGCGATCGCAGATTTGTTCAACATCCGAGAGAATATGAGAATTAAAAAAGATCGTTTTTCCCTGGGCTTTTAGGGCGAGGATAATTTCCCGTACCTGATAACGCCCCAAGGGATCTAACCCCGACATCGGTTCATCCAAAAAAACTAATTCCGGATCATTAATAATCGCCTGGGCCATACCGATCCTTTGTAACATTCCCTTAGAATACTGGCGCATTTGTTTCTTGCGGGCGGTAGCTTGAGCTAATCCAACCGTGTCTAGGAGTTGAGGAATGCGTTTTTTGCGGACATTTTCGGGAATTTGAAAGACACTAGCGACAAAATCTAAAAATTCCCATCCCGTGAGAAACTCATAGAAGTAGGCATTTTCCGGTAAATAGCCAATACGTTGTTTAACAGCGCGATCGCCAATGGGATGACCTAAAAGATTAGCTCGCCCAGAAGTTGGGCGCACAATACCCAGTAAGCTTTTAAAAAGAGTAGTTTTCCCGGCTCCATTAGGACCTAGTAAGCCAAAGGTTTCCCCTTGATAAACAGTTAACGTACAGTCTTTCAGGGATTCCACCTTTTGATTCATCCAAAAGCCTGTCTGGTATATTTTGCCTAGCTTCCAAGTTTCCAGCACCGGCACCCGTTTTGACCCATCTACAACCGTATCCATTGAATTTCCTTGACTAGACTATGTTTAGATTACCCAAGTCCGGAGCTATGCCGATCTAAGGAGACAATCTTTCCCTTAACCATTTTCCCTCCTTTAAGCGTCGATAACACAAGCGATCGTGCAGTCGGCTCGGTCTTCCCTGCCAAAATTCAAGGCGATCGGGGATCAGGCGGAAACCTCCCCAATGGGGGGGACGGGGTACCGTTAAATCAGCATATTCTGACTTTAATTTTTCTAGGCGTTTTTCTAAAATATCTCTGCTTTCTATCACTTCGCTCTGTTGGGAAGCCCAAGCACCGAGACGAGATTCCCAAGGGCGCAGGGAAAAATAACCGTCCGATTCTGCTATATCTACTTTTTCGATACTTCCTTCGATACGAATTTGTCTTTCTAACTCCCCCCACCAAAAAACTAAGGCGGCCTGGGGAGTCTGTTCTAGTTCTTGTCCCTTATGGCTGTTATAGTTGGTAAAGAAGGTAAAACCCCGATTATCAAAGTGCTTGAGCAGGACGATACGAGCCTTGGGTTGACCATTAGCGCCCACGGTGGCTAAAGTCATCGCGTTTGGTTCTACAATAGACGTGGATAGAACTTGGTCAAACCATACCTTAAACTGAACAAAGGGGTCTGGATCGGCATCTGCTTCTAGTAGTCCATCACGAGTATAGTTCTGGCGCAGGTCGGCAAGGGATTGTTCCATAAGGATAACGCTAATTTTACTAAGATTCTAACCTATGAGTTCTGCTAACGCGGCGATCGCTACTTTAATAGATTTAGCCGAACAGGGAGTTATTGATCCCTGGGATGTCCCTGTCATTGAGGTGATTGATCGGTTTTTAGCCGAGTTGGGTATCTCCCAGGATTTAGATGCCGCTTTAGTACAAACCAATTTACCCCGTTCGGGGCAAGCTTTTCTCTGGGCTTCGTTATTAGTCCGTTTTAAGGCCGATACCCTAGGGAGAATGGAAGAGGTAGAAGCGGAAGAAATTCCAGAATTAGATTTATTAAACTCTGAAAGCCCAATAATCCCCCTGTTTCTCGAAAAACACATCCGCAGAAGAACTGCAGCCCCACCTTTGCGGAAGCGACGGGTAACTCTACAGGAACTAATTACCCAACTCGAACAGATGAAGGTAGAAATTGAACAGATGTCCCCTGTTGTTACCCCTTTTAAGCGAGAGCGTCTATCTCGACGGGATACCCTGAGAGTCATCACCGAATTAGCTCACCAAGAAAATCTAACGGAGTTAGCCATGGAATTAGAGAGCTTTTTGGGCACATCTACGCAAACTCACTTAGATTTTGACAACTTAGTTAATCAATGGCGAGAACCCGATCGGGTAGGTTTATTTTGGGCACTTTTATTACTGTGTTCCCAGTCCAAGGTTGACTTATCCCAAGAAGACTTTTATGGTAATTTAAACATTCAACTCATTCAAAAGTAGGGAAGAAATTTAGCCATAGCGAGTTCATAAGCGTCATTAGGAATAGGTTTGAGGTTTTTTATTGACGAGATCAATGGGAACTTAAGAAATAATTAGTAAAGAAATTTATACCTCTGGATAAATGCTAATTCTCAAGCAAAAAAATTTGAAAGATTTATTTCCTGTTCACTTAAATTTTTAAGAAGATTATTTAGGAGTTGGCACCGCAGCCAGCAATGGATAAGACCAAATCTGGTTTTAAAATCGGGTTATAATCCTCCTGCCTCCTGCCCCCTGCCCCCTGCCGACCGCCTAGCCTTCACGATGATATATTTACCTGTAAACCTTACTCTCTACTATCCTCGCAACTGGCCCAATCCCCAGGAGGATACCAATAGGGTCCAATAATTTCAGAAACTTTACAAACCTTAATGTAATCATGTATAATTGTTAAATCAAACTAGACGGAAGCGCCGAATTGTCCTATAGACTTAGGGAAATGTAAAGAGTAGATTCAAGTCAATCCCTAAAACGATAGCGATGTCTAAGCCCCATAACTCGGAGGCGAGTCCTGTGTAGTCCCTGGCACAGACGGCTGATATATACTGCACTATTAACTTAAATTCTGTTTTTCATCCTCATCATCCACACCCCCTTATACATACCAACCGTTTTAACCATGAGAACAGCAAAAACCCCAACCGATCCAGTGCGTGCTTATCTTAGAGAAATTGGTAGAGTACCCTTACTCACCCATGAAGAGGAGATTGTCTACTCCAAGCAGGTACAAAGACTCGTCACCCTAGAGGGAATCCGCGATAACTTAGCGGACAGACTAGGGTACGAACCAACTATAACCCAATGGGCCCAGGAGGCAGAAATCCCTGAAGCGGAACTGCGTAGATGTATCGGTGCGGGGGATTTGGCCAAGCGCAAAATGGTAGAATCTAACCTGCGTCTAGTGGTATCCGTCGCCAAAAAATATCTCAAACGGAATTTAGACCTCCTGGATCTAATCCAAGAAGGAACCATCGGTATGCAGCGAGGAGTGGAAAAATTTGACCCCACTAAAGGTTATCGCTTTTCTACCTACGCCTACTGGTGGATTAGACAGGCTATTACCAGAGCTATAGCCGAAAAAAGCCGCACTATTCGCCTACCCATTCACATTACCGAAAAACTCAACAAAATTAAAAAAGCCCAACGTCAACTCTCCCAAGAAAAAGGCAGAGCAGCCACCATCGCCGAATTAGCCGAAACCCTGGAATTAACCCCTAAACAAGTCAGGGACTATCTGGGTATAGCTCGTCAGCCCCTCTCTTTGGATCTCAAAGTCGGTGATAATCAAGACACAGAGCTAGGGGAACTCCTGGAGGATTTAGGCGAATCTCCCGAAGAATTTGCTAACCTTGCCTCTTTACAGATGGATCTGGAAAAATTAATGGAGGATCTAACTACCCAACAGAGAGAAGTTATTTCCCTGCGCTTCGGGCTGCGGGATGGACAACCCATGACCTTAGCTAAAATCGGCATTCGCTTAAACATTAGTCGGGAAAGGGTTCGGCAAATTGAACGAGAAGCTCTCTCCAAGCTGAGAAAGCGCAAAAACAACATCAGGGAATATATGGCCAGTTAAACCCGCCCAAAAAGTCGGAGAACTAACTACTGAGGTTCGGTTCTACCGACTACATAACCTCAGAAAACTTGCTAAAGTAATAGGGAGTGACGGCGTAAGATAACTAAAAATAGATAATCGAGTATTAGGAGACAAACTGTGAGTAATGAAATTAATCGTTCCCAGCATCTATTTGGCGCTGACGGGGAAATGGAAGAAAACCTCTGGCAATACGTCCAATCCTTAAGCCCTGAAACGATTGCCCAACTCTCCAAACCCGAGTCTTCGGAAGTGTTCCAAGTTATGGAGCGCAACATCATCGGATTATTGGGAAATCTTCCCTCCGAGCATTTTGGTGTTACCGTTAGCACCAGTCGGGAACATTTAGGACGACTCTTAGCTTCAGCGATGATGAGCGGTTATTTTCTTCGCAATGCCGAACAGCGTCTAGGATTTGAAAAGTCCCTCTTCAGTGGATTGTCAAACAACCAGAGCGAAAGTGATTTTTTTTAGATGACAGCATCCCCTGAACCCCTCCCCCATAAAGAAATCGGTGTCGCCGTAATTTATAACGAGCAAGGATTGATTTTAATCGATCGCCGTCTAGAGGGGGGTTCTTTTGGCGGGCTCTGGGAGTTTCCTGGGGGGAAGGTAGAAGCCGAGGAAACGGTTCCTGATTGTATTAGACGGGAGATTTTAGAAGAACTGGGTATTTCCATTGAAATCAGGGAGCACCTACTCACCCTAACCCATACCTATAGCAGTTTTCACATTACCTTGCACGTTTATCTGTGTCTACATCAGATAGGTGAACCGCAAACCCTACAATGTCAAGAGATTCGTTGGGTTACTCTAGAAGAGATTGACGAGTTTCAGTTTCCTGAAGCCAATAGTCAAATTATCACCGCTTTAAAAACAAGAAAGAAGCCATGTCTAGAACCTTGATGATCGGTCTGCTAACTATGCTCTTATTAGCAAATAACCCCCTCAGGGCTTGGGCTGAAACTGTTTTAGAAAAAATTGGGCGCACAGGGGAAATGACCGTCGGAGCACCGAGGGATGCTGTTCCCTTTAGCTTTTTGGATACAGATAAAAAATGGACGGGCTATTCGGTCGAACTGATTAAGTTAATTCATCAGCAGGTAGAAACTCAATTAAACAAAACCATCAAACTAAATTTAGTCCCAGTGGGTGTGGACAATCGTTTTGAGAAAGTCCAAAGAGGACAAGTTGATTTAATTTGTGGTACGACGACTATCACCCAGGAGCGTTTAGAGATGGTGGATTTTTCCATACCATTTTTTATGACGGGATCTCAATTTTTGATTTTAAAGAGCGAAGTCAATAACTTTGATGTGAATGAAACCCTTAAGGATGTTCCCATTGCCTATATTCCTAATACAACCTCAGACTTCTTGATACGCCAAATCTATCCTTTGGCTAATTGGCAAGCGGTGAAAAGTCGAGAAGAAGCCATTGAAAAACTGACCCAGGGAAAAATTAAAGCAATTGTTAGTGATGGTATTTTATTGGTGGGGGAACTTGTCAATACAGGAAAAAATCTGCGAGAATTTGTCCTAACTCCTAGTCAACCGATTACTACCGAACTCTACGGCTGTATGATCCCCAAAAATGAACCACAGCTTAAGGAGTTGGTGAATTTTACTATTATCAGTGATGATAATGTCAATCTTCAGAAAAAATGGTTTGATGTTAATGATGGACCCTACCCCTATAATGTGCGTATCAAACCTTAGGGTAGGAGTTTACCCCAAATCCGCTTAGATAAATATATTATCGCAAAGGCTAGGCGGTCGGCAGGAGAAGAATAACTATAGTATTAAAACAGGATGTTACACGTTACAGATGTTACAGACATATAGTAGGTAGTAACCGTAACATGAAGAAGTTTATTACGTAAAATCCGCAAGAAAAGAATAAGCATGACAACAAAAACAATAAATGTCGCTACCGGATTCGCATTTATGGTGGGTATTTCAATATCTCCATTAGAGGTGCGAGCAGGCTCGATCAATGTGAATGTGGTAGAGCTAACCGCAACCCAAATCCAAATCGATCTTGCCGCTCAGAATTACACGGTTCAAGACTTGGTCAGTTCTTACCTCAACCGGATCGAAATATACAACCCAACCTACAATGCCTTTACCTATCTTAATCCGAACGTTTTGCAGGAAGCGGCGGCAGCGGATTCTGCGATCGCGGCCAACGGCGGCATCATTCCAGCAGGCAAGCTCCTATTTGGCGTACCGATTGTCGTCAAGGATTCGATGAATATTGCGGGGGTGCGAACGACGGGTGGCTTCTCTGGGTTCACTCAGGAGAACGGCGGGGTAGATATGATTCCCCTAGAGGATTCCCCCATCGTCTCTCGGTTGAAAGAGGCGGGAGCGATTCTCTTAGGGAAGACAAACTTACCGAGGTTCGCGAGAAGCGGATCGAACGCCAACACAAGCTATCTTGGACCGACCCTAAACTCTTACGACATCGATTTACTGCCGGGGGGCAGCAGTACAGGAACGGCGACAGCGACATCGGCGAGTTTTGCAGTCGAAGGGACGGCAGAGGAGACAGGGGGGTCGATTCAGCATCCAGCGGGCGCCCAAGCACTTGTGGGGGTCAAGACAACCTTCGGACTCGTTCCGACTAGCGGCGGCATTCCTCTAGCGGGATCGACTCGAGATGTTTTCGGTCCTAACTCAAAAACTGTGACGGATGCAGCGAATTTTCTGACAGTGATCGCGGGGTACGATCCTTCAGATCCGAATTCGGAGGCATCGATCGGAAAAATCCCGACTGACGGGTATGCCGAAGGATTGAGTACAACCTCGCTAGATGGAAAACGATTCGGACTATTCAGTCCAGCATTCAAAGATGTGACGCTGACCCCGGAAACGCAGTCGCTGTATGACAATACCATTTCAGTTCTGACGGGATTGGGAGCGACCGTTATAGCCGATCCCTTTTCAGATCCAAATCTGGCGGTACCTTTCAATACTCTAGGAGCAACCTTCACTCGTTTCGGCGGTGTTAATACTCCCTACGATTTGACGCAGTGGTTGCAGACACTCGATCCGATGAAATCACCGACATCAGTAGAAGAGTTTGAGGAGGTGACGGGAATCGATCTTCTCGCTGAAAACGGCCCGCTCTTAGGATCATTTGCGAACACGCCTGGTTTAGCTACGGCAGTAACCGAGCCGACGGTCTCGCAGGACGCGCTGGTGCAGACTTTTATGGAAGGACGGGCGACGATGTTGACGGCGTTTCAGACGGTTCTGCAAAATTATAATCTAGACGGTCTATTTTTTCCCCAGATGACAAGAGAACTCGGCCCGCTCTTCGGAGGCTCCTATGGCAGCACAACGGTATCGGAGATCAATCTGTTGGGAACACCCCAAGTTAATTTGCCCGGTGGGTATTATGCCTCTGGGTCTCCGTTCAGCGTTGCATTTTTGGGAGATCAGTTCACTGAGGCGAGTTTGCTTAACTATGCCTATGCGTTCGAGCAGGCGACAAAATTCCGTGTGGCTCCACGCTTGACTATCATCCCCGAGTCTTCTAACCTTTTTGGAATCGCGGCGATCGCGGCTATAGGTGTTAGTGCCATCGGTAAGCGCAAGTTAAGTTCTCGTATGGGGAGTTCGGCCAAAACCCTCAAGGACAAATCTAGCCATTGTCTGACAATGACTTAACATACATAAGCATTAATGCTCAAGCCAACCAGTGGTGTTCTAGATGTGCTGTTAGCTTTCAGGCAAACCTCTTCTAGCCGAGGAATCCAGTTACTTCCCCACACTTGTTGCACACCACCGTTAGCCAAAGCAGAAGAAAGATTTTAACTAGGCGATCGCCTTTGGCGCAGTTTCGCTGACCGCGTAGTCTAGCATTGTCTGGATGTCCTTCTAAAATACTGACTACATGGGAGGGGGAGTGGGATCACCGAGTTGAAGAGGGGGTCGTGCGATCGCTAGTCAGGAGGGGGGAGAGTTGATGTTAAGCCAGACGCAGTGGCTGATGCTCTCGGAGGGAAAGCGGTGACGGGGATAATATTCGCCATTAAAAACTTGCGAGAAGCTGCCACTATTTATCCCGATGTGGCGATGGTCATTGAGGATTTCTACCAAATTCTCAAAGCCGCTAGTTGGCAAAACTTAGAAGAGGTCAAAAAATCTTTTGCTTCAGCCGAAGCCGTAGGCAATTTTACGATTTTTAATATCAAAGGAAATCGCTAAACAGGATTTGGTATTACCTATCTTTTCCGGGGATTAAAAACCTCACTCAAGCTCTCTCCGAGTAAAGATAAACCCATTACCAGCAAGGTCATAGCTAAACCGGGGAAAAAAGTCGTCCACCAAATTCCTACTGATAAATCCGGTAAGGCTTCTTTGAGATCATGACCCCATTCGGGAACTTCTTCCGCTAATCCTAAGCCCAAAAAGCCTAAACCCCCTAGGACTAAAATAGCATCCGCCGCATTCAGGGTAAAAAGCACGGGTACACTTTGAATGACATTGAAAAATAAATACTTAGATAAAATGCGGCTTCCTGTGGCTCCCAGGGCTTGGGCTGCCTCAATAAACAATTCATTTTTGACACTAGCGGTATGATTGCGAACTACCCGAAAATATTGGGGGATATAGGAAATACTAACGGCGATCGCCGCATTAAACTCCCCACGTCCTAGGATAAAGGCTAGGGTAATCGAGAGTAGTAGACCGGGTAGGGTATAAATAGTATCCATCAAAAAGACTAAGCAACGGTCCAGGCGCCCACCCTTAAAACCACTTACCAGGCCTAGGGGTAATCCCAAGAGTAGAGATAACCCTGTGGCTAAAAAAACTACCTTTAAAGCGGCTTGGGAAGCGAATAAAGTCCGAGAAAATACATCGTACCCTCGAACATTTGTACCAAACCAATGCTCTCCACTGGGAGCTTGTAGGGGGTAATTACTCAATAAGTCCGTGGGATCTTGCAAAACACCCCAAGCTTGTAACCAAGGGGCGAAGAGGGCGATTAAAAAAAAAGTGCTGGTGATGAAGACACCAATCAGGGTTAGCTGACGGGTTAAACCAGAGACTTTTAAAAGCTTTTGAGGAAATTGCAAAGGAACCATGGGGGAGGAATTTATAAGGGCAGGTGATGAGGTAAACAGTTTTTTAGATCGATGTCTTGATCTCCTGTACAATGTAATATTGACATTTAAAAGGCCGAAATAGCATTTCATGATCTCCAGTAACGATTTTCGGAGCGGTGTTACCATAGTAATCGATAACTCAGTCTGGCGAGTTGTTGAGTTTCTCCATGTTAAACCGGGTAAAGGCTCGGCCTTCGTGCGGACAAAACTAAAAAATGTGCAAACGGGGAACGTAGTCGAAAAAACTTTCCGCGCCGGTGAGAGCTTACCCCAGGCTACCCTGGAAAAGCGGACTATGCAGCACACCTATAAAGAAGCCGAACAATATGTCTTTATGGATATGGAGACATTTGAAGAAGCAACCCTCACCCCTATACAAATGGGCGATCGCGTCAAGTTTGTCAAAGAAGGCATGGAAGTCAATATCCTATTTTGGGATGATAAGGTGCTAGACATTGAACTACCAACCTCTGTCATCTTAGAGGTGCTAGATACAGATCCTGGGGTGAAGGGGGACACAGCCACAGGAGGTACAAAACCTGCCATAGTGGAGACAGGAGCCCAAGTCATGGTGCCTTTGTTTATCACGATAGGGGAACGAATTAAAGTCGATACCCGCGATGGTTTATATTTGGGACGAGAATAGCCGAGCTTTGCATCAGTTAGTTGCAATATTAAAATGACTAACTGTTGCTCCTTATTTGCAGTGGGGATAGAAGATTAGTGTCAATTAACTATAGTGAATTACGAGAACTGTTACAGGCGATCGCCCAGACGGACATTACCGAGTTGATCCTCAAGAGCGAAGATTTTGAGCTAACGGTACGCAAAAGTGTCTCTCCTGTCACCATAACCCCCAGGGGAGAAGTTTCTTCTGTACCCATTTCTCCCCCCGTCGCCGTTGTCAGTCCCCCGACTTTACCGACGACTCCGCCCGTGGAAGTGATTAGCCCCACCTCAGACAAAAGATGGGTAGCCGTTACTGCTCCCATGGTGGGGACTTTTTACCGCTCGCCCGCCCCTGGGGAACCTCCCTTTATAGAGGTTAATGAACGGATTCGCACGGGACAGGCCGTTTGTATCATCGAAGCAATGAAATTAATGAACGAGATTGAGTCGGAAGTCGGTGGACAGATTATGGAAATCGTTATAGAGAATGGGGAGCCCGTGGAGTACGGACAAACCCTAATGTGGGTGAATCAAGACTGATTCGGGGGATTAGCAAAGTAGGACTCTAGGGCTTCATTGATAATATGATTCATCGGACGACCTTCAGCCAGGGATGCGGCTTTTAGTCGGATAAACATAGGATCGGGAACACTTACCCGATTTTGATTTTTTCTACTTTTAAAAGCAGTCGGGGTGTAGTTTTTCGAGAAAGTCCGCAGGGCTTCAAAGCCCACCCGATGACAAAATTCCCCGAAGCTCTCCTGGGGTTGCTGGCTTTTTTGGAAATAAACCAGTAGGGGTTCTAAAAAGCTTTCTAGTTCAGCAATGGGTAATTTTTCTACAAAAGGTGCTGCTAGTCGGGTTTGATGGGGAGTTCCTCCTAACCAGATTTGATAGGTTTCGGGGGTAATACCCACAAAGCCTAATTCTGCCATATAGGGTCTAGCACATCCATTAGGACAGCCTGTCATGCGAATAACAAAGCTTTCTTTTTCCATCCCTAACTTCTCAAAAAGTCGCTGGATACGGTCTAAAATGCTCGGTAAGACCCGCTCCGACTCGGTAACTGCTAAACCACAGGTAGGAAGTGCGGGACAAGCCATGGAGTAACGGACGAGGGGATTGATTTCCTGGGGATTGGTAAGAATCCCGTGGTCATGGAGTATGTTAGTAATCGCTTTTTGATCCGCCGGGGCAATTTCGTAGAGGATCAGATTGTGATTGCCCGTTAAACGCAGGGGAATCTGGTACTGCTCCACGATTTTACGCAGGGCTGTTTTTAACTGAAAACTCCCTTCATCTTTGACTCGACCATTGACGATGGAGATTCCTAGGAACTTTTTCCCGTCTCCTTGCTCGTTCCAGCCTAAAAAGTCTAGATATTGCCAATCTGGGAGGGCTTTATAGGGTTTTAGTTTTTTTCCCAGATATTTCTCCACTTGGGCGCGGAATTTTTCTACTCCCCAGTCGTGGATTAGATATTTCATTCTGGCATGGCGGCGATTAGTGCGATCGCCATAATCCCGTTGGGTGGCAACAATCGCTTTAATTAGCCCATAAACATCTTCTTTGTCCACATAACCCAGCTCATCCGCCGTCCGCGCAAAGGTTTCTTCCTTATTGTGAGTACGTCCTAAACCGCCTCCCGCCAAGATATTAAAGCCCTGTAGCTCTCCTGTTTCCTTCGTAATCACAACTAAGCTCAAATCCTGAGTATAGACATCAATGGAGTTATCCCCAGGTACCGTTACTGAACATTTAAACTTCCTAGGTAGATAATGTTCCCCATAGATGGGTTCTTCCGTGTCGATGGGGTTGCTGGCTCTGGCGGCCTTGACTGCGTCCGATTCCTCCCCACTGATAATCTTCTCTCCATCTAACCAGATTTCATAGTAGGCCCCCGTTTGGGGAGTTAATAAATCTGCTAGATTATTGGCATATTCCCAAGCATACTGATATTCAGGGCGATTTTTAAAAGGGGCAGGGGGTGCCATGACATTGCGGTTTAAATCTCCACAAGCTCCTAGGGTTGAACCCATACCCTTGACTATGGCGGCTAGGGTGGCTTTTATGTTCTTTTTAAGAATACCGTGGAGTTGAAACCCTTGGCGAGTTGTGGCGCGTAGGGTGTGGTTGCCGTATTGATCCGCTAGGGCATCTAAGGTTAAATACAATTCGGGGGGAATAAATCCACCTGGGCTTCTAGTTCTCAACATTAGCTGATAATCTTTTTCCTGCCCCTTAGCGCGGTTATCTCGGTTATCCTGTTGATAGGAGCCATGGAACTTGAGGATCTGTACTGCCTCCTCGCTGAAGTGATTGGTATCTTCTTGCAATTCTGTCGCTAGGGGTTCGCGTAGGTAGTTGCTATGGCCCTTAAGACCTTCTACTTTGGAGAGTTTATCAGTTGTAGGAATCGGAGTTTTAACCATTGTAAGTAGTTTATGTTATATTAGCTTTTTCTGTATCGCTAACCAGTGACTGTTTCCAGTTTAGCTTTATCCCGACCTCTTATTTCTTTACAAATTGTAACAAAAAATTTTTAGCAAAATCCTTTGTTTTGGATTTTCTCCATGCAGCATCCGCCCAATAGCAAAACCGTTCAGATTCAAAATCCCTACCTTATTCTCAATAATCAGGGTCAGCTTCTACCTTCTCTGCCTCTAACTCAAGACTATCATGTCCTAGGTCGAGATCCCCAACAGGTTGACTTGGTTGTTCCTGCTACTTGGTCTGTAGTTAGTCGTACCCAAGCTTGTCTGCGTCGTCAAGGGAATGACTATACTATTTGTGATGGGGATGGCACAAATCCCAGTTCTAATAAGCTCTTTATCAATAATCGTGTCATTACCCCCAATGATAGCTACAGTTTACGGAATGGGGATGAGGTTAAAATTGGTCAAGATTCACGAAATTGGGTAATAATTAGCTATTATAATCCTAGTAATTTAGAAATTACCAGTAAACCTAGTCAAACCTCTATTTCCTTATTAAATCGTTCGGTGGTTTTAGGACGAGATCCAGGGGCTACTCTACAGTTAGATGCACCTACGGTATCCCGTCGTCATGCGGTGATTGATCAAAATTCCCAAGGCCAGTATATCCTCCACGATCATAGCAGTAATGGTGTTTTTGTTAATGGGCAGCGAGTTAATGGTGCTGCTGTTTTACCACAAAATTGTCTAATCCGCATTGTTCCCTATAGTTTTAAATTACAAAAAGATGAGTTGATCTTAATAGATCAAGGAGATCATATTCGCCTTGATGTAGAAAAGGTTGTCAAGGCTGTTAAAAATAGAAAGCAAGAAAGCATTACAATTTTAAATGAGATTTCCCTACCCATTGAACCGAGTCAATTTGTAGCTTTAGTTGGGGGAAGTGGCGCGGGAAAATCGACCTTAATGAGAACTCTTTTAGGTATAGAAAAAACCACTTCAGGAACCGTTTACTTAAATGGGGAAGCTCTCCATAAGAACTTTAACATTTATCGTACCCAAATCGGCTATGTTCCTCAGCAGGATATTGTTCACCGAGATTTAACCGTTAGGGAGGTTCTCTGGTTTGCTGCTAAATTACGTTTACCTCCAGATATTAACCTAGGGGAAATTATTGACAAGACCCTAAAGGAAATTGAACTAAGAGATCGCCAAAATACCCTAGTAAGAGAACTCAGTGGTGGTCAGATAAAACGGGTTAGTATTGGGGTAGAGTTATTAGCAGATCCTAAGTTATTTTTCCTAGATGAGCCAACTTCTGGGTTAGATCCTGGCTTGGACAAGAAAATGATGCAACTGTTAAAAAAGCTCTCGTCAGAAGGAAGGACGGTTGTTTTAGTCACCCATGCAACTACTAATATTAACCTCTGCGATCGCCTTGCTTTCTTAGGAAAAGGAGGTTATTTATGTTATTTTGGTACCCCCACGGGAGCGATGAATTTTTTTAATATCACCACAGGAGACTTCGCAGATATTTATATCCAGTTAGAAAGCCCAGAAATGGTCATACAAGAGTCAAAAAGATTTCATAATCCTAACTCCAAGGACTATGTAAAATATGTACAAAGTTGTCTAAGTCAAATTCCTATACCAAATCAAAATCAACTTCCCCAACAAGTTAAAGCTCCAATTTGGAGACAATTGGTTATTTTAACACAACGTTATTGGAAATTAATCCTAGGAGATAAGGTCAATCTAATTTTAGCTCTACTTACCGCTCCGGTAGGAATCGGTTTAATTACCCTCGCTTTAGGAAATCAAGATCCTCTGATTCTTTCCCAGGTAAATCTTTTTAACGTTGCGGCTAAATCTGCAGCCTTAGCCCTAAAAGTATTATTTGTTTTCACCTGCGCTTCTTTGTGGGTAGGTTTATCTAGTTCCTTACAGGAAATTGTCAAAGAGACACCTATTTACCTACGGGAGAGATTAGTCAATCTCAGATTAATTTCCTATCTACTTTCTAAGGTAACAGTTTTAGGAGGATTAGCCCTACTACAAAGCCTATTAATTACCCTAGTTATTCTCCTAGGTTTTAAATCTCCTGAATCCCATCTAATACCGTGGTTTTTAGGAGCTTATGTTACTACATTTTTGACTTTATTTGCTTCCTTTAGTCTAGGTCTAATGATATCAGCTAGTGTTAAAAATAGCACCCAAGCTAATAGTGCCTTACCGATTATTTTACTACCTCAAATTATTTTCTCTGGGGTTTTATTTACTATTGATAATGCGGGTAAATACATATCTTGGTTGATGTTAAGTCGCTGGTCTATTGGGGGTTATGGAACATTAATAGGCATCAAAAAAATGATAGAAAAAGCCGAAAAATTAAACGACTTTAAAGTTGATTTACCCTTTGTAGATACTAATTTAGTATATGATTTATCTTGGCGAAATTTATTAGTCAATTGGGGAGTATTAGGGTTACATTCTGGAATTTATTTAGCAGTTGCTTACATAATACAAAAGCGTAAGGATATACAATTCAAATAAACCCCGTGGAACTAAGAGCCTATCTCTTGTAAGTATCCCAGGAACTGTTCCACCGACCTAAGGGCGATCGCTTTTTTGGGATATTAGTACTATAATACCATACAAAGCTTACCGCTTACCATTGCCAAGGGCGATCGCTTTAGATACGTGAAACTAAGAGCCTATCTCTTGCAAATACCCAAGAAACTGCTCTACCGATCCAAGGGAGATCGCTTGTCTGTGCAATGTCTTCAAGAGGGTAGGGTCTTCTATCTCGTTGACCTTCTCTATTACCTCGGTTGGGATTTCCCCAAATTTTACCTCTAGCACCTCTAAGATGACCTCCCTTCTGTTTTGGATTATCCCTTCGGCTATTCCTTGGGAAAGACCCTGGGAAAGACCTTGGGAAATACCTTCCTGACGAGCTAACCTTTCTACACTGGTAATGTAGGGCATCTGATTTTCCTCCTCAAAATCTTGGATTTCTTTCTTAAACTCCTGTTCGGCTACTTCGGGCAAATTGACCATCCAATCAATTAACCGAAACAACTCTAGTATATCCTGTCTACTATAACCTCTTCGGTAAAGGCTCTTGGCTATCCTTAATTTCCCCTCGTACCGACCGGTTCCATCCCCTCTCGTCTCCTGGGTGGTGAGGTGGGCTGCTACGATTACAGCAAAAGGGTTACTATTTTCCTCTAGGGCTTCTATCCCCTCCCGATAGTCTAAGAGCTTTACGGTAGGGAATCCCATCTCTATATACCATCCCCACAGTTCCTCACGGTATCTGTCTGGCCGCCACGTTTCCCTTTCATCCGCAAGGATTGCTAGGCTGACTACGGGTTTCCTATACCTGTCGTAGATGCGGTAATTGTAAATGTACATCCTTTCGGGGAACTCTTCCTGGGCTTGGCTTTGTACCTCAATATGTACTAATACCCATATCTCTGTACCATTTTTCCTCCAAACCTTAACCAGTTTATCTGTGTAGGCTTTTCCCGTTTCAGCTTCCCTGACTACTTGCTGAAATTCCTGATCTAGGAACTCGTAACCCCTTTCCCAATCTATCTCCTCTTCTATTCGAGGGAAGAAGAATTTCATAAAAGGTCGGAAGTATAAGGATATGGCTTCCTTCCATGGGTTGTCGAAATCACTCCTGTTCTCTACCATCTTCTCCTCAAGGAGCGATCGCTTTTTTGGGATATTAGTACTATAATACCATACAAAGCTTACCGCTTACCATTGCCAAGGGCGATCGCTTTAGATACGTGAAACTAAGAGCCTATCTCTTGCAAATACCCAAGAAACTGCTCTACCGATCCAAGGGCGATCGCTTCTCTCAATAAGGTCTTTAAGAGAGAGGGGTCTTCTATCTGGTTAATCTTCTGGATTACCTCGGTCGGCACTTCCTGGAATCTTACCTCTAGCACCTCTAGGACATCCTCTCTTCTCTGTTGGATTATCCCTTCGGCTATTCCTTGGGAAACACCTTCCTGACGAGCTAACCTTTCTACACTGGTAATGTAGGGCATCTGATTTTCCTCCTCAAAATCTTGGATTTCTTTCTTAAACTCCTGTTCGGCTACTTCGGGCAAATTGACCATCCAATCAATTAACCGAAACAACTCTAGTATATCCTGTCTACTATAACCTCTTCGGTAAAGGCTCTTGGCTATCCTTAATTTCCCCTCGTACCGACCGGTTCCATCCCCTCTCGTCTCCTGGGTGGTGAGGTGGGCTGCTACGATTACAGCAAAAGGGTTACTATTTTCCTCTAGGGCTTCTATCCCCTCCCGATAGTCTAAGAGCTTTACGGTAGGGAATCCCATCTCTATATACCATCCCCACAGTTCCTCACGGTATCTGTCTGGCCGCCACGTTTCCCTTTCATCCGCAAGGATTGCTAGGCTGACTACGGGTTTCCTATACCTGTCGTAGATGCGGTAATTGTAAATGTACATCCTTTCGGGGAACTCTTCCTGGGCTTGGCTTTGTACCTCAATATGTACTAATACCCATATCTCTGTACCATTTTTCCTCCAAACCTTAACCAGTTTATCTGTGTAGGCTTTTCCCGTTTCAGCTTCCCTGACTACTTGCTGAAATTCCTGATCTAGGAACTCGTAACCCCTTTCCCAATCTATCTCCTCTTCTATTTGAGGAAAGAAGAATTTCATAAAAGATCGGAAGTATAACGATATAGCTTCCTTCTATGGGTTGTCGAAATCACTTCTGTTGTCTACCATTTTCTCCTCAAGGAGCGATCGCTTTTCTCAGTCATTAGTACGACAATACCATACAAGGGTTACTCTTTACCATTACCAAGGGCGATCGCTTTCTGACATCAAACTTTAGCTTATCTCTTGCAAATACCCAAGAAACTGCTTTACCGACCCAAGAGCGATCGCTTGTCTCAATAACGTCTTTAAGAGAGAGGGGTCTTCTATCTGGTTAATCTTTTGGATTACCTCGGTTGGGATTTCCCCAAATTTTACCTCTAGCACCTCTAGGACATCCTCTCTCCCTTTCTGGATTATCCCTTCGGTAACACCTCTCTCATGTCCCAGGCGCTCGAAACTTGTTACATAGGGCATCTGCTTTTCCTCCTCAAAACTTTGGATTTCCCTTAAAAATTGCGCTTCTGCTGCTTTAGGTAGGTTGACCATCCAGTCTATAAGCCTAAACAACTCTAGTATATCCTGTCTACCATAACCTCTTCGGTAAAGGCTTTTGGCTATCCTTAATTTCCCCTTGTACCGAAGGGTTCCATCCCTTCTCGTCTCCTGGGTGGTTAGGTGGGCTGCTACGATTACAGCAAAGGGGTTACTGTTTTCCTCTAGCTCCCCCATCCTTTCCCGATAGTCTAAGAGCTTTACGGTGGGGAATCCCATCTCTACATACCAACCCCACAGTTCTTCACGGTATCTGTCTGGCCGCCACGCCGCGCTTTCATCCGCAAGAATGGCAAGGCTGACTACAGGTTTCCTATACCTGTCGTAGATGCGGTAATTGTAAATGTACATCCTTTCGGGGAACTCTTCCTGGGCTTGGCTTTGTACCTCAATATGTACTAATACCCATATCTCTGTACCATTTTTCCTCCAAACCTTAACCAGTTTATCGGTGTAAGCCTTCCCCGTTTCGGCTTCCCTGACTACTTGCTGGAACTCCTGATCTAGGAACTCGTAACCCCTTTCCCAATCTATCTTCTCTTCTATTCGAGGGAAGAAAAATTTCATAAAGGGTCGGAAGTATAAGGATATGGCTTCCTTCCATGGGTTGTCGAAATCACTTCTGTTGTCTACCATCTTCTCCTCAAGGAGCGATCGCTTTTTCTGGTCATTAGTACTATAATACCACATAAGGCTTACCCCCTACTATTACCAAGAGCGATCGCTTTAGATACGTGAAACTAAGAGCCTATCTCTTGCAAATACCCAAGAAACTGCTCTACCGATCCAAGAGCGATCGCTTGTCTCAATAAGGTCTTTAAGAGGGCGGGGTCTTCTATCTGGTTAATCTTCTGGATTACCTCGGTTGGTACTTCTTGGAATCTTACCTCTAGCACCTCTATGACATCCTCTCTTCTCTGTTGGATTATCCCTTCGGTGACACCTCTCTCATGTCCCAGGCGCTCGAAACTTGTTATGTATGGCATCTGCTTTTCCTCCTCAAAACGTTGGATTTCCCTTAAAAATTGCGCTTCTGCTGCTTTAGGTAGGTTGACCATCCAGTCTATAAGCCTAAACAACTCTAGTATATCCTGTCTACCATAGCCTCTTCGGTAAAGGCTCTTGGCTATCCTTAATTTCCCCTCGTACCGACGGGTTCCATCCCTTCTTGTCTCCTGTGTCGTTAGGTGGGCTGCTACGATTACAGCAAAGGGATTACTGTTTTCCTCTAGCTCCCCCATTCTTTCCCGATAGTCTAAGAGCTTAACGGCAGGAAATCCCATCTCTAGATACCATCCCCATAGTTCCTCACGGTATCTGTCTGGCCGCCACGTTTCTCTTTCATCCGCAAGGATTGCTAGGCTGACTACGGGTTTCCTATACCTGTCGTAGATGCGGTAATTGTAGATGTACATTCTTTCGGGGAACTCTTCCTGTGCTTGGCTTTGTACCTCGACGTGCACTAATACCCATATCTCTGTACCATTTTTCCTCCATACCTTAACCAGTTTATCGGTGTAGGCTTTTCCCGTCTCGGCTTCCCTCACTACTTGCTGAAACTCCTGATCTAGGAACTCGTAACCCCTTTCCCAATCTATCTCCTCTTCTATTCGAGGAAAGAAGAATTTCATAAAAGGTCGGAAATAAAGGGATATGGCTTCCTTCCATGGGTTGTCGAAATCAGTCTTGTTGTCTACCATCTTCTCCTCATTGGCAACTACTTTTCCTAGTTATTAGTACGATAATACCATAAAAAGGCTTGCTTCCGTTTTGGATGGTAATGCTTTGTGATTTTCTTCCTTTTGTTACAAAACTTAACATATCGCTTTTTTGAAAAATATTTCTCCTCGCCACAGCCGAGTTCCCAAGGGATCAAGTGCCGAGGGCTACTGAGTCCTCCCGACTACACACAAAACACGAAAACCGACGTCGCTGTAGCGGTAATCGCGCCGAAGATAGAGGTCGCGACAGGCAGAACGGCAATTAATAGGATTGTAGTTCCAAGAACCGCCCCGCAGTATGGAATATGAACTTTTTTGAGTATTTTTACCAGTTTCTAACCATGCACTTCCATCCGTTGGTGCCCCTTCATAATTTTCATGCCAGTCATCCGCACACCATTCCCATACTTGCCCGTGCATATCGTACAATCCAAAGGCGTTAGGGGGAAACTGCCCTACCACTGTTGTCTCTCCCTCAGATTTAAGGGGTTTTTCTTGGGCAAAGGTTTCGCTAGAACGGTAATTTGCTAACAATCCCGTAATTGTTTCCCCAAAAGCAAAGGGAGTTGTTGTTCCCCCACGACAGGCGTACTCCCACTCCGCTTCGCTAGGAAGTCGGTAGATAAACTTTCCTTCCAATAGATTAGTTAAGCGTTTACAAAACTCCACTGCTTCATACCAATTTACTTGTTCTACTGGTCGAATAGCCCCTGTAACTGTAAAACCTGAAGGTGTAGGATCTAAGTCCAGTTCAACTTTAGGTTGAGTAGCGATTGCCTTCCACTGGGCTTGGGTAATCGGGAATGTACTTATATAAAAAGGGGACACTTTAACCAGACGTTGAGGGGCTTCATTGGGATTATGTCCTCCTGTAGGGGGAGATCCCATGGTAAATTCTCCTCCAGGAATTGCTACCATTTCTAGGGGTCGAGCTCGACTTCCTAAGGGCTGTCTAAAGAAAGAAGCTGTTTTGGCTTCTGTGCGAATTACCTCCCCCCTTGGGTTAACGGTTTTGGTTTTAAAGGAAAAAGAGTAAAGGATTGAAGCTTTAGGTAAACCCACAGATTGAATACCTAGTATATTTCTAACCCAAAAACCTATCGTTGCTGCATCTATACCTGATAATGACCAACTGATAGTCCAGTCTCCGTTTCTTTTTTGTAAGGATTCAGGAAGAGGGTAAGAAACTCCCGCAATTTCTACCCCCTGATCCTTTCTGGGAAATTTTTGCAGATGTTGCCGAGCCTTTTCTTCATTACCCCGCACCCAATGCCCTAAACTATGGGCATAGCTGAGGATTTCAGGAAATTCCCTAAGAGGTTCTTGGATAATCTCTACTAAGGATTCCATCCGCACGATTTCCGTAGGTTGATCTAGAGATCCATAGATTTTCCGTAATTCTTTAATAACCTCTTGGGGTTGTAGATAGGCTAAAACCGTTATTCTTTGAGCTTCGGCAAAATCTTTTTGCTGAGGATCATTACTTTCTAAATCTGACTGAATGTAATACGAAATAGCTTCTGCTAGTTCCCGTAATCGCCCTTGTCCGAGATTTTCTTGACTTTGCAGATAGTTTAATAACTCCTGACGCACTTCCCGATCCATCTGGTATAGTTCCGGTGCCACCTCACGAAATAACCCCGAAAAAAGCACATCGGCCACCGCTATCCAAGGAATATTTAGGGGCTTACCTTGGCGATCGCACTGAAAATTTGCCCAGAGGTAATAGAGTAAATCGGGAGTAACGGCGACGGGAAAGGCAGCATGGGAGTACCAGATTCGGTCGGTTTCCCCAAGGGATAGGAGAAACTTATTCATAGTTTTGTATACCCCCGCAGAAGATTCATCGCCTGTTGAAATCCTTGGGGGCTTACCTCTCGCATCGGCACAATGCGGGCAATTGCCCCGGCGGTAGTTCCCTGCCAACGCTCTAGGGGTAGGGGATTCAGCCAGACTATACTATGTACTTTTTGTTGGAGTTGTACCAAAAACCGTTTAGTAGCCCTGATCCGCTTTTTGTTAAAGCCGCCCCGCAGAGCTCCCCCATCACTAAAAATTAGGGCAACTGTCCCTAGGGAATCTATATCCTTGAGAAAATTAGCCATATCCTTGAATTGTTGATGGTAGGGATCTTCGTAGAGGTATTCTGTCGGACAATTATGAAAATAGTATTTCTTGACGGATTTTAATTTTCCCTCACTGGTGGCAGTTTCAGCTAGTCTTTGTCCTAAGCGATGGAATGGTACCATAGAGCCATCCCAGTCAAGGAGGAGTAGTAACTGAATTTGATTACAACGACGGGGGACAAAAATAGGGTTTAGTAAAAATCCTTGCTGGCTGATTTGTTCAATAGTTGCCCGTAAATCTAATTCGGTGGCTTTTCCCCGCCTAGCCAACAACCTTAGATTTCGCCATTTTTGTTTCATCTGACGCTGAGTGATGGGAAGATATTCATTTCTGAGGAGAAATTCCTGTCCTTGCAGGGACAAAGCTTGTTCTATTTCGTCTTTTTCAACAGATAAAGGGGTGTTTACTAATGAAACAGATGTTTTTTGGGCATTTTTAGGTCGCGTTCTCTTTTTGAGCAAGTTAGAAATGATGTGAGGATGCTTCTCGGCTAACCACAAAATTAATCCCCCGGCTCCTAGCAAACTCCCAAAAAGGAAAACTTCTCCCTGATACCTTCTCCAGACAATAACCGTCGTATCTGCAATATCCCTAATAAAAGAATTGGCAGGGGAAACAGTGGGTGATGGGGAAATAGTCCCCGGAGAGCTTGGAGTAATAGGGTCGGACTTTGGTGGTAATTGATGGCGATCGCCGAATAATGCCAAACTTAGGGTTAAGGCGATCGCTCCTAAACTGATGTAGGGTAAAAACCTCGGTTTTAAGGACGACTTTTCTGAGGGTAAAAACCTCAGTTTTGGGGACGGCTTTTCTATTGGTACCGGCTCTATAGGAGTTGGAGTTGTCTGAGCAAAGTAATTTTCTATAATACGTCTTTCGGCGGGGGATTTCGCCCATAGCAGACAACAAAGACGACAAAGAGCCTGTCGGTTAGGGACACCAAAACCCCCTTCTAGAGATTCTAGCAAAAGATAGTATTCTCCAATTCCGAGGGACAATCCTGCCTTTTGCAATTGGGTAAATAGCTCCAATAGGGGTAATTCTTTAAAATCCATGTTACGAATAAAGGCGTTGATGTTCCCAACTTTTCAGCAAAACCCCTGCGTAGGGTAGATGTCCTTCTAGTTTAGCTAAGGCTTGTTCCTCTGGTTCTAATTTTAGAACGCTAAACCAATCAATTAATTCGCTAGTGCTGACCAGTTTTCCTCCTAATTCTCGCTGATTATCCATTTTTTGGCGCAAAGTAAGAAAGCGATCTATTGCTTTTTCTATCAGCCTCTGGGATGTTCCTGTAAATCGTAGATTAATAATTTTAATCAAGTCCTCTTTTTCGGGAAATTGGATATAGAAAAATAAACAACGTCGCAAAAGGGCATCGGGTAACTCTTTTTCGTTATTACTGGTGATAATGACAAGGGGTGGATAGTTGGCTGTAATGATTTCTCCCGTTTCTTCTACTCTAAACCATTGCCGATCCAACTCCATCAACAAATCGTTAGGAAAATCTAGATCGGCTTTGTCAATTTCATCAATGAGAACTACATTAGTTTCTTGACTACGAAAAGATTCTCCCAAAGGACCCCATTGAATATAACCAGTGGCATTGTTTGGCCTTTCTGGGGTGAGGATTTGACTCGCAGCTAATTGGGCATCTCTTAAGCGCCCTACTGTATCGTAGCGATAGAGTCCATCCCTAGCTAAGGAAGTAGATTTTACAGGCCAAATATGTAAGGGTAGTTTTAATTCGTAGGCTACTGCACGGGCTAATTCTGTCTTACCACAGCCAGGATCTCCTCGCAATAGAAGGGGTCTTTTGAGGTACAGAGCTAAATTCACTGCTTCGACTAATTCCTCCCCAGGAAGATAGGGGTACAAAGGTTGTCCCTGGGCATCTTTTTCTCCTAGTTTGGGGCTATCTTTTCCTGTATATATTTTGTAGCTCGTTAGGTTAGTTTTATTTTCCATAAGTCTCGTATTTCCTTGTTAAAGTCATAGTTACATTGTCTAAAAATTTCCTCTAGTACCTCTTCGGGAATACCTTCGTTACTTTCACGAATAATATTTTGAGCTAAATGATTAAAGTTATCGGTTAAATTTCTAGGTAAGTCATTATACTCTGCAATTATCCAGTTAACAATTTGCTCCTCTGTAAACTTACTAATGGCAGGGGGGCGCAGGGGTTTTTCTGGCTTACTAGGATCTACGGCTTCACTGAAGACATCCTCTAACTGTTGTATTGAACCTTCATAGTCTATCAAAAACATTAATAATTTACGAGAATCTCTATTTTTTTCTACTTCGGGAGCCATATCTACTAAGGGATGCCAAAATTCTCTGATAAATGTCTTTAGATAATCTTGGGGGATTAAATGGATACACTGAATAATAATCAAAATACTTTCTGTTTGCCAGCGACGATAAATTTTTTTGACTATCTCCTTGGGCACAAAGTCTCCTTGTAATCCTGAATCCCGCCCCAATCGCCTCCACAAATTATTTATATCAGTTTTGCTTACTGCCGTACTAAAGTCTATATTAATTGTATGGGCGTTGAGGGTTTGTGGTACATACTGCTCTACTAGACGGTTTAAGAGCCATTTCTGTCCATGATTGAGGGAGCCATGAATAGCGAAAGCTCCTAGGGTTTGGGTTTGGATTAGTTTAACAAACTCTTGTACTTGTCTTTCGTATCCTAGTTTGAGTAGATTTCGATAAAGTTTTTTCCCGTCGGCTATTGTATCTTCGGCTTGCTCGGCAAACAACTCAGGAAATTCATCTTTCAACTTTTGGATATCCTGGTTATCGGGACGATTGACTACAATTACCTCGATCAATTCCCCTATTGTCCCCTGCGCCTCCAAAGACTGAATGAGCTTAAAAACCCTAGTTTCGTAGTTTGCTCCCTGGGCGATCGCTTGATACCCAATATCCATTTCCTCAAATAAGAGCATGTCCAACGAGTCCTCATCATAGGCGGTAAGTATGGCTTGGCGTAGTTTTTTTATTTGTTGGCCTGTCAGGGTTGGCATAAACCGTAGGAAAACACTGGATTTTGTCTTATTCTATCCTAGTACACAAAATAAATCACCTGGAACTGCTAACGGAGAGGTTAGCTAACTCGATTGTTTATACTTTTGTAGGGCCGACACAATAAGGACAAAATCTGGAATCACCACTGCATGGCGATCGCCTGGAGTTAAAAAGTACGTCCCTCATTAAAACCATACTCAATATAATGACGAGTCGCTGCGGTTAAATCATTACCAAAAGCGGCTTGTAAATCTTGGTATGTGTTTAGATAACTAACAGGATCAAATATCTCCTTGGCTCTACCTTCTTTTGCTCCAGAGTTAAGATAATGTTGGGTAGCTGCTTCTAGATCATATTTAAAAGCCGTTATTAAATCTCCATGGGAAGCCAGATAAATATCCTCCTTAAAACTATCCCTGGAGCGTCCTTCTTGCCAACCAGATTGGATAAAATGATCCTTAGCTGCTCCTGGATTATTACCTAGATTGGAGAGCAAATCATTGTAGGAAGCTAAATATTGACTAGGATTAAATACATAGATGTTGCGTTTTTCTATGAGAGCTCCTGAACTAATATAATGCTCGGTAGCTTTTTGGGTATCCGTTCCAAAAGCCCCGAGAAGATCATCATAGGAAGCTAGATAATTTTTCTCATCAAAAGAATCCCGGCTGCGGCCTTCTGATTTACCTGAGTTAAAATAATGTTGACTAAAAGCATCTAAATTATAACCGTAGGCTTGAATTAAATCCAAATAAGAAGCTCCGTACTGGGCAGGATCAAACTCGGTAACTTTTATATTAAAAGTATCTTCAATACTTACCCCTAATAGGGTGGTGGCACGGAGGGTAATATCTGCACTTCCATTTTGATTATTGAGATAATCTATCTGTAAATTTGTACCATTAACCGTAACATTGACTAGGTTGGGGTTAGAATTGCTGACAACGCTAAATTGAAGCTCATTTAATTGGGAAGAAGTGATACTACTAAAACGGACTAAATCATCATCAGTATTGAGGGGAGTGTTGATGACGGGTAAGGTATCAAAAGTACCACCAGCATTAACTATCGTGAGATTAGCGATAGCATCAATGGTAACTAAATCCGCATTCCCTAAAACTTGACCAAAAACCGTAAAGCCACCATTTTGATTATCTAGATTAGCAGAATTGTTCCCCAGATTAAAAAACCATTCACTGGTAGCACTATTGGGAGCATCACCCAACTTAGCATAGGCGATGGTGCCGCGTAAATTGGAGCGATTGGTACTAAACTCGTTTTGTACTGGGGGATCTGTATCAATTTTACGGGGGGTACGGTTTTCAACGACATAGCCGCCCCCTTGAACGACAAAATTCTTAACAAGACGGTGGATAATGCTATTTGTATAGTCACTCCGATTGACATAGTTAAGAAAATTCTGCACACTTAGGGGCGCTCCTACCCCTGTTTGATCAAAAAGCAAGATATTAATTACCCCGCTACTACCTAGGGAGGTATTTTCTAGCTGAAAGCGGGCAGTTTTTCCCGTGGTGGAAGGATCGTCAAAGGAAGCTAATAAATTTAAGGTGGTATCGGGAGCGTTAGTTTCTACCGCTATGTCAAGGATGGGATTGGTGATATTAGGGGAGATGGTCATAGATATTGGGTTAATTTCCTTTTTTTTGGCCTTCATTATCCTAACATTTTCTTCCCAAGATCAAGAGGCCACTTTTGAGATACCCTAGTAACCATATCCTCCCCAAGGGTTTCCCCATGATGATTAAACCGAGAGATGTTCAAGCTTTTCCCATCGCCACAGATACTTTAATGCTGCGATCGCGTACTTGGGATAGACTTAAATTTGAAATAGAGTACGCTAGACAAAAAGGCACTACTGCCAATAGTTTTCTGATCAAGTCCGACAAAATACTATTGATCGATCCTCCAGGGGAATCCTTTCAGGAAATTTTTCTAGAAGCCCTAGAGCAACGCTTAGATGTTACTACCTTAGATTATGTGCTTTTAGGTCATGTTAACCCCAATCGAGGGGCGACGCTCCAAGCCCTATTAAAAATAGCTCCTCAAATTACTTTTATTTGCTCTAATCCTGCCGCTATTTCCCTAAAAACCATACTTGAACGCGATAATCTGCCTATTAAGGTGATTAAGGGAGATGAAAGCTTAGAAATAGGGCAAGGTCATACCCTAAGATTTATCTTAACTCCTAATCCTCGTTTTCCTGACCATCTCTGTACCTACGACACGAAAACAGAGATCCTCTACACAGATAAATTTTTCGGAGCCCATGTATGCGGAGATCAGGTATTTGATGAAGGATGGGCAGTTTATCGAGAAGATAGACGGTACTATTTTGACTGCTTAATGGCTCCCCATGCCAAACAAGTTACCTCGGCGCTGGAAAAAATGAAGGATTTACCCGTCAAATTCTATGCCCCCGGCCATGGTCCTCTGGTACGCTATGGAATGACGGAGTTGACTGCATTTTATATGGAATGGCTCAAAGCTCAAGAATCCCAAGAGTTGAATGTGGCTCTAATTTATGCGTCGGCCTACGGGAATACTGCTATTTTAGCCCAGGCTATAGCCCGGGGTATTACTAAAGCCGGTGTAGGGGTGGAGTCAATTAATGCCGAATTTGCCGAGCCCGAAGCGATTAAAGAAGCAATAACCAAATCCGGGGGGTTTATTTTTGGCTCTCCTACCCTAGGGGGCCATGCGCCAACTCCCATTCAAACAGCGCTCGGGATTACCCTAGCCCATGCAGATACAACTAAACTGGCGGGAGTGTTTGGCTCCTTTGGTTGGAGTGGGGAAGCAGTGGATCTTTTGGAGAATAAGTTTAAGGATGGGGGCTATCGTTTGGGTTTTGAGACAATTCGGGTTAAATTTAAGCCGACGGATGCTACCCTAAAAACCTGTGAGGAAGCAGGGACGGATTTTGCTCAGTTACTGAAGAAAAATTACAACACCCGTAAACCTAAAGGTGCTGGAGGTATAACGGTTTCCGATCGCCTAGAGCAAGCTTTAGGGCGTATAGTGGGCTCTCTGTGTATCGTCACAACTCAACAAGGGGAAGTCAGGAGCGCCATGTTAGCTTCTTGGGTATCCCAAGCGACTTTTAATCCCCCAGGTTTTACGGTGGCAGTGGCTAAGGAGCGCGCTGTAGAATCTCTTTTGTATCCTGGTAGTTCCTTTGTCTTGAATATTCTACCGGAAGATAGATATTTACCTTTAATGAAACATTTTCTCAAACCCTTTAACCCAGGGGAAGATCGTTTTGCCGGGATAGAAACGGAAACCGCCGAAAATAACTCCCCCATTCTCACACAAGCTCTAGCTTATTTAGAATGTCGGGTAGCAGATCGTCTAGAGTGCGGTGATCATTGGGTTATGTACGCGATCGCCGAACGGGGTAAGGTATTAAGAGAGGGCGTTACTGCTGTCCATCATCGTCAATCTGGGAGTCATTATTAGCTTGTTGCTACTAGCTCTAGATATTCCCCCCAGTCAAACCGAGTTTATCCAACTAAAGACGGTTTTGCAGAGCTATGGCTTTGGCATTCACTTCGATATACCCCCAGAGCGGGGAGCCTATGGGTTGTTGGATTCTCGCCATAAAACTATCTGGATTGATCCTTTGGTTTTTGATTTAGGAATTGCCGAACCTACCCTAGTCCATGAGGCAGTCCACGCGGCACAATACTGTTATGGGAAAGGTAAACCCCAACCTTTAGGATTATCCCTAGAGCCCCCGGCGATCGCTCGACGCTTTTTTTTACGTTATGAGGGTTTACGTCGTCAGTTAGAAACGGAAGCTTATACAGTGCAAGTACAACCAGATCGTCTGGATTTGGTGATTAATTTATTGCATAAATACTGTAAAAAGTAGTCGTTAGGAAAGCAGTCATACTTAATTCCTATAGTCAAGTCAGGTCTTTTTTGTTTATGCTAGGGGCTAGTTCTCATCTAGGCCAACACAATGGATAAAACAGCCCTACAGTCAAAATTTCAACAGATTACCAATAAAAGGGAGTTTCTGCTCAAACTTCTAGAAAGGTCGGATCTTGGAACCCTACGTCTGGATGTCAATCAAGCCCTAGAGGAGCTAGATGATCTAGTCGATGAATTTCAAGCCACCTTTCCCGAATCCTCTCCTTCTTAGAGAATAACCTTGCCAAAATTGTGCCTTTGCTCTAGAATGCCAAGGAAGATGTTAAGTTAAGTAAACTACAAAAATAGGTATTTAAGGAATCTGTCCCATGACTCTAACCCCTGTCAAGCAAAAATACGAAATCAAAGATATTGCTCTAGCTGCCCTAGGTCGTCAGCGCATTGAATGGGCAGGGCGGGAAATGCCTGTTCTTAAACAAATTCGTGAAAGATTTGCCAAAGAACAACCCTTTGCGGGATTGAGACTTGTAGCTTGTAGTCATGTCACCACCGAAACCGCTCACCTAGCGATCGCCCTAAAAGCAGGGGGTGCAGATGCCTTGCTAATTGCTAGTAATCCCCTATCCACCCAAGATGATGTAGCAGCGGCGCTGGTTGCTGACTATGGTATCCCTGTGTTTGCCATCAAAGGTGAAGACAACGACACCTATCACCGCCATGTACAAACAGCCCTAGATCACAAACCCAACATTATCATTGATGATGGTAGTGATGTAGTAGCGACCCTAATCCAAGAGCGCAAGAGCCAAATCCCTGATATCATTGGCACCACCGAAGAAACCACCACAGGTATCGTGCGTTTACAGGCCATGCTCAGGGATGGAGTGTTAACATTCCCCGCTATGAATGTCAATGATGCTGAAACCAAGCATTTCTTTGACAATCGTTACGGAACCGGTCAGTCTACCCTTGATGGTGTCATCCGTGCTACTAATGTATTACTTGCGGGTAAAACCATGATAGTCGCAGGTTACGGTTGGTGTGGTAAAGGTGTAGCCATGCGAGCGCGCGGCTTGGGTTCTAATGTTATCGTCACGGAAATTAATGCTGTCAGAGCCATTGAAGCGGCTATGGATGGCTTTTTAGTGATGCCTATGGATGAAGCGGCACCCCTTGGAGACATATTTGTCACCGTTACAGGGAACAAGCACGTCATTCGTGCCGAACATTTTGGCATGATGAAAGATGGTGCAATGGTTTGTAACTCAGGACACTTTGATATTGAGATCGATCTCAAATCCTTAAAAACCCAGGCTACTGATGTTAAGGTAGTTCGTAACTTTACAGAACAATACACCTTACCTAGTGGTAAATCCGTTGTGGTTTTAGGAGAAGGTCGTCTAATCAACCTAGCTGCTGCTGAAGGTCATCCTAGTGCTGTTATGGATATGAGTTTTGCTAACCAAGCCCTCGCTTGTGAATATTTGGTAAAAAACAAAGGAATTTTAGAGCCTGGTATTCATTCTATTCCTACCAATCTCGATCAAGAGATCGCTCGTCTGAAATTACAGGCCATGGGGATTAATATTGATAGCCTCACGGCAGAGCAAAATGCCTACATCAACTCCTGGACTTCAGGAACCTAAATTAAGGGGCGGGGGTAACTTCATCAACCCCCCCCTAGGGGTGTATACTACCGTCTGGCATAATTGTCTCGGTTAAATACCCTGAAAATCCGCTTCCATCAGATAGGTTTGATGGAGAATTGCATAACCCAAATTGGCATACCTGAGGTTAATCTGACTGAGATTGGCGCCACTGAGATTGGCAGAACTAAGATCAACTCGGTCAGAGACAACCACTCCCTGTAAGTTAAACTCCGAAAGTGTCACCAGACTGAGATTAATCTCCCGGAAGACAGCCTCGCTCAGGTTAGTGCCTTGGAGGAAAGCATTTTGTAGATTACTGCTGCGAAGGTTACTACGGCCCTGATCTGCTTTATAAAGGTTCGCACCACTGAGAATCAATCGCGCCGTTGAGATTAGCTTTGCTATTTAACTGAATCAAGTCGGCTGAAATCCCTTTCACCCTGGTTGTATCGCCAGAGGAGTTCGTCCGCATTAATCTGCTCTTTTCGCGCTATTTGCACTTTAAAATCACTACCAGTCATAAAAGCTTTCCCCATAACTAATGTCACTATAAAGCAGTTGTCAGAGTCTGTCTATGTTTTAGATCAAGGGAAAGGGTTGTTTTCAGTCCTAGGGAAAAGCTAGAAGTAATTTTAAAGGTTCAAACCCAGTGATGATAGGCTTTCCTCGTCCCCCTTTGCCTAACTCTTTGGTAGATAGTTCAAAATGAGCATCTATTTTGAGTTTGATTCTGTTATTTTAGTAGTCTGATCCTTTTAACTTTCCCATGACTAATTCTGTTCATAAAACCACTATTTGCCCCGTTGGTACTACCGCTCTCTATGGTGTGGCTTTTCGCGGCGAGAAACTACTGACAGTAGATACAAAAGAGGGTTATCTTTTAGAAATTGATCTCAAAACTCACCAAAGTCAAGTTATTAATCCCCAACATTGGCAAGAGTTTGTCGGAGTTACAAGCATTGCGACTGCCGATGGGAATCTTTGGTTTACTAGCCAAGAAAGTATTTATTTCGCTCCCCTGGAATCTCTCAATTCTCCAACTTTTTCCCCCGAATTATTCCTGCGGTTGCCCCATAGTGCCGATGGCGTAGCTGTGATTAATTCGACGGTCTATGTTACTTGCCAAAAAACTGGTTATATTTATATTTTTAGTGGAGAAACTAGGAAGGAGGTAGCTCGCTTTCGCGCCCCTGGTATCGGAGTAGAAAATATTACTATTAAAGATGAGCAAATCTGGCTTTCTGATACCTTGGAACAGACAGTATACTGTCTAGATAGGGGAACAGGGGAAGTAGTTTTTAGTTTGATAACCCCCTTTGAGTCCCCGACTGGACTTGGTTTTTGTCGAGATACAGCCACAGGCAAGGATAGCTTATACGTTTCCTATAGCTATCAAGAGCCTTGTATTAGAGATAATCCTAATGCTGATCCTAACTATGAGTTAAATTTTCGTTCAAAGACCTTTATTCATCCTCTTTACTTCTATTTTAATCCCCAAAAACGCTATGCTCTTTCTAATGGGTATCTTGTCGAATTGTCCTACGTAGAAGAGTTAGCTCCCCTTGATCCGGTGGATCTAAAAAATATAGAATGGCGTATAGCTTTACCCGTTGAAACCCCAAGGCAAAAAGTAGTTAAAGTAGAGTATGTCGGCTTACCCTTTGTCGAAGAAATTGAAAATGGACAAAAGGTTGCTGTGTTTAAATTTGATCATCTAACGGGGAACGAGCGCCATATTTTTGGTTGGAAAGCTTTGCTCAAAGTTTGGGGTATTAAATACCGTCTTACTCCTAGGGATGCGGAACAACTTCCCCCTCTGTCCGCAGAGTTGAGGGATACCTATCTAGTGGACAATGATGATTTATCCATGGGTACAGAAATCATCCAACGAGCGGCTAAGGAGGCGATTGGTACAGAAACTAACTTACTGCGTCGGGTTCATAGTATTCGTAATTATGTCTATGATAAGCTTTCCTATGGCATTAAACCCCATATTGATACCCCCGATATTGCTCTGCGCCGTGGGGTGGGTTCTTGCGGGGAATACTTAGGGATTTTGTTGGCTTTATCCCGTTTAAATGGCATTGCTTGTCGCACCGTTGGGCGGTATAAATGTCCCCCCTACCCCCTCAGTCGCGGCATTCCCCTAGAACCCGATTATAATCATGTCTGGATGGAGTTTTATCTACCTGGTTTTGGTTGGTTGCCAATGGAATCGAATCCCGATGATATGTTTGAAGGCGGACCCTACCCAAATCGCTTTTTTATGGGTTTGGCTTGGTATCATGCAGAAATGGCTAAAAATATACCTTTTGAGCAGATTTTCAGTGACGGGGTGAAAGTCCAAAAAACCCAGGTATCCATCGGAGATTTAGCCATTAATCATGTACAGTTTACGATTTTGGATGAGTTAGAACCCTCGGACCAGGATTGAAGCAATTTCCCTAAATTACTCCTTTTTTAATTTGCTTACTTGCTCCTCAAGGCTTTCTAGGCGCCCGATGACATTCGTTAGTAGTTCGGTAAATTGAGCCAAGGTAGTATTTATACCAAATCTGGTTTTAAAATCGTGTTATGGTCCTCCTGCCTATTCCCACCGATAAGTTTACAACTCAAATGGGATTGCGATAGCAATTCCTTCCACCCATGGCTCCAATTTTATAGGCATTGAAACCACAGGTCTTTATGCGTTCAAATATACTATATGTTCCCTAATAGGTCAAGCTATTTCTGGGTCAGTTTCTGGAAAACGGGTAATATCATCATCTCCCAGGTACTCGCCATTTTGTACCTCAATCATTACTAGGGGAATTACCCCAGGATTTTCGACACGATGACGACTATTCATGGGAACGTAGGTAGATTCTTTTTGTTTGAGGAGGGTTTCCTCTCCATCACAGATAACCTTAGCGGTTCCAGAAACCACAATCCAATGCTCACTGCGATGGTAGTGCATTTGGCAGCTAATATGATGTCCTGGTTTAACCAGAATACGATTAATACGATAACGGAGACCCTCTTCCAAAACCGTAACACTACCCCAAGGAGGGGTGCGGGTCATTTCTGTTTCTAAGGGAGAAAGTTCAAACTCATTAGTGGAGACAGATTCATGCTGTTGGTCACTCATGAAATTAACGTCCTAGAGATAGATGGCATTTGTCTCAACTTTAGCTCAAATTTTCTCGGCTTGATAGGTAAAGAAATTTTGCCCAACGCCAACTGTCGCAAATTGATAACCTGAAATCGGGGCGGGCAGAGATAACTCGGTTTGATAGATACTAAACAACAGAAAATTCTGGCGAGTTGTATTGATGGCGATAATCTGCTGTATTTGAGGACGACCCGTATCGACGAGAGTTTTACAGGAATTTCGCAAAAAAGGGCGAAAATCTTTATTTCCTTGGGCTTTGTTACAGACATCATCTTTGAGGTAGGTACTCAGTTTTTCCACGGCATACCGTTCGTAATCCCCCCTACCTGGGTTAGTAAGGGTCATTAATCCTGCAAGTCCTGCTAGAATCCCCATGAGGGTCATTCCTGCTATTTTTATGAGTTTCATCCTATCCCCAACACCGAATCAAATTCCCCCAATCAGAGCCACCATAACAGTGCTTGACAAGAAAAGCCTATAAATATTATAATAGGTGACTGCGGCACATCGGGCAATGCGTCTTATAATGTCGTAGCAGTCAGAAAGCATGGCGAGCGTAGCCAAGTGGTTAAGGCAGTGGATTGTGGTTCCACCACTCGCGGGTTCAAGTCCCGTCGTTCGCCCTCTTTTCAAACCTCAATAAGTTTAGCTTCCCTAAATCTTCCCTATAGATTTATCGACAAGATACTATCTAAACTGGTTCACTTGTCCCTTTATAGAATAGCTTACTGCAATAGTTTTTGTGTACTAGCTAATTTTATTTGTCACCCCGCTCATAAAGTCAAGTATTTTTAATAATTCTTAATATTTTCCTTGGTTTTGCCCGCTACAAGGAGACGGGGGGAATTTTGGAAAAGTCGGTAGCAATACTTTTTGGTTGTGTGGACGGCATTACAGTAATTCGCAAAAGAGCTTGAGAAAATCGGTAGTGCGATAAATGGTAATCCCCTCGTAGGCGATCATTTCTAACAAATCACTGTCTCCGGCAATGATGCAATCCGCCTTTCCCCCGACGGCGAGGGAGAGAAATTTATCGTCCTTCGGATCTCGACAAGCGATGACAGACTCAGTGACTGTAACCAATTCTGAAATTCCAACATACCATTCGATATAATCCATTGCGCTGTCTTGTCGAATATATTTGCGAAATTTGTTCCTGTTTAGTACGGTAAACAGTTCAGCAACCGTATCATCGGAAATTAGGGTAATGTCCTGTCTTGCTAAATAATCAAACAGTCGCTCAAAATTTTCGTTTGGACGTATGGCAAAACTGACGAGAATATTTGTATCAACAACAACCCGCATCACGAATCATGTTTTAACGATGCCATTAACGCGTCGTGCTCCGCATCCGTCATGCCAAGGGTTGCGGCTTCACGCTGTAGTTTTATGGCAATGATCGACAAGCTAGGACGACCCACCACTAGACGAACCATCTCATCGTCAGGCATAAGAGCCAGTGCCTCCCTAATTTCCTTGGCCGTGCCTTGGATTATTGTCGCTTGTGTAGTCATGATTTCACATCCCGTGCTAGGGTTAATCCCATTTTAAACCAGACGAAATCTAATGGGCGAGGCTATCGAAAAAAACAGAGAGAGGAAACCCTTTTCTCCTCTCCCTTGTGTATTTTATTTCCTAGCTCCGCGAACAGCGCCGCCTAGCATTAATCCTCCTAAGGTGATAAAACCGAGAATGCTAGAGGGTTCTGGGGTTGTTGCGGGTGGTTCGTTTGCTAGAGTCGCCGTAAACGAAACATCACTAAGGAATCTGGGTGTCCCACCACCATAATCCCAGTAAGAAAGTTGGTATGAGCTCACAGAATCCCACAAGAGGTTCCAGTTCGCGCCCATGTCGTCAAGCTAGGCAAAACCACCGGAGGAGAGTTGTGGTGACGACGGTTCGAGGAGGTTGTCGTTATTGAATAGGCTCCCAGGAGCCAGAAGAGAGCTAATTGAGGCACCCTCCGCTGTTCCCGTTATACCCGTGATGATACTAAATCCGCTTATGTTACTAGACAATCGTGAAGGCTAGGCAGGAGGCAGGGGGCAGGAGGCAGGAGGATTATAACCCGATTTTAAAACCAGATTTGGTATGAGATACGGACTAGGTCCGTCATTCGTCATAAAAGTCCCGCTACCTCCCTGGGAGCCACCGCCACTATAACTCCAGTTCCATAACTGGGCTGCACTAGACGGGAGACATAAACCGAAAACCATTCCCGAAGTGGCAAGAGCTACCCTGGATAATACTGTGACAAAGTTAGGTGTCTTCAAGTTAAAATTCCTCAGCAAGAAATAGAAAAAGCAAGAGCAGACAGTAAAAAATTACCCCCCGCTCCTAAAGTCAAGTATTTTTAATAATTCTTAATATTTTTCCCCGATTTTGCCCGCTACAGGGTGACGGAGTGACCTCACAGGTGTAGGTTTTTACTTGTCTGGTGTAGACAAGACAAGGTGGACAAGGGGAAAAAGTAGACAAGGGAGGAATACCGAACTTTTTTAGTACGATTGGCGAAATCTTAACTGGATCTAAACCTCATTATTTCGTTTCCGAACCTTCCCCGTCACCCCGTCACCCCGTCACCCCGTCACCCCGTCACCCCGTCACCCCGTCACCCCGTC
>JBBAUO010000028.1:0-52756 GCA_040398185.1 Microcystaceae cyanobacterium | reverse complement strand
CCGCAATTCACCCCGCCGATAAATCGGGGGTCTTCTTGCGGAAGAAAGATAAATCCTCCGAGGGCAACGGAGATTTACGCCAAGTAATTTTACGCAACGGTATTTTAAGTAGTATGATCCTAACAGAGACAATTATGCCCGATGGTAGTATTCATCCTCAGTCTATGGAAGAAAATTGTTGTCAGTCTGGCCTGGATGCCTATGCCCAGGGTCAATATTTAGAAGCTTTGCAGTTGTTTGAAGAAGGGATTCGCCATGCTCCGAGATGGGCTAAGTTGTGGAACCATCGGGGGAATGTCTTGGCGGAACTAAAACGGTATCCCGAAGCCCTCGCCTCCTACGAGAAAGCGATCGCTTGTTCCGGAGATTACCATCAGGCTTGGTATAATCGTGGTGTGGTATTTGTGGAACTAGGAGCTTACGGGAATGGTATTGAATGTTTTAACCAGGCTATTCGTCTCCATGGAGATCCCCTTTATATCCATCGACGGGAAAGCATCTGGGTCAAAAATCAGTTAGTTCCTATCTTCTAAACGACTATAGTTATGGAAAGGGTAAACGCTTCTCCCCAAAAGCCGAAATTCCGTCTCATTGGCGAAATTTTACAGGCTGCTGACTTAATATCTGCGGAGCAAATAGCGATCGCCCTAGAGGAGCAGTCTAAAAACCCCAACAAAAAAATAGGGGAAATCCTCGCTAGTAAGGGCTGGATTCGGCAAGAAACGGTAGATTTTTTCGCCGAAGAATGGAAAGAGATAGTTGCCAGTAAATCTAAACGCCGTCAGGAATTGGGCTACTATCTGCGACGAGCGGCTCTTTTAAATGAGGAACAAATAGCCCTACTGGTAGAGGAGCAAAGCAAAGGAAGTCTCTGGATTCGTTTTGGAGCTCTTGCAACCATCAAAGGCTGGGTAAACCAGAGTACGGTAGATTTCTTTTTACAACATCTTTATCCTGAGCAAGCGAAGCAATCTGCCTTTGTTAAACCGAAAAAACTCATCTAGACCTTTGATCGAGCCATTGTTGCAGGATAATCATGGCTGCTTGTTGATCTACGAGGCCCTTATTGTAAGTTGAAAAGCGTTTTTGGGCTTTTAGTTGAGCTTCGGCTTCCACGGAGGTTAAGCGTTCATCAATATAATCTATGGGTAATTGCAGAGCCGTACCCAGTCTAGTGGCATATTTTTGTACATGAAACGCTTGTAGACCGAGGCTACCATCTAGGGAGTAGGGTAAACCAATGACGAGAATTTGGGCTTCTCTCTCCTTCACTAAATGTTGAAACTCCCTAACATCTGCTCCAAAGGAACTCCGTACCAGAGTTGTTAAACCCGTAGCAATTAAACCTGTGCCATCACAACCAGCTACCCCGATCCGTTTTTTGCCAATATCTAAGCCCAGGGCGGATATTTTTACCATAACAACTAAGCATCGGAAGTGGGGTGGCTATTATTACCCGGGCCCTGGGTTGGATTGGGGGAGTTGGCAGTCCCTTGAAAAGAAGAAAGGCGACTAGGAATAGGAGTCCGAGGTACAGCCTTTAAACCCTGGAGCACTTCCGAGAGAGTGGTACTTTCGGGCTTAACTTCCCTGAGTTTATGCCAAACCGAACGGGACATCAGCAGGGCATTATCTACCCTAGTGGCTCCCAGTTTTTCTAGATATTCCCGTCTTTCGTGCTGATAATCTGCTGACAATAGCTCTAGGGATTGGGCAGGAAATTTTTGTGTCAGGTGAGCCATTTGGATTAAGAGCTTGGGATAGAGCCAAGTATAGGCAGGATGCACCGTTAATTTAGCTGCATGGGGGACAGAGCCGTCCTTACAGAGGGAGATTTTAAAATAACCGATGGCGGCTTTCCGTTGGGGCTCAAACACATAACCACTAACCTGATCCTTATTCCCATACCAGCGTTCAAATTTATCTAGAAGTCCATCCATCAAACTGGTTTTAAAGTCCTGGAGATGACGATCAAAAACCTGTCTCAGTAAAGGTGGCATGGAGACACAATCTAACTGGTACAGAAGTGGGGCTTCGGCATTGCTTACAGGGAGAAGATTGGGTAAATCCGCTTCACGCTCTGCTAACTGGGTTAGTAGCTCAGTACCAACTGACCAGTAGGTAATCTCTGCTAGGGGTTGAAAGCCTTGTTGACGGTAAAGAGCTAGGGCATTTTTTTGTTGGATATTTACTTCCAAAATCCAAGTCCGCACTTCCCAAATGCTTTCAAAACAGTAGCGCAGCAGTTGGGAGGCAATACCTTTCGGATTGCTTAGGGATTCTTCCGTATCCACCATTACTTGTTCAACCCGCCAAGTTGTGCGACTAATATTAAAGGGAGAAACGCGGATAACACCTTGGAGTTGGTTGCCCTTTGCTTCGGCTACATAGACGCAAAAGTGATACCGTAGGGGGTTGGGAAACAAACTCAAGACTTTGTATAGTCCAAACCAACGCCGCAGGGCAATGATTTGACTTTCTAAGGATATCCGATCTCGCTGCTCAATATCGGGAGATTCCTGAAGAGCTAGGGCTTCTATAGCTTCTAAATCTCGGTATTGGACAAGGCGGATGGAGGTTTTGGCTGCTTCAGATGCCGTCATGAATCCCCAATGTAATAAGCCTACTGACACTATCTTAACTATTTTCCCTGTCTGGAGGCTAATTCAACCAGAGGAAAAAGAATTTTGCAAAACTTTTCTGATTTTAGCAATAATTGTTCATAAAGATTTGTAAACTGTAAGTTAATTAACCATATTAGAAACCTAATGAAACGTTTGATCGCTATAGAAAAAGGATTACTGATTGGTCATATCATCTCCATGGCCTTTGGTTTAGCGGGTTTACTCCTCGTTTTACCTCACCCCGAATTTATTGAGGCTCTCCCAGAAATCGGGAAAATGGCCTTTCGCTCCTCCATGGGATTGGGGGGAGTAGTATATATGATCCTCGGAATGGGAGCAGTAGCTCTTTATGCCTATCGGGTTTTGGGACTTCGCCAAAGCTTGGCTTTTATGATTCCCGCCCTAGGATTATCCTTGGGTAGTGAATTATTAGGAACCAGCACCGGTTTTCCCTTTGGTCATTATCGCTACCTGACGGGTTTAGGGTTTAAGATTGCGGGATTAGTACCCTTTACCATCCCTTTATCCTGGTTTTATCTAGGATTTAGTGCCTATATTATCGCCCGCGCTGGTTTAGAAAGTCTCAACTGGCCCCGTTGGCAAAAGTTGTTCGGGGCGATCGCGGTTGGAGCAATTTTGTTAACAGCATGGGATTTTGTTTTAGATCCAGCTATGAGTCAAACCACTATGCCTTTTTGGGTATGGGAACAACCAGGGGCGTTTTTTGGGATGCCCTATCAGAATTTTCTAGGTTGGTTTGGTACCGGGGCCCTATTTATGACGGTGGCTACTCTCCTTTGGCAAAGTCAACCCCTGACGCTTCCTTACCAAGATTTAGGCTTACCCTTGGTAATGTATCTCGGTAACTTTACCTTTGCCATGATTATGAGCTTGGGGGCTGGAATTTATCCCCCCATTTTCCTGGGGCTTTTAGTGGGCGTATTGCCGACTATTTTCCTCTATCAACGGGCAAAAAATACCCTCGCCCAGATCAATGCTCCAGAAACCACTACCCTAACCCAACCCGTCGCCGTTGTCTCCGTCGGCAGAGGGCAATAAATTGACTACCGAGGCCCTAGTCGGGGTTTTCATAATGATTATCCTTGGGGTGCAAATCCCCTCGCTGTTTATTTTACTATCCCGACTACTCAAAGGACCAGGCCGTCGTCCTCCCCTAACACCTCTGGCGACTCATCCTGAGCAATTAGGGAAGGTTACTGTGGTTGTTCCCACTCTCAATGAAGTAGAGCGGATTAGCCCCTGTTTGTCGGGATTAACAAGACAAGGCTATGAGGTGCGGGAGTTTATTGTCGTTGATAGTAATTCCCAGGATGGTACCAGGGAAAAAGTTCTGGCGATCGCCCAAACAGATCCCCGTTTTCGCCTTAGAAGTGATGGTACTTTACCCCCCGGATGGGTAGGGCGGCCCTGGGCTTTACACAATGGCTTTTTGTTAAGTTCCCCTGAAAGTGAGTGGATTTTGGGCATTGATGCCGATACTCAACCCCAGTATGGCTTAGTCGCCAGTTTGCTGGCTGTGGCGGTGGGGGAAGGTTACGATCTACTATCCCTATCCCCCCAGTTTATTCTCCAATCCCCAGGGGAATGGTGGTTACAACCGGCTCTCTTAATGACTCTGCTTTATCGCTTTGATAGTGCGGGGGTGAGGGATTCCTTGCCCGCAGGAGTAATGGCTAATGGTCAATGTTTTTTGTGTCGTCGTTCCCTTCTAGAGGCGATTGGCGGTTATCAGGTGGCGGCTAGTTCCTTTTGTGATGATGTGACTCTGGCTCGTTATGCGGCATCTCTGGGGTATCGGGTGGGTTTTTTAGATGGCGCTCAACTGATTAAGGTGCGGATGTATGCGGGATTTCAGGACACTTGGTCCGGATGGGGGCGATCGCTGGATCTTAAGGATGCTAGTTCCTATGCCCAACTCTGGGCGGATCTCGGCTTATTGGTTTGTACCCAAGGTTTACCGCTCATCTTGTCCCCCTTACTTCTGTGGGGACTTTATACGGGGTTTTCTTTTTTGACTTTAAAAATAGCCTTGGGTGTAAATTTGCTGTTATTGTTGATCAGAATCTCTCTGCTGTGGGCGATATCTCCTTCCTACTATCGCGGGGAATCTTTAGGAACAACATCTTGGTGGTTTTGGTTATCCCCTTTGGCAGATACTTTAGCCGTGTTACGAATTTTTCTATCTGCCGGGCAACGCCCTACCTCTTGGCGGGGTAGAAATTATGGGTAGGAGGCAGGGGGCAGGAGGCAGGAGGCAGGAGGCAGGAGGGGATGGGGTTTAAGACAAAAGGGATGAACAGATAAAACGGATTTGGTATTAATCAAGTTTTTAAAAGTTCTGCTTCATCCGTCGCCATAAACAATACGGGAATTGCCCATTCTGCTAATTTTAACTGAGAATCATCCTTAAGATCAGAACGAGTTATAGCCATAGCTTTATCAATACTTCCATAATCAATCAGATTCTCGTAAAATAATTTACTAAATCTTTCTGCTGCATAAAAAGAAATAGGTTTCTGCATAGCGATTAAATAGGGAATACCTTTTTCTACTAGAATGGGTCCTAATCCCTTGGTATTAAGGTTCTCGTTAAAACTTCCTCCCTCACAGGAAATTAGCACAAATAACTGGAGAGGATTAGAACGTAAATCCTGATCAAATCTATCTTTTGTGATAAACCATTCGTTGATATTATCTCCATCCATAATCAAACAAAACTCTTGGTTAATATAGGCACCATGGGCGATAAGATGAACGGCATGGTATTTTTCTTTTAGTAAAGCTCGTTTAAGATTTCTCCAAGTTCCTCGCTCTAAAATATCATACTCAACAATATTTTTTGTAACTAAGGGATCGAAAATAGATTGTAAAGTTGCTTTTTCTTTTTCTACATCAATAGCTGGAAGGCTCTTGATAATTGCATTATTGTCACTTCTGGGGTTACAAATTACAACTAAAATCTTTAGCGGTTTTGAGGCGATCGCATTTTTTCTAACATCCCCATGTCGACGATAAAAAGGCCGTGAATTTTGAACAGATAACCACAAACCAGTATTAGGATCTCTTAATAACTCCCAATTATACTCATGGAGCCCAATATCGCCAGCATCGATCACTAATTCAATTTTTACCCCAGATGGCTCTAAATTACCAAAGCCTACTATAGTTGTTGGATACCCACCCACAGCCCCAAGACGTTCACTATTAAAAATAGCTTCAAAAAGTTTTTCCCCATATTGCTGAGGAGAAAATGTTAGTGCAAGCAACTCTTCAACAAATTGGGAATCAGCAAGTTGATTGGGGCTTTTATAGTCAGTATCTTTATATTTAAAAGAAACTGTATTGGATGTAATATTTACGCTCAGGATATCAGCTTTTTTAGGGCGTTCTTGATAATGGGCATTCTTAAAACTTTTTAATGCTTCATTTCTAGGTCTTACTTTTATGAGAGCATCAAGTAAGTCTTGGGTTGTATGTGTATTTCCAACCTCAAAATATTTAGTAATTATATTAGTAACTCTAGCTTTGTAGTTTCCTCCCTGACATTCATTCTGATAGGAGATATCTAACTTAAAGAGCAATTCTTGTTCCAAATCTTCTTCATTAGGAAAAGCTTGAAGGATAATACCTTGTAATTCCTGTATTTCTAATCCTGTTAATGGCATAGGTCTTTAGCCTTTTGGAGTTTATTTACGGATTGTAGCATTTTTCTCGCCCTAGGTCAATAGTGACTCAGGAATAAAAATGCCCAGTAATTAGATTAAAAACTGCAATATCGTAGCCGCTTCCTTGTTTGATTGCATCGTAGGTAGTATCTAAACAAATTGTTAATAATAAACGTAATTGATCTTCAGTAAAAGCAGCTAAAATAATACCCCTTGACACCCCTATTTCTGAACCTTTTAATTTTGGCTGTCTAGTCGGTGGCAATGGTTATAAACTCTGTGATTATGGCGTAATCAATGGTACTGATGGAAAGTACGTCCGGTAACGGTTGACATCGCGGGTTAGTAGAGTCATACCTAAGATCGCAGCATGGGCGCCAATGTAAAAATCGGGTAGGGGCGATCGCTTTTCACCTCCTCGACGGCGATAGTCTAGAAAACTTTGCCCCGCCAAAAATGCTGCTGTATAGGGCAGTGGGTCGCGGCGAAAGAATGTTTCTGGTAGGGCTGCTTCCAACTCTTCAGATTGGTTAAACCCGATCGAGATTTCGGCATAAACAATCGGGTTAATGACCAAATTTCCCTGATTAGATTGTTCTACCAACGTTCTTGCTGACCACTCAAACCACTGGGGGTCGTCAGAATGTCCAAGATTACGTTGCTGTCAACCAAAATATCAGTCATGGATCTGCCCGAGTGAGTTGCATAATGTCGTCAGTGGTTAAGCTACGGGTGGCTTTGCCGCGCAGGGCAGCAATAAGTTCTGCTCTAACAAATAAATTACCATCTTCTACCCGCATAAATATTACAGGTGTAGCGAAGTCTCTCCTATTAAAACGAGTCGATTCTAGGGAAATCTGTTTTCTGCCGAATTGAGCCGCGATATCCACAGGCTTTCCCTTTAATATCTCTTCGTAGAATTTTCGAGAGAATATATTAGCCGTTGCATTGGTGACTTCGTACTGCATGGCTACAACTACAGGAATATTTTGTTGCACTATCCTAGAGGCTACCCCAAAAAAAGGCTGTTTGCTGGACAAAGTTCCTGAGTCACAGGCCTGTAACATAACTAAGGCAGGTTTATGGGCATTTAACAAATCACTGATATAGTCTGCATTTTCCCAGATAGCATCTCCTAAATCGGGGTCCGTTAGGGCTAATTCTTCTACTTCTTCATCTTCATCATTTTTAGCCCTCCCATGGCCGACAAAGTGCAAAATATGGGGTTTTTTGCCCAATACTTCATCTATCGCTACGGGATTGCCCTGGCTTATGGGTAACAACTCTACCTTCTCGGGGAATTTGGTGACTAATTCCTTTAAATTTTTCTCCAGTGGGGCATAATCAACTGGGGTTAAATTATTGGGGGCTGATACGACTAAGGCGATTCTGAGCTTTTCTCCTGTTCCTAACTGTATGGGTTGGGCTGCTATCCACTGCGCCCTTCTCCTCGATAAACTCACATCGGGAACGGTTCCTAGCAAAATTGTTCCAATTCCAGCAGACTGGGGTACCCGCATAAACTCCCAGGGTAGAGCCGCTATTTCTGGTAAGGATTGTTCATCTATATCTAATTCTATTCTGAGAATTTGCTTTTGTATCTGAACAACGTCATTATAAAACAAGACAAAATCATTTCTCAGGGTATCGTCAAATAATACCTCAAACAATATCTCCCCCAGTTCTTGTACTGTTTTAGGGTTGTTTTCATAGTTTCTTTGGGCTTCTAGTAAGGGGGCTAAAGCATTTTTCTTGGTTTTATAACGAAGTTTACCTGATGGCTGCCCCTGGGAAACATGATTGGAATCCCATTTTTCTACCTGAACCGTTGTTATGTTAGCTACTTTAATCCGATACCCTGATATTTGTTGAGTCATTTTTCTATTAATCTTTTTTCCTTCAATGCAACCTTACTCATAATGGGTGGAATAAAAGCTTTTCAATGCGGAATCATTAGCCCTTTCTTTAATTAGGGAATTGACTAAATTTACGGTTTCACCTCTAGGCTCAAAATAATTAGTGATTAGATTAAAAACTCTCGTCCCATAGGAGCCGCCACTTTGAATCGCATTATAGTCAAGATTTAGACGTATTTTCAGTGTTTGGGCTAAGTCCTCCTCAGGAAAAGCCTTCATAATCAACTCTCTTAATTCACCTATTTCTATACCAGTTAGTCGGGAGTTTTTAGTAGGTGGTGTAGTCTGTGGGGAAGGGCTTTGTACTTCTAGTTCGCGTATTCTTTCTTTAGCTTCTTGGATTTGTTCCCCTAACTGAAATTTAGTACCAGGGTCGGCAGTAAGGGCTTCTTGATTTTGTAAAAATGATAACTTTTTTTTCCAAGTCTCTAGGGGTGAACTCATGCTACCTCAATTTTTGTCACTACTACGAACCAATTATACATCAACATTCTACTTTAGCCCATAAATCAAGATAATCAACCAAGGTGTGATGATACTTAAAATGATATTCAAAGGCAATCCCAAACGAGTAAAATCTAGAAACTTATAACCCCCAGGAGCGTACACCATAGTATTAGTCTGGTAGCCAATGGGAGTCAGATAGCTATTAGATGCGGCAAAGGTGACAGCAAACATAAAAGCGTAGGGATTGAGTCCCAGGGTTTTAGCCACCTCTACAGCGACGGGAATCATTAAAACCACCGCAGCATTGTTAGACAAAATTTCCGTCAGAAAAGAGGTAATGAGATAGAAAAATAATAATATCCAATATCCCGACAAATTTCCTCCTGCTCCGACTAAATATTTAGCCATCCATGCAGTTGTCCCAGAATTATCCATCGCAATCCCTAGGGGAATTAATCCTGCAAGTAAAAAGATAATATCCCAACGAACTGAACCGTAAACCTCCCCTGGTTTAAGACACCCAGTAATCACCATTAAGATAACCCCCGCTAAACTGGTAACTAGAATAGGAGCCCAATTTAAAGCTGCAATGACAATAACCCCTAGGGTAATGGTCAAGGCTATCCATGCTTTATCCCGCCGTAGGTTTTCGACATCCTTTTCTTCTAATACCAACAATTCCCTAGTAGTTTGTAGACCTAAAAAGCTTTGTTTCGGACCTTGCACTAATAGTAAATCCCCAAAACGTAGGGGAATTTTTCCCAGTCTACCCTTTAGGGTTTCCGCCCCACGACGCACAGCTAAAACCGTAGCATTATAACGTTGTCTAAACCGTAAATCCTTTAAGGTAGAACCAATTAAACGGGAATTAGAAAGGATCATAACCTCGGCTATTTTTTCTTCCCCTGAACTAATTGCCTCAGTTAAATTTTCATTTTGAAACTGCACATCAGGTAAAATTTCTATACCTCTCTCATCCCGAATTTTCAATAAATCTTCTCGACTACTTCGCACAATTAAAATATCCCCTGCTTGCAAAACTTTGTCAACAAAGGGTTGGGGTAAATGTACCTTGTTCCGAACTAATTCTAGGATATCAATATCAAATTTTCTCTGGAGTCCACTATCGCGCAAACTTCGCCCAATTAAACTAGATGTAGGCGGAATAATTACTTCTGTTAGATAATCTTTTAAGCCATAATTTTCTGCCAAAAGCTCCCCTTCTACGGGCTTGCGATCCGGTAGTATTCGGGGAGCAGCGATCGCCAAGTAAACTAATCCTACCCCAAAGGTAATTATCCCCAACAGGGTAAACTGAAAGAGGTGAAATTCCCCGTAACCTAACTTTTTAGAAATGCCACTGGCTACAATATTAGTAGAAGTTCCAATTAGGGTAATCATTCCTGCTAAGACCGTAACAAAGGAGAGGGGCATTAGCAATTTGGAAACTGATATTTTTTGCTTTTTGCACCAGTCCTCAACAATGGGTAGAAAAATAGCCACCACTGCGGTGTTATTAATAAAAGCACTAATGGGACCCACAATTATACCCAGGGCAAAAATCTGTCGACTAGGGTTTTTTCCTCCCCAATTTACCAACCAATCCCGAACCGTTTGAATAACTCCCGTGCGGGTAATACCGGAACTGAGAATAAACATCGCCATCACGGTAATCGTAGCCGAGTTACTAAATCCCGACACCCCCTCATCGGGAGTCACTAAACCCACTAACATCAAGACAACCGCCACAGAGAGAGCAGTTAAATCCACCGGTAGCCATTCAGCGACGAAGGCAATGAGGGCGACGATTAAAACCCCCAGGGTAAGATAAATTTTTTCCATGCAGTTATTTTCTCGCGGCGAACCAACGATAAACGAGCTTTTCTAATTCAATCCAGACAAACATCAAGAGGCTAAAGCCAAAACAGATAGCTAATTCTTGCATATCTAAGACGTGGGTGCCAAAAAAGTTGCGGAGGGGGGCAACATAGATTAACAATAACTGGAGAATAGTGGTTACGATCACAGCGGCCCAGACGTAGGGATTAGTCATTGGGTTCATTTGTATGGTCAACTGACTATTAGAGCGCACTGCTAGGGCATGGCCCATCTGAGCGAGACAAATGGTAGTGAAAACCATAGTCTTCCAGCGTTGGGGGTTTCCCGACATCTGAGCATGATTGTAAGCCCAAACCATCAACCAAATGGTCAAGATGGCGAAAATAATGCCGATGCGAATCATATATACCCCCAAGCCACGGGAAAAAATACTCTCCCTCGGACTGTAGGGAGGACGCTGCATGACATTGGGTTCGGCTGGTTCCATGGCCAGAGCTAGGGCGGGTAAACCATCGGTGACGAGGTTCATCCAGAGAATTTGTAAAGGACTTAAAGGTACCCCTCCCAAGCCAATCAGAGGAGCGGCAGCAATGATTAAAACCTCCCCAATATTACTACCTAAAATATATTTAACAAAACGGCGGATATTATCATAAACTACTCGTCCTTCTTCGGTCGCAGCGACAATGGTGGCAAAGTTGTCATCTAGTAAAATCATATCGCTGGCTTCTTTGCTGACATCAGTACCCGTAATGCCCATGGCAATACCAATATCTGCTTGTTTGAGGGCAGGAGCATCGTTAACTCCATCCCCTGTCATGGCGACAAATTTACCTCGACTTTGCAAGGCTTGGACAATGCGGAGTTTATGTTCGGGGGAAACGCGAGCATAGACACTTACTTCATCGACATTATTTTCTAATTCGCTTTGGCTGAGTTTTTCTAATTCCTTACCCGTGAGAACTCTATCCCCTTTATTGGCAATCCCCAATTCCTGGGCCACAGCCTGGGCGGTTAATTGATGATCCCCCGTGATCATTATCGGACGGATTCCTGCTTCTCGACAGCGTTTGACGGATTCTTTGACTTCTTTGCGGGGAGCGTCCTGCATTCCCACAAGTCCTAACCAGACTAATTGCTGTTCGGTTTTATTTTCTTCTTCGGCTGTTGGTACCGAGTTTAGGGGTCTGTAGGCAAATCCTAACACCCGTAAACCATTGGCCGCCATGGAGTCGTTTTGGGCTAAAATCTGGCTTCTGGCGGCTTCCGCTAAGGAGGGCATCTCTAACCCCGTTTGAATTTGAGTACACCTTTCTAGAATTAGTTCAGGTGAACCCTTGACAAACATGCCATAATCCCCATCTGGTTCTTCAACGATGACGGACATTCTTTTTCGTTCTGAAGAAAAGGGAAATTCTCCGAGTCGGGGCATTTGTGGCTCTAGGGTTTCTTTATAGAGTCCCCCTTTAGCCGCTAGGGTTAGTAAAGCTCCTTCGGTGGGATCTCCCAAAATTGTCCAATCTCCTTGGTTGTTTTGCAAAATAGCATCGTTACATAAAACACAAGCACTGAGGAGTTTTTGGATCTCAGGATGGCTATCCGGGGCTGATAAACCTTCTAACTCTCCCACGGGAGCATAACCTTCTCCTGTTACGGAGAAATTTTCTCGGGCGGTGTGAACTTTTTGCACTACCATTTTATTTTGGGTTAGGGTACCCGTCTTGTCGGAGCAGATGGTAGTCACAGAGCCTAGGGTTTCCACCGCAGCTAATTTGCGTATCAGGGCATTGCGGCGTACCATTCTTTGGGTGCCAATGGCTAAAGTTACCGTAACCACAGCCGGTAAGCTCTCGGGTACCACAGCCACCGCCATACTAAGGGAAACTTCTAGCAACTGTTCAAAAAATGCCCATCCCGTTCGTAAAACTCCCCCAACCACCACCACAGCAACTAAAGCGAGGGAACTACTCACTAAAACATTGCCGAGTTGAGTCATTCTCTGTTGTAAGGGAGTCGGCTCGGTTTCCACAGATTGCAGCATTTCGGCAATATGCCCGATTTCTGTCTGCATGGCTGTTTTCGAGACGATAACTTTCCCCCGTCCCTGTACTACTTCTGTTCCTTGGAAGACGAGGTTCAGGCGATCGCCTAGGGGTGCATCTAGGGGTAAAATCGTTTCCGCATTTTTTGTTACCGCCGCCGCTTCCCCTGTTAATGCCGATTCTCGTACTTGTAAATTCTGCGCTTCTAAGAGTCTGCCATCGGCGGGAATTTGCACTCCGGCTTCTAAAAGCATAATATCCCCTGGGACTAATTCCTTGGCGGAGATTTCTGCGGTATGGCCCTGGCGAATAATTCTTACCTTGGGAGAGGAGAGATTTTTTAGGGCGGCTAGGGCTTTTTCGGCACGACTTTCCTGTAAATAACCCAAAACCCCATTTAAGATAACTACGGCAAAAATGGCGATCGCGTCCTTAGGAAAAGTCTGTTGACGCAAATCCAAGAAACCAGAAATAATAGCCACGGCGATCAGCATCAACAACATGATGTTGGTAAACTGTTCCCAAAGAATTAGCAAAGGACCCCTTCCCCCAGTCTCCTTTAGCTCATTAGCCCCGAAATACTGTTGTCTTTGATTAATGTTTTCTGCTGCTAATCCTTGAATTGGATCACTGTCTAACTGTTCTAAGGCCTCTGCTACAGTTAGAGTATGCCAGGGTTGGTTAGTTTGGGGAAACGCCGTAGGGGATGAGGTGGTTGGGAATGACATAACTTCAAAAAATAAAACAGATAGACAACAAGAGGCAGGGTATAAGGGCAGTCGAAAAATTGATTCTTCTTCAGAATACATCCTGAATGGCCATGACTGTCAACAACATTAGAAGGGCAAGAACCTCAATAGACTTAAGTAGATGACCTTCCCTGATTAAGATATTTTATACCCGACAGAATCGAAATTTGGGATTTAGATACTTGGTATTTTTGGGACAAAAGTTGGATTAATTCTCGATTGGCTTTACCCTCAACGGGGGGAGATTGTAAAGAAACAATCAAACTCCCGTCTGAGGCTGTAACTATCCTTTGCTGTTTGGCATTAGCCTTCACTTTTACTTGTATTTTCAAGGAGACTAATAACCCGCAGGTGGAGTCTGGATATAGGGTTTAATTTGAGGACTTCTAGGGGCGGGCGGTTGACTATAGCCAGAATTATAGGGATTATTAACGGTACCAGGGGCGGGACTATTGCCGGGGTAGTTTGGTTGATACCCCTGGGGAGGATTAACATTGGGGTAATTTGGTTGATACCCCTGGGGAGGATTAACAGTCCCATTCGGAGCGTAATTATTATAGGGTTGATTGCCCGTGTTTACCCCCGCAGAGTAGGGAGCGTAATTATTATTATTATTAGGAACTGTCCCAGGATTGGCACCATAGGGATTATTGTTGGGACGAGGATAGCCCGGAACCGAAGACGGCGTATTTAAGCCCGCTTGATCCATAGCCCGTTGCAGTTGATTGTCTCCCCTGGGTCCTGATTGGATTTGCAAAGGCTTGACGGGGGTATAGTTGGGCTTAGAATTGGATTGAACCGAGGGTAGTAGGGGCATGAATAGGGAAGATTGCTTTTGCCCGTTCTGGGGTACAGGATTGTTAATTTGGGCTTTTTTGCGTAACTCTGGTTGATCGATGGAAAAAGGTTGTAATTGTTCTTGGCTGAGGCGATCGGTATAGTCAGAAGCCCAATGCTGCTGATCTTTGGCGGGGGAAGCAGTGGGAGCCTGGACGGGTTGAGGGGCAGAAGGACTTTGTTCCCCTGGGAGGGTTTCGGCGAAGGGATTAGTAGGTACTGCTTCTTTAATAGGACTAATCAATTGGGGGTTTTGCTGAATTTGCCAGTAAAAGATCAAGGCTAAAGCTAAAAAGCCCAACGGTCCCCAAAACATAAAGCGACCTAGGGGTTTCAGACTAGCGAGGAAATAGCGGATAGAGGAATTGTCCTTAGGAATATTCATAGAAGCTTCAATCTTGGTTTTTACCCAAGTCTATCTTAGTTTCATCAAAACAGCAGGGAAAAGCTAGAACCCATTCCCTGTGTTATAATGGTTTTTTCTGGCACCATGGCACATCGGCTGTTGGTGTCTTCTTAACCGCAAAACTTTTGAAGGAAGTGGGTCTTGCCCGCTTTTTTTAATAGCATTTTTCTTCAATGTGTCATGAATCATCCTCTCATTCCTCAAATTCTGGAGATAGCCAGCCCCCTCGCCGAAAGCCTGGGTATAGAGGTTGTAGGAGCCGTTTTTCAAACGAATAAACGTCCTCCCGTCCTGCGCCTAGATATTCGCAACCTCCACACCGACACCAGCTTAGATGACTGTGAGCGCCTGAGTCGTGTGCTAGAAACCACCCTAGATGAGCAGGGGATTATAGAAGGGGACTACATCCTAGAAATATCGAGTCCAGGTATCTCCGGACAACTAATGACCGACAAAGAATTCTTGGCTTTTAAAGGATTTACTGTGGTGATTACTACCTCACCCCCCTATGGTGGACGCAAAGAATGGCGGGGCCAACTGCAAAAGCGCGGGGAAACAAACATTTATATCAGTCAAAAAGGACGACCGATCGCCATTCCCCGAGAATGCGTCACTCAGGTTCAGTTAGAGGCAGCCCGTTAAACATTTATTAAATTTTATTAAGGAGAATTATCTATGGCGATCGTCAATTTGCCAGGCCTCAAGGAAATGATGGAGGAAATCAGCAAACTTTATAACTTGCCCAAATCCGCCGTACACGAAGCTCTCAGGGAAGCCTTAATCAAAGGTTATGAGAGATACCGTCGCTCTCAAAACCTTGATAAGAACCAATTTCACGAAGATTACTTTAACAACTTTGAGGTGGAACTAGATGTAGATGAAGAAGGATTTCGCATTCTTTCCACCAAAAAAATCGTCGAAGACGTGACCGACAAAGATCACCACATTTCCCTAGAAGAAGTGCAAGAATATGTGGCAGAAGCCCAAATTGGGGATGAAGTGGTTTTGGATGTAACCCCTGACCAAAAGGACTTTGGCAGGATGGCAGCCATTCAAACCAAACAGGTGCTTCTGCAAAAACTGCGCGATCAACAGAGAAAAATTATCCAAGAAGAATTTCAAGAGTTAGAAGGAACAGTCCTACAGGCCAAGGTCCTAAGATTTGAAAGACAAGCAGCGATCCTAGAGGTACAAAGTACCTACGGACAACCAGGGGTGGAAGCCGAACTGCCGAAACGGGAACAACTGCCCAACGACAACTACCGGGCTAATGCTACCTTTAAAGTGTTGCTTAAAAAAGTCAGAGAAGGCTCCCATCGAGGGCCGCAATTAATCGCCTCTCGCGCCGGAGCGGGGTTAGTGGTGTACCTATTTGCCAACGAAGTCCCAGAAATTGAAGAAGAAATTGTCCGGATTGTGGCAGTAGCCCGGGAAGCCAATCCTCCCTCCCGTCATGTGGGATCGCGTACTAAAATCGCCGTAGATACCCTAGAGCGGGATGTAGACCCTGTTGGAGCCTGTATCGGAGCCAGAGGATCGAGAATCCAAGCCGTAGTCAATGAGCTACGGGGTGAAAAAATTGATGTCATTCGCTGGTCCCCTGATCCTGCTACCTACATTGGCAATGCCCTCAGTCCCGCCAGGGTTGATTTGGTCGTTTTAACCAACGCCGAAGAACGCCAGGCTTTGGTTTTGGTGGCCGATGATCAACTCAGTTTAGCGATCGGCAAGGAGGGTCAGAATGTACGGCTGGCGGCTCGTTTAACGGGATGGAAAATTGATATTAAGGACATTGCCCTTCATAAGCTCGAAAATCCCCAAAAATCCCCAGAAGAGGAGGAGGAAGAATCCAGGCTTTAGTCTGAAACTATGGACGTTAACCTCAGACGCTGTGTTAGTTGTCGTCGAGTCTCGCCCAAACAGACCCTCTGGCGCATTGTGCGGGTTTATCCGTCTGGGCAAGTACAATTGGATCAAGGGATAGGCCGCTCCGCCTATCTCTGCCCCTCGCCAAGTTGCCTCAGACAAGCTCAACAAAAAAACCGCCTAGGGCGGGCTTTAAAAACCCCGATTCCTGACCCTATTTATCAAATCCTCGCCGAACGATTGCCCTAAGAGGCTAGAGAAAAATGATCATTCTTCCGAAAAAATGGTTAGCATAGAAAAGACCTAGGGCTTAAAGACTCTTTCCAATCGCAACCGAAAAAAATTATAATGATCAGGTACACAAGTAGGGGGATAGTGGATGAACAATTCCAAGGTTAGGATCTACGATTTATCAAAAGAATTAAATTTGGAAAACAAAGACATCTTAGACATTTGCGAGCAGCTAAGTATTTCTGTTAAGAGTCATAGCAGCACGATTACAGAAGAACAGGCCGAACGAATTAAGGCCAATGCGGCTAAATATCCGAGAAATCCAGCCCCAAGTAAACCCATACTTGCTACTACTGAGTCTAGCGAGCGGAAGCAGGAAATCTTGGCCTATCACCATAAGCGTCCCCAAGAAGATACCCTAGGGGAAAATCCTGACTCCTGGTCTAACCCAATCGCGCCCCCTCGTCCACCGGTCAAATCTCCAGGGGCGGTGGAAATATTGCCCAATCCTACCCCACTCCCAGAAGATACCTTGATCCTATCCGAATCCTTTCAGCCTCAACTAATGACTCCCCAAGCCCCTACAGCCCCTACTTTCCTGAAAAAAAATGTTAGCCCCCATAACGCTACCGCCGAAGCGTCCCCTAGTGTCCATCCCCCGAGTCGGCCAACCCTAAAAAGTGTGGATAGTCCCACCCGCGTCTCTGCTCCTAATTTAGTGGAAAAGCCGGTCGTCAAAACCAAAGGGGAAATCTCCCTAGCCGTCAAAACCGGTGATCCTAAGGAAAAAAGAAGAGAGCGATCGCCGAGAACAGAGGGACTAGAACGAAAATCATCCCGACCCATCGGCGAAAGTCCTCGGTCCGTTGTGGAACTAAAACGCCCTAGTCGTCCGCAAAAATCCCAACCGCTAGAGGAAATCGATTCAACCAAAGGTAAAGGTACGGGCTTACTGGATGTTGGTTCAGAAGAAGAAGAGTTACTTACCCTTGACAATGAAAAACAAAAACCGAAACTAAAACGCCCCACCACCCTCTTGCGTAAGCGTCCAGACTGGGAAGAGGAGGATGATGAAAAAGAAGACTCGAAGACCAAAACCGCTAAGTTGGGTAAAAGCACCAAGGGCAAGAAAAAAACCCAATTGCTCTTTGAAGATGAAGATGATGACCTAGAAACGGGTGCGGAAAATGTTTTAGCTTCAGCTAGTTTGATACTATCCATGGCCCGACCGCCCAAACCGAAAAATCTGTTCAAACCCGCGGCCGTCATGGCAGTTGAACTAGCCCGCCCCAAAAAATCCCCGCGCTTCGATGGTGGTGGTAGCCGTGGTAAAGCCGATCGCAAGGAGAGCCCAGAAGAAATTCAACGCCCGGAGAAAATCACCATTGAAGGCAGCCTCTCGGTGCGAGAACTAGCTGAGGCTTTGAAGGTATCAGAAACAGAAATTATCAGAACGCTCTTTTTCAAAGGTATGGCGGTCAATATTACCCAAACCCTCGATCTAGATACCGTTGAGATGGTCGCCCGAGAGTTTGAGGTGGCGGTGGAAACGGAAGCCCGCCCATCGGCGGCCCTAAAAACTACAGAAATGGTTTCTGCCAGTGACTTAGAAAGCCTACAGCTACGCCCGCCTGTCGTCACCATTATGGGCCACGTCGATCACGGGAAAACTACCCTCCTTGACTCCATTCGCAAAACTAAAGTAGCCCAGGGAGAAGCCGGGGGTATTACCCAGCATATCGGGGCTTACCATGTGGATGTACAACACAATGGTCGGGATCAACAAATTGTCTTCCTAGATACCCCTGGCCACGAAGCCTTCACCGCCATGCGGGCCCGAGGTGCCAGGGTGACAGATATTGCCATCCTTGTAGTTGCCGCCGATGATGGGGTACAGCCGCAAACTCGAGAGGCGGTCAGCCATGCCAAAGCTGCGGGAGTTCCCATTGTGGTAGCTATTAACAAAGTAGATAAGCCAGAAGCCAACCCAGATCGCATTAAACAGGAGTTGTCAGACTTAGGACTAATGCCCGAAGAATGGGGCGGCGATACCATTATGGTGCCAGTCAGTGCCTTGAAGGGGGAAAACTTGGATGGACTTTTAGAAATGATTCTATTAGTCTCGGAAATGGAGGAACTCTCCGCTAACCCAGATCGACTGGCGAAGGGAACTGTCATTGAAGCTAACCTCGATCGCACCAGGGGACCGGTGGCAACTTTGCTGATACAAAATGGTACCCTGCACGTCGGTGATTCCATCGTCGTCGGGGCTGTCTATGGTAAAATTCGCGCCATGATCGATGACCGAGGCGAAAAAGTAGAAGCAGCTACCCCTTCCTTTGCGGTAGAAGTCCTCGGCTTAAATGATGTCCCGGCGGCGGGGGATGAATTTGCCGTTTATCCGACGGAAAGAGAAGCTCGTCAGATTGCCGAAGTTCGAGCCGATGCTAGTCGTCAAACTCGTCTGCAACAGGCCTTGTCTTCCCGTCGTGTCTCCCTAACCACCCTCTCAGCCCAAGCCCAGGAAGGACAACTCAAGGAACTGAACCTAATTGTCAAAGCCGACGTACAGGGGTCCGCCGAAGCAATTCTGGCCTCCTTACAACAACTGCCCCAGCGAGAGGTACAAATACGAGTCCTGCTCTGCGCTCCTGGAGAGGTGACAGAAACGGATGTGGATCTAGCCGCAGCTAGTGGCGCGGTCATTGTCGGCTTTAATACGACCCTCGCCAGTGGTGCCAGGGCCGCAGCCGACCGAGAAGGGGTAGATATTCGAGAATACAACATCATCTATAAGCTCTTGGATGATATTCAAGGCGCGATGGAGGGACTCCTAGATCCCGAAGAGATAGAAGAATCCCTCGGACAAGCTGAAGTCCGTGCGGTGTTCCCCGTTGGCCGCGGCGCTGTGGCTGGTTGCTATGTTCTCTCAGGTAAAATTGTCCGTAATCGTTTACTGCGAGTGCTGCGCTCTGGTACCGTCGTCTTTGACGGGGTGATGGATTCCCTGAAACGCATGAAGGACGATGCCAAGGAAGTCAACGCCGGTTATGAATGTGGGGTCGGCTGCAATAAGTTTAATGACTGGAAAGAGGGCGATATCATCCAGGCCTACGAACGGGTCATGAAACGCCGTACCCTTTCCCTTACTTAAATGGAGTTAAACACGCATGAAATCTTGGCGACTAGATCCCTATCTCTGGATTCATTTGGCTGGTTTAGCCGCTTTACCTCTGTTTCTGGGGCTAACTTGGTTAGCTCTGGGAATAGGTTATCCTCTGCCTTTGTACTGGCTGGAGTTGGCTTTTTTATTGCTTGTAGGTATTTTTCCTGTCTTCTGGATGCAGTGGACTCGTCCCTTTGATATCTATAGTCTCTTGGTGGTGGCCCTTAAACCAGAAAAGTTGACCCAAGAGCAGCTAAAAATTTTGAGTCTGATGAAAAATAAAAAGCAACGTCTATGGAGTTTGCTCGCTGCTTTGCTGATGATTGGGATATTTTGGAAGCTCTATGAATGGGCTCCTTTATCTGACCTATCCTCGGGTTTTCTGCCCCAAAATCGAATTTTAGGACTATTTCTAGCGTCTCTAGCTATCCTCGCTAGTCATCTTTTTCTGCAAGTACCTTTGGCGGTTATCTCCGTTCTATTAACCCCAGGACAAGAATGGGAAATTACTCCAGCTTTTACGCCGGCAAAAATTCGGGAATCCTTTACTCTCCTAGGCTGGAAAGTTGATAAAATTATTCCTGAATCTGCTCATGCCACATCCCAAATCCCATGAATTTTACTAATAACAGACCGCTCCTCATTGCTATCACGACTGCACTGACTTTAATTATTAGTATTGTTCTCGGCATTCTCTTTAAAGATTTTCGAGCGACACTATTAGGTTTTTTACTGATTCCTGGGATGCTTGTCGCTTGGCGCAATCCTCGCCTGGGATTACTGATTATGTTAATTTACCTTCCTTTTAGTAGTACCATTGCTTTTGCCTGGGCTAAGGTCTTTATCGTTAAAGGGAATTTAATTAAATATACTAATGCCTATCCCCTCTATAAAATTGCGAAAGATGCCTTTTATATACCTGCTTTAGCTAAGATTTTAGGGACTACGGACGCTTTACAAAAACTTAGTCCTAAAATAAAACCATTCTTAATTGCCCTTGCTATTTTAGTTGTTTCCCTACTAATTACCCTTCTTTTTGTTAACCTTAGAGATCCAGCAAACAGTAGTTTTTTGCGAGGATTAATCGGACTAAAACTTCTGTTAGGATATATTCCTTTAGTTTTGTGTGGTTACTATCTTGTTCAAGAGCAAAAAGATTTATGGATTGTCACTCGCTTACTAATTATTTTAATTATAATCTGTTGTGGCTTGTGTTTGATACAATACCTCCTGCTAAACCAAGGTATCTGCGCTAGAAACTTTACCCTAAGTGAAGTTGCTCCCCGGGTAGAATTAGAAAAATTTTATCCTAGTATTCTAGATAAAACAACCTTAAAAGCCCAATGTTTCGTGGGAGGATCATTGCTTTACAATCCGGGTCGGGGCTTAATTCGTCTACCAGGTACTTTTTCCGATCCTTGGCAATGGGGTTGGTTTCTTATATCCAGCAGCTTTATCACCTACGCAGCAGTTTTAAGTGATCCTTCCCGTCGTTGGCGCGTTATCAGTGGGGTGGCAATCGCTTTAGTGGTTTTGGCAACTTTAGTTTCTGGCCAAAGAATTGCCCTTTTAGCAGTGCCAGTTTTTTATCTGCTGCTTTTTCTCCTGACTCAAAAATACAACCGGTGGCTGGTAATTAAACTAATTGCTATTGGTACTATTTCCACCCTAGTTTTTACACAAATTAGTTTTATTCGCCAAAAATGGGCTGATTTAGTAGCTCGTTGGACCTATTCTCCCCCTACCAATTTGGTAAGAGAACAGTTTCAATGGTTGATTCCCCGTTACCTAAGTCCCTTTGGTCAAGGTTTGGGAAGAGCCAGTGGTGCGGCGCGGAGCTTTGTTAGTGAGGATGATCAACTGCGCCTAGTCGAAATCTATTCCGTTAGGCTGCTCTATGAAATGGGTTGGATCGGTTTTCTGGCTTTTATGGCAGTTACAACAATATTAACTATATTGACCTTTAAAGCTTGTATTTCCCTAAAAACTCCGTCATTACGTCATTGGGCTACTTGTTTGTGGGTTTTTATCCTCTTTATTAGTTTTAATCCCTACTACTACCCCCTGGCGGTTGAACCCGTATCTATATACTACTGGTTATTTGCCGGCATCATCCTGAAGTTGCCCGCCATTGAAGCCAAGACCTTAGCCCGAGAATCCCACGATCTGTTAGATTAGATAGGGCCTACTTGAGAAACCTGAGCAGTCTATGTTAGAAACGAAATATGGAGAAAGGAATATCCAAGACGGTGAATTAATCACCTTTCCTAATCCTCGTAGCGGTCGCTATTACAAAATTAAGATTAGTTTACCTGAGTTTACCTGCAAATGTCCTTTTTCCGGATACCCTGACTTTGCCACCATCCATATTACCTATGTTCCCAATGAAAAGGTAGTCGAGCTAAAAGGTATCAAATTCTATATCAATAGTTACCGCGATCGCTATATTTCCCACGAAGAATCGATCAATCAGATTTTAGACGATTTTGTCGCCGCCTGTGATCCCCTAGAAGTGCAGATCCAAGGGGATTTTAATCCTAGGGGAAATGTGCATACTTTGGTAGAAGTAGACTACCAGAAGCCCATCAAGGGGGAGTAATAGCAGAATCTGCTTCTAGCATGGAACTGTTAAAGGGATTAGCCAAGTCCCTGGTACGCACAACCGGACCATCGGTTTGTTGTTGGAGATAATCTCGATAGATAGCCTCAACTAACCTAGCATCCAGGGTGATCAGATTATCCATGTAGGAACCCTTAAATAGGGGTTGAGCTCGAAGGAAACGCCAACCAAAGATATTATTGAATTGTCCGCTAACTCCTGTAATGGCATAGAATGAGCCTGTATTATGAAAGGCGGCTCGGTCAAAAACATCTTCCACCCCCGGTCCAATGGGAGCATTAGAGAAAGTTTGGGCGGTAACGGAAGATACCCCTAAAAGGGATAATCCCAGAAGACTTATACCCCAGGATAGGACTTTAATCATTGCTTCTGCCTCATCAATAAAGATTTTCATGAATATCCCCAGTCCCATTCTACCCTAGATTTAATCTGTGAGTTTTTTATGTCTAATAGCGACTTAACCAGAGAATTACTACTAGATTTATTAGTACGTTTTGCCTATAAAGAGGGGGATTTTTTATTATCTTCAGGCCAAAGAAGCCCCTATTATATCAATGGCAAACAAGTCACCCTGAATCCCTTAGGAGCCCAGGCCGTGGGACGGCTAATTTTAGCCCTGTTACCTGAAGATACCCAAGCTGTAGCCGGACTTACCCTAGGAGCAGATCCGATGGTTACTGCCGTTAGCGTGGTTTCTGCCTACGAAAATCGCCCAATTTCTGCCCTAATTGTGCGTAAAGAGGCTAAAGGACATGGAACTGCCGCCTATATCGAAGGGCCGACCTTACCTCCCCGGGCTAAGGTTGTAGTTTTAGAAGATGTGGTGACTACGGGACAATCTGCTTTACAGGCTGTTAAAAGACTTGAAGACGCGGGTTATCAAGTGGGAGAAATTATTGCGATCGTCGATAGGGAACAGGGCGGCGCGCAATTGTATCAATCTCAAAATCTGAAATTTCAATCCTTATTTTCCATCCGAGATCTACAAGCTCAATACGCCAAAATTAACCCTTGATTTTTCCCTTCCTAGGAAGATAGTCCGGATATCTTCCCCCAAACTAGATACTATCTGCTCCTATCCTAAAACAGCGTAGAATAAATACATCTGATCTTTAAAAAACCATGAAATTTATCACCAATCAAAGTGACCTCAACACCCACCTATCCTTAGTAAGTAGAGCCGTTCCCTCCCGTCCCACCCATCCAATTTTAGGCAATGTACTCTTGGTAGCGGATGCCGAAATTGGGGAAATCAGTCTCACAGCCTTTGACCTAAGTTTAGGCATACAAACTCGGTTTAGGGCGCAGGTGGAAGAAGGGGGCAAAATGACCCTTCCCGCTAAACTGCTGACAGATATCGTTTCCCGTCTCAGTCAAGGAGAGCTTACCCTCGCCGTGGAAGAAACAACAGCAGAAGGAGAAGAAGAACCAATCCTCGTAACTTTAACCTCAGCCTCAGGACGCTTTCAAATCCGGGGTATGAAAGCCACTGAATTTCCTGATTTACCCCTTATTACAGGGGGAGAAACCGTAGTTTTACCCATTTTAGCCCTCACTGAAGGCTTAAAAGGCTCACTCTTTGCCGCTAGTACCGACGAAACCAAGCAGGTTTTAACGGGGGTGCATCTGAAAGGGACGGCAGAATTTCTAGAATTTGCAGCCACGGATGGACACCGGTTAGCGGTAGTACAAACCCCTTTAGATGCCTCGGAAGTATCCACAGGTTTTAGTGTCACTATTCCTGCTAGAGCCTTGCGAGAACTAGAACGCATGATGGCTATGCGTCAAGAGAACGATACGGTTATTTTAAAGGTGGATGAAGGACAGGTAATTTTTGAGCTTCCTGAGCAGCGCATTACCAGTCGTAAGTTAGATGGAGCTTATCCCGCTTACCAACAGTTAATTCCCAAGTCTTTTAGTCGTTCTGTCACCCTAGAACGCAAGCGTCTACTAAGTGGTTTAGAATTAGTCTCGGTGCTGGCAGACCAAAAAAATCATCTGGTTAAATTTAGCTTAGATGGGGAGGAGGGACAATTAGCCCTCTCGGTGGAATCTCCCGATTTAGGTAATGCCAAGGAAGCCATGGGTGCTGAGATTTCTGGAGAAAGTGGTGATATTGCTTTTAATGTTAAATATCTCATGGATGGTCTAAAGGCTTTGCCCAGTTCTGATATTAAAATGCAGCTTAATGAAGGTACTCAACCCGTTATCTTTTCTCCCCTAGGGGGATTAAAAATGACCTATTTGGTGATGCCTGTACAAATTCGTAGTTAAGCCTGAATATGATACGGGAATGCCAGAGTTTTATCAACAGGCGATCGCACAGTTTTACCCCATGGGATCTTGACCCTTAGGAAGTGGATTAAGCCCCAGGGCCGGAATGTCGATGCCAATAACTGGAATCTTGAACGATCCGTTTTTTTGTACCGAGGCAGTTCAGGCTTTTCAACGGGATCTTTTAAACATTGAAGTATCTTAGATGAAGAGGGTGCAGCGATCGCCGCCGATTTCTCTCTGGGTTTTAGAATTTCCTAAGTGCCTCCCGAAAAGCCGCACTTGCCGATTCATCAACTAAAAAAAACTTAAAGGGTTGATTTTGACTGATATATTCCCCGTAGGTGGAGGTCAAGTAGGGAGCAAATTGGGCATTACTGGCGATATGAACCTCAAAAAAAGCGAGCGCCATCGGGTTAAAGTAGCTGTCAAGTAAATAGGATTCAGCTAGTTCGATGTGACCGAAAGCCTCTAGAGCTTGGCTAACACCGCCATCGAGTTGGGAGAGGTTGATATGGGCTTGTCCTTCTGCTAATCCCAAATATTTATAGGGTGCTTTGAGTAAGGGAAAAGCTCTAACTTGCTCTAAAACAAAGGGAGTGGCTGGATCAAAGTTACCACCTAGGATCATGATGGGAATCTGAATTTGCGCTAACCCTTCCTGGTCAAAAATACCACTGTAAAAAGGGTTTTGCGCCAGCACCGCTTTAACCCTAGGATCTCTAAACTGATATTTTTCCCGAGGTAAACTCAAGGCCCGACATTGCAGGAATAATGAAAAATTAAGCCCCCGAAAGGGAAGAGCGCAAGCCGATTGCAGATGGTCAAAATTAATCTCAGCCCCACCCACGGCGAGGGCCGTATAGCCCCCAAAGGAATGGCCCGCAACTCCCACATTTAATAAGTCCAAACGTCCAGCAAATTGGCTCTGATTGCGCCGTTCTAGTTCGTCAATTACGGCACTAATATCCTGGGGACGATCAATAAACTCTTCGTTGGCAAAAATCTCCCTAGAAAAACCCATCAGAAAGTCTTGTTTTCGTTGGGTATCACTACCGGGATGCTGGGGTAGGGCGACCACATAACCATAGGAGGCTAGATGCTTCGCCACAACTTCAAAATCCTCTGGACGCGAACCCAAGCCATGGGAAAAAATTACTACAGGGGTTTTCCCCGATCGCCATGTTTGCGGTAGGTAGAGAAGTACATAAAAGCGGCGATCGCGCTGAGTATCATTTAAGATAAAAGTCTCTTGACGAAAGTTAAATTTCCCTGGTTGGCGGATATCCGCAAGTTGGCTAAAATCGACTGGGTTGGATTGGGCTGCTTCTGCCGATATTTGCGCTATTTTCTCCGTAAAAAAGTTTGTCGCTCGAATCAGCAGGTCAATTCTTTCGGAGAGTTCGACAAGACGCTCCCCCCTTAACTGCATATTCGTCGGTAACTTCCGTAAAACATTTAGTAATGTCAGCCCCTCTGGTTCAAAGGCCGCTTGCACCATGGCGGCGCGCAGGGCAAATTTCCCATTTCTTCCCCCTTGAATGGTAATAGTCTTACCAAGATTAGTTAAAATATCTTCACCAATTTCACTATTAAAAAAACGAGACAGCAAAACGGGATTAATATCTACAGGTTTAAGCAGGGCTTCCCTAAACTGAGCTCGTTGCTCTTGGTTAATTCCTTGGAGATAAAACCTTAAATTATTATTAACTGTGCCATCCTTAGCAAAGGTTTCCAAGGATTCTACTCTAATTGACCCCCTCCAGGGGCCATAGGTAAAAATAATACTTTCGGCAGCTCCTACTGGTAAAGCAGTAAGTAAGGTGGCGAAAAGGCTGAGGGTTAATGTTTTGAGCATGGAATCCGTAAAGCTGGTTATATCTTCTTATATAATACTAAACGAATTAGAGCCTGTAATAAAAATAAAGTAAATAAGCCCGACAAACCAAAGGAAATCAGAGCCATTGGACTATAGATAGTAAACTGCAACAAAAGACCACTTAAAATGCTAAATCCTGTTAAACAAGCGTAGAAAACACTTTGAATAGCCAGATAAATCTTTTGTAACTTTCTTTCCTGCAACCGGGATTGAGTTCTAGAGTTCAATTCTCCTTGTTCAATTCTATCGACTAAATTTTGCCAGATTTTTTCCCTTCTACTTGGTGCGGTTAATCTCTGGGTAATCATAGTTTGTGCTTGTTTGAAAAATGCTCCCAACATTGTACCTTTTTCATTGCTCATGATTAGGGTCTTGACAAAGGGTTGACTAGATGCTAGTAGATTATACTGCGGATCTAACGCCCGGGCAATTCCATCTAGGGTTGTCACTGATTTGACGATAAACATGATCTGGGGAGGTAGACGAAAGGGCTGTTGTTTGAACATCGAATAAATTTCCTCACTGATGTGGTCAAAGGCTTTGATATCAATGGGTTTATCCCGAAACTCATCCAAGAGAAAATCAACAATTCTCCTCACGGGTTTCATGTCGGCGACTTCTTCGATTAATCCCATATACATGAGGGTATCTAGAACCTCTTCACTATCTTTTTTAAGGACGGCAAAAAATGTTTTGATCATCTGTTCCTTCTCCATGGACTTAACTTCTATCATTGTCCCGAAGTCATAAAATATTAGCTCTCCTTGTCTTCCTACTGCCATATTACCTGGATGGGGATCTGATTGAAAAAATCCATCCTGTAAAAGTTGTTTTAAATAGGAACAAATGCCCGTCTCAATCACTTTGTCTAGGTCAATACGTTCCGCTTCTAGTTTAGAACGATCATCAACTTTAATTCCAGGTAAATATTCGAGGGTTAGAACTTTAGAAGTAGTGTAGTTCCAGTAAACAAGTGGTGCTTTAACATTGGGATAATTTTTAAAATTTTCTCGAAATCTCTCGGCATTTTTGCCTTCGTTAATATAGTCAATTTCTCGAAATAATAGCTGAAAAAACTCTCCAGAAAGTGCTGCTAATTTATATTTTTTAAAAATAGGTAAAAAATTAGCAAGGTAAATTAGTTGTCCGACAACGGCAAAATCTAACTTAAATAAAGATTCGAGTCCAGGACGCTGTACCTTAATTACTACTTCTTCTCCACTCGGAAGTAGGGCTTTATGAACTTGTCCTAAACTAGCCGAAGCCAAGGGGGTAGAGTCAAAGTCCTTAAAAAGTGGCGTAATGGTTTGACCTAATTCTGATTCGATAACGGCGATCGCCTCCTGAGTGCTAAAGGGAGGGACTCGATCCTGTAGTTGTACTAATTCTTCAATGTATTCTAAAGGAATCAGATCAACCCGAGTTGACAGGGACTGACCAATCTTAATAAAAGTCGGACCCAGGTGTAAAAGTTTCCTGACGAGCCATTGAGCTCGTTTTTTGCGGGTTGTGGCGGAATTATTGCCCGTTAAGCTATCCCAAATCAGAAAAAAAAGTAATCCCAAGGCCCCGCGAAAAATCTCTATCTGGCGCGCTAGGGGGAAATTTGGCGATCGCTGCCAGTTTAAAGATGGTGGATTGGCGGACTGAGTCAGCATAGGGCGTAGAAGGGCGGAGGGTTTCTCACTATATTATTCCCATATCCCTTGAAACTTGGCACTGCCATCAAAGGTTTTACCCATCTTCTAAGGCTCCATCCAACTCTGTTAGGGAATCTTCTTCGATTTCCATTTCATCAACTGCGTTATCAGTCAAGCCTAGCTCCTTCTTAGCAAAAACACGCCGCGCCCGTCTATCTAGAATTTTAATAATATTAGTTCTATCTTCCTTAATGGCTTCAATATCTTCTTTTTGAATTAGTACCATGTAATACCGAGATACTTCCATCATCCGATAGGCATATTGGAAAGCGTCCCTAGTAAACTCCCCAGTGGTAACAACCATGACGACATCAGCACCCGTTACAAAGGTCATACCGACTTCTTTAGCTAGTACCTCTACATCAACTCGTTTAGTATTTTTGCACTGAATCTGCCAACGATGATAGACAAAGCGATCTGATGCTGCTAATACATCCACCTCCCCTTGTCCTGTTTCATAATCCCGTTTTCGCCATTTAGTGAATCGTAAGCTAGTTAAACGGATCATCCAAATCGCTAAAAGTTCTAAAGCTTTACCCTTAATGTGCTTATCGGGGTGTTCCAAATCCCTCACAACATCTTCAAAGCTACGGTTTAACTCAGTGAGGGAGATTTCCGTCATATCTGCTATAGATTGCAATAGCTTAAGGAGTAATTCTCGTTGTGCTTTTTCAGTGAGCCGGACGAGATTGGGTTTAGCTCCACGCCCACTGGTTGTTTTTTCCGTTTCTATTAGTCCTACCTCTGTTAACGGCTCAAGGATGTCTTTGACAAAGGACTTTGAGGGAAACCGAATCTTATAAACACTCGTTGCATATTTGGCGATCTCATTCCATTTGGTTAGGTTCGTAATACTCATCTGGAGCATTGCTAGTAGAAAATACTTTTGTTCTGAGGTAAGGGTATAAATTTCATCAATGTAGTCCTTATCGAGTTCTAAAATATCATAGACTCTATCCCAGTTAATTTCATAGGCTTTCTCAAATACTCCCGCCTCCTGCAACCATTGCCTCATCGTACTGACGTAAATAGCATTTGGAGATAAAGAATAGCCCATCTCTTGAAGTTCGTACCCAATTATATCTAATTTCGGCTTATCACCGCGGCTATTGATGGACTCAACTGCTTTTAATAGAGACATTCCTGTAAGATTAGTGAGAATATGACGAGCAAAAATATTATTAACTTTATCGGCATCATTCCCTTGCTCATAAATCTCATTGCCAAGCTCCGTAACTCGGTAGGAATAATCATCATTATCAAAGGATTCCAGCAAACGATAAGCACGAAGAGATAGAAAGGTATTCATGGCCAGTTTTCGGCGATTTTCTCCTTTTTGTAAATCATTTTGTGTCGAATGAGTTGAGTAGTAAACAACAGAAATGGCCTCTTCTAAAGCGCGACGATTTGGCTGATGCTCTCGACAGAGTTTTACGAGACTAGGTAGAGCCATTGTTTTGGGTTCAAACTGATGACCATAGGTAAATTTAAGTTTCTTTTCTGTCATGCTATCAACCTTAAATTGAAACAAATCTAACTGACGTATTTTATCTGAACTATCTATTTCCTGGGGAGCTAAGTCTAAAGCTTTCTTTTTCAGTGCTTTTCTGTCGATTAATGGAGAAACAACTAATGGTGCATCTTCTTCAAATCGGAACTGTGATGCTCGCAGGTAGTTTTCGTCTAGTTCAAAGGCTAACCAATGGCGATCGAGGGTTTCTGCAACTCTCCCTGTAGTATTTGAGCCAGCAAAGGGATCTAAGACTAAATCACCTGGCTCCGTACAAAGTCCAATGACGAACTCAGGCAAAGCTTGGGGAAATCTGGCAGGATGGGCTTTTATACCTTCTTCTTTACAACGGCGTTGATAATAGTCGTTTGAGGCGGTATTGGAAGCAGAAATGATATTGACCGGCTGTGCCAGATCCTGTTCTAAAATCCAATTAAATTCCCCAAGCACTGGTTGACCAATTGCTGTAGATGCCCCAAAATCAGCGTCGGTAATGATATTGGGGGGAATGGCGCCACCACGATCATTCTGAAATTTAGTAGAAATGTCATGGCCTGATGGCCTCCGCTTGGCATCATAGCCATTTTTTAAGAGACTCTTCATTGCCTCGCTGTAGGGGCGTAGAACCCGCCGATTATTGGCTTGGGGATGGGGATCTTTGGAAAGCCACCAAACCGTATTTACGGCATCCTTGACTCGTTCCCTGCGGACAGTAACCCATTCGGCGGGGGTGGGAAGCTTGGCTGGATTATACCAAAAAAGCTCCTGGGCGAGGAAAAATCCTAGTCCTCCTGCGGATTGAGGTTTACAAAGGTCTATGACTAACTCAAAGTGATAGAGCGATCGCACGGGAAACCCCTTTAACCAAGCCCCACCGATATCTACGATTAAGGAGCCCTTCGGCTTGAGAATGCGATGGAAGTGAACCGCGAAGTCCCTAAACCACTCAACGTATTCGTGAGCATCCACATTGCCATATTCTTTTTTTCTAACCAAGGCAAAGGGTGGGGAGGTACAAATTAGATCAATACTCCCATCGGGCAAATCTGCCATCAGTTCCAAACTGTTACCCAAGTAGGCTGCACCCAGGGGAGTTGTGTAATAAGGCTTGCTACTAAACCAGATGGAATTATCGAACTTAGAGAGAATTGGCACGATCTCGTTTTCCTACCACGACTTAGAAGGATAGCCTACCATAGATTTTAGCGAACGGACGCACTAATAAATTTCTTGGTTTTTTTCCCTAAGAGCTATTTCCATTCAGGATGAGATCCCGATACAGGAATTAATTCTAACTGATTGATCTGATTAATCATCTGATAAAGTCGGCCTAAACTACGTTGGTCAAATTCAAAAACTAGGCGCGGCAAATGGATAGTCGTCGTATCCTTGGCTTCTTGGGGTAGAGCAGCACTCTTGACAATTTTTCCTTGGATGAGTAGATCGCTATAGCTTTGGTTGAGTATTTCTACTTGCTCATCCGTCAGTTGATGATTAAGGCGCATCACAAATAGAGGACCGACATAACGACTAGAATGATAAACACGATAAAATTCTCTAATAGTATTACAGGCTACATTCAAATCGTCTGTAATAGTGTACAGGTAGGAGTCTTCGGGACTAATTAAGCCCCTAGCTTGGAGATTTTCAATCAGTTGCTGATGCCAATTTGACCAATAATCCCCTGAAGGTTCGTCAATCAAGACCAAAGGGGCTGGGCCATACTTACCCGTTTGGCAAAGGGTGAGGGTTTCAAAGGCCTCATCCTGGGTACCAAAACCACCAGGAAATAAAGCGATCGCATCACTTTCCTTTAAAAAAAAGAGTTTGCGGGTAAAGAAATACTTAAAGTCAATTAATTTGGGATCTCCGGCAATAAAGGGATTGGCTTCTTGCTCAAAGGGAAGTTGGATATTGAGGCCAAAGGAATGGGCCTTTGTTGCTCCCTCATTCCCGGCTTGCATAATCCCCCCCCCTGCTCCTGTGAGGATCATAAAGCCCATTTCTGTAATTTTACGGGCAAATTCAACGGCTAGACGGTATTCATTACTCTCGGGGGAAATCCGCGCTGAACCAAAAATCGTAACCTTGCGGACATGGTGATAGGCATAAAATCCCTGAAAGCCCTTTTCTAAATCCTCTAGAGTCGCAGTCAGGATTTTCCAATCAAGGCGATCGATTTCTTCTGAGGACATCCGTAACAGTACCGCCAACGCTCGACCGATCAATTGACCGTGGGGTAGTTCGGGTAAATGTTGGACTAAGTGCTTGATATCCCGAGCCAAGGAAGCCGAAAAATCTAATTCAGATTCAAATAACGCCATAGAATAACTTTTTAACCGGGCAATAGGCGAGAATATACTCCCATTGTATCCAATCCAGAACCCCAGTCTTTTTGATTCTAAATTTTGTTAACTTATATAAAGAACAATTTTTCCCAAGAAGTCATGGCAGATCAACTGATTCGCGCAACAGCCGCCGAAGATGGTATTCGTGTCGTCGGTGTTATTTCCACTCGTCTGACGGAGGAAGCTAGACAAAGACATAAACTCTCCTATGTGGCGACAGCAGCCCTCGGCAGAACCCTGTCCTCTGGGTTACTTTTAGCTAGTGGTATGAAAAAAGAAGGCGCTCGAGTCAATATTCGTATTAATGGCAATGGTCCTTTGGGGGTGTTATTTGTAGATGCGGGGATAGATGGGACTGTCAGAGGCTATGTCCAAAATCCCGATGTGGAACTTCCCCCCACTCCCCAGGGAAAACTAGATGTAGGGGGTGCCGTCGGTAAGGATGGTTTTCTCTACGTTGTAAGGGATTTAGGCTATGGTTATCCTGCTTCTAGTACCGTTGAGCTAGTCTCTGGGGAAATTGGCGAAGATATTACCCATTATCTCTGGACCTCCGAACAAACTCCCTCGGCTTTACTGGTGGGGGTTTTCGTCGATGCTGGCGGGGTGGTAGCCTCTGGGGGGATTCTCCTGCAAATTTTACCAAAAGCGGAAAGGGATGAGGAATTAATGGCGACTTTAGAGTCAAGGGTGGCTAAAATGGCCAGTTTTACCACCCAAGTCCGAGAAGGGAAAACCTTACCCGACATTCTCACGGATTTGTTAGGGGATTTAGGACTGGTGATTTTACCTGAAGTTCAATTAGTCCGGTTTCATTGTCGTTGTTCCTTTGAACGGGTTTTAGGGGCTTTGAAATTGCTCGGCGTGGAGGAGTTAGAGGACATGATCGAAAAAGACCATGGAGCAGAAGCTACTTGTCAATTTTGTGGGGAGGTCTATCAGGCTAATAGCGATCATTTATACCAATTGATTACGGATCTACAGGAAAACTGTGGTGGTTGATTTCCAAACACTCACATAAGCCGATCCCATCTGGATTATAAGTTTCGTACCTAATGCCCTCATAGATCACATCCCTATGGGCGATCGTCATCAAAACAATGGGAGATCCACCTTTCCATTGTTCTCTAACTATCCTAAATCCGTACTTTTTCAGAGAATCTTGACTGACATGGGGCTTTAAGTAAATTTTAGATGGGTGTGTTATGGTCATTTTCCAGGATCTAGGGAGTCTACACGATAGATTATAAAGGATTCGGAGTTTCCTGATCGTCTGCACCTAAGCGTTCGATGTCCACCACCTCTCGGCGTAAAACTACCTTCTGGGGGTTATTTTCGGTGCGACGTTGCTTACTAACCCGCACTTCCTCCGTTAAGAGAAAACGCTTTTCCACCACTAGCACCTCTTCAATCAGGGGAATGATCAACACACCCTCTTCTTCCCTTATCTCTGGAACTATATCATCGACAAACCTATTAATAGGGATACGCTCCACCACCACTTCCTCATGGATTACAGGAGCATCGAAGATTTCCTCCCTTGTCTCAACTCTTTTGAGAACCCTAACTTTGCCGCGGACAACCTCTTGAGTTTCAATCTGAATCTCTTCAGCCATAACGGGGATAATCACTTCTTCCTCATCGGATCGACCGATTTGGCCAATTTCTAGACGATAAACACCATCGGGCTGGGCAATTAAAACTTCTGGAGCTACGACGACACGGGAACTATCACTAAATTCGATGACCAGAAGTCCTGATTGTTCCTTGCCAACAACCACCCCAGTGACTCCGTCATCCCGGATGACAGCTATATCTTTGAAATCGTTCTGGTCTAGAATGCTCATATTCTTTTTACTTTGTTAGGTCAAAAAGGTGCAGATGGAGGTCTTCCACCTACACCTATGTTACTGGGTAATTACTTTCTTAGCGTGCGTTACGAACCCTTTCCCAAGCGTACTTGATTACGGCTTTGCTTTGATCCCAGGTACCAGGATTTTTTTCTTCCCAGATGCGTTTGCCATCGACTTCGATCGCAGACCAAGGGCTGCTACGGAAGGGCTCACGGGTAGCTAGGGTATAACCAAAGTTAAAGGAAGGCTTGAGTTCATCGTAGCTAACACCGCTATTGGCTAGTTTAGCTGTGTAAAAACCACGGAAGTCGCTATCGTAGTCAGCAAAGCTGCGCGCTGCTGGAATTTCTTCGATTTCAACATCTTGACGGCGTAGGGTGGCTTTGATGGTTTCGATTTTTTCGACGACTTCTTTGCCTAGGGAAACTTCTTCAACAACGCGGGCTGTTTTGCTGACTAAAGCGATTTGATCGACTTCGACTAGCTCAAAGGAACGTTCTTTGAAGAGGTCTGGGCTAATGGCTACAGCGCGATTGACAGGACGACGCTTAACACGGAGAGTTTCATCTCTGAGTCCGACATTTTTGGCAACTTCACGCTCGGTAACGACGTTATAAATGCGTAAACGTCCCCGCTCTTCTTCTCCAACTCCCACTTGCAGTTCTTCTTCGATAACTTCGATAACGTTATCATCGTGAAGAGGATCGCTGAGGGTCAAGGATGGCTCCACTTTTTTCAACTCAGTAACTCTTTTGCCAATGTTGACAATGTTGAAGTTGGAGAGGATTCCGGCTGCACGTTCGGCCGCGCTGTCGACGACGTTAGCGGTGATCACTGTACCGCCTTGACGAACCCCTTCTAGATATACATCTACGTCGGGGGCTTTGACATATTGCTTCAGGGCTGCTAGTTTCGGCACATCGTCTGCATCATCGTTGGTGAGGATGTCAATATCCGCTCTGGCGTAGCCTTCTTCTACTAATGCCGCATAAGCACGGGTTGCTTCTTCACGGTCATCGAATAAGCCAATCACTGTTTTAGTCATGTTCGGTCTCCTAATTGACAGAAATGTATTGGAAGTTCTGCTAAGGGAGATTATAAGGGGGAAGAGGAGCACTCCGCAATTGCCAAGGTAATCCCGATAACATTCAGGTAAAAAGGGATAAGTCTTAAAATGGCTCTTTTTTAACTTTATCTGTTAATTTAGACAGTTAATGGGTATTTACATGCCTTTTAAATTATGACCTTACCCCGAAAATAGTCATAATTTGTCTAGGGTTTTGTAACTTGATGTGACGGGGAGATGGGGAGATGGGGTGACGGGGAGACGGGGAGATGGGGTGACGGGGAGACGGGGAGATGGGGTGACGGTTAGGAACAAAGTTGATTCGTCCAGTCTTGCTCCCCTCTCCCAGGACGACAACGGTTCTGTTCCCCTACAGAAATTAAACGCCATTGCTCTCCCTGGGGTACAAATTCGAGTCGATAACGCCGACCCTCTAGGGAATCGTCTAATAGTCCCGTTTGGGTGATAATAACTACCGGATGGTCAGGTACACGATCTATTAAAATGATTTCTTCCTTAAACCGCCCTTCCGAGGGAACTTCTCGGACTCCGTAGAGGTTTTGGGCTATTTTTAGGGGATTGTCCCCGATTAAGGGTTTATTGGTCGGCAATTCTAAGGGATTAAAGCCATAGTTTCCTGGATCTAAGGGAACTGTACCGACAATTTTTTCCTTGACTTTTTTGAGTTGATTTTTTTCTAGTCGATAGGTTCGGATGACTTCCTGGGTAGGACAACATTGAGGTTCTCCATCTCCCTGTTGGATCAGTCTGACTTGGACTTCTCCTTTATCCAAGGTGACGGATTTAACTTGAACGCGATCGCCAATCAAGGCACTACTGAGGACGATATTACCTTTGGTTTGTAAATCGGTGAGGACTAGGTAGTAAAACATCCCCGATCCCCCCGTATTCGTACTTAAAATCGCCGTGGTGAGGTTGGCACGGGAGCCAATCTTTCCCGTAACGACGGTACCGGGAATATCTGCAAAAACAGCTACTTTCCTTTGGTTGGGATTTTTATACTCCCCTTGGGTCAGTTTAAAGGTTCCAAAATCTGGGAGGATATACTGGGCATTTTTTAATTGCTGCTGGCGATCGCACCAAACTTTTTTAGATTCCGTCCAAACTTCGCGGGTCAAACAATTGTACCAAGAAGATTGGGGAAGAGGTTTAAGGACATCTTGGGAAAAAGCGGGTAAAGACCAACCTAATGCCATTAGCAGAGATGTTTTTCCTAAAATCTGTAGTTTTTTGCCCATAAACTTCCTAAGCATCCTCACCCTAAATTCCCCTTGATTTTACCATGAACTAATCTTCCAACAATTCCGGTTCCGTCAACTCATCGGACATTTCTACCACAGCGCGAATCACGGGTTTCATCAAGGGATCATCAATATAATCTAAGGAATCATAGCGAGAACGTTTAGCCCGTCTAGCAATCTGGAGAACAATTTTATAACGACTAGAAGCAGCGTTCATCAACTTGTCAGTGCGGCGCATCATTTCTGATGAATCAATAATCAATCGTTTAGAAATCACGCATTCATTCCCTGTCAAGGTTATTTGAGTCAGGGGGTTAGGAGTTTAATCCCATCCCCCCTTCCTGCACAATAACAGACTAATGATCCAGCAAATTTTTATTGACAAAAACGCATTTATGTGACTAGCCCTTCCGCGCTACCCAGAACCCCAATTACCTGCTCGGCAGTAATCAGGCGTTTTAAAACCACCTGGCCAATGGTGGGGTCGGCCGCGGATAGAGCCACACTGGGGATGACTTCTACCATCAAGACAGCCTCTTCTACGATATAAAGCCAAAGAGTTTGTCCCCGTTCCTTGATGCCTAAATTCAGGCGTTCAATTTGGGGTAAACGCCTCCAGGAAGCTTGATCCCAGAGTCCTCCAAATTCCCAGACACGACCGACTTCCCACCCATCCGACAAGAAAAAATATTTCACGATAGACCCCACACCTTGCAAAAGACCCTAATAATAGTTACACTTCTTTAAATAATTTTCACTTTTCTTGAGATAATTGAGTTTAGTTAGTTTTTACTCTGACCTCAAAAGAGTCTAACCTATAACTCAACATAAATTAACAAAAATCGTCTGCAGTAGACACCTATTGTCAACAGGAGGAGCGTAGTCAATGGGACTACCTTGGTATCGAGTTCACACAGTCGTTCTAAATGATCCAGGACGACTAATCTCAGTCCATCTGATGCACACTGCGCTAGTGGCGGGTTGGGCTGGTTCTATGGCTCTCTATGAGCTAGCTATTTTTGATCCTAGTGATTCCGTTCTCAACCCCATGTGGCGACAAGGGATGTTTGTGCTTCCCTTTATGGCTCGCTTGGGTGTAACGGGTTCTTGGCGTGGTTGGAGTGTAGCCGGGGGAGAAACCTCTGTAGATCCTGGTTTTTGGTCCTTTGAAGGAGTAGCCGCAGCCCATATCGTGCTGTCTGGGTTACTTTTCCTAGCCGCCGTTTGGCACTGGGTTTACTGGGATTTAGAATTATTTACCGATCCCCGCACGGGGGAACCCGCCCTCGACCTACCGAAGATGTTTGGTATTCACCTTTTCCTATCTGGTCTTCTCTGCTTCGGTTTTGGTGCTTTCCACCTCACCGGTTTATGGGGTCCTGGAATGTGGGTATCCGATGCCTATGGTTTAACGGGCCATGTCCAACCCGTCGCCCCTGAATGGGGTCCCGATGGCTTTAATCCCTTCAACCCAGGGGGTGTGGTAGCGCACCATATTGCCGCTGGTATTGTTGGGATTATCGCGGGTTTATTCCATCTGACCGTCAGACCCCCGGAACGTCTCTATAAAGCTCTGAGAATGGGTAATATTGAAACCGTTCTCTCAAGTAGTATTGCGGCGGTTTTCTTTGCGGCTTTTGTGGTAGCTGGTACCATGTGGTACGGTAGTGCTACTACTCCCATTGAGCTTTTTGGTCCAACCCGCTATCAATGGGATCAGGGTTATTTCCAAGAGGAAATCAGTCGTCGAGTCGAGGCGGATGTGGCTGTAGGGGATACGGTTGCCGAAGCTTGGGAAAAAATTCCCGAAAAACTAGCCTTCTACGACTATGTGGGCAATAGCCCCGCCAAAGGGGGTCTATTCCGTACAGGCGCTATGGACAGTGGTGATGGTATTGCTAAGGGTTGGCTCGGCCATCCTGTCTTTAAGGACAAGGAAGGTCGCGTTTTGTCAATTCGTCGCATGCCTAACTTCTTTGAAACTTTCCCGATAGTCTTCACTGACCAAGAGGGTATTGTCCGTGCGGATATTCCTTTCCGTCGTGCTGAATCTAAACTCAGCATTGAGCAAGGTAATATTACCGTTAGCTTCTACGGGGGAGAATTAGATGGCCAAACCTTCTCTGAACCCGCAGCGATCAAGCAATTTGCTCGTAAGGCTCAATTAGGCGAACCCTTTGAATTTGACAGCGAAACTCTCAATTCCGACGGAGTTTTCCGCACCAGTCCCCGAGGTTGGTTTACCTTTGGCCATGCGGTTTTTGCTTTGCTCTTCTTCTTTGGGCATATTTGGCACGGTTCCCGAACTCTCTACCGCGATGTATTTGCGGGGATTGATCCGGATCTAGAAGAACAGGTCGAATTTGGCTTGTTCCAAAAAGTCGGCGATCTCAGCACTCGTAAAGAGGTTTAGAGTTTATTGTGTAATTAAATTAAGGGGGGAAATAATATCCTCCCTTTTTTTGTGCGTTATACCAAATCCGCTTAAGTTACTAGATAATCGTCACTCCGTCACTTTCTAGGTGGATTTAGTATTAACCAATAAACTGCTTCAGAGCTTCGTATTTAGGGGAAGTGGTATCATAAACCGACTCTAAAGCTCCCCAACTGCCCCATTTACTATAGGTGCCGATATCATTATAGTTGACAAAATCACTGCCCCCTAGTGCATACCATTGGGACAAGTATTTTTTGGTGAGTGCTCCTATACGGGGATCTCGATTAGCGCGGTTAAAGAAAGTTGCTATAGTCTGATCTTCAGGATAGTCTAGATGTTGACCCCCTTCATAGGCAATCAATGGCAAATTATTGGCATCGGCAACGGCTTTATTTCCTCTAATGTTATTAGCGATAAAATCCAAGCTGCTCTGGCCAGAAGATGCTCCATATTCTAGTTCATTAAATAAAGAATCTAACCCCGCCCCCGTAGTATCCTGGGCCCAGCCTCTGACGCGATTAATTTTTTCTGGGGTATTCATGAGATCATTCTTCCCGCCAAAATAGGGAGCAATTGCCAGGGCATCAATGCCATACTCCTTATGGGATAGGGGATTAGCCGTCCATTTATAGTCAAGTTCTCGATCTGCAATCCAAGGATTCCCCGCTTGGGTGCCCATAACCCCAATTACCCGCTCTTTATCTTGACCGAAAACTCGATCCCAAATTTGCATGACTTGGGTTGTTCGACGACTGTACCAATCGGCAACTCCTGGGGTTTCATTGGGAGTTAGTTGGGCTTGTTGCAGTACCCAAGAGTATTGACCAAATAGGGGATTCCAGACTTCATTAGAATATTCTACATAAATTTTCAGCCCTGGTTCTAGATTCTGTTTAACGTATTCTGCAAACTTGGTGACGTATTCATCGGTCGCCTGATGGGGCATATTGAACCAAGGATTAGCATCGGTTTTATTGGCCAAAGCCACCATGATTTCCACAGGAGCTCCCTTTGTTGCCCAAGTAGAAGTATTTAAAGTCGGCCTGTTAGCCCATTCTTTCTGGGTTGAGTTATTCGTTTCCATCCAATCCATAAATCTCAAGGACTCAAAAGGATCGATTTTTTCAATAAAGGCAGGATTAAAAATCTCGCTGATGTAGGTATTTTCTTTGGCTTCTGGGACGACCCGAATATTGCGAATATAGTCACCGGTGCGATTGGGATCTGTTTCTCTTAGAGAGAGCAAAACTCCGTCATTAGAGGGGTTGACATTAATAACATCCCGTCCAGGGGTGCTGCTAACTAGGGAGCTATCCATGCCATAACTAAGCCGTCCTTTTCCGTCATACAAAACTACATATCTTCCTGAGGGATACTTACCTTGAATTTCTCGGTACAGTACGGTACTAGCATACTCATATTGTTGGGAACTGCCAGTACTGGGAAGGGATTTGATCCAACCATTGGCATCTAAATCCAAGGTACTAGATTCTTGGGTGTCCCAAGTGTCATCCTTTTGGGTAATCCAAGGGCGGGAAGATTTAAAGCCGTCTAGAAACGGAAGTTGGGTAGACCAATCAGCGATATCAGCTAGATTAGTCCCAAAACTGGTAGGACGCGAAATACCGGCAATTTCTGCATCGGTTAAAGCTTGGTTGTGGATCAGCACTTGATCGACGCTTCCTTGAAAAACATGACCTCCTGTACCTCTAAAAACGTTACCATTAGCATCAAATTTAGTATCTATATTGACATTCCCGAGGCCAATACCCCCCCCATGGGGTACCATCTCTAATCCTTGACCTTCCCCAAATTTCACTCCATCTAGATAACCGCGAAAAGCTCCTGCTTGTCTAGTTGTGACTCCTGCTTGGGCATCTAGTACTAGGCTGACATTATGCCATTTTCCTGAGATAATCTGGTCAGTAGCAAGAAATGTACCCAACCATTTGGCATTGTTCCAACCGCCTACATATAATTTTCCTGCAAAAATATAGATGTTAAATCCCGCACCGGCTCCCCCTTCTTCGTAAATAACCTGTCTACGGGTAGTTAGATTTTTATCATCTACTTTAAATTTTAGGGAAATTGTTCGCTTGGCAAAGGTACTCATATTGATCTCAGTAGAGTTAGAAACTGAGATACAATCATTACTATTGGTAAAGGTGACAACTCGATTGGTGCTATCTATATTTTGAACCTGAGCGGTATTAACTATTCTGCCTTTGTCATTACTAGATGCGGATTTGTCGTTGATGAACAATCCCGAATCTCCTTGAAAATCAAAGTATAGGACTAATTGATTATTGAGGGATGTGAATTTATTGAATATAGACATGGCAATAAAATATTATTGAATTGAAGTTTCTCACGAGTCCCATGTTAGGGGGTCTTTTGTCATAAATCTTCGGAATTATCACTTAATGATAAATACCTACTTAGTAACCCTTTCTATTAGTCACATAGTATTGTATATTTTAATGTATAACTTATCCCAGTTTAGTATATTTTAATGTATAACTTTACTGTTAAGGATTTGGCATTACCTATTAATAGCAAACGATCGCCAAAAACCTTGCCCCTTCCCTGGGGTTCTATTTTCCTGAGTAGGAATTAGGTATTTTAAGTATTTACACTTAAAATAAAGCCCGTAACATGGCTTGAAATTTTAACTGTATCTCCATCAACTCCCTATCTGGATCTGAACCAGCAACAATTCCCGCTCCCGCATAGAGTCGGGCCTGATTGTCTTTGATCAACGCCGAACGAATCCCAACAATAAATTCACTACTTCCTTGAAAATCGATCCAACCCAAGGGCGCGGCGTAAAGACAGCGATCGAAGGTTTCGTAATGGCGAATCTGCTCACAGGCTACATCAATGGGTACTCCCGCTACCGCAGGGGTAGGATGCAGTTGGGCGACAATTTCCAGGGGGTTTATATCCTTTGGCAATTGGGCATAGATGGGAGTCCACAGATGTTGGATATTAGAAAGCTTAAGGAGTTTTAAGGGCGAGTGTTGGGGTTTTAAACCGAGTTGGGTAAGACGTTGACTAATAAATGTACTGACGGCTTGGTGTTCCCTTCTTTCTTTTTCATTTCCTAGTAACTTACTCCCGAGAAAGACATCCTCAGCAGTATTTTTTCCCCTGGGGGCAGATCCAGCTAAGGCATCGGTTAGTAATTGTTGATTTTCAATGTTGATTAAACGTTCTGGACTAGCTCCGAGGAAATGATAGCCCTGACTATTACCTAGGGCAAATATCTGACAGTCCGGATAGCGATCGCGTAGATTTTCTAAACAACTAATTACCTCGAATCTATCGGGGGAAACCACATCTAAAGCGTGGGCTAAGACAATCTTACTAAAATCCTGGGATTCAATGGATTTAAGAGCGGAGCTAACGGCATTTTTGAAGTTATAGGAAGGATAAAATTGAGCTTCTCGGAAAACTCTTTTTCTCGGTTGTCTTTCCCTGATTTTGCTATATAAATTTAGGGGGGGAGTATAGCTCAAAAAGTTGTTAATGTCAAGACTAGAATCTAGTAAAAAATTAGTTGTTAAAATTGTTTCCTGCTGACGCTTAATTAATTGAAATTGTGGTAAAAACAGAGTAGCAGCAGGGAAAGGACTAGCAAAGGAATCGCATTTATCGAAAAAAGTAAAGCTACAAAAAATTCTCGGTTCCGCCTTAATCCTATTAGTGATTTTTATGATATTACGAGAACAAAAATCAAAAAATTCCTGAGCCTTGTTAAATCTATTAGAACCATCAACTGTTAAAGACGCAGTAATCCCATAGCTCAAAACAGTCTCCTGTCGACGGGGATTTTCCCAGTAAAAATAGAGCGGGTAATCCTGGACTATATTCTCTAAAACTCCTAGGGGATCTGTTAATGCAATTTTTTGGGAAAAGCTAATGATTTGTCCTTCCCTTTGGCCTTGAGAAGTTAATTTTTTTAAGAATCTCAGATCATCTAGAGCAAGGGGGGTTGGACTAAACATTGTAAATTTTTTTTGCAAAAACTTTCAAAAATAAAAATCTATGGTAAAGGATTTCAGAAACCAGACGGCCTAGGAAAAAAATAGGTGTTTCTGATACTTCCTAACTATAGTATCCAACAAAAAGCTCTCTAAGTAGAGAAAAGACTTTGAAAAGCCTTTTGGCGATCGCCTACGGATTCAGCACCGAGATTCCATAAACTTTCATAGAAGAAAAAAGACACCCCAGAAAAACCTTGTTCGCGGACGGTATTCACCTGGGAGGTAATCTGCTCAAGGCTTACAGGACGACCTTTTAACCCTGCTAATACCCCAATCCCGACGGCAATATTCCCCTTAGCGGCGATTAGCTCTGGTTGAGCTAACTCTTTTTGGAAACTGTCCAAATTGTCTCTATACACCTGTACTATCAACTCGTCAATATTTTTCTGCTGATACCATTTGTACCAATCCAACAAAAAAGCTTGTAGAGAAAATCCTTGGGGATTAGGAGAAACAGAAAAAACCATAAGGGGATGACTCTGTTTAATCCTTTGATACAAAGTTCCCACATAGGCCGTAATCTTATCCGCACGCCATTGCACCCATTCAGCATTGCGATAATCCGTTGGGGGAGATTGGCCATTATGCTCACTTTGATAGAGTTTTATCGTATAGTCGTCGTAACCAAACTCAACGGGGAAGCCAAAATGATCATCTACTTGAATACCATCTACCCCGTAGCGATCGACAATCTCCATAATCAAATCCGTAACAAACTGCTGTACTTCCGGACGCAGGGGATTAAACCAAACCCGTTGGTGAACTTTTCCCTCCCACCAGATCGTCGTTCCATCTTGACGTTGGGTTAACCATTGACGATGATTCTGCACCAAATCAGCATCTTCCGGGGCCATAAAGCCAAACTCAAACCAGGGAATTACCCGCATTTGCTTTTGATGGGCCAGTTGAACAGTCTCTTTTAAAATATCTCTCCCCTGTAAACCCTCGGTCGGGTCCATAAATCTACCCGTCAACTTTTTCGCCACCAGACTGGGATAGAGAGTATAGCCCCAATTCCAAACCGTTGGATAAAGGGTATTAAAATTAAGCTCACTGAGGGTATTTATCGCCTTACTCAGGGCTTTTTTTTTAAACAAAACTTCACTATCTACATTCGTTAACCAAACCCCCCGTATTTGCATCGGGCTAGTTTGGGAGTTAGCAAGGGGTGGTATAGACAAATGGGTCGCTAAAACCAAAGCTAAGATAAACAGAAAAACTATCCAACTTTGAGGACCCCAACGGCGGCTTAAATAAACTAACCCATTCGCAAATTGATTAAAAAGTCTTCCAGTCATTTATACTAAATCCGCTTAAGTTACTAGATAATCGTGAGGGCTAGGCAGGAGGCAGGAGGCAGGAGGCAGGAGGATTATAACCTGATTTAAAAACCAGATTTGGTATTACTTTCCTCGTTCTAAACTTCTTGGATCTAGAGCATCCCGTAAACCATCCCCTAAAACATTAAAGGCTAAAACCGTCAAAATAATCAAGACGGCGGGCGGCCAAATTAACCAGGGTTGTAGGACTAAAATAGAGGCATTAGTCGCCAAAGATAGGAGATTTCCCCAACTAGGATCTGGTTGTTGAATCCCCAAACCGATAAGGCTCAATACCGATTCACTGGCGATAAAACTAGGCACGGCTAAAGTCGCAGAAATAATAATATAACTCGCAGTTTGGGGGAGAACATGGTGTAGAATAATGTAGAAAGGATTAGCTCCAAGAGCTCGGGCTGCTTGGACATATTCCTGTTCCTTTAGGGATAATACCTGTCCACGAATTACCCTAGCAAGTCCTGACCAACTGATAAAGGAAGTAATGAGAACAATTAACAAAAATCGTTGGGAACTACTCAATCCAGGGGGTAAAACTGCCGCTAGAGCGACCAATAAATAAATTCCAGGTATGGTCATTAGCACTTCCACAAAACGCATGAGGATAGCATCTAGCCAACCCCCAAAATACCCCGAAATACCCCCCACAATCATGCCGATGGGGAAGGAAACTGCTACCCCCACTAAGCCGATAAAGAGACTAATTCGACCCCCGTGGAGGAGGCGACTAAATTGATCCCTAGCCTGTTCATCGGTTCCTAAAAGATTGAGAGTACCCTTTCCCTCAGTCCCAAATAAATGCCGATCTACTTTAATACCTTTAAAGATTTCTCTCTCGGCAAAACTAGGGGGTAGAGGTAGAATAATTCGACCTAGATAGTAGGGACTTCCCTGGACAAATAAACGCACCGGAGAGGGTTGGGTGAAGTCTTGGATTAAAGTGCGATCGCCTGTTTTAATATCCGTTGGGCTTTGGGTAGTAGGATAAACATGAGGACCTAGCCATTTTCCCTGATTTGGACCCTGTTGTTGTCGCCAATAGATGGGAGTTGGGGGCAAAAGAGAGCCATCGGACTGGGACGTATAGGGGTCGTAGGGGGCGACAAAATCGGCAGCGATTACAGTTAAATAGAAAATTAACAGCAAAACTGCTCCCATGCGGGCTAAATTGTTTTTCTTTAATCTTTGCCACCAATCCATGCTTTAATTTTTCATCCCCACTGCACAAATCACCTTAATCCTAACCTAACACAAAGCCGACTAATACTAAATCCTGTTTTAATACTATAGTTATTCTTCGACCGCCTCCTGCCCCCTGCCTAGCCTTCACGATGATATATTTACCTAAGCGGATGTGCTATCAGGGGGTATTGTCTTAGAAAGTATAAAAGGTTATAATTTTTAGATTAGCTTTGGGTACTTTTAGGTAATCTCTGCGGTAAATATCTGCTAACAAATCAAATGGAAACTGACCTAGGGGAAACGATTGTTCGAGATCCTTTCATGGTTTGGGCCAAGACGACGGTGAGGGAGGCGATCGCCCTGATGGGTGATCATCGTCCTACAGAAGGAATCCATGGCCTCCACGCCGAGGCTCGCTGTGGCTGTGTGGTGGTGGTGACAGAAGAAAGGAGGGTGGTGGGTATTCTGACCGAGGGGGATATAGTACGTCTGACCGCCCAAGGGATTGACCTCGATCAGCCAGTCCAAGAGGTAATGACAAGAACGGTAATCCCCTTACGGGAGTCTCAATTAACTGATTTAAGGGGGACAATCCACCTCTTACAACAGCACCGTATTGGTCATTTGCCCATTTTAGATGATCAAGATCGCCTAGTTGGGTTAGTTACCCCAAGCCTGCTACTACAAGCCCAACTCTACACAGAAGAACATGTAGTCAATTTAGAGAGACTTTTAGCCGAGCGTACTACAAGTATTGACACCCAGAGGCAGCGAGAAAAATTACTAGCAGAATTAGTTACACAAATCCGCTCCTCTTTGAATCTACAAACCATTCTAGAGCTTACTGTTCTAGGGGTGCGGCAAATTTTGGGTTGTGAGCGGGTGAATATTTGCCAGTTTACGTCGGATTTAGAAAGCATGATTATAGCAGAGTCTACGGATTCATCTAGGTGCCTCTTGGGAGAACAGATATCCGAAACCATTTGCCAGAAAACCCCAGAGGAAATTTATCATCCTGGGCAGGTTCGTGTCGTCCCAGATATCTACACAACGCCAATGTCTGACTGTCATAGAGAAATGCTGATCCGGATGCAAACTAGGTCGAAGATTTTAGTCCCCCTATGCTGTGGCGATCGCCTGTGGGGCCTACTAAATGCCAGTGAAGGCACGGGACCCCGCGACTGGCAACCCCAGGAGGTAGAACTGCTCTCGTCCCTATCCGTACACCTAGCCGTTGCCCTACAACAAGCCACAACCTATCAACAGCTAGAAGAAAGTGAACAACGCTATGCAACCTTAGCCACCGCCGTACCCGTCGGGATTTTTCGTACCGATTTCCTAGGCAATTGTATTTATGTTAATGAGCTTTGTTGTCAGATAATTGGACTCACTAGGGAAACTGTCTTGGGAGAGGGATGGCAACAAGGGCTACATCCAGATGATCGCTCCATGGTCATCGAGGAATGGCATCAGTCATTACAAGAAAATAGACCCTTTCAACTCCAATACCGTTTTCAACGTGCTGATGGTTCTGTAACTTGGGTCTACGGACAGTCGGTAGCTGAGAAAAATAGCGATGGTCAAATTCTGAGTTATGTAGGAACAATTACTGATGTTACTGCCCGCGTCGTTGCAGAACAAGAACTCCATATTGCCAGAAGAAAGGCCTCTGAGCAACTTTTACAAGAAGGAGAGGCTCGCTATCGTGCCCTGATGGATAATGCCAGTGATGCAATTGTTCTCGCGGATAGTCAAGGTAATTTGCTAGAAGTAAATCGCCAAGGAGAAAAACTCCTAGGCTATAGCCGAGAAGAATTAACCCGTCTACATATATCTTGGATTCATCCCCCCGAAGAGCTAGAAGCGGCCTACCAGTATTTCCAGGGTATTTTGCTCCACGGTGGCGGTCCGCCTTTGGAAACTCTAGTTCTCCACAAAGATGGCCACAGTATTCCTGTAGAGATTACAGCTAGTCGGATTAATTTAAACGGAGAACAGGTTGCCCAGGGTATTTTTCGAGCTGTTAGTGGCATCAGGCAGAGGGAAGGGGAGATCAAAAGGCTATCAAAACGCTTAACCCTAGCCCTAAAATCGGGGGCGATAGGTTGTTGGGACTGGGATCTAAAAGAAAATACTGTCTTTTGGGACGAGCGCATGTTTGAACTCTACGGCGCGACCAAATTATCCGATCAGTCATTAGTTTACCAAGTCTGGTCAAATGCCCTCCATCCGGAAGATCGGCAAAGGGCGGAGATGGTCGGCCAGCAAGCAATTCTAGAGCGCAAGGACTATGATACGGAATTTCGGGTCATTCATGGCGATGGCAGCATCCACCATATCAAAGCCTATGGAGTTTTGGTATACGATAGTGAGGGGAATCCCCAGAGTATGATTGGTATTAACTTTGATGTCAGCGATCGCAAACAGACGGAAAATGCCCTCAGGGAATCCCGACAATTTCTGCAAACCGTTCTGGATACCTTTCCCCTGGCAGTATTTTGGAAGGACTGCCAATCGGTGATGGTGGGATGTAATCAATTCTTTGCCCAAATGTCCAACCTAGATTCTCCCCTAGAAGCAGTTGGTAAGACTAATTTTGATTTTGGTTATAGCGAAGCCGAAGCCCTCGGCTATCTGGCTGACGATCGCCAAGTCATGGAATCGGGTATAGCCAAACTCGGCATTGAAGAAACCCTCACCCTATCTACGGGAGAACAGCTTTGGGTAGAAACCAATAAACTGCCCCTAAGGGACATAGAGGGCAATGTCATGGGGATACTAGGGACTTTTCAGGATATTACCCATCGCAAAAAAACTGAGTCTCAACTCCAAGAACAAGAGCAGTTCTTGCGTACTATTTATAATGGGGTGGATTTTCCGATTTTTGTTATAGATGTAGTAGGTTCAGAGGAGTTTCTCTATATTCACTGGAACTCTATGGCGGAAAAAGCCAGTGGCATTGCCAGCGCGGACATTATCGGCAAAACTCCGGAGCAAATCTATGGACTAGAGGCAGGTAGTGAGGAGCGTCGGCGATTGCAGGAATGTCTAGAAATAGGAAAATCCGTAAGTCATGAAGAAGAATTACAATTTCCAGACCAAGGGAAAAGCTGGTGGTTGACTACCCTCAATCCCCTCAAAGATAGAGAGGGTAATATCTATCGTGTTGTGGGGACAACTTTTGATATTACTGAACGCGAACAATTAGAGCAAGAAAAAAGTCGACAGGTAGAAAGAGAAACTCTGCTCCGGGAAATCACCCAAAAAATCCGACTTTCCCTGGATATTCAGACGATCTTTGACACTGCCTGTTCAGAAATCCGCACAGTACTTCAGGCAGATCGGGTAGGCATCTTCAAGTTCTATCCCGAATCTGGGTATGACGATGGGGAATTTGTCGCAGAATCGGTTATTAATGGGTTCAACTCGGTTATGGCTATGCCAGTCCATGTCCACTGTTTCGGGGAAATTCATGCCGAACGTTATACCCAGGGACAATACCAAGCTATTGATGACATTTACCAAGGAGGACTAAGCCCTTGTCATATAGATGTCCTAGCTCAGTTTCAGATTCAAGCTAATCTGGTTATGCCCCTGCTCTGTGGGGAACAGTTGTGGGGACTACTGTGTATCCATCAATGTACTTCAGTCCGCCCTTGGCAGCAGTCAGAAATTGCTCTCACTCAGCAAATAGCTAACCAATTGGCGATCGCCATTCAACAAGCCAACCTCTTTGAGCAACTACAGAAGGAACTCACGGAAAGACAACAGGCACAACAGGAGATTAGCGAACGTAACATGGAACTGTCTAAGGCAACTCGTCTTAAGGACGAATTTCTGGCTAATATGAGCCATGAACTCCGCACCCCCCTCAATGCGATTCTGGGTATGACCGAAGGATTACAAGAACAAGTCTTTGGCGAGATCAATCAAGACCAAGACAAAGCCTTACAAACCGTTGAAAGCAGTGCTTCCCACCTTCTGGAGTTGATTAATGACATTCTGGATGTGGCGAAAATTGAATCGGGTCAGATCGAACTAAACTGTACCCCCACCGATCTTGATTCCCTATGCAAATCTAGTCTCACTTTCATCAAACAGCAAGCAGACAAAAAACTCATCCGGTTAGAGATTAAAAACTCCTTTAATCCACTACCCAAAGTCTTAGTTGATAAGCGGCGCATTCGTCAAGTTTTGATCAACCTACTCAATAATGCCGTTAAGTTTACCCCAGAGTCCGGGAAAATCACCCTAGAGATCACCCCTTTAACCCTTGCAAGCGGAAAAGACAGTTCCCAGCATTTTCTGCGGATTGCTGTTACCGATACGGGCATTGGCATTGCCCCCGATCATGTACCGCGACTCTTTCAACCCTTTATCCAAATTGATAATGCTTTGAACCGTCAATATTCAGGGACAGGCTTGGGATTAGCACTTGTAAAGCGTATTGTGGAACTCCACGGTGGGCAAGTTGGGCTTACCAGTGAACTCGGAGTGGGTAGTTGCTTTACCATCGATCTCCCCTATATTCCCTGCTATGATAGCCTTAAAGACCTATCGGGCTCTGATTTGGATGTGATGACTTTTCCCTCCCTCGCATCTTCCCTCATCTTACTCGCAGAAGACAATGAAGCCAGTATTGCTACTATTTCCAGCTATCTCCGAGCCAAAGGTTATCGCCTGATCTTCGCTAAAAATGGCCAGGAGGCGGTTGATTTAGCCCAATCTGCTAACCCAGATTTGATTCTTATGGATATTTCCATGCCAGGGATGGATGGGATAGAAGCTATGGGGCAAATCCGTCGTCAGCGCGCCTTGGTGGATCTGCCGATTATTGCCCTCACTGCCCTGGCCATGGAAACAGATCGCCATCGCTGTCTAGCCGCCGGAGCCAATGACTACCTCAGTAAACCTGTCAAACTCAAACAATTAACCACAATTATTGAACAACATCTAATTTCTAGAAAGGATACCCAATGAAACCAAATCCTGTTTTAATACCATAGTTATTCTCCGACTGCCCCCTGCCTAGCCTTCACGATGATATATTTACCTAAGCGGATTTAGTATGAAACCCATCTCGATTTTGATTGTGGATGATGAGCCAGATAATTTTGATGTGATTGAAACCCTTTTGCACAACCAAGATTATCAATTACATTACGCCGCCAGTGGACCTGAAGCGATCGCTTCCCTAGATATTATTAAACCGGATCTGATTTTACTGGATGTGATGATGCCGGAGATGGATGGTGTGGAAGTTTGTCAGCAGATTAAAGCCATGGAGCAATGGAAGGCTGTACCGATCATTATGGTGACTGCCTTTGTATCTAAGCAAGCTCTGGCGAAATGTTTACGTATGGGTGCCGACGACTTTATCCGCAAACCTGTGAATAGCATTGAGCTCAATGCCCGGATTAGTTCCATGCTCCGCATTTATCGACAGTATCAGGAATTGAAAACCTTTAACACTCAGCTAGAAATCCTCGTACAAGAGCGAACTAACCAGTTACAGATGATGCTCCTAGAAGATGATCTCACCCATTTACCTAGTCGTGCTTATTTATTGGACAGATTGTCCACAGCCCTGGAATCTGACGGATCTCACCTAGCGATCGTCTATCTAGATTGTGATCAGTTCAAATTAATTAATGGAGCCTTTGGCTATACCATCGGCAACCAACTCCTCCAAGCCATTGCCCAACGGCTTCAACACTATCTCCGCCCCGGGGATATCCTCGCCCGAGTCGGGGGAGATGAGTTTTGTTTTCTGCTCTATAATACCCAGGACCTGTTCCCCTTAGATATTTGGATTCAATCGGTAATTCGGGGATTCGATACCCCCCTAGAAGTTGCCAACTATAAAATCTTTCTCTCCGCCTGTATGGGGATAGCCCTAGGGAGTAGCCACGATTCTCAACCCGAAGCCCTCCTACAAGCTGCTGATACAGCCATGTACAAGGCTAAACTCCGAGGGAAAGGTTGCTACGAAATCTTTAATCCCCAATTTTATCTGGCTACACTCCATCGTCTTACCCTAGAAACTGATTTACAACGAGCTCTGGAAGAGGGGGAGTTTTTTGCCCATTACCAGCCCATTGTCAGCCTCGATACTCAGCAGCTAATCGGTTTTGAAGCCCTAGTTCGCTGGCAACACCCTACTCGCGGTATCGTTTTCCCTGGGGAATTTATTGCTTGTATAGAGGAAACAGGGCTAGTTATACAGGTGGGTATGGTTATACTCCGTCAAGCCTGTCACCAATTGCACACCTGGCAACAGCAGGGTTGGCCCCAGTTGACTATGAGTGTCAATCTCTCGGTAAGGCAATTCACTTCCCCAACTCTTTTAACTGATATTGACCAAATATTAGCAGAAACCCAGGTAAATCCCGCTTGTATCAAACTGGAAATCACTGAAAATGCTCTTATGCAAAATGCTGAAATAGTGATCGCCCTGACCCAACAATTGCGATCGCGCCAGATCCAAATCAGTATCGACAACTTTGGTACGGGATATTCTTCCCTAGGCTATTTGAACCGTTTTCCCGTCAATATCTTGAAAATTGATCGCTCTTTTATTAACGAAATGCCGGACAGAAACCGTAAATATCAAGTTGTTGAAACTATAATTAATCTCAGCCACCAGCTAAATCTAGGGGTTGTTGCCGAGGGTATTGAAACCAAGCAGCAATTGGCGTGGCTTCAGCAATTAGGTTGTGAGTTCGGCCAGGGCGACCTATTTTCTAAACCCCTAGCTCCTGATGAAATTGAGAGAATTTTTCTTCAGGGTAGGGGTTAAAACACTACTTTCCTTTACTTTTGATCGCTCCCCCAAGTATGACACCACCTAGGATAATATAACCCAGTAGGTTGGAAGGTTCAGGAATCGAAGTGGAAAGGGGGACAGGATCAGAGAAAGGATTTCTACAGGTGATACACAGAGTTCTGTCCACGTTACCATTCTCACTTGGGAAATATTCGTAAATGGGATCAGAGTAAATGGGTCCATCCGGTAATAGCAGGGGATAATGATCTATCAGGTAAATGGGTTCATCCGGTAATAGCAGGGGATAATGGTCTATCAGGTAATCATCCTCCCGTAAGGATTCTTGCCCAGGAATATCGGTTAGGTAATCCCCAATAGAATCAATCTGATCCGAAAATTCTGCAGCACCAACAGGATGGGAGTAGGTGAGAATCATTGTTGGTGGGGCTAAAACGGCGATAAGTGAAGAAAGTGCGAGATGTATGCTTTTTTTCATAACAATACTAAGGTTTTTGCTATTTTATCTTAAACTTTATCGAGACTTTCTCTTAATTTGTACGGCTTTAACAGACATAGTAGCACACAGATGGGATTTAATGGGAAAATTGAACCCGTTGACGCTCCCCCGATAAATCGGGAGATTCTCAGTTCCCCCAGTCAACTTACC
>JBBAUO010000027.1:11989-56269 GCA_040398185.1 Microcystaceae cyanobacterium | reverse complement strand
TCGGCACCCCCCTTAATAAGGGGGGCAGGGGGGATCGAAGGCGCAATAATCACTTCAATTTAATTATAACCAGTTACTTAGTAGTCTAATCTAGCTCACAGAGGGGTTAATTTGTAGGCCAACAATCACTAAATCCCTTGTTTCCTCGTCCATTTGCGCCACTGCGGGTAAATACCCCCAACGCTGAAAGCCCATTTTTTCAAAGAGATAGAGACTAGGAAGGTTATGGGCAAAAATAAAGCCGACTAGGGTAGTGATTTCTAAATTGGCACAGGCTTTGATCCCTGCTTCAATGAGCATTTTACCTAAACCGCGCCGTTGATAGTTGGGACAGATATAGAGACTTACTTCCGCCGTTTTGCGATAGGCTAACCTACCATAAAATAATTGAAAACTCAGCCAACCGATGACTTCCCCTGTTTCTGTCTCCGCTACCCAGATGGGGTATTGATTCGGTAAATGTTCTTGAAACCACCCTTGACGACTTTCGACGGAAATTGGCTCTAAATCGCCAGTTGCTAGTCGTGTGGGGATGGCAGCGTTATAAATTTCGACAATTCTCGATAAATCTGCCCTGAAGGCCTGACGAATAGTGACAGTGCTGTTTAATAACATCCCGTTAAATGAGTCTAGGTAAGATGAATCCTAAAGTAAATAAGATACCACTAAGGAAGTGCAAATTAACTGCCAAAAATTTACAATTGCTTACTTTGTCTGGTTGATCGTGGTATTTATAGACATGGTTAACTAGATGTATTCCCCAGGGTAGAGTAGCAAAAATCAACAATGTCCAGGGAGGATAAATACCTAAAGGAATTAAAATTAAGGGAATAACGAAAAGGCTGAGGGTGGCTACAGCTAGGACTAAAGCCCCGTTAGCAGTACCCATACGGACTATTGGGGACTTCTTTCCTGCGGCTAAATCGTCCTTGACTTGATGGAAATGGGAACAAAATAAAATAATTGTCGTACTTATGCCGACGATGATGGAAGCCGCTAAACTTCTTGGGGAAATTGTCTGGGTTTGAGAATAATAGGACGCTGCGATCGCCATGGGTCCAAAGGTGACAAAACAAATAAATTCTCCTAAGCCCTTATAACCTAAGCGAAAGGGTGGTCCTTGGTAGGTATATCCGAGGGCACAGCAGAGTATAACTAATCCTAAAACCGTGGGATCTTTTTGCCAGAAACTAATACCGACAATACCCAGAATACCTAAGGCTAATAGGGCATTAGCGATCCAAAAAACTAGGGACTTTTTACCCGTTAAATTGACTATTGAATGGGCTTTATTTTTATCAATTCCAGTCTCCGAGTCAAAGACATCATTACTCAAGTTTAGCCAAGCTAAAATCAAAATAGCTGCCATAAAAAAAGTATAGAAAACACTTCCTTGAAATTGATTCGTTTCCCCAAAAGCGATCGCCGTTCCTAAAATAATTGGCATAATCGCCACGCTGTACATGGGCGGTTTCAGGGCCGCTAACCATAAATTTGGACGCTGAGAAATCATTTAGAGGATATTTGTGAGCAACAAATCCCTATTGTAAAAGGTTTTGGGATATGATCGCCTAGGAAGAGTTAACGGACTAATGTGTTATGGGTGAATCAAAACGACGCAAAGCCTCTTTAGGGCAAGATTACGGTACGGAAGAAAGAATGGTATCCTGGCTACCTCTAACGAAAAGCCAAATCGAGCAAGCCTACAAAGTTACCACCCGAGGGGCATGGATTGGAATCGCTACTCTGATTACCGTCTGGCTCACCATTCGTTTTATCGGCCCTGCCTTTGGTTGGTGGACTGTGTACTAGGGTTTGTGGATGTTTTCTGCAAGGGCATCAAAGGATTGGTATTTCCAGTCGGACTGTTGCCAAACTCCTCCATCTAGGGCCATTTGTTCAATTAAACTGGCTAAACGTAGGGCTTTTAGGGCTTGCTCTCCCCCGACGGACGGCTGATCTCCACCCCGCACACAGTTGACAAAATGCTCTAACTCTGCATGGAGGGGTTCAATATTACTGGTATAGACCTTTTCGATTAAACCATCTTGACGGTAAAGGACTTGACCATGCTCCGTGGAATAGTTAGCCGTAGTTTGACGATGGATCAAAATCTCGTTATTGAGAAAATCCGCTTCCGTTAGAGAGTTCTTGCAATGGGCGGCTAACCGACGAATTTTACGATGGGTAACTTTACTCGCCGTTAAGGTGGCGACAATGCCATTACTAAAGCCCAAGGTGGCGGTAACGTAGTCTAAATGACCTGAATCTGTCCCGTAGCCCCCACTAGCGGTTAATTTGACCACAGAGGACCCTGCTAGTTCTAGTAATAGATCAATATCATGGATCATTAAATCTAATACCACCGAGACATCATTAGCCCGTTGGGAATAGGGACTCATGCGGTGGGCTTCAATGGCTAAAATTTCTTCTGTCTTTAAAACCTTGCTCAATTCCAAAAAGGCAGGATTAAAACGCTCAATATGTCCAACTTGTAAAATGCAATTGTAGTCTGCTGCCGCATTTACCAAGGATTCAGCCTCGGAAATACTGGCGGCGATCGGTTTTTCGATTAGGGTATGTACCCCTGCTTGTAGGCAATCGAGCCCAACACGGTGATGAAACCGAGTCGGTACGGCAATACAAACCGCATCGACGTGGGGAAGTAAATCTAAATAATTTTCAAAAAAACGTACTCGGTACTTACTGGCGGTATCTATACCCCTGTCTGTATTGAGATCCGACACCCCCACTAATTGTACATCCTTAAATAAACTCAAAACCCTGGTGTGGTGTTGCCCCATGTTACCCACCCCAATCACCCCAATCCGAATCGGACGGAGTTGGTTCCTGCCATTCGACAAACTAGCCTTTGATTCCACCATAGCCGCTCACTCCTCAGATAAACTCCACACACAATAAAATGGTTCTGTCAACTGCTTTACAAAAAACTTAACAGATTTCCCTCAAGATACTACCACATTTTGCGCTCAACCAGAGGCCTTGACATAGCCAATTTCAGGCGCGGAATAAATGGAGACAAAGATGACGTTTTCTGTACCCTCGTTGATCGCCCCGTGAATCTGTCCTGTAGAGGCGATCGCTACTTGTCCCTTTTTTAAGCTCTGGCGATCGCCGTTACCGAGTAAATAGGTAAGAGTGCCTTCTAGGACGACCCAAGTATCCTGTCCTTCGGGGTGAAAGTGGGCATCTATCACTTGTCCTGGTTGTACTGCCCAGACAGCAATGCTGGAGGTATCTGTCTTGGTTACTTCAATAACTACGGGGTTGTCTGCCGAAAAAGAGGCATAGTCCCCAAGGGTGAAGATTCTATCATTCATTACCATTACCCGATTTGGCTTGTTTAATTGATTCTATCAGGTGATCTCTATTGGCAGGATTTGATAATAAATATAGGGTTTCTTGCCAAGAGTTAAATTCGTCTAGAGACATTATAACAGCTTGTTTTCCTTGATCATTGCAAATAATAGTCGGCTCTACATCAAGAATTACCCTATCAATTAATTCGTCTAGTTGATTTTTAGCTTGGTTACTGGTGATTGCTCTCATTTTTACCTTATTTTGCTTTGATATTTTATATCTAAAATAGCATGAATTGGCGACGGCAAGGCGGGGAGATAGTATTGAAAAAGAGCATAGAGAATACTTGTAATCACAAATTGACTTAGGGATTAAAAGAAGTCGAGGCGCATTTTTGCGAGTGCCTGTTTTAAAATAGCAAGGTCATTGGCACAAATCTTGTAAACTTCCTCCGGATCAATGTCAAAATAATCATGAGCCAGAATATTTCTAATTCCCTTAACATCTGACCAAGGAATTTCAGGATAGTGATTATCCAAATCATTTCCTATTATTCGAGCAATTCTTCTGACATTTTCGCTGATGACGATAAGCATCATACTAATACCATCTAGTCGATCAAGACCATCATCATTAGCGATGAAGTCATCCGCTTTTTGGATACCTGTAAACCGCCGCTCAATCTGACGGATAGCCTCTTCAACCTCCAGCAGTAACTCTAACAGAAGAGATCGCTCAGACATAGATGACATCCCGCTCGATTCGTCCCTTTAGGTAAGGGTTCATGGAATCCCGATATCGAATTACGTCTACCTCTTTTCCGAATAGGTTCTCTAGCTCGGCTTTGAGCCTAACTCTTTTTAGCATATCGGGTGGCATGTGAACGACCACATCAATATCGCTCGTTTGATGATCCTCATTTCTGGCGACCGAGCCAAAGATGCCAATCTGACTAACCCCATATCTTGCGGCTAGTTCAGGCTTAAGGGTTCGTAGCCGCACCAGTACCTCATCTTTAGTAATTTTTACAACCATAAGATTAATTCCATCTTTATATTTCCTTACTCAGAACTCTAGAACAATTGTCCCATAAATTTCTTTTGTTTTCATTGTGGGATAATTGATAGCCATACCTCCTCCCTTGACTATCCTTCAACCATGCCAACCATAATTTTACAAAAAGAAAAGAAATCAATTCGAGTCTATACCCAAGACCTAGGGGATAACATCTCTTTGGAACTGGTAAAGATACCCGCAGGAACTTTTACTATGGGCGCGCCAGAAACGGAAGAAGGTAGTAGAGATAATGAAAGACCCCAACATAACGTCACCTTGGAGAGCTTTTTGCTCGGACGTTATCCCGTTACGCAAAAACAATGGCAAGCTATAGCCAAAAGAACTGACCTGAAAGTTTCCCTAGACCTAGAACCAGATCCATCTTATTTTAAAGAACCCTACCAGGATGTAGAGCGATGGCAAAGACCTGTGGAACAGGTGAATTGGTTTGAAGCTGTGGAGTTTTGTGAAAGGCTGGCGAAATTAACGGAAAAAGATTACAAGTTACCCAGTGAGGCACAATGGGAATATGCCTGTCGTGGGCAAACCGAACCCCTTAACCTTGAAGCAGGAGAATCCTATCCTCCCTTTTGTTATGGAGAAACCCTAACCAGTGACGTAGTCAATTATGATGCCGACTATACCTATGGTGATGAAGCTAAGGGGGAATATAGAGAACAAACTACTCCTGTGGGACAATTTTACCCTAATGCCTTTGGCTTGTATGATATGCACGGAAATGTGTGGGAATGGTGTGAGGATGATTGGCACGAAAATTATGAGGGGGCGCCAACGGATGGAAGCGCATGGTCAAAAACTGGCAAAAAACCGCAAAAAAGCTCAAATTCTGTGCTGCGGGGCGGTTCTTGGTCCTCCGATCCTGTCTATTGCCGTTCTGCCTGTCGCAACTACTATTATGGGCGCGGTTACCGCAACTACAATATCGGTTTTCGTGTTTTGTGTGTAGTCGGGAGGACTCGTTAGCCCTTGGCACTTGTTCCCTTGGGAAACTCGCCTTTGGCGAGGAAAAATATTTTTCAAAAAAGCACTATATTAAGTTTTGTAACAAATGATAAAAGATTTGTCAGTAATCCAAAAAACCTATGATCTGATTGTCTGGTATATACCAATAATCGAAAGATCACCTAGAACCCATAGGTTTACCGTTGGGGATAAAATTGTTAATAATCTGTACGAGCTACTAGAGGGGCTAATTGAAGCTAGGTACACCCAAAACAAGCGAGAAAAGCTGCAAGCAATGAGTATAAAGCTAGATGTTCTCAGGCATCAAGCCCAACTGCTATTAGATTTTGCTTTAATTGACCACAAGCAGTATCAATATGTTAATAAACTAATGAATGAAGTTGGGGTAGAATTAGGCGGATGGATTAAGCAACAGGAATCAAAACCTTTATGAAACGCTACGGTAATCTATGGGACAAAATCATTGACTTTGAAAACCTTTATCTATCAGCAAAAAATGCCCAAAAGGGTAAGCGTTATCGGGATAATGTGCTACAATTTAACTCTAACCTAGCTTCTGAGTTATCCAAACTTCAGCAAGAACTAACCGAAAAAACCTACCAACCGGGGAACCAATACTTCTCGATTAAGCCCAAAAGGGTGTAAGCTTAAGTACATAGACTTTAATCCTCTCTCATAAATATCTAGTCAAAAGTGCTGCTTAAAGAATTTTCCTTCATTAACCCAAAAATCGAAGCCAAACAGGTTTTTCAAGTCCTAGAGACGGTAATTCCCCAGGAGTTAATCTCCTCAACCTTAAGGGAAACGTCAGCAACAGAAGAGCGAAAACGTCAACTACCAGCGAGCTTGGTGGTCTGCTTGGTGATTGCCATGAGCCTGTGGTCATCGGATTCCATGAGTAGCGTACTACAAAATTTAGTTACCGGACTGAACCGACAATGGACAAAATTAGGAGAACGTTGGCAGATACCCACATCTTCCTCCATCAGTGCCGCCCGACAAAGATTGGGATGTCGAGTCATGAGCCAATTATTTACTCGTTTAGCTCGTCCGCAAGCTACACTATCGACAGTGGGTGCATTTTTAGGCGGGTTGAGGGTGATGGCAGTGGATGGCACTGTATTAGATGTACCAGATAGCGCGGCTAATGCTAGAGTCTTTGGTTATCCTGGCAGTCGCCAAGGAACCAGAGCCGGCTTTCCCAAGGTGCGGGTGGTGTTGTTAATAGAAGCAGGTACTCACTTAATCGTGGATGCCTTAATGTGTCCTTATCGCATCGGAGAAAGGGTAAGAGCTTTAAAATTATTACGTTCCCTCACACCGGGAATGCTATTGATGTGGGACAGGGGCTTGCACTCTTATCGGATGATTAAGGCGACTATCAGCCAAGGCAGTCATTATCTCGGTAGAGTTCCCGCCAATGTTAAATTCCCAGTCGAGGAAGTGTTAGAAGATGGTTCTTATCTGAGTTGGGTAGCCCCCGACCGTAAATCCAAGAAAAAGGGAGCAACCCGCATACAGGTCAGGATTATTGACTATGATATTCACAATCAAGGAGAAATAACAACTTATCGCCTAGTTACCAGTTTGATGGATATTGTTACCTTTCCTGCCTTGCTTCTAGCAGAGCAATACCATCAACGATGGGAAATTGAAAATACCATTGATGAATTAAAAACCCATCTGCTGGGACGTAAAACTCCAATTCGTTCCCTAAAGCCCCGTGAAGTTGTCCAAGAAATCTATGGCTGGCTGATTGGCCACTATGCTATCCGCTCTCTGATGCTGCAAGCGGCTACAGTGGGCAACATCTCCCCACTACGATTAAGTTTTACGGGGACTCTACGGGTGATTAGACGCTCTATGGCTGACTTTCAAGATATTAGCCCCGAGCAACTCCCCCTTTTTTATCCCGTCTCATCTGCGATATCTTAGCAGAGCAAATTCCGTCTCGCCAACGGAGAAACAATCCTCGGTTTGTCAAAAAACCCCGCTCCAAGTTTTCTGCTAAAAAGCCTATTCATCGTACTACCTCCTCCCCAGTTGCACCTCTGATTTTTTCTATTTCCAACACTGCTTAATCCTTAATCGAGAAGTATTGACCGGGGAACTATCGAACCTTTCACCTAAGAGATCCAAAAAGTCGTTTAATATCGGCTGCACCCTACCGAGATAGGGTAGTTCACCATGCCCTTTGTAATATCATCATTCCTATTTTTGAAAAAACCTTTATCAATGATAGTTATGCTAATCGAAAAGGCTATGGTACCCACAAAGCCCTACAAAGATTTACAGGTTTTGCTCGTTCTCATGCCTACGTTTTGCAATGCGATATTTCTAAATATTTCCCCACGATAGATCATGGAATAATGAAGGAATTGATCAGGAAAAAGATTAAATGTAAAGATACCCTATGGTTGATTGATAAAATTATTGACAATAGTAATCCCCAGGAGTCGGTGATACAATATTTTACTATAGAAGACCTAATAAATTGTGGCGATCGCAGACTGGGTTTACCCATCGGAAATTTGACTAGCCAATTTTTTGCTAATATTTATCTAAACCCCCTGGATCATTTTGTTAAAGAAAAGCTAAAATGCAAAGCCTACGTCCGTTATGTAGATGATTTTGCTTTGTTTTCAGATGATGCAGCCTACTTAGCGAATTGTCGTAGGGAGATAGAAGATTTTTTGGCAAAACTGCGTCTAAAAATTCATCCTATAAAAAGTCAACTTTTTCAAACCAAACATGGGGCAAGTTTTCTGGGTTTTCGTATATTCCCATCTAAAATTAGGGTCAGAAGCCAAAATCTGCGTAGGGGTAGGCGTAGAATTAAGCGCTTGCAAAAAGACTATGCCCAAGGTAGAATAACTCTCAGTAAGGTAAAGCAGTCTATGGATAGTTGGACTGCCCATCTAGAGCATGGCGATACATGGCGGCTCAGACAACAGATATTCAAGTCCCTTACTTTTTTGTAAGGCTTTGGAGAAGGGGTAGATGAACCCGACTGCGGGGCGGTTCTTGGAACAACAATCCTGTCAATTGCCGTTCTGCCTGTCGCAACAACTATAATGGGCGCGATAACCGCAACAACAATATCGGTTTTCGTGTTTTGTGTGTAGTCGGGAGGTCTCTTTGTAGCCAGATTTGTCAGGTGAGAATCTGTCGAGCGTGCACCTGAAGAGTCCAGTCTATTCCTGCGATGCTGGTGACAGTATCCAAAAATGAGTTAGGGTGGGAGGGCTTGGTAAGTGAACAACTGAACAGTTCTTTCACCCCCTATTATTTTAACAGTTGGAAAGTATGGCTTTCTCCGATTCCCTACACAGGAAAATCCGCTTTCCAAATATGAACGGCTCGTTGGGCTAGATGTCTTTGGCGTGTAGCAAGGGTATTTGGATTCCATTCTTCAGCTAAAACATTCTGTGTTAGTTTATAGACACTCCTCTGATAAACTTCTCGCTTGATGGAATAAACTTCATTTCCTACTTGACGATTAAGATAAGGCTCTAAAGGGGTTAGATTTCCAAGGCGATATACCATTTCTTCTGCTTGGGTATCAGTAAAGTTTTGCCCCCAGTTACTGTTTGGGGATTCAGGCAAAATATGTTCAATAGAAAAACTATCTTCATTAACTTCTATGTGTGAAGCATCTGCCTCTAGCTTAAACAAGATATAGCTTACTATTTTCTTCTTTTGTCCTTTTGTAGAAATTGAGAATAGGGAAAAGTCTTGCAAAAACTTCTCGTCTGCAACATAAATGGGGCGAAGAGTATCAAATACCTGTTTAGGATTAGTTATTTCATTATTTACAATCCCTATGGCTACCCTATTGTAAAGGGTTTCTAATTCATTAGGATTTAGACTACTAACAACGGTATAGCGAAAGGATAATACACAAACAAGTTTTAATAGGCGAGTAAAGTTCTCAGGAGAAAACCTCTCGTAGGCAGCGAAGAAAGCGGGATAAGCTTGTTTTACCTCAAATAGCTCCAGTTCACGAATATAGGAACGGTTCTCTGAAGAATCGCGCCAAAACTCATCATTAGAGTTACTAAGAGCAATAAAAAGACTACTATAGTTTTCAAGTTGATCTAGCAATGCAAAGGCCTGTTCACGATTTTTTACAGATTCACGAACAACTTTAAATAATCTTTCCCGTCTTACCCTAGTATGTTTGAGACTAAGGTAATAACGTAGAAATTCAGGAAATTTTTCCATTTGCATTGTATTGATAATCCGCCTCCATTGCCTTTGCGCCTCTTGTAAATCGTCTGGCCTTTTAAAAAGAGAAAACAGATAATTCTTGAGTAAGTCTGTTGAACTCAGTTCTATACCCCTAGCATTCAACGTCTCAAAGACTGTATAAGCATTCAATTCATCTTCAACATTAATCTGAATAAAAAGGAGTCTTTGGGCAACAGTATCTGTTAAAAATATAGCTAATTTTTCCCCACTCTGAACAACATCCTCAATCTCCTGTAAATGATCTGAGAAATATTCAAAAGCTTGCCAAAGCAATTGGTTAGATTTTAAAAGCGATCGCCTATTAAGTGGCTTTCTAAGATTGACCAAATTACTTTGATAGAAATCATTATTATTTTCGTTCAAAAGAATCTTACTTGAGTAACGAAGAGAACGAGGATCTCTATCGCTCAGATAAGTCCGCTTCAGGATTTCTTGTCGTTCTTGATTGGCATTTTTTTCCTCTTCTCGCTCTACTAATTTTTGGATTTTATCAATAACAGCAATAGCAATAATACTAAGGGAAGCTAACCGTTGCTGCCCATCTATAATCGTAAATTCTTTATCTGAAGTGCTAGAGCTTTGTAAAACCAGTGCCCCCATGTAGTGGCTAGAATCAGGATTTCTGTGAAGTATCAGAATATCTTGCCAAAGATCCTCCCAATTTTCCTCATTCCAAGAATAATCACGCTGGAAAGGCGGTACTAGGTAAATCTTGCCATTACCGATTAAATCGCCAAAACTGGTAGTGCGCGTATCCAAAAGATTAATTCGAGCCATAGGTCAATGCTATCATCGAAGTGGTTGAGAATACAACGCCACACCGAAACGGAGGCAGTCCATGGCAGATTTAATCCTTCGCAACATTGATGAAACCATTGTCAACGCGCTCAAAAAGCGGGCAAGCCAGCATGGGGTTAGTGCCGAAGCCGAACACCGCAAAATTTTAGAACAGGCATTAATTCAACCGCAGCGAAAATCCTTTGCAGAAGTGCTACGCCAGATTCCAAAAGTTGGTAACGATTCAGACTTCCAGCGGGTGTAGGATGACACAGTCAGGTTAAGAACCTTATCAGGTTTTTGATCTATAAAAGCGACGTAGTAAATCATGCTGTCCGAGATTGATTTTGTAACCATTGTCGAAACTCACGAAGTAGAGCATTTTCTCCCATTTCGCCTCGTCTTTTCAAGAAATCTAAAATAATATCCTTTGACAAAATCGGTAAAACTTGAGAATATTCTTGCACCTCATAAGCCCCATCTTTTAAACAATAAATAAGTAAAATCTCCCCATTAAATCGCCAAACCTCAGGGACTTCTAACGCCGCATAAATCCCCAACCGATTCAACGAACTACTCGTAATATCTACCTCAATGGCCAGATCAGGCACAGGGTCAACCGTAAAATCAAAACTTGTTTTCCCCCGTACCAAAGCCTCATTCTGAATATAGAAACACTGTTCAGGCTCAATTCCCCTTTGTAAATTCTCCCGACTCAAAGTTGTTAAACCAAAACTAGCCACCTCTAAACCTAAAACCTCGGTTGTTGTCCACACCAAACGCCCTAAAAAAACTTTATAAGCCTCATGCTCTGGCAAAGGAGTCATAATTTCTAAAAAACCTCGATCATAAGCTAATTTTTTGCTCGAATCTTCCGCTAAATCATACAATAAAGCTTGATAGGTTTTCCATTGCACCCCCTTTAGATAGGTTATTTGTTCTGGTTTGAATGCTACTTGAGTTATCATACTAAATCCGCTTAAGTTACTAGATAATCATGAGGGCTAGGCGGTCGGCAGTCCCGATGCAACAACAGTGAACCATCAGGCATGAAAATATGATAGCCTGCAATTAAGGCTAAGACAAAAAAAGGTTGTTCCTTCAGTAGAGCATTATAGCCTTTAGGCAGTCGAAACAGGATATCCAGAGGCATCGCCAATTGTCGCTACCAACCCCCTAACCACGGTCAAGGTAAGCACACAAGTCAGAATCTACCAGTGTGGTATCCACATCTTAGCCGCACTCACTCATAGTAGGAGCGAAAATCCTTTGCAGAAGTGCTACGCCAGATTCCCAAAGTTGGCAATGATTCAGACTTCGAGCGGGTACAGAATGAAGAGGCTCACTATTGGTTTGCTAAAATAAATAATAGGAAGCGCAGCCCTACCCTAAAAGCTATGCGAATTTTATTAGGAGATTAACCCCCGATGCAAGTAAAAGCGATCGCTAAAGTTACCGCCGCAGGAAATTTGGAACTTCCTCCCGAAATTCTCGCCCAACTCGAACCCTTGAGCGAATACGAAATACTAATCACAGAAGAGAAAATTATTCTAGAGAAAAGACCTAATTTAGAGGTTGATGTAGACCAATTTTTGCGAGAGCTAAATAATTTAGAATCCGATCCAAAACAACCTACTCTAGAAGAAATTAGCGAGATTGTCAAGGAAGTGAGACAGGATTTATGGAGTAAAGGATGAAAATAGTTTTAGATGTTAATGTTTTGGTTTCAGCATTACTATGGGGAGGTTTGCCAACAAAAATATTTTATTTGGCTCGACAAAATAGGTTGATTATTCTTGTTTCCGATTCTATTTTAAAGGAACTAGAAAATACTTTAAGACGAAAAAAATTTAAGCAGCAACTTAACAAGCGAAAACTTACCGTTGAATATCTAATCACAATCACTCAAAGACTCTGCAAAAAGTCCCCTGATTCATCTATTAATTTTAATGTTCCTGAACTGAGAGATGTTAAAGACAATCATGTTTTGGGTGCGGCTGCATCTGCTCAAGCTGAAGTTTTAGTGACGGGAGATAAAGATTTGCTAGTTTTGAAAAATTTTGGAGAAATATTAATTATGAGTCCCGCCGATTTTTTGCAGAGCTATTTTCCAGAATAGACTAAGCTTACTAAGTACCTAGTCATAATTAAAGTGATAAACTCTTCGATTGAGGCGGTCGGCAGGAGGCGGTCGGCAGGAGAAGAATAACTATATTATTAAAACAGGATTTGGTATTAGATAAAGTTTTCTATCCCTTTCCCGTTGTTACAAAACTTAACATATCGCTTTTTTGAAAAATATTTTTCCTCGCCAAAGGCGAGTTTCCCAAGGGAACAAGTGCCAAGGGCTAACGAGTCCTCCCGACTACACACAAAACACGAAAACCGACATTGACGTTGCGGATATCGCGCCCATCAGAGACGTTGCGACAGGCAGAACGGCAATAGACAGGATCGGTGACCCAAGAACCGCCCCGCAGCACAGAATATGAGTCTTTTTGCGGTTTTTTGCCCATTTTTAACCTCGCACTTCCATCAGTTGGGGCATCTTGATAATTTTCATGCCAATCATCCTCACACCATTCCCAAACATTTCCGTGCATATCGTACAACCCAAAGGCATTGGGATCAAATTGCCTGACAGGGGTAGTCCGTTCCCTATATTCCCCCTCAGCTTCATCAGCATAGACGTAGGTAGCTCCATAATTCGCTAAATCACTGGTTAGGGTTTCTCCATAGTGAAAAGGAGGATAGGGTTGGGCTTCATTCTGGATAGCTCTACAGGCGTATTCCCATTGTGCTTCACTGGGTAACTTGTAGTTTTTCCCTGTTAAACGCGATAGTCTTTGGCAAAATTCCACGGCTTCAAACCAATTCACCCGTTCTACTGGCAGATTATCCCCTTTAAACTCTGAGGGATTAGGGTTTAAATCTAGTTCTACTTTTAAATCTTCCCTTTCGGCGATAAAACGCCATTGTCCTTGCGTAATAGGGGTTTGGCTAAGATAGAATGACTCAAGTTTCACTAAATGCCTAGGAGATTCGTTCTTATACCAATCCCGTTCAAATTTCTTCTGAAGTCTGGCAATTTCTTCGTCCTCCGTACCCATCCAGAATTGCCCCCCAGGAATGTACATCATATTTAGTTCTGGGATATTTTCAGTGTAGTAATAGGCTCTAACAGGTTTTCTCTCGATAATAGTACCTGTGGTGTCCACCAAGACGGTTTCTGAATGAAATATAGATAAGGTATGGGATAATATTTCGGGGGTAATTAGGTCTATAACTTCTTTTAACTCAGGGCTTTCGGGCGTAATCCCAGGGGATTCTAAAATTCTACGGTACTCTTGGGATAAATTAGCCACCCCTTGCCTTAAATACCAATAGAGTTCACTATCATCACTAAAGGGAAATTTCTCCTTAAGCTCTTGAAAGAGTAATTCCTCTGTACCCCTAAGAACTTCAAGTGTTACTACCTCCTCAGGTATATCATCTATTTTCCATTTTTGATATTTAAGCTCGGGAATGAAATCATCCCATTTATAATGATTACCGCTATTTTTAAGCCCTGCCACAAGTTCACTATGTTCTTCCCCTAGCTTACTAAAAACCTCTGCGGATACAAGGGCAAACATGCGAATAAGATTATCTTCTCCTTTTCCCATAAGCATTTCAGGATTGCTCACTATACTTCCTTGAAATTCCTTGGGTGTTATACCTAGTTTTTTGGCAATATATTCTGATAATGCGGCAATAACATCAATTGCGCGACTTTTACCCAAATATTCTAGCAAAATATCTCGAATATTATCAACAAAGTCAAAATATAAGGTATTGGGGTTAATATCAAAATTCATTTCCTCCTTTTGGTTAACTACTTCCAAGAACCCACTCAAAAGAATTTCTGCTATGTCGGTGGGGGTAGATTGGGGTAATAGTTCTTGCTGAATTACGCGAACAATAGGCAAATTAACGGGAACTACTGCTAATTTTTGGATTAATTCCCAAGCGAAACCTGAGGCGGTATTGGCAAATATTTTAACGGCTTTTACAGGGTCATTCTTGGGTGAAAGGGTTTCAGGAAGTTTAGAAGCCTTGGGAGAAATTGCTAAGTATCTACCCGCACAGCCAGCTTCCCTATTGCCACTAACTACCTGGGCCCAGGCGGCTAAGGATTCGGGAGTTAGACAGAGTATCGGTAGGGGAAAATAATCGGTTAGGATTTTTTGGTCTATATATTGCTTTAACGTCTGTTTGGGCTTTTCTTCCTGTTTAGGATTTTCTTTCTCATAGGCAAACTCTAACTCAATTTGCAGTAAATCAGGCATACTGGCGATTTTCCACTCCTGGGAAGCACGACGGGGATGGTCGTTTTGTAGCTGTATTTCCCATCCTTGACTTAAAGCCGTTCTCTCCCACAATCTTTCAGGAAAGGGAGAAAGTAATGTCACCAGTTGATGGGTTCCCCATTCCTTGAGGGTTTTGTTATAACATCCTTGATACCATGCAGGGGATGTACAATCACTAAAAAATAGGATAAGTCTTTCGCCCCTGGCGTGGTTTAGATCCTTGGGATTAATTATTTGAATATTGCTAAAAAATGGCGTTATTTCGACCTTATTCTGGTCTTCCCGCCACCCCATACGACATAGCTTAATGTCTCGAAAAGCCCCTAATTGTTCTAACCAATTGCGGACTTCTAGGGCCATTTCTTTCCAAAACAGCATTGATTCCCATTTTTCAACAATTAGAATAACATCGAGGGAGCGGGCTTTTTTAGCTCTATGGGCGGGAATGATGGTTAATTGCCCAGATTTAGAACCTAGACTATATTCTGCTGAATCGTTAACTGTGCGCTGAATGTCTAGTTCCCTTTGGATAGCTGAGTCAACTTTTTGGATAATTGGGCGAGCAATTCTTCCTAGTATTAGAGTATCTCGCAAGAAGGAAGCATCAGGAAGGGAAACAGGTAAACTATCCCTTTTAATCTTTTGTGATAGGTCTTCGTCTTCGATTGGTGGGGTAACTCCTACCGCATCGTCAGGGGGAGGAGGAAGTGAGTTAGAAGAAGGAGGGGGCGGGAGGGGGAGAGAGGGAGACGGGGAGGGGGGGAGAGAGGGAGACGGGGAGGGGGGGAGGGGGGGAGAGGGAGAATCCTGTATATATTGCTCTTTTTGTTGATACCACCAGATAATATCGGCAATTTGATAACTATCCAAATCCCAATGCTTCGCCTGGGTAAAAGCGATGAATTGCTTCAGAGGATTAGTCGATGGCGTTGATTGGGTCACAATAGTTATTTGTTGCCAGTTTCGGTTAAATCAGTAAGTAGTAGATTAATTAGATCCTCTTTGTCTTTCTCCTCGACAGGGTATTCTTTGCCGAGAACCATAAAGACAGCATTTAAGAGTTGATCATTGGCTAATTCTCCTTTTTTCCTTTTTTCGACAAATTTATTGATAATACCTTCAACATCAGCACTTTCTGGATCATGGCTAAGATGACTCCTAACAATTTCTTCTAATTCCGTTGGAGTTGGTTCGGGTATAGATAGGGATAAACAACGTCGCTTAAAGGGTACAGGAAAATCTCGCTCTCCATTACTGGTCATAATTACAATAGGGAATTGTTCACACTCAATCTGTCCCCTAATTACTTTTTCTTTTTGCCCATCATGGGTTTCTACGTCCACTGGCTTAGGTTCACTCTTTGCTAACCTCGAAAGTTCCTTAATTTCAAATTTTCCTTCTTCAAACAGGTTTAATAAGTCGTTAGGTAAATCAATATCGCTCTTGTCTATCTCATCAATTAACAGCACGCGAGGGGTTTTCCTCGGACACATAGCGGTTCCCAAGGGTCCCAAACGAATATACTCACCAATATCTAGACTGTTATTTCCCTTTAACTGAGTATCCTGCAAACGAGCGATCGCATCGTAATAATATAATCCATCCTGTAGGGTTGTGCGGGTATTAATCGGCCAAACTAGCACCTCTCCTAAGTCTAATTCATAGGCGATCGCATAGGCTAGGGAAGTTTTACCCGTCCCTGGTTTACCCGTTACCAAAATGGGACGACGCAGATGAATAGCTGCATTGACTGTTTCTGTCGCTTTGTCACTAACAACAAAGTTTTTCCCCCGTTTTTCAGTCTCATTAACGGATTTATCTCCTCCAAAGCGTCGCCAAGGGGGAGCATCTGGCCATTTAGGGGGGTGATGGGGTTGATTGTTACCTTGAAAAATTTTCCATGAATCCATAGGGGTACCGACTTAGTTAGGATGTTAAATGTCTAAAAGGTGGTAAACGGTCAGGGTCTTCCCATAGTAATGATATATTATGGCGCAAACCGTCATCCAAGGGATCGTATGTGGTTCTTTTCTTTTGGATTCTATAAGAAAGTGTATCCAAACTATCAACATTTTTGATCAACTTATCAATTTCCGCGCGGTGTCTGTGTGCTTGGTTATGTAACCGTGACCAAATGGCTACAGGGATTCCATACTTAAGGATTTTCCTAAATACCGTATGTAATCTATCGGAATCTCTAATACAGATATTAGCCCATAGTTTTGATTGCTCGCAAAAATGCTCATCAAGCTCATCTTCGTTGAGAGTTTCTAGGGGTGTACATGGCGCAGGAAGTGGAAACCCTTGTTGACTAATTCTTTGCCATTTATTTTGCCAAAATTCTTCACTAACTGTACCTTTATACACCGGTAAAAGTCTATTGACACAACGAACATGGACAACATAACCCGCCCTTCTTAGCTGTGTCGCTTCTGGGTATCCCTCGTATTCCCAACATTCAAAGTCCGTTGACAACAAATCTGGAAGTGTAAAAAACTCAACCACTAAATTGATACCTTTAAAATAGATTTTTTTAATTATTTTTCCTAACAAACTTTTTATTTCTTCCTTAGAATAAGCAAGATCATGCTGTACAATATCATCAAAGGGGATGTAGTCTTCTTCCCTAGGAGGGGTATCTGTTGAATTTAAAAACCATGCTTCTAAGCTATATTTATCCTCTTCTCCTTTAGCTCTATTAGAACTTCTGTGGATTTTTAATAATAAATAATATTTGCTATCCTGTAGGGAAGCTGGCACTAAAATATCATACCTATATCTATTGAGAACTTCAGCCGTATCCGTTGTCGACATTTCAAACAAGTCTATCAATGCTATCTCAAAAAGCTCATGAATATTTAAGCCAACAATTCTTTCATCTTGAGCAATGCTACCTAAAAGTTGATATATATCCGTATCCCTTGTACAGTCATTAATCCTCGTAATAAGACTATCAAGACTTATTTCAGTTACTGTGTCAGGAAATTTTGAGGATAAGTAGCATCTTAAAATATAAATGATTTTTGCTTTAGTTTCTAAGGATTTCTCGGATAGAGTTTGGGTTAAAGTCTTAAATATCTTATCTTTTCCCGTATTTTTTTCAAAAACCTCGCCTAAAGATAGTCCTCCCACAACAACATCCCTTAATACCTTAACTACGAGACAATATATACCAATTCTATTTAGTTGTCAAGACTGTAAATGCCAATTAAACAAAAGGACAGGAATTACACCTGTCCAATTTTTTATGGTATTTAGAACTCCAATTCGGCCGCTTGGACGCGCTCGACTTGTTTCTTCTTAATCACCAAAAGAATCTGTGCTAACATAATGCCGCCGAGGAAAACCATCAGCCCTTTAATGCGCGCAGGATTTTGTAACACAACTTCCGTATCTTTCTGCCCAAAACCACCCACATTAGGATTTAGGGTTAACAAATCACCTAATTCGATCGCCTGACCTTCAGAGACGCTCAATTCAGGACCTGGGGGAATTTTATCCACCACAGTACCCTTGTCGGTGGTAATTGTCACTTCATAACCACCCGCATCCTGCTTAGTGATATCGGTAATAGTACCAACAGCAGAGGCTTTAAAACCATTATTATTGCTAAGTTCCCCCGTAGGGTAAACCTGTCCACGGCCGCGATTAGCGCCGAGGTGAACGGCATACTTGCCAAAATGAATATTTCGATCGTTAGCAGGATCAGGAGAGAGCACAGGAAAAATAATTTCTTGGTATTGATCTCCTGGTAAGGGACCGACTAGGACAACATTATCCGAGCCTTCCTTATAGGACTGAAAATAAACACCGCCAATTTTTTTCTGTAGTTCCTCAGAAATACGTTCAGGGGGGGCAATTTTAAAGCCATCGGGCAACATGAGAACTGCACCGACATTTAAACCACCCTTAGAACCGTCCGCTAAAACCTGTTGACTGGTGAGGTCGTAGGGAATTTTAACTACAGCTTCAAAAACTGTATCCGGAGTAACGGAGTGGGGAATTTCCACCTCTGCGGTCTTTTGTGCTAGGTGACAGTTAGCACAGACAATGCGCCCCGTTGCTTCTCTGGGAGTTTGGGGAGCGGTTTGTTGCGCCCAAAAGGGATAAGCAAAGGCCGATTGTGGGAAAGTCAAGTCACTGCTTAGAAGGAGGGCAACTGTCGCCATACCCAAGACAATAACTCGGGTTAGGGCTTGCCAGATTACGCCGAAATTAGGTGTTCTCATCGGTCAAAATGAATGGATAAATAGGAATTAAGGATTAGGTCCACCAAGGATCTTCATTAGTACGGAAATCGGTTTCAGTCCAGTTGGAAAAAACTAGCTTATCCGCTTCGGTAACGGTGGTATGCACCAAAGCCAAAGATAAAGGTGCAGGACCGCGCACTACTTTTCCTTGGGCATTGTACTGGGAGCCATGACAGGGACACATGAACTTGTCTTCGCTGGCGTTCCAAGGTACGACACAACCTAAATGGGTACAAACCGCATTTATGGCATAGTTAGCGAGGGTTTTGTCCCCTTCAATAACCATGTAGGTAGGATCTCCTTTTAAGCCTTGGGCAAGAATGCGATCGCCTGGATTGTGGCCGGCTAAAAATTGACTGACAACGACATCATTCCCTAGGGCATCCTTAGCGGTGATACCCCCACCACTTCCCCCGGAGGAGGGAGGAATAAAATACTTCACCACGGGATAGAGAGCACCTGCTGCTACGCCAGTGATGGTGCCGAAGGTGAGTAGGTTCATAAACTGACGACGACCCAAATCAGGGGCATCTGTAGATCCAGAAAGTTGAGTCATAACTAAAACATCTGATTGTTAAATTTTGTAAACCCTTGACCCATCTATCTCAGCAATTGAGGGCATTGTCTGGAAACAGGTTTACGACTACCGTTTTAAATTATGACAGAAAAAGGCAGCAAACAGTAATCTCCCCGATGACCGACTCCAATATGAAAATTTTCCCCAGACAATGTAAAGAAATATAAATAACGCTAAGATAAATACAGATATAGTAGAGCCGTTGAAGAGAATGACCAATTTCCCCTCCCCCGAGAGAGAACTGCTCAAAACTGTCTTAGAGCCTTTGTTAGAAGACTTTAGTTATTGGTTTACCAATGCCCAAAATCTTTTAGAATCAGAGGAGCTAACCTTTTTGAGCGAACAAGAACACTCACAATTGTTACAAAGAGTCAAGCAATCTCAGCAAGAGGTGGCGACGGCGAAAATGCTCTTCCATGCCACCAATGGGCAAGCAGGAATAGAAGCGGCGATGCTCATGCCCTGGCACCAATTGGTTGCCGAATGCTGGCAAGTTTCCTCAAAATGGCGATCTTTAAAAAACCCTCTCTAAAACTTTCCTTATCCACTAACACCCTCAGAAAAACCAATGTTACACCTACTATATATCCTTGCTTTTACCGTTATTGCCTCTTTAACCATCACTAATTTAGTTCGCAACCTCATTACCGTCAGTATGGATTCACCACGGCGTTATCCCCAGGGAGGCGATCGCCGTAGAAATTCCCCTGGCTATCAGGTACCCCATCCGGAACTATTAGACGAAGCGGGCCGCCCCATTAACGAGCCCCTATTGGTAATGAAATCCGTTACCGTGGAGGATGCTCGTCAACACCTAGACGCACTCTACCATTCCTCCCCCTCTCCCTCCCAAGAAGAAGAAGCCTAGGATTTACTGGGATGAAGTTCGATCTGATTTTTACGAATGATCACATCATAGCCCCTAAAAAAATTCTGACCCAGTAACCCCAGTCCGCCCGCAAGCTGGGGGGAAATTCCCACGACCAAATTATTTAACTTCAAATTACCCGCCTGGGCGGATTTGACCTGGCCGAGATAGGCCTTGGCTGGTCCCCCTGCGGTATTAGCCGAAACGGAGTGTTCCCTTTTTACCCCAATTACCTGGGCCATATTGTCCGTCAAGACAACGCTACTAGCTCCCGTATCAAAGAGCATTTCATAACGGTGTACGCCATTAAAAACCATCTCCACGATGGGGATACCACCGACGCGGCGCTTAATAGGAATCAGAAAACTTCCTTGGGTAATACTACTATTTCTAGGGGGGGGGTCAATTCGACAAAGGCGATTGAGATCAACATTCCCCACACCCCTAGGAGCTTCTACTAAGCATTCAGGAGACTGGGACTGAACTCGATTGGGGGTAATAACCACCAGGGCAAAGACTAGAAGTGTACAAGAGATGCGGAATAACATAAGCTTTAGCCAGACTACAGGCCTCTAAATCTATCATGCCCCGATCGCGGCTGAAAATTAACACAGTGCCTAACCCGGTGGCCAACCCATGGGGCGATCGCCTAGAATGTGTAGATGTAAATGATCAACGGTTTGCCCCCCATCGTGGCCATTGTTAATTACGACTCGATAACCGTTTTTTAATCCCGCCTGAACCGCTACCTGTTGGGCGACTAAAAGCAGATGTCCAAGCAGGGCTTGATCTTCCCCTTGGGCTTGGGCTAGTTGGGAGATGGGTTTTTTGGGAATAACGAGGATATGGGTAGGGGCTTGGGGATGGACATCTTTAAAAGCAAGCGCTAAGTCATCTTCGTAGACAATATTAGCGGCAATTTCCCGCCGAATAATCTTGGCAAAAATCGTATCACTCATAAAACCTCCAGAGTCCCTGTCATCCTACCACAGACCGACGACGGCGACACCGTTCGGAGCAATATTTCACCTCTTGCCAACATTGGGCCCATTTTTTGCGCCAACTAAAAGCTAGTCCACAGACGGGACAAATTTTGCTAGGAAGATCCGATTTAGAGCCACGACGTGCCATGATACGAAATCCGCTTAAGTTACTAGATAATCATGAGGGCTAGGCAGGAGGCAGGGGGCAGGAGGCAGGAGGGTTATAACCTGATTTTTAAACCAGATTTGGTATGATTTATGTACAGATTCCTAAAAAGGCATGGATAGTAAATATGGTAACAATTCTTTACTTAACCAAGTCAGAATTGTTTTAGTCGAACCCGCCGGGGCTTTAAATGTGGGCTCAGTAGCCAGAGTCATGAAAAATATGGGACTATATCATTTAGTCTTGGTTAATCCCCATTGTGATATTTTAGGGGACGAGGCGAGACTGATGGCGGTCCACGGCGTTGAGGTATTAGAAACGGCTCTAGTGGTAGAAGATTTGGAACTAGCTTTAGTGGGATGTCATCGAGCTATAGCGACAACCGCTCGCCCTCGTAACCTGGCTACTCCCTTAGAAACTCCCAGAAATGCCCTACCTTGGCTCCTTGAGGCTAATCTAGAGACGGCGTTGATCTTTGGACCGGAGGATCGGGGTTTAAGTAATGAGGAATTAAACTATGCCCAACGCTTTGTCTGTATTCCCTCTAACCCGGAATATCCTTCCCTGAATTTAGCCCAAGCTGTGGCTGTCTGCGCCTATGAACTCTATCAAACGGAACTTGAGGGCGATGCTTTAGCCCCTTTACCCGCAGATACGTCTAAATTAGCGACCATTGACGCAATGAATGGCTACTATGATCATCTAGAGAGGTTGTTATTAAAAATCGGTTATCTTTATCCCCATACAGCCACGGCTCGGATGGAAAAATTTTGCTACATTTACAATCGTTCCGCCCTCACCTCGGAGGAGTTAGCCCTATTGCGGGGAATATTAGGACATCTCGATAGTGTCTGGCAACCTTTACCCCCCTCTATTAGTCACAGAGAGCAATTATAATTCGATCCCGCCTGCCCCCCTTATTAAGGGGGGTGCCGATAGGCGGGGGGATCTGACAATTTTTAACACCTACCTACTTAAGCAATCTTAATGTCCTATGGAAAGTTCTAAAAGAAGTCGATTAAAAAAAAAGCGGCGTTTACCCAATCCCGTGATTATTACTCTACTCTATTTATTGCGGTTTTTGATTGTCGGAGTTGGTTTAGGAGCCATAGCAGGAACGGTGTTAAGTATAGTCAATCCCAAGGCTTTACTTAGTAGTAATAAACCCGAAATAGTCAAATCCCCTGAACCTATTCCTAGTCCTACTTTGCTCTCTGGGCGTGACTTAATCCCCTTAAAACAAAAGTTAGAAGCCCTAGGTAAAAAATACCCAAAAGTTCAACCAGGGGCTGTTTTTGTTGACCTAGATAATGGTAACTATGTTAACTGGGGAGGAGATACTGTTTTTTCGGCGGCGAGCACCATTAAGCTTCCTATTCTTGTGGCTTTTTTTCAAGCCGTAGATGCGGGAAAAATCAAGTTAGATGAACTCTTAGTTCTAGACAAAACTACCCTCGCTAGTGGTTCAGGGAATATGCAGTATGAACCCGTAGGCAAAAAGTTTACAGCCCTTGAAACCGCTAGACGGATGATTGTTATTAGCGATAACAGTGCTACTAATATGATTATCAAACGACTAGGAGGAAAGGATTTTCTCAATCAACACTTCCAAGAATGGGGCTTACTCAATACCTCTATCCATGAAACTTTACCCGATTTAGCAGGAAAAAATACCACCAGTCCCCACGATTTAGTTAAGGTTTTGTCTCGGGTTAATCAAGGGGAATTGATTTCCTTAAGGTCGCGCGATCGCTTATTATTAATTATGAGAGATACAGAAACCGATACTCTCTTACCTAAAGGACTAGAAAAAGAGGCAATAATTGCCCACAAAACGGGAGATATTCGCACCACCTTAGGGGATGTTGGCATTGTGGATATGCCCAATGGTAAGCAGTATATAGGAGCAGTCTTAGTTAAGCGTAGTGATAATGACCCCCAGGCTCGTAGCTGTATTCAAGGAATTTCTCGCACCGTTTACCAACATTTTAAATGGTATGGTGGACAGAAAAAAGACCCGCCAACGAACCCCATTACACCTAATTAAAAATTATGCCTGATTATTTAACTGTTTTAGAAAGAGCTTCTCAATCTGACAATCCCCCTGGAGTAACGGAAGTTGTCGAGGCCTTACTAACGGCGGAAAAGACGGCAAAAAAAAGCAAAGAAGCCCATATATTTCCCGAATTAGTAGGAACTTGGAGACTTAAATTTTTTACAGGAACCCAAAAAGCTCGCCAACGGACAGGAATTGTTTTAGGTGCGGGGAGATATATTCCCGATTGGGTAAAAGTTTATATCTCCTATTCCGAAACAGCACAAATAAGTAATTCTGTCAAGCTAGGATTTTTTACTTTAACAATTACCGGCCCTACTAAGTTTTTGCCCCCAAAAAATATCTTAGCCTTTGAGTTTCTTCGGATCAACATCTTTGTATGGGAACGCTTAATCTACCAAGGATATATGCGTGGAGGGGAAAAAAGCGCGGCAGAATTTCAGGAGAAAGGCCTACAAAAACAGCCTTTTTTTGCTTATTTTCTCATCCAAAGGGACAAAATCGCCGCCAGGGGAAGAGAGGGAGGTTTGGCGCTCTGGGCAAGGGAAAATGAGACTAGGGAACAATGAGAACAGGACAGGGAGCTAAATTCACCACCCGCAGGGTGACACTTTCGGCAGCACCTTCACTGGTAAGTCCTAAACCACGACAGCCCATGACAATTAACTCCGCATCAATTTCATCAGCGACATCACAGATAGTAAAAGAAGGCATCCCGGAGCGCTCTAGGACATCGGTTTCAATCCCCTCCTGGGCAAAGAGAGCTTGGATACCCTGCAAAAGTTTAGCCACCTCCTCAGGAGAAGACATAATATCGCCATCGGCGGGCTTTTCCCCTGTAGAAGTAGTTTCGACCACCGACAACAGTACTAAACGACTGTTATAGGTTTTGACAATATTAGCGACAGTCGCAGAAGCCTCGCGGGTTTCGCGGCTTTTGTCTACGGGAAATAAAACGGTTTGAAACATAGGGTGATTTCTCCAACTATAAGAATCTTATAACTAAATCATTGTCTCAAGGAACAAGCACTGATTTAATCATTGTGAAGGAATAAAAAGCAATTTCAGGAGGTCATGGGCTGTGCCTAAGAAAACTGTAGCAAATTTAACAGAAACTGAGCTAGTCGGTAAACGGGTTTTGGTACGGGTCGATTTTAACGTACCCTTAGACGAACAGGGTAAAATTGCCGATGATACTCGGATTCGGGCTGCCTTACCCACTATTCGGTACCTAACCCAAAAGGGTGCTAAGGTGATCCTCTGTAGCCATTTCGGTCGTCCTGATGGTAAAGTCGTACCTAGTATGAGCTTGGCCCCTACCGCTAAACGTCTGTCGGAACTCCTAGGACAGGAAGTGTTGATGTGTAGTGATTCCATTGGGGATGCTGTAACTGCGGCTCTGGCTAACCTCAGTAATGGACAAGTAGCAATGCTAGAAAATGTCCGCTTCCACGGCGAAGAAGAGAAAAATGACGCTGAATTTGCCAAAAAATTAGCCTCTAATGCTGATATATATGTAAATGATGCCTTTGGGACTGCCCACCGTGCCCATGCTTCCACTGAAGGTGTTACCCATCATCTCAGTACGGCTGTAGCGGGGTATTTAATCGAAAAAGAACTGCAGTTTCTCCAAGCAGCCATTGAAAATCCCCAACGTCCCCTAGCGGCTATTGTCGGCGGCTCTAAGGTTTCTAGTAAAATAGGTGTTATTGAAACCCTCCTCGATAAGTGCGATAAGCTCCTAATTGGCGGTGGGATGATTTTTACGTTCTATAAAGCTCGCGGTTTAAAGGTGGGTAAGTCTTTGGTAGAAGAGGATAAGCTAGAATTAGCTAAGTCCCTAGAAGCTAAGGCGAAAGAAAAGGGTGTAGAGCTTTTGTTGCCAACGGATGTTGTGGTAGCAGATAAGTTCGATAAGGATGCCAATTCCCAAATCGTCAAGATTGATGCAATCCCCGATGGTTGGATGGGGCTAGATATTGGTCCTGATTCGATAGTTCTTTTCAAAAATGCTTTATCTACCTGTAAGTCGGTAATTTGGAATGGTCCAATGGGCGTATTTGAATTTGATAAGTTTGCCGCCGGTACTGATGCTATTGCCCACACCCTAGCGGATTTAACTGGTACGGGTACAACTACTATTATCGGGGGTGGTGATTCCGTCGCCGCAGTGGAAAAGGTAGGGGTAGCCGAAAAAATGAGCCATATTTCCACGGGAGGTGGCGCTAGTTTGGAACTGCTAGAAGGTAAGGTTTTACCTGGTATTGCTGCTCTAGACGAGGCTTAATTTTAACGATTTTTTCTAGGGGATGGAGATAATTCATCCTCTTTTTTTTGTCTAATCTAATCTTAGCCCTGGAATTGAGAGTTGTTGAATATCTCTGCTGTTTGGGATTTCTGGCTCCTTTTCTCCCCGTAACATCGCAATTAAACAACGCCCAAGATGATAGCCCATATTCACAGGTACAGCATTACCTATTTGCTTATATTGGGAAGATAAAGAACCTGTAAATTGCCAATCATCGGGAAAACTCTGTACCCTCGCATATTCTCTTACGGTTAGGGGTCTTGTTTCTTGGGGGTGACATCTTTCCGTTTGGGTTTGGGCAGGACTACAAGTAATAGTTAAAGCTGGTTCATCCCAAGATAATCTTTTTGCATAGCCCGTTCTCCCACCCCCATTATCCCAACTATTTTTCATATAATCTTTTTGCACATCTAAGGGCAAGTCTCGCCAATTTCCACCAGGTGGAACAAGATTCATAACTGTTTTTTTGCGCTGATTATAGGCCATTCCATCGGACTCAGGACAGTCTTCTAGGGCTTGTCTTAGGGAAATAGTATAGTTTTTTTCTTGGGGGAAAATAGGCTTAATTTGTAAGTCATTGCGAGTTGCTAAGATAATTAATCTTTCTCGTTTTTGGGGGACATCCAGAAATTGGGATGAAAGCAGCCGATAAACAGGATAGTAACCCAAATCCCTAAAGGTATTGAGCATAATTGCCAAGGTTTCTCCTTTTTTGTGGCTCAGTAATCCTCTAACATTTTCTGCTAGGGCAATTTTAGGTCGAATGGTCTGTAAACACCTCGCAAATTGGAAAAACAACGTACCTCTAGTGTCTTCTAATCCTTTGCCTAAACCTGCATAACTAAAAGATTGACAAGGGAATCCCCCGGCAAGAATATCTATTTGATTAGTAAACTCAGCAAAGTTAATTTTAGTAACATCATCATTGATAGTTTGCCAATTAGGACGATTAAGATTAAGGGTATTTACACAGTCTTTATCAATTTCTACGAGTAATTGCGTTTCTAGTCCAGCATTTTCCAATCCTAGGGCTAATCCTCCACAACCTGCAAATAATTCCATGACTCTAAAATTAGTTCTATCCGGGGATTTAAGAGTTGTAAATTTGGCTACGGCTTTTTCTCCTTGATAGGACTGCTTCATGGCAATTAGTTCCTCTAGATTGAATAACCAATTACCAGAATTATATCTCTCTCCTTTAATTAACTTTTTTTTGTGCCAAGTGAGGATGGTTGCAGGAGGAGTATCGAGAATTTGTGCCGCCGTTGATAGATTTACTTTTTTCATGGAATGTTATACAAGTACCTAGCTCAATTATATACAAAATTTCAAAAGATCAATAAAGTTCGCTATCGATTTTTTTTATGACAGCAGCCAACTTACTTAAAATTAGGTTATAATCCAAACCGATGGATGACCAAAATCTCTCCCCTGTCATAATTTCTATTCCATATTCTTGGGATTTTTTGTAACTAATTGTCCATGAATTTCCCATGTCAAGAGCCGCAGCAAAAATTGAATTTTTATGTATTTTTAGTTCATTTATGCTTCTACCTTGCTGACTTCCTGTAAGAGTATCTTTTTTAGTTTTCAGTTGAGTATATCTGATCATTCCTTGATCAAATATGATTAGGTCAATTCCTTTTATTTTAATTTTTAAATTTTTTTCTGGTATTAAGACTTGATTGCTTAAGTTGGCAATTTCTTCTAGCTTATGTCCTAAATTTTCAGATATTAAGTTTACATACTTATTAGAAAGATATAGGTTTTCACATTCGGCAAATTCAAAAATATTCTGGAATTTAGTTTTTTGAGAATTATTGGATTGCCTAAACTCTTCTTTCTGCTTAAACAGGGATGTTAATACTTCTTGCTTAAATCTTTCTAAAATATAGTCCATATCCCTGTAAATGTCTATGGTAGAAGGCTGTTTTTGAGTCTGGTTAAAATGCTCTATAAGATATTCGTCAAGAACTCGACAGACCTGATAAATGTCAACCAGATCAGTCGGAACAAAACTAGGAACTATTATCGAATCTTTTCTTAAGTTAATTTCTACACTTAACTGAGATAAATTATTATGGTATTGATATAAGTTACCCATTGAGAACATTTGAATTATGCTGACTATAATACTCTAGTTTGTAACTCAACTATAGCGATCACAAAGGAAACATGAACAAAAATTTGATATCCCCAGTCACTGAGGGGAGTCTAGGTACTCTCTCCTGAAGAATGCTAAAGGGGCTTGTGGTACTAACATAATTTAATTTTGTCCCCCTTGATCCCTATAATTATTTTCATAAATAGAAGACTTTTCCCGCCCAAAAAGGAAAATAATGCTCAGTGCGTTTATCTGGATACCATTTATAGTAGCGGCAGCGATCGCCTTTTACCCCTTCCAGGGGAAAGAAGTATCCTATCGTCGTATTGCTCTCATCACCACTATAAGCCTACTAATTCTCAATATCCTACTGGGATTCAAATTTGATCCCGCGATTCCCGGGATGCAGTTTGGGGAATATCTACCTTGGATCGACTGGCTCGGTTTAAACTATCACCTAGGTATTGATGGGCTTTCCTTTCCCTTATTATTCCTCAATAGCCTACTGACGGTGATTGCCATCTATAGCACCAACGAAAACGTCAGCCGATCGCAATTTTACTATGCTTTATTGCTAATTCTCAATGGTGCCGTCTCGGGGGCATTTTTAGCGCAAAATCTACTTCTCTTTTTCCTTTTCTATGAATTAGAGATAGTCCCCCTTTACTTCCTAATTGCTATCTGGGGAGGAGAGAGACGGGGCTATGCGGGAATGAAATTTCTACTATATACGGCAGTTTCAGGGTTTTTAGTGCTGATTTCCTTCCTCGGCCTCGTCTGGCTCAGTGGGGCTACTACTTTCGCCTACGAACCCCTAAGGAACAATACCCTACCCGTGGATACTCAGATTTTACTACTAATACCCCTCTTGGTAGGATTAGCGATCAAAATCCCGATTTTCCCCTTCCATACCTGGCTCCCCGATGCCCATGTAGAAGCTTCTACCCCCGTCTCTATACTCCTCGCAGGTGTCCTCCTGAAACTCGGTACCTATGGACTGCTCCGCTTCGGGGTAGGACTGTTTTTAGAAGGTTGGGTAGTCATAGCACCATGGCTGGCCACCCTAGCCGCAGTCAGTGCCCTCTATGGAGCTTCCTGTGCGATCGCCCAAAAGGACATGAAAAAAGTCGTAGCCTATTCTTCCATTGCCCACATGGCCTACGTTTTACTAGCGGCGGCGGCGGCAACTCGCCTAAGCATAGTTTCGGCTATTTGTCAAATGATTAGTCATGGTTTAATCACATCCATGTTATTTTTATTAGTCGGGGTTGTATACAAAAAAACCGGTAGTCGAGACGTAGACTTTTTGCGAGGTTTACTCAATCCCGAAAGGGGCTTACCGATTACAGGTACCCTGATGATTCTCGGAGTCATGGCCAGTGCAGGGATTCCAGGGATGGTAGGATTCATTGGGGAGTTTTTGGTATTTCGGGGTAGTTTTCCGATTTTTCCGATACAAACCCTCTTTTGTATGGTGGGTACGGGTTTAACGGCGGTTTACTTCCTCTTAATGATTAATCGTGTCTTTTTTGGTCGTTTAACACCAGAGTTGGCGAAAATTCCCCGCAGTACCTGGCCCGAAAGATTCCCTGGTATCGTCTTAGCCCTGCTCATTATCCTTTTGGGATTACAACCGAGTTGGATGGTACGTTGGAGCGAGCCCCAGGTGGGGGTTTTATTAACGGGAAATCGGGATGTAGCCATGGCGGCCAAGCCTCAATCTAAAACCGAGAATAACATCTCTCCTTCTACCACCAATTGACCATCTACATGGCCTGTCCCTTGCATTTTAGCAATACGATTCATCTTGAGAGACAATAACTCAACGGTCATAATTAGCTGATCACCAGGGGTAACAATGCGACGAAAACGAACCTTATCAATGGCTGCAAAACCAAAAAACTTCCCCTCCATCCCAGGTATGAGCATCAAAATAATCCCTCCTACCTGGGCCATGGACTCGATCAACAAAACTCCAGGCATGAGGGGACGCTCAGGAGTATGACCTTGAAAAAAAGGCTCATTGATGGTGACATTTTTAATCCCTACTGCCCTTTGCCCAGGAACATAATCAATAATACGATCTACTAGAGCAAAGGGATAGCGATGGGGTAGGAGGGCTTGAATCTCTTGAATCGTTAGCTGTTTTGGTGCGTCGGCAGTGCTGGACATGAATTTTTGGGCAAAAAATACAACTTTGGGGATTATTAATCAGTATAAAATGATTTAGGTGTCCCTAGCTGGATTTAAAAAAGAAGTCCGTGGGGTGGGAGTTGAACCCACTTACCCTCGATTATGAGTCGAGTCCATAAACCGTTCTGGCACCCACGGGTTGTATTATTATAACATTACCAGTCTTTTGGGTGAGGCGCGATCGCATACCATGAAGAAAAAAAAATTTAGTAATACCCTAAAATTTAGTTTAATGATCTTATTACTGGCTATGGGTAGCGGTTTAGTTAGTGGGGTTTTGGCCTATCGTCTGGGAGTAGAAGCGCTCAAGGGCGTTAGTCAACCGGATAATAATCCCTCAAAAAAGTTCTCTAATGCCCAAAAACTCTCGGATCGTCCGCAACCTTTCCAAGCGATTAATGAAAAGGACATAATTAAAAAAGCCCAAGGGATTGTCCGAGACAAGCAAACCAATGCCCAAAAAGAGACGGATAAATCACGCTAAGGGGCTATATAGTAGGAGGCCAGAGTTAGTTTTTTGATGACAGTTCCAGACATTATATTGCGGTTGTTGTCAGTGTTTTTACTGATTGCTCTCAATGCCTTTTTTGTAACGGCTGAATTTGCATTCGTGTCTGTGCGTCGTTCCCGTATTACCCAATTAGCAGCCTCTGGGGATATTGCGGCTCAAACTGTACAATCTCTACAACGCAGTATTGACCGTCTTTTATCCACTACCCAATTGGGAATTAGCCTCTCTAGTCTAGCCTTGGGTTGGATTGGGGAAAGCACCATGGCGTTTTTGATCCATGGAGTTATCTACAGTCTACCCCTGTCGGTCAATCAGATTGATATGCTTTCCCATAGCTTGGCACTTCCCTTGGCTTTTCTTCTGCTGGCCTATTTTCACCTTGTCCTAGGGGAACTGTGTCCGAAAGCCGTAGCTCTTATTTATGCGGAACCATTAGCCAAGTTTTTAGCCGCGCCCCTTGGGGTTATTTCCCGAATTTTTAACCCTTTTATCGGGATTTTAAATCAATCTACCCGCCTTTTGTTGGCATTCGTTGGTATTCGTTATAAAAATCTCCAAGCTTTTTCTGGTGTTACTCCCGCAGAATTGCAACTGATTATCAGTACGGAAGGGGAATCCAGTGGCCTTGAAGCCAAAGCTCGCCAACTCTTAAATAATATTTTTGAATTTGGAGCCGTGACGGTAGTGGAGGTGATGATTCCGAGGACTCGTTTAATCTCCCTAGCAGAAACTGTCACTTTTGCCCAGTTACTAGAAACCATCACCCTTACCGGTTATTCTCGCTATCCTGTAATCGGGGAATCCCTAGACGAAATTAAAGGTATGATTGACTTTAAGGATTTAGTTATCCCCTTGGCCCAGGGACAAATTCAGTCAGAGACTCCCCTCACGACTTGGATTAAACCCATCCCCCTCTATCCCGAATCTACTCCTTTGAGTGAATTGCTTCCCGTTATGCAGCGATCGCGCCTTAAAATGGTAATGGTAGTGGATGAATTTGGGGGAACTTCTGGATTAATTAGCCTACAGGATTTGATTAGAGAAATTTTAGGCTATGAGGAAGCCATTAACTCTACGGAATTACCACAATTTCAAAGGATAGATCCCCATACCTTTGTAGTCCAAGCCCAGATTGATTTAGAATATCTCAATGAATTACTAGAGTTAGAATTGCCCGTTACCGAAGATTATCAGACCCTAGGCGGCTTTCTTTTGTATCAATGGCAAGAAATCCCAGAACCAGGGGAAACTTTATGTTACGATGACATCCAGTTTACTGTCCTCTCCGTAGTCGGACCTCGCCTGGAACAGATTCGTATTCACTTAATTGATTCTCCCAACGGAATCTCTTCAGAATTACTCTGATTACCCTGCTACAATCATTAGATAATTATCTCCTCGAATCTTTCACCCATGACTAAGTTCAAGTCTGACTCAGAAATTTTTCAATTAGTTTGGCAGGCCTATCGGGATGCTCCCCTGTCAGTTCGTCTGCTCTCCTCATCTCGTAGCTACATCTGTCCGGTACAGCCTCTAGTCGCAGAGGTACCCATTGGTTCTACCGTATTTGATATTGGTTGTGGGAGTGGATTATTTTTGTCGCTTCTCATTGCCGATAGTCAAGTTGAGCAAGCCATTGGAAGTGATATAAATTATAGAGCTCTTAGTTGTGCCAGAAAAGCAGCAAAGAGATTAATTGATCAGCAAGGGAAAAATATCCCCGTTGACTTTATCCATTCAACCACTCCCCGAACCTGGCCTAGGGAGCGTTTTTCCGTGGTAAGTTTAATTGATGTGATGCACCATGTTCCACCTCAACAACAGCAATCATTTTTTCAAGAAGCCGTCCAAAGAGTCGCGCCTGGGGGTACTTTACTCTACAAGGATATGTGTGAACACCCCCCTTGGAAAGCGGCAGCAAATCGCCTCCATGATTTATTATTAGCTCGACAGTGGATTAACTATGTTCCCCTCAACACAATTAAAAAATGGGCATCAAATTCTGGACTTGAACTGCAAAAGGAAGAACATTACTCTAGGCTGTTTTATGGCCATGAAAAGCTGGTTTTCAAAGCTGTTTGAAAAATAGAGTAGTGATTTTTTTTATACAATTTAGAAGTTCTATATGTTAATCAAAGAAATATCAAAAAATTATCGGGCTAGCTTAATATTTATCTCCCTGTGGCTTGCACTTATTTTGTTTTGGGCTATTTTCAAGGATGCTATTGTTGGTTTTATATATAATCCATTGCATACCCATGGAAATAGAATCAATGAATATGTCCAAATAGTTCAGATTTTATTATTTTATGTGGCCTCGCTTTTATTAATTTTTGAATCTTGGAAAAAGCAGATTATTAAAAACAGAAAATATTTGCTTAAAGTTTTTTGCCTATGTCTAGCATTTTTTACACTTTATGCTGTCCTTGGATTAGCTTTACTCAGGGCAAATAAGGGATCGGACTTTTTTGGAGTAGATTATGAATGGCTTTTGTTTAGATGGGATATCTGGCACAAAGGCTCTAAACCGACTCTGCTATTATGGTCATTTCCCCTATATTTATTGAAGTATTTTACCCCCTTGATTCCCCTCAGACAACTGGCGGTGTTTTATAACGCTTCCCTCGGAGCTTTAGCTATATTTTTATCTTCATTTTGCTTTCGTAAGCTTCTTAAAAATGATCGGGATACATTACTCTACTGTAGTCTTATTGGCCTAAGTATGAGCCATCTATTTTTTAGCATTTTTCCCGAATCTAGGATGTTGCAAATTTGTGCTCTTATCCCTACTTATATAGTCTTTTTGACTGCTTTGCAAGAGCAAAAATTAAACTTTGAGCGTTGGGTTTTTGTTGGCTTACTTTCCCTAGGAATTACGATTACTAATTTTTCGACTACGCTGGTCTTTTTTGTAGTAACTTTATTCCTTCTACATAGGGACACTTTGATACAGAAAACTCTCAAGTTCTCAGGTGCAGTCCTGATCATCTCCTTGGTCTTATCCCTAATTCAAAAAATGGCATTTCCCACGGCTCAATACTTTTTCCTCCCTAGTAGCGTCAAGGGAGATGTTGAATTTATTAAAACCACTATACTCAGTAACCCTCCAATTGTTTTATGGGAAATCATTAAACATTTTATTTTGGTTAATATTGTCGCTCCCTATCCCCTAGTGACTGTGGACAAGGTTAAGATATTCAGCTATTTTGGATTTCCGACAAGTTATAGCTTGCTTGGTTTATTTGCCCTAGTTTTATGGTTGATTTGGTTCTTTAAAGGATTGGTTAATAATCTTTTTGACGTTAGAAATGAACAGAGGTACCTTTTGACGGGACTAATTTTATCAATTGTTCCCTTTGTCCTTTTGCATTCATTTTTTGGCGTTCAGGAATTTCTTTTATACACAACTAATTTTACCTTTACAATTATTTGTTTATCAATTCCTTTGACAACTCAGTTAAAGCCCAGAGAAAGATTATTTTTAGTCACTCTCATTATTGCCCTAGGAGTTAATAATCTTTTAGTTATAAAAAATATAATTTCCCAAGCAGGAATTTAGTCTAAGAGGAAGGAGGTTTAAAATTAACTCGGCCTCTTTCGATTACTAGAGGTCTTTTCAGAGTTCGTTTATTGATTAAGCCAATATACTCCCCTAACATACCAATAAAAAAGAGTTGTACTGAAGATAGGAGAAATAACCCGATAAGTATCCCCGCTATTCCTACAGGAAATAAATCCCAAAACATTAGTTTCATTATCAAGGTAACTACTCCAATCAGAAAACTTAGTAGTGAAAGTAGGAAACCCGTCATTGTCGCTAATCGTAGGGGAAAATTAGAATAAGTAGTAATCCCTACCATAGCCAAATCATACATTTTATAAAAGTTAAAACTACTTTTACCATGCTTGCGTACTTTCTGTCTGTACTCAATTTTAGTGCTTCTAAATCCTATTTCTGAAATTAGTCCCTTCAAGTAGGGATAGGGATCATCAATCAAGCGCAATGTCTCGATAACTTTGCGATCGTATAAACCAAATCCTGTAAAATTTGAGGTTAACTCTACATCATCGGACAAATGATAGATCAGATAGTAATATAATCTTCTGATCATGTATAGTAGGGGATTCTCTTGGCTGGATATTTTGATTCCTTGTACCACCTGATAATCCAGTTCCCACTTAGCCAAAAAATCTCCAATTAAAGCTGGAGGATCTTGCAAATCAGCAAACACTAAAATGACCGCATCTCCAGTTCCTTGGAGAAGTCCATAATAGGTTGAGCGAATAAAGCCAAAATTTCTGGCATTTAGTATAATTTTTACTCGAAAATCTTGGGCGGCAATATCTTCTAATAAGCTGACAGTTTTATCCTGGGAATTATTATCAATAAAAATATGTTCATAATCGTAGTCCTTTAACCGAGCGAAAATCTCCCTTACCTCAGTATAGATAAGATCGACGTTGTCCTGTTCGTTGTAGCAAGGTGTGACAATACTAATAAGCTTTTTATTCATTTTGCGGGGAATCAATGATCCCTAGAGATTAACGTAGGGCAAAAAATGACAGATTTAACTTATCATTATGTCTGATCGTCAGAACCTATCCAATTAATTGTATATTGTGAGGTATATGTACAATATACATAAGTTTAGCTTATTATTTAGCCATTAACTTGACAGGGTAACTAGACAGTATATTATCCTGATGGGTCAGAAAGATAATTAACTTCAGTATAGGGGTAGGTATGGAAAGACAAAAGACTAACAGCATTCCTGTTGCCATCCTCTGTGGAGGAAAAGGCACCAGACTAAGAGAGGAGACTGAATTTCGCCCTAAACCCATGATTAATGTCGGCGATCGCCCAATTATCTGGCATATCATGAAGACCTATTCCCATTATGGTTTCAAAGACTTCATGCTGTGTCTCGGTTACAAAGGAGATAGCCTGAGGGAATACTTCCTCAACTACGACTGGAACCACAGCGATGTACTTTTAGAGTTAGGGAGCAAAACCGTCACCAAACTAGAAAACACCCACGACGAGGAAGACTGGCGCATTTGGTTAATAGATACAGGTCAGGAAACCATGACAGGAGGACGACTTAAGCGCCTAGCCACCCATCTCGATAAAAATGGCAGTGAGCTATTCCTGGCGACCTACGGGGATGGAGTCTGTGATGTAAATATCAGTGACATCTTGGCTTTCCATAAAAGTCATGGCAAACTAGCGACGGTGACTGCGGTACGTCCGGCTTCGCGTTTTGGGGAACTGGTAATAGAAGATAATATGATCACCCATTTTCAGGAAAAACCACAAACCACCGAAGGCTGGATCAATGGGGGTTATTTTGTCCTCCACAGAAAGGTATTAGACCTAATTGCCGATGAAGAGACAGTATTTGAGGCAGAGCCCCTCAAAGCCCTAGCCAGTATGGGAGAACTCGCCGTATATCGCCATGAGGGTTTCTGGCAGTGTATGGATACCTATCGGGAACTAGAATTACTCAACAAATTAGCCCAATCAGGAAAAGCACCTTGGAAAGTATGGTAAACCAATCCTTTTGGTCCGGCAAAAAAGTCTTTGTTACAGGCCATACAGGCTTTAAGGGGGCGTGGTTATCCTCCTGGCTCCTGCACCTAGGTTGCCAAGTCCATGGCTTTAGTTTAGCCCCGAATACGCACCCCTCGCTTTTTGAACAGTTGGCTCTGGAAACTCATCTTCACCATCAGCTAGGGGATATCCGAGATCAGCCAGGGCTTAAGGATTCCCTAAGCCAAAGTCAACCCGATATCGTCTTCCATCTTGCCGCTCAACCCCTAGTGCGCCGCTCCTATATCGAGGCGGTAGAGACATGGAATACTAATGTTCTTGGGACAATTCATCTTTTAGAAGCCATGAAATCCCTCACCGCTCCCTGTGCCGTGGTTTTAATTACCACCGACAAATGCTATGAGAATCGAGAATGGTTCTATGGCTATCGAGAAAACGACCCCCTAGGGGGACATGATCCCTATAGTTCAAGTAAAGCAGCAGCAGAACTGGCGATCGCCTCCTGGCGCAAATCCTTCTTCAGCCACGGGAATATTCCTGTAGGTATTGCCAGTGCAAGAGCGGGTAACGTGATTGGGGGTGGAGATTGGGCAGAGGATCGGATTGTTCCCGATGCCATCCGTTCCCTGGGGAAAAAGCAAGCCATTCCCGTCCGTAATCCTAGGGCTACTCGTCCTTGGCAGCACGTCCTTGAGCCCTTGGGTGGTTATCTTTCCCTAGCCGAGAGGATTTATCAACAACTAGAAACCGATAATTGGGCAGAAGATATCCAAGGCTTGTACGGAGCTTTTAACTTTGGTCCGGCTCTCGGTTCCAATCGTACCGTGGGGGAACTCGTTAGAGAAATCCTCACCCATTGGCCTGGGGACTGGATTGATCAATCGAACCCAAAGGCTCCCCATGAAGCCAAACTACTCAATTTAGTCACCGATAAGGCTTTTCATACCCTAGGATGGCAGCCCGTTTGGGATTTTGAGCGCACCATTGCCGAAACGGTAACTTGGTACCGAGAAGCGAGGCTGATGAGTTCTTCCGAGTTACAAGCTTTCACCCTCGGGCAGATCAAAACCTATCAAAATTTTGATTCCTGCTGATGGTAGAGGTAATAATAACGTCCCTTCATGGCCATTAACTCCTCATGGGTTCCCATTTCTACCACTGTCCCTGCGTCCATCATGACAATGAGATCGGCGGTTTTGATTGTACCCAAACGATGGGTAATAAAAAACACCGTGCGCCCCGCAAAGGCCTCATTTAGATTTATACAAACTTCCTGCTCCGTAGCATAGTCTAGGGCACTGGTGGCTTCATCTAAAACCAGAATACGCGGTCTTTGTAATACCGAACGAGCGATCGCAATCCTTTGGCGTTGTCCCCCCGATAAAGAAGCCCCCCTTTCCCCAACCCGGGTATTATAACCATTGGGTAAAGCCATAATAAACTCATGGGCGGCGGCGACGCGGGCTGCTTCGATAATTTCATCCGTACTCGCATCGGGATTAGTCAGGGCAATATTTTCCTGTACCGTGCCATCAAAAAGTAGGGTATCCTGGGGAACTACCCCAACTTGACGACGCAGGGAATAAAGCTCCACTTTGCCAATATCATAACCATCAATTAAAATTCGTCCTGCCTCTGGTTCGTACAGACGAGAAATTAACTTGGTCATGGTACTTTTGCCCGCGCCACTTTGGCCGACAATGGCCACAAAAGTCCCGGCGGCAAATTCTACATTGACGTTATAAAGTTGTAGGGGGCCGTGGGCTTTAAAGCGAAAGGAAATATTCTCAAACTTAACCGCTCCACGAATCAAAGGCATGGGGATATTTTGGCGGTCTTCCTCCGCTTCCTGGGGAGTATCCACAATATCTGCCAATCTTTCCAAAGATAAGGCTGTTTCTTGGAAATTTTGCCAAATTTGTGTTAAGCGTAGGATGGGGGAGGTGACATAACTGGCAATAATCCGAAAGGCGATTAACTGTCCTAAACTCAAATCTCCCTTTAACACCAAATCCGCTCCTACCCAAAGCACTAACAAACCTGACAGCTTATTAAAGAAATTACTAAAGGAACCCGCTAAGGTGGAAGTAATGACCGTATTAAACCCCGTAGAAACGTAACGAGCATACTTTTCTTGCCATTGCCAACGGGAGCGCAGTTCAATATTTTGGGCCTTAACGGTTTGAATCCCCGTCATGATTTCTACTAAATAAGATTGTGTTTCCGCATTGCGCTCGGCTTTAGCCCGCAGTTGTTGCCGAATAATGGGCGCGAAAACCGCCGTCAATATCACCAAAATCGGCACGACTATCAAAGCCCAGAAGGTCAGATAGACGCTATACACCAACATAACGACAATATACACCACCGAGAAAATGGCATCGAGGACGACGGTTAAAGCTGTACCCGTAAGAAATTGACGAATATTTTCTAGCTCATTTACCCTGGTGGATATTTCCCCTACTGGCCGTCGTTCAAAGTAGCTCAACGGTAGGCGTAACAAGTGATCAATAATCTCTGAGCCAAGGGACATATCAATGCGGTTGGTGGTATCCACAAACAAAGAAGTCCGCATAAAAGTCAGCAGGGATTCAAAAATAGCAATCACCACCAGGAAAACCCCCAACACCTGGAGTGTATCGGAGCTATTCTGCACAATTACCTTATCAATGATTACCTGCACCATCAGGGGATTAGCTAGGGCAAAGAGTTGGACAAAGAAGGAAGCGACAAAAACCTCGATTAATACCCTTTGATGCTTCCTAACCGCAGGAATAAACCAACTTAACCCAAATCTCTCCTGGGGGGTGTCCTTGGTTTTTTGCAGGAGTAGGACTTCCCCCTCTGCTCCCCAGGTTTCTAGAAATTCCTCCGGTTTACGCTTGAGAATACCCTGGTCGGGAACGGCAATAAGTAGATGATTTTGGCTAATTTCATAGATAATGGCGAGGCTATCTTGCCATTTCACCAGAGCCGGGGGGGTGATGTAGATTAGGGATGGGGCTTTAACATTAATTAGTTGGCTATTTAGTCCTAATAACTCAGCGATCGCCCCACACAAAGGTAGGGATAAGGAGCCAGTGCGCTCCATCTGATCGGCTAAAACCTTGCGGATTAAATCCCGACGAAAGGGCATATTAAAGTGTTTACAGAGCATCTGAAAACAAGCCGCACCCACATCAATAGGGGTTTTTCCCCCCACAAAGGTATAGGATTTCTTGGAATCAGCACTTGTTACTGTACTGGGGGGCTGTACTGGTACTGAGAGGGAATCCAAACTCCCGTAGGGATGTTCATCCTCTCCCATGGGGATGGGATTATAGATTTCTCCTTCGCTATCTTCGGTATATAGGGCACTAGAGGCGGCTTGCTCTTGGTTGAGATAGTCCTGTAATTCGGTGGAGTTAAAGCCAATCAGACGGGCCGGCTGCTCGTTGTTTACCGTCAGGGTGTCTACATCCGAGGCAATATTTAAAATACTGCCAGCTTTGTAGTTATCTAGATTATCCCCACTGTTTAGCCAAATTGTCTCTTGGTTTTTAAGCTGAGGATGGTTGGCGATCGCCTGGGCACCAGAACCTAGGTAGTAAACTTGAGCTCCCTCTTGCAGGTTCAAGGCCAGTTTTTTTAAATTAGCAAATCCCAAGGCCTGTTGATTGAGATGATTTCCCAACAGATCAAAAACTTCTATTAGGGAACATTGCTTTTGGAAAAAGTTTTCTAATTGGGGATATTGGGCGATTAACTCCCAAAAATCTGCTTGTTTTAAGGCTAAACAGGTTACATCCGTCGAGGCGATCGCCGTCTCACAGGCGACATTTCTCACCACATCCACCCAACCAAACAAAGCCCCCGGTTTGAGTAAGTCTAAGGTAATCGGCATCTGAGTCCGGGGATCATAGCCCAAATACCTGACTTGTCCGTCAAAAAGGATAATTAAATGGGTAGACAATTTCCCCCGCATCAGGATAGCTTGTCCCATACGAAAGCGCCAGGGTTGAACTTTGTGGGCTAAATCGGCGATGGTTTCCTGGGGGAGTTGATTCAAAAGATCAATCTGGCTTAAAAACTGTTGAAAATCTACTTTGGTATAGGTCATATAAGTTTTAAAAAATTTTTATAGGGTTTCGGATTCAGGATTAAAGGTAATTTGTTGCTGCATTTGCGACATCAGCCATTGTTGAAACAAATCATTAAGTAAACGTTGTTCAGTAGGGGGATCTAATTGTGCCGAAAGAAATTTTTCTAACCGCAGAATCACTGTCCATTCCCCAATAGGGAGAGGCGGCCATAATTGCCCTGGCTTACTAGACATCAACATTTTAGCAATTTGCGGATGGGGAACATTTAACTCCACAGGACCCACTAACCCCCCTGTTTGGGCTTCGGCTCCCTGGGAGTAGTCTTTGGCCAATTGGGTAAAGGAACTTTCTTCTTCTTGGATGCGAAAATATAATTCCTGGGCAATGCCCTGATCTCTCGTACGAATTAAGGAATAAACAACCCGATCTAACTGGCTTTTACACTGGAGAAAATAGGCCTCTAGTTTATGCCCCCAGGTGGCCTGCTTAAATTTTTCTAACTTTAACTCCCTTAAACTCAACTGCTCCATTTGTGGGGTAGTCATTCCGTAACGACTTAACCAGGCTTGTACCTGCTCTTCGGTTGTCAGTTGGTTTTGTTGCAGGAAACGATTCCTTGCTGCCTCCTCTTCTTCGGGAGTACAGGTTACATCGGCGATCGCTTGCTCAATGACAACTTCCCTAGCGAGTTGAGGAAGCATTCCGTACTTAGCTAGGAGGGGAAAAATGCCCTCATCTGTGATCCTATGGTCGCCAACTTGTAATACTACACCCATGTTCAATTTTCTCCTATAGGCCTTTAAATTGTATCGGGGATTGGGGAAGCTACAACAATTTTTAACACTTCTTTTCCTATAAGTTTTGAATAGGGCTTTGTTAGGATAGAAAAAATTCGTTATTTAATCTATGTCGTCTCAGAAACGTTTTCCTATCTTCTTGACTACCCTCTTGTTGGGGACACTTTTCTTTTTTACCCATTTGGGTGAGTTACCTGTGGCTGCCAATCCTCTCCTTAACCCAACTCTGGGGAAAATTCCCCTCTCGGTCGATGGACAAAGCTTCGTCACCGCAGCAGTTAACCGCACTGGCTCCTCTGTGGTCAGAATTGATACAGAAACAGTAGTAACTCGCCAGGGGGACCCTCTTTTTGATGATCCTTTTCTGCGAGACTTGTTAGGGGATTTTTCCGAACGCTCCCCCGCAAAACAAAGGATTGCAGGGCAAGGTTCAGGCTTTATTATAGATGCCAGTGGGGTCATTTTGACCAATGCCCATGTAGTCGATAATGCCGATAAGGTAACGGTTACACTCAAGGATGGTCGAGCTTTTAATGGCGTAGTACGGGGTACCGACGAAGTCACAGATTTAGCCGTGGTAAAAATTGACCCCAGGGGTGAAAGTTTACCCGTCGCACCCTTAGGAGATTCGGCACAAATCCAAGTGGGGGATTGGGCGATCGCTGTAGGTAATCCCGTGGGTTTGGATAATACTGTCACCCTAGGGATTGTCAGTACCATTGGGCGATCGGCCGCCTCTGCGGGCATTCCCGATAAGCGCCTAGACTTTATTCAAACCGATGCCGCGATCAACCCAGGTAATTCTGGCGGACCGCTTTTAAATTCCCAGGGGGAAGTGATTGGCATTAATACCGCCATCCGTGCTGATGCCATGGGTATCGGTTTTGCTATCCCCATCAATAAAGCCAAAGCCCTAGAAACTACCCTTGCTGCGGGGGAACGAGTACCCCACCCTTATATTGGGGTACAGATGGTTGGAATTACCCCAGAAATAGCCCAGGAAAATAACGACAATCCTAATTCTCCCTTCACAATTCCCGAAGTCAATGGGGTTTTAGTCGTCAAAGTTCTCCCCAATACCCCCGCCCAAAAAGCAGGGATTCGCGCAGGGGATGTAATTCTCCAAGCCAATGAAGAAAAGATAATTGATGGTAGTCAATTACAGGCTTTGGTGGAGTCCGTGGGTATTAACGAGAGCATTGATATCACTCTACAACGGGGCGACAAGGTTTTAGACCTGAAGGTAAAAACGGCTCAACTCGAAAGTAATTCTTAAGTCAATTCAGGTACAGTTAACGGTTCCAAAGTGGGCTGTACCTTACTTTTCCCGATATCTTTCTAGGCAAGTGACCGTCTTCCCATCTTTACAGGTATAGGTTTTTAACATTTACATTCCGAGGCTTACTGGCGATTTAGCCAAAGCACTAGATCGTTTAACTCCGTAAAATCTAACAACGCCTCACCCAAGGCCTCTAATTGCTCGATCGCTAAACCTTGAATCTGGGTCGCTAAAGCTTCATCTACCGAACCAATACGGCGTTTCAACAGGCGTAAAATCAACGCAGATTCTCCTTCTTGGCGACCTTCTTCCTTGGCTTCACGATAAACCCTTGTATCCGACAATTGTAGTCCTAGCATTGCGTCAACCTCCTGCCGACTTAAGTTAGTAAACCTATACACCATAATAGTGGCAATTATTTCTATTAGGTTACGACTTGCCTCTGGCTCTGGAATTTCTTGTTGGGTTCGTGCTAGTAAAGCTCGGGCTTCTTCTGGTGCTTGCTCTTCTTCTAAGGTAGTCAGTACCATCAAGGCAACTCCTAGGGGCAATTGTTGGATTTGACCTAATTCGTTCAGATATACTCGATGGACTTGATCGCAATTGAGGAGAGCGCGGTAGGGATGGGTGTCACTTTGCTCAATGCTACGGTTTGGATAGATGATAACGGCTTGCCAGTCCGAGTAGAGTTCCCGGTTGCGGTAAAAGTATAAGAGTGATTCACCAAATACTCGTTCATACAGAAGATTTTTTTTTTGAAATTGTACTTCGCAAAAATAGATTACTCCATTACTATCGGGAGGAGGAAACCCGCTCCCCCTCTCCCTTGTGCAGTTTATTTCCTAGCTCCGCGAACAGCACCACAAGCGCACTAATCCCCCTAGGGCGATAAAACTGAGAAGACTAGAGGGTTCTGGAGTTGTTGAGGGTTCCTGGGCCAGTGTTGCAGTAAAATTCACGGGAAAACGAAATTCTCCCGCGGGGGAAAATCGAATCCAGAACAAAACATAATCAGCTGACTTGGTGTCGAAGTATATGTTGAAGATAGAAAACCCTGACGAGGTAACTGACTCGTAACCAATCCCACCCTCCGTAAGTTGTGGGACATATGCTAAGAGTTCATTATCCGTATATGAGGGTCCACCGAAATCAGTACCTACAGGCATTAGGGATGTAATAGTATTCCCCTCCGAAGTTCCCGTGATGTCAGTGATTATATACGGACTAGGTCTGTCATCCGTCGTAAAAGTCCCGTTACCTCCGATAGATCCACCGCCACTATAACTCCAATTCTATAGCTGGGCAGCACTAGACGGGAGACATAAACCGAAAACCATTCCTGAAGTTGCAAGAGCTACCCCGGATAATACTGTGACAAAGTTAGGTGTGTTCAAGTTAAAATTCCTCTAATTTAATAGGAAAATTAAGATCAAGCACTCAGGGCATACCCACTCCCGCTCCTAAAGTCAAGTATTCTTAATAAATCTTAATATTTCTCTCGATTTTGCCCGCTATAAGGAGCCGCCCAAGGCAGAACGGGTTCAAGATAGAGTGGGGGGAAGTTTTTCCCTTCTTTTGTTCTCTCAATGTCCTAGCCAGTTGACCAGATCCGATAGGCTCTGAAAGTCAAGGAGGGCTTCACCGAGGGCTTCCAGATCGTCTATGGGGAGTTCGCGGACTTGTTGGGCTAAATTCTGGTGGATTTCGCCAAAACGTCGTGTAAGCAGCCGTAAAACTAGACTAGCCGCCTCTTCTTGGCGACCTTCTTGGCGACCTTCCTCTTTACCCTCTAATTTCCACTCTTCCCTTTGTTTCAG